>NZ_JANUEA010000017.1:0-5226 GCF_024810135.1 Pseudomonas sp. BIGb0164 | reverse complement strand
TTCAAAAACTTCTGAAAATAATCACTTGACAGCAAATGAGGCTGCTGTAGAATGCGCGCCTCGGTTGAGACGAAAGCTCTTAACCAACCGCTCTTTAACAACTGAATCAAGCAATTCGTGTGGGTGCTTGTGGAGTCAGACTGATAGTCAACAAGATTATCAGCATCACAAGTTACTCCGCGAGAAATCAAAGATGTAACCAACGATTGCTGAGCCAAGTTTAGGGTTTCTTAAAAACCCAAAGATGTTTGAACTGAAGAGTTTGATCATGGCTCAGATTGAACGCTGGCGGCAGGCCTAACACATGCAAGTCGAGCGGTAGAGAGAAGCTTGCTTCTCTTGAGAGCGGCGGACGGGTGAGTAATGCCTAGGAATCTGCCTGGTAGTGGGGGATAACGTCCGGAAACGGACGCTAATACCGCATACGTCCTACGGGAGAAAGCAGGGGACCTTCGGGCCTTGCGCTATCAGATGAGCCTAGGTCGGATTAGCTAGTTGGTGAGGTAATGGCTCACCAAGGCGACGATCCGTAACTGGTCTGAGAGGATGATCAGTCACACTGGAACTGAGACACGGTCCAGACTCCTACGGGAGGCAGCAGTGGGGAATATTGGACAATGGGCGAAAGCCTGATCCAGCCATGCCGCGTGTGTGAAGAAGGTCTTCGGATTGTAAAGCACTTTAAGTTGGGAGGAAGGGCAGTTGCCTAATACGTAACTGTTTTGACGTTACCGACAGAATAAGCACCGGCTAACTCTGTGCCAGCAGCCGCGGTAATACAGAGGGTGCAAGCGTTAATCGGAATTACTGGGCGTAAAGCGCGCGTAGGTGGTTTGTTAAGTTGGATGTGAAATCCCCGGGCTCAACCTGGGAACTGCATTCAAAACTGACTGACTAGAGTATGGTAGAGGGTGGTGGAATTTCCTGTGTAGCGGTGAAATGCGTAGATATAGGAAGGAACACCAGTGGCGAAGGCGACCACCTGGACTGATACTGACACTGAGGTGCGAAAGCGTGGGGAGCAAACAGGATTAGATACCCTGGTAGTCCACGCCGTAAACGATGTCAACTAGCCGTTGGAAGCCTTGAGCTTTTAGTGGCGCAGCTAACGCATTAAGTTGACCGCCTGGGGAGTACGGCCGCAAGGTTAAAACTCAAATGAATTGACGGGGGCCCGCACAAGCGGTGGAGCATGTGGTTTAATTCGAAGCAACGCGAAGAACCTTACCAGGCCTTGACATCCAATGAACTTTCCAGAGATGGATTGGTGCCTTCGGGAACATTGAGACAGGTGCTGCATGGCTGTCGTCAGCTCGTGTCGTGAGATGTTGGGTTAAGTCCCGTAACGAGCGCAACCCTTGTCCTTAGTTACCAGCACGTTATGGTGGGCACTCTAAGGAGACTGCCGGTGACAAACCGGAGGAAGGTGGGGATGACGTCAAGTCATCATGGCCCTTACGGCCTGGGCTACACACGTGCTACAATGGTCGGTACAGAGGGTTGCCAAGCCGCGAGGTGGAGCTAATCCCATAAAACCGATCGTAGTCCGGATCGCAGTCTGCAACTCGACTGCGTGAAGTCGGAATCGCTAGTAATCGCGAATCAGAATGTCGCGGTGAATACGTTCCCGGGCCTTGTACACACCGCCCGTCACACCATGGGAGTGGGTTGCACCAGAAGTAGCTAGTCTAACCTTCGGGAGGACGGTTACCACGGTGTGATTCATGACTGGGGTGAAGTCGTAACAAGGTAGCCGTAGGGGAACCTGCGGCTGGATCACCTCCTTAATCGACGACATCAGCTGCTCCATAAGTTCCCACACGAATTGCTTGATTCATTGAAGAAGACGATAAGAAGCAGCCCGAAATTGGGTCTGTAGCTCAGTTGGTTAGAGCGCACCCCTGATAAGGGTGAGGTCGGCAGTTCGAATCTGCCCAGACCCACCAATTTTGTGTGGGAAACGCCTGTAGAAATACGGGGCCATAGCTCAGCTGGGAGAGCGCCTGCCTTGCACGCAGGAGGTCAGCGGTTCGATCCCGCTTGGCTCCACCACTACTGCTTCTGAAAGTTTTAAAGCTTAGAAATGAGCATTCCATCAGGTTGATGGTGAATGTTGATTTCTAGTCTTTGATTAGATCGTTCTTTAAAAATTTGGGTATGTGATAGAAAGATAGACTGAACGTTACTTTCACTGGTAACGGATCAGGCTAAGGTAAAATTTGTGAGTTCTCTTAGTTGAGAAATTCGAATTTTCGGCGAATGTCGTCTTCACAGTATAACCAGATTGCTTGGGGTTATATGGTCAAGTGAAGAAGCGCATACGGTGGATGCCTTGGCAGTCAGAGGCGATGAAAGACGTGGTAGCCTGCGAAAAGCTTCGGGGAGTCGGCAAACAGACTTTGATCCGGAGATGTCTGAATGGGGGAACCCAGCCATCATAAGATGGTTATCTTGTACTGAATACATAGGTGCAAGAAGCGAACCAGGGGAACTGAAACATCTAAGTACCCTGAGGAAAAGAAATCAACCGAGATTCCCTTAGTAGTGGCGAGCGAACGGGGACTAGCCCTTAAGTGGCTTTGAGATTAGCGGAACGCTCTGGAAAGTGCGGCCATAGTGGGTGATAGCCCTGTACGCGAAAATCTCTTAGTCATGAAATCGAGTAGGACGGAGCACGAGAAACTTTGTCTGAATATGGGGGGACCATCCTCCAAGGCTAAATACTACTGACTGACCGATAGTGAACTAGTACCGTGAGGGAAAGGCGAAAAGAACCCCGGAGAGGGGAGTGAAATAGATCCTGAAACCGTATGCGTACAAGCAGTGGGAGCAGACTTTGTTCTGTGACTGCGTACCTTTTGTATAATGGGTCAGCGACTTATTTTCAGTGGCGAGCTTAACCGAATAGGGGAGGCGTAGCGAAAGCGAGTCTTAATAGGGCGTCTAGTCGCTGGGAATAGACCCGAAACCGGGCGATCTATCCATGGGCAGGTTGAAGGTTGGGTAACACTAACTGGAGGACCGAACCGACTACCGTTGAAAAGTTAGCGGATGACCTGTGGATCGGAGTGAAAGGCTAATCAAGCTCGGAGATAGCTGGTTCTCCTCGAAAGCTATTTAGGTAGCGCCTCATGTATCACTGTAGGGGGTAGAGCACTGTTTCGGCTAGGGGGTCATCCCGACTTACCAAACCGATGCAAACTCCGAATACCTACAAGTGCCGAGCATGGGAGACACACGGCGGGTGCTAACGTCCGTCGTGAAAAGGGAAACAACCCAGACCGTCAGCTAAGGTCCCAAAGTTATGGTTAAGTGGGAAACGATGTGGGAAGGCTTAGACAGCTAGGAGGTTGGCTTAGAAGCAGCCACCCTTTAAAGAAAGCGTAATAGCTCACTAGTCGAGTCGGCCTGCGCGGAAGATGTAACGGGGCTCAAACCATACACCGAAGCTACGGGTATCACGTAAGTGATGCGGTAGAGGAGCGTTCTGTAAGCCTGTGAAGGTGAGTTGAGAAGCTTGCTGGAGGTATCAGAAGTGCGAATGCTGACATGAGTAACGACAATGGGTGTGAAAAACACCCACGCCGAAAGACCAAGGTTTCCTGCGCAACGTTAATCGACGCAGGGTTAGTCGGTCCCTAAGGCGAGGCTGAAAAGCGTAGTCGATGGAAAACAGGTTAATATTCCTGTACTTCTGGTTATTGCGATGGAGGGACGGAGAAGGCTAGGCCAGCTTGGCGTTGGTTGTCCAAGTTTAAGGTGGTAGGCTGAGATCTTAGGTAAATCCGGGATCTTAAGGCCGAGAGCTGATGACGAGCTAACTTTTAGTTAGCGAAGTGGTTGATGCCATGCTTCCAAGAAAAGCTTCTAAGCTTCAGGTAACCAGGAACCGTACCCCAAACCGACACAGGTGGTTGGGTAGAGAATACCAAGGCGCTTGAGAGAACTCGGGTGAAGGAACTAGGCAAAATGGCACCGTAACTTCGGGAGAAGGTGCGCCGGTGAGGGTGAAGGACTTGCTCCGTAAGCCCATGCCGGTCGAAGATACCAGGCCGCTGCGACTGTTTATTAAAAACACAGCACTCTGCAAACACGAAAGTGGACGTATAGGGTGTGACGCCTGCCCGGTGCCGGAAGGTTAATTGATGGGGTTAGCTAACGCGAAGCTCTTGATCGAAGCCCCGGTAAACGGCGGCCGTAACTATAACGGTCCTAAGGTAGCGAAATTCCTTGTCGGGTAAGTTCCGACCTGCACGAATGGCGTAACGATGGCGGCGCTGTCTCCACCCGAGACTCAGTGAAATTGAAATCGCTGTGAAGATGCAGTGTATCCGCGGCTAGACGGAAAGACCCCGTGAACCTTTACTATAGCTTTGCACTGGACTTTGAATTTGCTTGTGTAGGATAGGTGGGAGGCTTTGAAGCGTGGACGCCAGTCTGCGTGGAGCCATCCTTGAAATACCACCCTGGCAACTTTGAGGTTCTAACTCAGGTCCGTTATCCGGATCGAGGACAGTGTATGGTGGGTAGTTTGACTGGGGCGGTCTCCTCCTAAAGAGTAACGGAGGAGTACGAAGGTGCGCTCAGACCGGTCGGAAATCGGTCGTAGAGTATAAAGGCAAAAGCGCGCTTGACTGCGAGACAGACACGTCGAGCAGGTACGAAAGTAGGTCTTAGTGATCCGGTGGTTCTGTATGGAAGGGCCATCGCTCAACGGATAAAAGGTACTCCGGGGATAACAGGCTGATACCGCCCAAGAGTTCATATCGACGGCGGTGTTTGGCACCTCGATGTCGGCTCATCACATCCTGGGGCTGAAGCCGGTCCCAAGGGTATGGCTGTTCGCCATTTAAAGTGGTACGCGAGCTGGGTTTAGAACGTCGTGAGACAGTTCGGTCCCTATCTGCCGTGGACGTTTGAGATTTGAGAGGGGCTGCTCCTAGTACGAGAGGACCGGAGTGGACGAACCTCTGGTGTTCCGGTTGTCACGCCAGTGGCATTGCCGGGTAGCTATGTTCGGAATAGATAACCGCTGAAAGCATCTAAGCGGGAAACTAGCCTCAAGATGAGATCTCACTGGAACCTTGAGTTCCCTGAAGGGCCGTCGAAGACTACGACGTTGATAGGTTGGGTGTGTAAGCGCTGTGAGGCGTTGAGCTAACCAATACTAATTGCCCGTGAGGCTTGACCATATAACACCCAAGCAATTTGCTGACCTGAAAAGGC
>NZ_JANUEA010000016.1:0-38291 GCF_024810135.1 Pseudomonas sp. BIGb0164 | reverse complement strand
TCCCCATGTGAGAGTAGGTCATCGTCAAGATTAAATTCCGAAACCCCATTTGCGAAAGCAGATGGGGTTTTGTTTTGGGCGGTCGAAAACCGGATTACCCCACATCCCCCGACAACGCTGACGGTGATGGGGGTGACACAAATCTTGCTCAGTCATAGAGCGCCGACTTGGCGCTTTAGCGACATAGAGCGATTCCACCTCTGGCTAATCAGCGTATTTTCCAGGGCACTATCGATATCCCGTCTGAGAGCGCAGCCCAGCAAAGGACTGCCTTCCTCACCATCATCCAGGCATGAGTTCTTGATCGACCCAACAATTGCGGATCGCCTTTAGCGCACGTATGTATCGGCTCAGCTGGCCAAGCCTGATAACCATTGGGAGGGACGTTCAGCGCCAGGCGAAGACGTGCACGGAATAGTTAGCCGCTTGATAGACACATACTTCAGCCACAGGCTTCGGCAAACTGCGCGTCAGATTTTCCTATCTGTTCCTTTCCTCAATAACCTGCTTGACCTCTGCTCGCAGATGACTCCGTTCAGCGGGCTGCCGCCAGCCTGTAGCCCGAATGCAAAGCTGCCACATCAACCACACGCAGCTTCCTTTCAGCCGCCTAGTCACGAATGATGGCTTTCGCCGCCCACAAAAAAGCCCCTGTCACCGAGACGTGACAGGGGCTTTTTTCGTTTCAATCACGCGGTCAAGCGGGTTGCGCCGCCAAGCTATTGCTCACCTTACGCCCCAGCACCAACACCGTGACAAACCCACAGCCCACCAGCGCCGTGGCCAAGCTCAACAGCACTGAGCTGCCCATCTGGTCAACGATCCGCCCGCCGAAGAACGAGCCCAAGGCAATGATCACCTGGAACAGGGCGACAAACAGCGGCATGCCGCGTTCGACGTCCTTAGGCGCCACGACAAACATCCAGATGCTGGCACAGGCCGGGAAGGCGCCGAAGGCGAAGCCCCAGAGTGCGATCAGCATCGTCGCGCCCGTCAGGCCGGTGGCGAAGTAGGGGAACAGCGCAGTGCTGGTGCCGATCATCAGCGCAACCAGCAACAGGGTGTAGCGCACGCTGCGATTGGCGGCAAAGCCGGCGAAAACGTTACCCGCCACGCCTGCCACACCAAACATCAACAACAGCGAGCCAATGGTCGGGCCATCAAAGCCGGAGCTGTTTTTAAAGAACGGTGCCACATAGGTGTACGCAGCAAAGTGCGCCAGGCCAATCATCAAGACCGCGATCAAACCCACACGAGCCCGTGGATTGATGAACAAGGCAGGCAGGTCACTGACAAGAATGGCCTTCTCCGGCTTGAGCTGAGGCAGCAGGAACACCTGCGCCAGCACCACCGGTACACCCAGCAATGCGGTGACCAGGAACGTCATGCGCCAGCCCATCAAGCCGCTGAGCCAGGTACCAACGGGCACACCCAGAACAGTGGCGAGTGTCACGCCCATCATGATGATCGACGTGGCCTTCGCTACACCCACGCCCTTGGGAGCCAAACGGCCACTTAGCGCAATGGCGGTGGCCCAGAACCCACCGATACTGATGCCCAGCAATACGCGGCCGAATAGCAACAGGCTGAAATCGCTGGCAAAGGCCACGACGGTGTTGGCGATGATCATGATCAGCGTCAGGCTGATCAGCAGGTAGCGGCGGTCCATGGCGCCAATGATGACCGACAGCAACGGCGCTGCGAGCGCGGCCATGATGCCGGGCAGGGTGACCATCAGACCGGCATGCCCGGCACTGATGCCCAGGTCCGCGGCCACGTCGTTGAGCACGCCCACCGGCAGGAACTCGCTGGTCACCAGGGCAAAGGCGCCCACGGCCACGGAGAGAATCGCCAGCCACTGCTGTTTGACGCTTTGTTGATTATGTTCGGGACGGCCGCGTGGGGCCTGTGTCGCGCTTGGCATGGTGTTGGGTTCCAAGATGAATGTCGCCTGAAGCCAGGCGGGGGAAGGGAGTCAGGGGGCGATTATATAAACCGGTCTTGATGATTGAGCAGGCGACCCGTTCGATAGTAATCATCAGTGCAATCGATGAGTCCCACGCCACAGATGTCACTTTCGCGCCATTTTAAAAACCTTGCCTACAGGAGGCGGATTGCGATAACGACGGCAACTTATTACGTTGTGCTAGCGCGCCAGATCGGGCGCATCCCACTGCAAAGGAATTGCATCATGAGCAAGAACACCAAGAAAACCTCCGACAAAGTCGCGACGTTGGCCGCACAAACGCTTAACAACCCAGGCGCTACGGCCACTGCCAAAAGCCTTGCCGCGTCAGCGCTGGCCCAGAAGAACACCGGCAAGCAGACCGGTGCAGAGCTGGAGGAAACAGCCGCAAAAGTGTTGGGCAGCGATGACTACAGCGAAGACACCAAAACCCTTGCAGCCTCGGTGCTCTCCCAAGCCAATAAGGAACGTTAACAAAACGCAAAAGCCCCGTAGCTGAGCCGGCTGCGGGGCTTTTGCGTTTCCGAGTGCCCAACTCACACCGAATCAACAGCATAAAAAATCACAGCCTCACCGAATAACCTTCCTCACTGCGGTGTTCACCCCACAGACCACCCAGGAAACGCCCATGAGCCTCCATGTCGACCGCTACGACCGCCTCACCCGCACCTTCCATTGGCTCACCGCCGCCGTGGTGATCTTCATGTTTGCCAGCGCACATATCTGGGAAAACCTGGAGAAGGGCACACCACTGCGCAAAGGCCTGCAGTCGGTGCACATCTCCTTGGGGATCGCCATGGCGGTGTTGATCGCTGCGCGGATTGTCTGGCGCCTGTCCGGCGGCAGTCGCCCAAAGGCCGACAGTCACCCCGCCCTTAACGTGCTGGCGAAAATGGCGCATGGTTGCCTGTACCTGTTGCTGCTGGCACAGATCGGTTTGGGTTTTATGTTCCGTTGGGCCCAGGGGGAACCGTTCACCTTTTTCGGCACGTTTTCCATCCCGGCGCCTTTTGTGGTCGATCATGCCTGGCGCGGGACGCTGGGCGGCCTGCACGACACGGTAGCCTGGGCGATCATCCTGTTGGCGGGTGTGCATGCCGTGGCTGCCCTCTGGCACCACTATGTGATGGGCGACAACACGTTGCGTCGCATGCTGCCCGGTTCACGCAATGCGTTTGAAAAGTGATGTTGGCCGCTGTACCTCCCCATCGTTACGGAGCATGAAAACCATGAAAAACCGCCACGAACACGCCGTTGGCTACCGTACCGCACTGTTCTTCGGTGCTTGCCTGACTGCCGCCTTGCTCGCAGGCCAGGCCCGTGCATCGGGTGACGAATCCGCGCCGCCCAAGCCCAATTGCCCCAAAGGCCAGGTCTGGGACACCAAGACCGGCAAGTGCGTGCTGCAAACCAGCAAGGCCACGTCGGACGCCGACCGCACTGATTACGCCTACCGCCTGGCCAAGGATGGGCGTTACGACGAAGCCCTGGCACTGCTCGATACCCTGCAAGACCCGAACACCGCCAAGGCCCTCAACTATCGCGGCTACGCCACCCGCAAGCTGGGGCGCACCGACGAAGGCATCGGCTATTACCTGAAGTCCGTGGAACTCGACCCCAACTATGCCCAAGTCCGCGAGTACCTGGGTGAGGCCTACGTGATCAAGGGCCGCATCGACCTGGCGCAGGAGCAGTTGGTGAAGATCAAAGCCTTGTGCAGCACCACCTGCGAAGAATATGAAGACCTGGCTGACGCGATCGCCCATGCGCCCGAGGCATAAAACCGTGAATGAACACACAGGGGGCTGCCATCACCCCAGAGGCTGAGTTTCGTCGCGAGCTGGGCCAGTTATTGCCGCGTTTATGGCGATACGGGCTGGTGTTGTCGCGGCAAAAGCACCTGGCCGAAGACTTGGTGCAGGCCACCTGTGTGCGGGCGTTGGAACGTGCCGGGCAGTTTGCCGCCGGCACGCGACTGGATCGCTGGCTGCTGGCGATCATGCATTCGATCTGGCTCAACGAAGTGCGCGCGCAGCGGGTGCGCCAGGGGCAGGGCTTCGTGGATGCGGAGCAGGAATTGTCCTTCGACGGCGAAAGCCTGGCCCAGGAACAGGTACTCGCCGCCCAAGTCATCAAGCGTGTGAACGGGCTGCCCGAAGCCCAGCGCGAAACGGTTTTTCTGGCGTATGTGGAAGGGCTTTCATACAAGGAGATTGCCGAGGTGCTGCATATCCCGGTGGGAACCGTCATGAGCCGATTGGCGGCCGCACGGGCGAAGCTGGCTGAAACCGCCCCTTCACAAGCCCAACCGGACAAGACCCGTGGAGAACGGCGATGACCCTGACTGACGCACCTTCCGACGAACTGTTGGTGGCTTACCTGGATGGCGAACTGGATGCCCGGCAGCACCAGCTCATCACCGATCGGCTCAGCGTTGATCCCGCCCTGGCTACGCGCCTGGAGGCATTGCAGGTGGCTGATCTACCCTTCAAGGCTGCCTTCGACTCACTGCTCGACCAGGCACCCACCGAGCGTTTGCAGGCGATGCTCAAATCGCAACCCTCGGCGCAAGCCCCCGCCTTGAGCCGGCGCCGCTTCCTGGCCATGGCCGCCGGTTTTGCCGTGGCCGGGGTGATTACCGACCGCCTGTTCATGCGTTGGCCTCGCCCGGAACCCGGCCAGGGCTGGCGGGCGTCGGTCGCCGAATACATGGCCTTGTACACCCCCCAGACCCTGGAGAACCTCAGCGCCGACCCCGCCTCCCACGTGGCGCAACTGAGTTCGGTCGGCGCGCAATTGGGCCTGCCGTTGTCGCCTGAGGCCGTGAACCTGCCCGGCGCCGAATTCCGGCGTGCGCAAATCCTCGACTATGACGGCGCATTGATCGGCCAGCTGACCTACCTGGACCCACTTCACGGCCCACTGGCGCTGTGCATCACCGCTGTCCGCAAGGGCGCGCAACCCATCGCTACCGAGCAGCGGCGGGGGATGAACGTGGTGTATTGGGCCAGTGCTACCCACGGCTTCATGCTGATCGGGCGCAACCCGTTCGAAGCGCTGCAGCGCATGGCTCGCAGTGTCGAGAACACATTGCCCGCGTGAACTCAGTGGGTGGTGCCCTGCGAGGCGCGCCAGCGCGCGGGTGTCGTGCCTTCCCAGGTACGAAAGGCGCGATAAAACGAATTGGTGTCTTCGTAACCGAGCAAGCCGGCGATTTCCTCTATCTCGATCGTCGGTTCTGCCAACAGATGGCGCACTATCTCCTGGCGGGTTTCCAGCATCAATTGGCGAAAGCTGGTGCCTTCCTCGGTGATACGCCGCTGCAACGTGCGCTCGCTCATGCCCATGTCCCGCGCCACCTCGACCATCTCCGGGCGACCGCTGGCGAGAATGCGCTTGAGCGCGCCCTTGACCTGATGGCTGATCGTGGGCAATGCCGTCGCTTCGGCCAATGCGGCGGTCAGGACCGGGTTGAGTATGTCGAGCAGTTCCGGGTTGTGCCCGGGGAAGGGCCGGTTCAAGTCAGCAGCGTCAAACACCAAGGCATTACGCTCGGCGCCGAAACGCACCGGGCAACCAAAAAAATCGGCCAGGACGGTGTTGCCACATTCCGGTCGGGCCAATTCAACATGATGCGGGATGATGTGCACCCTGGAACCGCGCCGGCCCAGTTCGACGAACGTGGCAAAGGCGGCATCGATAAACAACGTCGGCGGGTGCGCCTGAGTGCGCAACCAGTCGAGGGTGACGGCGCAGGTGCTGCCTTCTTCGGTCACGTGCACCCGTTCGGGGGTGCACAGTTGCTTGAAGCGGGCGAGGCGGTGCAGGCCATCCCGAAAGTCGCGGGCAATGAAGGCGGCAAAACTCGCAGGGGGCAATGTTGCACTGTCCAGCTGGGTGACCAGCAAGATGCCGGCCGCCGGGTCCGGATTGAGCGTGCCGATGGCCTCCCACAAACGGAAAAACTCGGGCGTCGTTACCTGACGACGGTCGCGCCGCTCGTGAAGGTTGAGCGTCACCGGCAGCCGTGCCTGACGCAACACCGCCGAAGGCTCCAGCCCGATGGTTTTCAGGGCTTGCCAGAAAACATCCGGGATGTTGAAACGGGATTGGCGTGCATCAGGCATGGGCCACCTTTTCAGTCGAGCAAATCAATCAGAGGCCGACACACTGAGGTCATGCCATTTCTTGTCGGAAGCCGCCAGCTCTTCCGCTGCCCGCGCTGCGTATTGCACCGCGTCACTGCCAATCAACAGGCGCAGCGGCGCCTCTTTGTTCAGGGCCAACTCCAGTACGATCTCGGCAACCCGAGCCGGGCCGGTCGGCAAGATACCAGGGGAATTCAGCAACTCGACCAGCACGCCGACGCTTTGCTGATAGGGCGCGCTGATCGGGGGGATGGTCATGGACGAGCCCGACCAGTCGGTGCGCATGCCACCCGGTTCCAGCACCGTCACTTGCACCCCGAGCGGGGTCACCTCTTGCGCCAACACCGTCGAGAACCCGCCCACGGCCCATTTTGCACTCTGGTAAGCCGCCAAACCGGCCATGCCGATACGCCCGCCGAGGGACGATACCTGGAAGATATGCCCGCTGCCCTGGGCTCGCAGCACCGGAACCACGGCCTTGCTCACGTGCACCACACCGTAGAAGTTAGTGTTGATCTGCGCCGTGAAGTCTTCCAGCGTCACATCCTCAACCGACGCCAAGTCCCCGTAACCCGCGTTGTTGACCACCACATCCAGCCGGCCAAAATGCGCCACCGCAGCCGCGACGACTTTCACCACCTGCGTGTTGTCCGTCACATCCAGCTGCAGGGGCAAAACCGCATCGCCGTATTCAGCGACCAGGTCATCCAATTGACGGGGATTGCGCGCCGTCGCCACCACACGGTTGCCGGCGCGCAGGGCCGCTTCGGTAATAGCGCGGCCAAGGCCACGGGAACTGCCAGTGATAAACCAGAACTTGGACATGGAACACCTCTTCATAGGAAATAACCAGTGAACGAAGGATGTTCGATAGACGCGCTTTCCACACTAGCAGCAGGCCGCCACCCGACTTGCAAACCCCGCCAATTATGGGGCATGTCGCGTATTTGTAGTGAGCGGGCTCGCCCCGCGCCGCGGTACATCAGGCAAAAACAATACGCCTGACACGCCGCTGCGGTGTATCAGCTCAGCAGGATGTCGCCGCGCGGGGCAAGTCCGCTCACGACGCCAATCGAGCCGTGAGACGCTCGATAAATACGCCTTCGGCCCGACTCATCTTCTGCTCCCGGTTCCACAGCAGATGAATATCCACATCCGCGATCCCCTCATCCGGCGGTAGCCGCCACAGCAACCCGTTCTTCTCATCCTCGGCCACCACATGGATCGGCAGGCAACCCAGGCCGAACCCGGCGATCACCAACCGGCGCACCTCTTCAAGGCTGGACGACGACGCCACGATCCGCCCGCTGAAGCCCTGCTGGTCGCGGAAGATCGTCAAGGGCGACAACATCCCGCCAATCTGGTCGCTGGTAAAACTCACGAAGTTCTCCGACTGCAAATCCCCCTCCGCCAGGCCGCTGCGCCCAAACAACGGATGGTGTCGTCCGCAGAAAAACGCATAGCGCTGACGCAAGAACAGGTGCTGTTCCAGGCGCGGCTGTGGCCGGCGATTAAGGCTCAGGCCCAGGGTCGCGGTTTTTTCGAGGAGGGCGGCGACGATGTCCGAGCTGCGCATCACCTCCACTTCCAGGTCGACCCGGGGATGCTCGCGGTGAAAGTCGGCAAGGAAGTCGTCGAAGGTGTCCGACTCGATGCGGCTGATCATCAGCAAGCGCACTTTGCCGAGTACCTCATCGCCGGGTTTTTGCAGGGCGTTGCTCATCTGCGACACCTGGCCGTACATCTCGCCGGCAATGACAAAGATCTGTTCACCGGCGTCGGTCAGCACAAAGCGCGGGCCACGGCGGGCGATGAGCTCGCAGTCGAGTTGTTCTTCCAGGCGCTTGAGGGCCTGGCTGATGGCCGGTTGCGTCAAGTGCAGGCGGGCGGCGGCGCGGCTGATGCTCAGTTCCTGGCCGATCACGCGGAAGGTGCGCAGCAGGTTCCAGTCCAGGCGGTCGTTGAGCAGCGGGTGAATATCGCGGCGAGGTTCGGGCATGGCGCGGCTCGATAATAAGCAGGATTTATAATTTGAATAATAAATAGAAAATTGACTAATCATAGCCCGGCGACGATAAATCACCCTCAACAAGCGCCATCAGAGCGCGCCCGTTTGACTTTCTCCTGCCAAAAAAATAACCAAAGGAGCCCGCCCCATGAAGCCTTCCGCTTCGCCACAGCCCCGCCGTGCTGCGGCCGCCGCTTTTATCGGCACCATGATCGAGTGGTACGACTTTTACATCTACGCCACTGCCGCCGCGCTGGTGTTCGGCCAACTGTTTTTCCCCTCCGACGACAAGCTGTTCAGCACCATGGCCGCCTTCGGTACCTTCGCCGTGGGCTTCTTTGCACGGCCCTTGGGCGGCATTGTGTTCGGCCACATCGGCGACCGTATCGGGCGCAAGAAATCCCTGGTGATCACCCTGGTGATGATGGGCGTGGTCACCGTGTGTATCGGCCTGCTGCCGACCTACGCGCAAATCGGCGTTGCGGCGCCGGTGATGCTGATTCTGCTGCGCGTGGTGCAAGGGATTGCCGTGGGCGGAGAGTGGGGCGGTGCAGTGCTGATGGCCGGTGAGCACGCGCCGAAAGGCCGTCGAAACTTCTTTGCCTCCTTCGCCCAATTGGGTAGCCCGGCCGGTTTGATCCTGTCGTTGCTGGCGTTCAGTGCGGTCACCCGTTTGCCGGAAGAAGACCTGCTGAGTTGGGGCTGGCGTGTGCCGTTCCTGGCCAGCGCCCTGTTGCTGATTGTAGGCCTGGCGATTCGCCTGGGGGTGAACGAATCCCCCGAGTTTCTCGAAGACAAAGCCCAGGCTGAAAAAGCGCGGGCGATCAAGAAAGACCAGGCCCCCGTCATTGAAGTGCTGCGCACCGCTTGGCGCCCGCTGTTGCTGTGCATTGGCGCCAACACCCTGGGCATCGCCGGCGTGTATTTCACCAACACCTTCATGATTGCCTACAGCACTCAGCAACTGGGCCTACCGCGCTCGCTGATTCTGGAGTGCTTGTTCTTCGTCGCGATCATCCAGTTCTGCATCCAGCCCCTGGCCGCCTGGGTGGCCGAAAAGGTCGGCGCCACGCGCTTCCTCTGCGCCATGACCGTGCTGGCAATGGCTTCGCCTTACCCGATGTTCGTGCTGGTCAGCAGCGGGCAGGCCCCGTTGATCATCCTCGGCATCGCCCTGGCGGTGGTGTGCATGGCCTCGTTTTATGCCGTGATTGCCGGTTTTGTCAGCGGCCTGTTCGAAACTCGCGTGCGCTACACCGCGATCTCCCTGGCCTATCAGGTGTGCGGTGCGCTGGCGGGTGGCTTGACGCCGTTGATCGGCACCTGGCTGGCCCACGAGTACCAGGGCCAATGGTGGCCGATGGCAGTGTTCTACAGCGTGATCGCGGCGGTTTCGCTGGTGTGCGTACTGGCGTTGTCGCGCCGTCACGCCACCGCTCACCGTCATGAAATGGCACACAGTGTTTGAGGGAGATTTGCGAATGTTGAAGATTAATGGCGAGCGCCTGTGGGCCAGCCTGATGGCCATGGCCGAGATCGGCGCCACCGCCCGTGGTGGCAGTTGCCGCCTGGCCCTGAGTGCCGAAGACCAGGCCGGCCGTGAGCTGTTCAGCCACTGGTGTAAAGCCGCAGGGCTGACGTTGAGCGTGGATGCCATCGGCAACCTGTTCGCCCGGCGTGCCGGCACCGACAAGGACGCCGCGCCGGTCATGATGGGCAGCCACCTCGACACGCAACCGGAAGGCGGGCGCTTCGACGGCGTCTACGGTGTGCTGGCCGGCCTGGAAGTGATCCGCAGCCTCGACGACCACGGCATCCAGACCCGCAAGCCGCTGGAAATCGCGGTGTGGACCAACGAAGAGGGCGCGCGCTTTACCCCGGCCATGCTCGGCTCGGCGGTGTTCACTGGCACCTTGGCACTGGACAAGGCCCTGGCCACGGCGGATGTCGACGGCATCAGCGTGGCAGAGGCATTGCGCAGTACCGGCTACAACGGTGAGCGCCCGTTGGGTGGCGCGGTGGACGCGTATTTCGAAGCCCATATTGAGCAAGGCCCGATCCTGGAAGACAACGCCAAGAGCATCGGCGTGGTCACCGGCGGCCAGGCGATTCGCTGGCTCGACGTGCGGGTCGAAGGCATGGCGGCCCATGCCGGCACCACCCCGATGCCACTGCGCAAGGACGCGCTGTACGGCGCCGCGAAAATGATCCAGGCCCTGGAAAACCTGGCGGCGGATTTTGCCCCCGAAGGCCTGACCACCGTGGGCGAGCTGAGCATTGCCAAGTCATCGCGTAACACGATTCCCGGGTTGCTGAATTTCACCGTCGACCTGCGTCATCACCGTGACGCCGAAATCGATGCCATGGAACAGCAAGTGCGTGCGCGCCTGCAGGCCATCGCTGAAAAACGTGGCCTGAGCGTCACCATCAGTCCCCACTGGATCAGTCCGGCCACGCCGTTCGACGCGGACTGCGTAGCCTGTGTGCAGTCCTCGGTAGATGCCTTGGGCTACAGCCAGCAGCGCATTGTCAGTGGTGCCGGCCACGATGCCATTCACCTGGCCCGGTACTGCCCGACCGCGATGGTCTTCATCCCATGTGTCGGCGGCCTGAGCCACAACGAGGCCGAAGACGTACTGCCCGAAGACGTGCGCCAGGGCACCGATGTGCTGCTCAATGCCGTGCTCAAACGAGCGGTTCCAGCTAATTAACGACACATTTGTGCAAGGCTGAAGACGATCTAAATGTGGGAGCTGGCTTGCCTGCGATGGCGTTCTGTCAGGCAATGATTTATCGCCTGATTCACCGCTATCGCAGGCAAGCCAGCTCCCACAGGTCCGGTGTTCACCCGCACAAATGTGTTCATCAGGAGAATCCCATGCGTACCTTTTTCCACCCCGAACAACTCCTGCACCACCCGCGCAGCTACTACTCCCGTGGCCAGATGCGCACGCCCCAGGAAGTCCCCGAGCGCGCACGCAACCTGCTGCTGGCTGCACAGACCCTGGGGTTCGACATCCAGCAACCCCAGGACCATGGCCTTGACCCACTGCTCGCCGTGCACGGCGCGCCGTACCTGGCCTTCCTGCAAGAAGCCCATCAACGCTGGAAGGAAATCCCCGAGGACTGGGGCGATGAAGTCATGTCCAACATCTTTGTACGCGAGCCCAACGCCCTGCGCGGCATCCTCGCCCAGGCGGCGCGTTACCTGGCGGATGGCAGTTGCCCGATTGGCGAACTCACCTGGCGCTCGGCCTATTGGTCGGCCCAGAGCGCCGTCGCAGCAGCCAAGGCCATCCTCGATGGCGCGCCGGCTGCTTACGCCCTGTGCCGGCCTCCGGGCCACCACGCACGGTTCGATGCGGCGGGTGGTTTCTGCTATCTCAACAACGCGGCCGTCGCCGCCCAGGTCTTGCGTGGAGGGTTCCAACGCGTCGCCGTGCTCGACACCGACATGCACCACGGCCAGGGCATCCAGGAAATCTTCTACGAGCGCGATGACGTGCTGTACGTCTCGATCCACGGTGACCCCACCAACTTCTACCCCGGCGTCGCCGGCTTCGCCGAAGAACGCGGAAACGCAGCGGGCGAGGGCTTCAACCTCAACCTGCCCATGCCCCACGGCGCCAGTGAGGCGCTGTTCTTCGAAAAACTCGAACAGGCCCTGGCGGCGGTCAAAGACTTTTCGGCGGACGTGCTGGTGTTGTCCCTGGGCTTCGACATCTACGAGCTGGACCCGCAAAGCAAAGTCGCGGTCACGCGCGAAGGGTTTGCGCGGCTGGGGGCGTGCATCCGTGGCCTGGGATTGCCCTGTGTGATCGTGCAGGAAGGCGGGTATCACCTGGAGACGCTCGACAGTAACGCCCAGGCGTTCTTTGGTGATCGTCACGCTTGGACTCAGTAGCCCGACCGCATTTCAGCTGTCAGTGACGCAACCCCAAAAAACAAAGCCTGCCGAGCGTGAAACTGGGCAGGCTTTTTCGTGTCTGGACGGGTGATCAACCCGCCCCTGTGTTCAAGCCTGTTTCATCGGTTTGATCAGACTTTCTGCCGGAATACCGAACATGGCGTGCAGCTTCCAGATCATCGGCAAGGTCAGTGCTCGTTTCCCGTTCAGCACTTCATACACTCGATTCTGACGGCCTATGGCAGGCACTAGGTCGGCGGCCGAGAGCCCGGATTGTTCCATCCTGAAGCGAATGGCATCTACCGGGTTGGGCAGGTCTACGGGAAAGTGCTTGGCTTCATAGGCCTCGATCAAGGTGATCATTACGTCGAAATAATCACCCTCCGGCGTGCCGGGCTCCGGTTCATTGTCGAACAGGGGGGAAACAGACTTCAGTGCGTCCCTGTAGTCCTGTTCAGTGTGGATAGGTCGGATATTCATGGGTTACTCCGTTTCAACGGTATCTGCGTCAATCTTGTCGTACTGCTGATGCGTACCGACGAACTTGATATAGAGCGCACCGTAGCGGTATGCCACGGCAACCACGAGCCGGTAATCGTTGCCTTTGATGTTGAAGACGACCCGTCGGCTCTTGAGAATGCTGGCGTTACGAAATTGTTCCTTGATGTCTGCGGGCGTTGCCCAGTGGGCATTTTTGGCTTCGTCCAGCCAGGCCAGCAGCGATTGTTCCGAATCCGGGTGCTTCTGCCAGAAGGTTTTGAGCTGGCTGATCGCGATAATTCTCATAGGCAGATCCTAGTCCCGTAGTGGGACTCTTGCAAGCGAGGAGGCATTTAGAAGATCTGAGTATTGCTGCAGGGAGGGTATTTGCACGCGAGAAGAGAGGATAAGTCGTTGATATTTATGACGTGTTGTTTCTTGCGTCGACGACGCGGCTGAAGCCCTATCCGTACGTTTGATAGGGCCGCCGCGCTTAATACCGCCTGAGGGCGCAACTTGCCAGGTTTCAGGGGGTGACAGTACGCCCCTGCGGCACCAACTCCAGCACCCGATTCCTGCCGCCTTCAGCCAGCAGGTAGGTGCCACGCCCCGTCGGCACAATCGACTGCGGCGCTTTCAAAAACGACAGAATGGTCTGCTGTTTGCCCTGTGGGTCTACCAACAACAACCGTGCCCGGTGCGTCGAGTCTTCGTTGACCCACAGCCCGCGCTCATCGCACATCAAGAACGTCGGCTTGTTCAGGCCTGCCAGCACCACCGGGTCGCTGCCATCGGCGCTCAGCTCGCGCACCACGCCTTTTTTCTTTTCCGTGTAGAGCATTCGCCCGTCGGCGCAACGCACGATGGACTCGCCTTCCTGCACCTGGTCGCGCAGCACGCTCAACGACTGATCGCTCCAGCGATAGCGCAGCAGGCGGCCGGTGGGCTTGCGGTCTTCGATGGCGTAAAGGTCGTCGCCTTCATCCCAGAGCCCTTGCACGTTTTCACCCTTGAAGAGCTCAGTCACCACGCCGTCCTTGAAAAAGCTGACGGGCAAACCGCCGGATTCCTGGCTGAACACCCAGCCGCCACGGGTCGCGAACATGCCATCGGGCTTGGAAAGGTTGGCCACCACCACATCCCGTGCGCCATCTCTGTGGATACGTACGATGCTGCCTTTGCCCTTGGCAAGCTCCTGGCTGACCATCAGCGAACCGTCCGGCAACGGCATCAGCGAGGCGGCTTTCTCCACGTCCCGGTGGACCACCTGGACACTCCAGCCAGCTGCCGCGCTCACGGGGTAGAAGCTTTGCCAGGCGAAGAAGCCGAGTGCCGCCAGGCAAGGGAGGCCCACGAGGGCGGCGCCGAGTCGCCATAGACGCAGGTTTTTTTTGTTAGGGGAGGCGCTGGACATTGATCACTCTGTCGAAAGAATTCGGCACGAGACTACGCAGATCACCCGATTTTTTAAATGCACGTGGCCTGACGCTGACGCATTCGTACGATAATGTCCCCCAAATCGACCTCACTGGCCCTTCCTCGTGATCATCAACTTCGACCTCAACGACCTCCAAGCCTTCCGCGCCGTGGTAGACAAGGGCAGTTTCCGCGGCGCCGCCGAGGCCATCCGCATCTCGCAGCCTGCGCTGAGCCGGCGTATCGAGAAGCTGGAGTCGGCCCTCGACGTGAAGTTGTTCGAGCGCACCACGCGGCGGGTCAGCCTGACCATGGTCGGTCGTGCCTTCCTGCCCCAGGTGGAGCGCATGCTCGATGACCTCGACGTGGCCCTGATGGGCATCAGCAACGTCGCCTCCACGCGCATGGGCAACGTCACCATCGCCTGCGTGCCGTCGACCGCGTATTACTTCATGCCCCACGTGATCTCCGAATTCCACAAGCTCTATCCGAAAATTCGCCTGCGGGTGCTGGATGCCAGTGCTGGCGAAGTGTGCAATGCGGTGGAGAGTGGCGAGGCGGATTTCGGCGTGAGTTTCAGCGGCAGCCTGGCCGATGAAGTGGAGTTCGAATTGCTGCTGCAGGAGCGCTACGTACTGGCCTGTCGTCGCGATCACCCCCTGGCCGAGCGCGACAGCGTGACCTGGGCCGAAGCCTATGAGCACGACTACATCACCGTCGACAAAACCTCCGGCAACCGCTTCTTGCTGGATCAGGCCTTGCGCGGCGTGCGGGTGAAAAAACCGAGTATCTGCGAGACGCACCACGTGACCACGATGATCGGGCTGGTGGAGGCGGGGTTGGGTGTGGCGATGGTGCCGTCAATTGCGATGCCGGCGGGCACACACCCGATTCTGGTCAGCGTGCCGCTGGTAGAACCCCAGGTGATGCGCAATGTGGGCTTGATAAAACGCCGCGGGCGGACATTGCCGCCAGCGGCGCTGGAGTTGGAACGGTTGGTGCGTGAGATGCCGTTTCGGTCAGTGTGACACCGAGTCCAGGCCGGTGGATTGCACCACCGGTTGCGCCTGGGGCGACGCCAGGAACTGCAGCAGCGCCTTGGCCTGGGCCGGGTGTTCAGCGTTGACCGGAATGCCCGCCGCAAAGCGCGTTACCGATTGCACGTCTTCCGGGATCTTGCCGACGTAGGTCACGCCCGGCACCGGCAACAATTCCGCCACCTGTTGCAAGCCCACTTCGTAGTCACCCTTGGCGACCTGTTCGGCCACCGGGAGGCGTTCGATCATGGTGCCCTTGGCCGGCATGCCGAGCTTCTTGAACAGCTCCTTTTCCACATACACGCCGCTGGCGCTGTCCGAATACGCCACGGACTTGGCCTGGCTCAGCACGGCCTTGAGCTCGGCGTCGGTGCCGATCGCCGGCTTGGCCGCGCCGGCCTTCACCACCAAACCGATGCGCGAGTCTGCCAGTTCAACGCGGGAGGCCTTGTCGACCTTGCCCTGTTTGATCAGCTCATCCAGGGCGTAGCCGACCATGATCACCACGTCGGCGTGTTCGCCACGGGCCAGGCGGTTGGGAATCGCTTCCGGCGCCTTGCCCATCGATGGGCCGAGGATGGTGTCCAGGGTATCGCCGCTTTGCTGGGCATACTGCGGGCCGAGCAATTTGTAGGCGGCGGTGAAGCCCCCCGAGGTCATCACTTTGAGCTGTTCGGCCTGGGCCGTCAGCGCGAACGCGCCGAGGGCCAGGGCTGTCAGGGTCTTGAGCAGCGGGCGCATCACACCGCCTCCTGCATCACCTGCCCACGGGCGTTGGCGCGGCGGTACAGCGCGAGGGTCGAGCACAGCGCGCACAGGGCGGCAAACATCATCCAATAGGCAGGGGAGGCCTTGTCTTCGGTGATGTGGATGAACCAGGTGGAGATCGCCGGGGTGAAGCCGCCGAAGATTGCGGTCGCCAGGCTGTAGGCCAGGGAGAAGCCGGCTACGCGCACTTCAACCGGCATGATTTCGGTCAGGGCCGGAATCATGGCGCCGTTGTACATGCCGTACAGGAACGAGAACCACAACAGGGTTTCCAGCATGTGGGCGAAGCTCGGTGCGTTGACCACGAACGACAGCGCCGGGTAAGCGGTGATCACGGTCAGGGCGGTCATGGCGAGCAGCACCGGCTTGCGGCCAAAACGGTCGCTCAGGGTGCCGCCGATGGGCAGCCAGACAAAGTTCGACACCGCCACCAGCAAGGTCACCAGCAGCGCGTCGGAGGTGCTCAGTTGCAGCACGGTCTTGCCGAAGGTCGGTGCGTACACGGTGATCAGGTAGAACGCGGTGGTGGTCATGGCCACCATCAGCATGCCGCCGATGACCACGGTCCAGTTCTTCGCCAGGGTGGCCAGCACTTCGCGCATGGTCGGGCGATGCTTACGGTTGGCGAACTCTTCGGTCTCTTGCAGGTTGCGGCGCAGGATGAAGATGAACGGGATGATCACGCAGCCGATGGCGAACGGAATGCGCCAGCCCCAATCGGCAACGACGGCCGGTTCCATCCACACGTTCAGGCCATAGCCCAGTGCGGCGGCGACCACGATGGAGATCTGTTGGCTGCCCGATTGCCAGCTGGTGTAGAAACCCTTGCGGCCCGGAGTAGCCATTTCAGCCAGGTACACCGAGACACCGCCCAGCTCCGCGCCGGCCGAGAAGCCCTGCAGCAGACGGCCCAGCAGCACCAGCGCCGGGGCCCACAGGCCAATGCTGTGGTAACCCGGCACCAGCACGATCAGCAGCGTGCCGCTGGCCATGATGGACAGGGTGACGATCAGGCCTTTGCGGCGACCCACGTCATCGATATAGGCACCCAGGACAATCGCGCCCAGCGGTCGCATCAGGAAGCCCGCGCCGAACACGGCGAAGGTCATCATTAATGACGCAAACTCATTGGCAGCGGGGAAGAACGCAGCGGCGATGTAGGTGGCGTAGAAACCGAACAGAAAGAAGTCGAACTGTTCGAGGAAGTTGCCGGAAGTCACGCGGAAAACCGCACCAACTTTCGAGCGGGCAGAGTCGGGCCGGGAAGGGCTAGTCATGGTTTTGTGTCTCCAGCGTTCTTTTTAAAGTGCTTGTTTCGCTTAAGACCGCGGATAGTGGCTGACACATTTAGAAATGATAAGTGAGTTATTTGGATGTATTGATGCGCACAGGCTATCAATCGCCAAGGCCGTCCAAAATGATGGCCCTGTTCTATGCTGAAAGGTGTGACCAAATCTTACGGATGGGAGGTGACAATGGCTGACGAACGCAAGCGAAAGGATGAGCCGGAGCGTGAACAACCCCGGCGCCACGAGGAAGAAAAACCGCAGACCTGGAAGCATCCGGACGACGGCACAGAGCTGTCGGAGCGCGACCAGGAGTTCCCGCTCAAACCCTGATATCCCGGGAGTACTCGGTTAGAAATGTGGGAGCGGGCTTGCTCGCGAATGCGGTGTATCAGTGGCAAATAGGCTGACTGACACACCGCATTCGCGAGCAAGCCCGCTCCCACATTGTCCTGCGCTCAGTTCAGGATCGGCGTACACAACTCCACCAGCGTCCCATCCGGGCAACGCACATACGACACCACCTGCCCCCAGGGTTTAGTCGTCGGCGCCGACAGCTCTACTGCGCCCTGCGCAAGCGCGTTGGCGTGCGCAGCCAACACATCCTCGGTCACAAATCCCACCTCCATCCCCAACGGCTGGCGCGAAGCGTGTGCCTGTACATGCCCGCCCTCGAAATTCATTTCACCCAGTTCATGGGCAGCAAACGACAGGGTCGTAGCCCCTGTTGCCAGCTCGCCATACGTGCCTGATTCATGCAGGAAACGGCGACTGAACCCGAAGGCTTTTTCGAAGAATTCCAACGAGGCCGCAACGTCCGGCACGTAGATGATGGTGTAGGCGAATTTCATGGTTGAGCGCTCCTTGCGTGGTTGAGGGGTCATTAGAGTCAGCGGCCCTGCGTCCGTCAATCGAGCAGAAATCGGATCGGGAAACTATTTGACATATTTGATTTGTGATCACATATTGAAGCCATAAGAACGACAACACAGGTTTGACTCATGACTGATGGTCCGCTCCTCCTGCCCACCTTGCGCCAGGTATCCCGCGATACCCTGCAAGACCAGGTCTACCGCCAGATCCGTGAAGCGCTGATGAGCGGTCGCTTCCAGCCTGGCCAGAAACTCACCATCCGCGGCCTCGCCGAAGCCCTCGGTTCCAGCCCCATGCCGGTGCGCGAAGCCCTGCAGCGCCTCAGCGCCGAAAACGCCTTTGAAGTCACCGAAACCTCCCGTCTGCGTGTACGACTGATGACCGTCGAACGTCTGCGTGAAATCCGTGATACCCGGGTTGCCCTCGAAGGTTTGCTTGCTGAAAAGGCCGTGCTGCGCCTGCAAAAAGCTGACCTCGACGAAATCACCGACCTCTGCCAGCAGATGCAGCACGCCGCCGATGAAGTCGACGTGTCGCGCTACCTGTGGACCAACTTCGCGTTTCACCGGCGCATCTACGCCGTGGCCCAGGCCGAGTTGACCATGGCTGCCGTGGAAAACTTCTGGCTGCACATGGGCCCGTGTTTTGCCCTGGTCGCCCCCGATAAAGCTCACCTGCAACGCTCGATGGAGGCGCACACGCGCATCGTCGAAGCCCTGGCCGCCCGCGATGGCGCCGGCGCTCGCGCGGCGGTGACCGATGACATCATGCAGGCCGCCGATTCCCTGGCGCGCCTGCTCGTCAAGAACGACCGTACGCGGTCGTCTGCTTCAGGAGGTAAACGTGCATGAGTGTCTTACAACGGTTGCAGCCCTATCCCGGGTTACGTGTGTTGATTTCCGGCGGGGCTGCCGGCATCGGTGAAGTGCTGGCGGCGGCGTACCTGGAAGCAGGCGCCAAGGTGCATGTGTGTGACGTGAGCGAGTCGGCCCTGGCCGCGTTTCGCGACAAGCACCCTGGCACCGTCGCCACCCGCGCCGATGTCAGCGATGCCGCGCAAATCGAGGCGGTGTTCAAGGTGCAGCACGAACAGTTCGGCGGCCTCGATGTGCTGGTGAACAACGCCGGGATCGCCGGGCCTACCGGCGGGATCGATGCGATCAGCGACGCCGACTGGCAAGCCACCATCAACATCAACCTTACGGCGCAATACCGCTTTGCCCACCACGCGGTGCCGATGCTCAAGGAATCGTCCCACGGCCACTTGCTGCACATCGCCTCGGTGGCCGGGCGCTTGGGTTACGCGTGGCGCACGCCGTATGCGGCGACCAAATGGGCCATCGTCGGCCTGATGAAATCCCTGGCCTCGGAGTTGGGCGAGAGCGATATCCGCGTCAACGCCTTGCTGCCCGGCATCGTCGAAGGCCCGCGCATGGACGGCGTGATCCGCGCCCGTGCCGAGCAGGTCGGCGTGCCCGAAGCCCAGATGCGCCAGGAATACCTCAACAAGATCTCGCTCAAGCGCATGGTCACCGCCGAAGACGTCGCGGCCATGGCCTTGTTTCTCTGTTCGCCCGCCGCACGCAACGTGACCGGCCAGGCGATCAGCGTCGACGGGAACGTCGAGTACCTGTAAGCCACGGAAGAACACTGCGCGCTGCACCCAGGATTTTTCTTCATAAGAATAAAAGTCGGAGATTCGTCATGTCCAAAAATCGTCCTGTCATCATTACCTGCGCCGTTACCGGTGCGATTCATACGCCGTCGATGTCGCCGCACTTGCCGATCACCGCGCAGGAAATTGCCGACGCCGCCATCGGTGCCGCCGAAGCCGGCGCCGCGATTATCCACCTGCATGCCCGTGACCCCAACGATGGCCGCCCCAGCCAGGACCCGGCGCTGTTCGCCGAATTCCTGCCGCAGATCAAGGCTGCCAGCGACGTGGTGATCAACATCACCACCGGCGGCGCACCGACCATGGGCGTGGAAGAGCGCCTGCAGCCGGTGATGCAGTTCAAGCCGGAACTGGCCTCGTTGAACATGGGCTCGATGAACTTCGGCCTGTATGAAATGCTCAACCGCTTCACTGACTTCAAGCACGACTGGGAGCGCCCGTACCTCGAAGACAGTGACGACCGGATCTTCCGCAACACCTTCCGCGACATCACCCACATCCTCAATTCCTGCGCCGAGAACCGCACCCGTTTCGAGATCGAGTGCTACGACATCGGCCACCTCTACACCGCCGCGCATTTCCTGGAGCGCGGCCTGCTCAAGCCGCCGCTGTTCATCCAGTCGGTGTTCGGTTTGCGCGGTGGCATCGGTGGGCACCCGGAAGACCTGGCGCACATGCGGCGCACCGCCGACCGCTTGTTTGGTGACGACTACGTGTGGTCGATCCTCGGTGCCGGGCGTGGGCAAATTCCGCTGGCGACCATGGGCCTGTCCATGGGCAGTAACGCGCGGGTCGGTCTGGAGGATTCGCTGTGGGACGGCCCGGGCAAATTGGCGGCCTCCAACGCCGACCAGGTACGGCGCATCCGCACGGTGATCGAAGCCCTCGGCCATCGCGTGGCCACGCCGGATGAAGCGCGGGAAATCCTCGGGCTCAAGGGGCGTGACCAGGTCAATTTCTAAGCCTGACGCTGCAAACAACGAGGCCGTGGTGGAGCACGGCCTGCATCCCGCACAACAACAATAAGGGGATCACCATGCGTATCGAAGTGCTCGTCGACATCAAGACCACCCTGGGCGAAGGCCCGGTGTGGGACGTCGAACAACAACGGCTGTACTGGATCGACAGCGCCGACGGCCGGGTCCTGCGCTGTACTGATGACGGTCGTGAACTGCGCGCCTGGGACGTGGGCCAGAAAATCGGCTCCATGGCCCTGCGCCACAACGGCGACTCGGCGATTGTCGCCCTGCAAAACGGCGTGCACACCCTCGACCTCAAGAGCGGTGAACTCAACCTTGTCATCGACCCGGAACCGCACCTGCCGAACAACCGCCTCAACGATGGCAAGGTCGATCGCCAGGGCCGCTTTGTCTTCGGCTCCATGGACACCCTCGAAGACAGCGCCAGCGCCAAGCTCTACCGGCTGGACGCCGACCTGAGCCTGCACACCCTGGACGAAGGCATCATCGTGTCCAACGGCCCGTGCTGGAGCCCGTCGGGCGAAACCTTCTACTTCTGTGACACCTGGTCCGGCGAGATCTGGGCCTATGACTACGACCTCGCCACAGGAGGCGTGAGCAACCGCCGCACCTTTGCCAAGGTCGACACCTCCGGAGGTGGCGCCGCCGACGGCTGCACCGTCGACGCCGAAGGGTGCCTGTGGCAGGCGCTGGTCTACGCCGGAAAACTGGTGCGCTACACCCCCGACGGCCACGTCGACCGCATCATCCAGATGCCGGTGAAAAAGGTCACCAGCCTGACCTTCGGCGGGCCGAACCTGGACACCCTGTTTGTGACCTCGATGGCCAAGCCGCCGCTGCCGCGTTTCCCGGCAGACGGCCAGCAGCGCGGCGCGCTGTTCGCCATTACCGGGTTGGGCGTGCAAGGAATAGCCGAGCGACGTTTCGCCAGCTAGCGCGTGTGTGTGACAAGGCAAATTCCTTCGCAACCTTGTGTCAGTGCGCGCCCTTGCGCGCCTGGAGAGGCCCATGGCAACTATCAAAAAAGCGTCGCTGCGCAGCATTCACCGGCATTCCTGGGTGTCGCTGCTGGTCTGTTGGATGATCTGGATCCTCAACGCCTATGACCGTGAGATCGTGTTGCGCCTGGGGCCGACCATCTCCAAGCATTTCGATCTGTCCGCCGACCAGTGGGGCACCGTGGCCACGGTGGTCATGCTGGCCCTGGCGCTGCTGGATATCCCCGGCTCCATGTGGAGCGACCGTTACGGTGGCGGCTGGAAACGCGCGCGCTTCCAGGTGCCGCTGGTGCTGGGTTACACCGCGATCTCGTTCCTGTCGGGCTTCAAGGCACTGAGCGGCAACCTGGCCACCTTTATTGCCCTGCGCGTCGGCGTCAACCTCGGCGCGGGCTGGGGCGAGCCGGTGGGCGTGAGCAACACCGCCGAGTGGTGGCCGGTGGAGCGTCGCGGCTTTGCCTTGGGCGCGCACCACACCGGTTATCCGATCGGGGCGATGCTCAGCGGCATCGTCGCCAGCTTTGTCATCACCGTGTTCGGCGAAGACAACTGGCGCTACGTGTTCTTCTTCGCCTTTGTGGTGGCGCTGCCGCTGATGATCTTCTGGGCGCGCTACTCCACAGCCGAGCGCATCACCGCACTGTATGTCGACATTGCCGCCAAAGGCATGACCCCGCCCGACAACGCACCGCCCAGCGCGGTAAAAGGCGAGGCTTGGCGCACCTTTGTCGCCACCTTGCGCAACCGCAATATCGCCCTCACGGCCGGCAATACGATGCTCACCCAAGTGGTGTACATGGGCGTCAACATCGTGCTGCCGGCCTATCTCTACAACATCGCCGGGTTGTCCCTCGCGGAGTCGGCGGGGATGAGCGTGGTGTTCACCCTCACCGGCATCCTCGGGCAACTGGTGTGGCCGTCTCTGTCGGACATCATCGGCCGACGCACCACCCTGATCATCTGCGGGCTGTGGATGGCGGCGAGTGTCGGCGCGTTCTACTTCGCCAACACCCTGACGCTGATCATCGTCGTGCAACTGCTGTTCGGCCTGGTGGCCAATGCGGTGTGGCCGATCTACTACGCGGTGGCCTGTGACTCGGCCGAGCCGTCGGCGACCTCCACCGCCAACGGCATCATCACCACCGCGATGTTCATCGGCGGCGGCCTGGCGCCGGTGCTGATGGGCAGCCTGATTGCCATGGGCGGCGGCTGGACCACGCTGCACGGCTACACCGTGTGCTTCTTCGTGATGGCCGGCTGCGCCCTCGGCGGCGCGCTGCTGCAACTGTTTTCCCATCGCCCCCAGGCCATGGCTGTGCAACTCCAACCCTAGAACAACACTGATGCGCCCCCCAGCTCGGCTGGCGGGGCGCCAAGAGGAACTGCCGATGACAACCGTCACCCGGGCCCGCGAACCGCAGGCGCTGAATAAACTGATGTTCGCCAAGCTGATGCCCTTGCTGATCATCGCCTACATCTTGAGCTTCCTGGACCGCACCAACATCGCCCTGGCCAAGCATCACCTGGACGTCGACCTGGGCATTTCCGCCGCGGCCTACGGGCTGGGCGCCGGGTTGTTTTTCCTCACCTATGCGCTGTCGGAAATCCCCAGCAACCTGATCATGCACAAGGTCGGCGCGCGGTTCTGGATCGCCCGCATCATGGTGACCTGGGGCCTGATCTCGGCGGCCATGGCCTTTGTGCAGGGCGAGACCTCGTTCTACGTGCTGCGCCTGTTGCTGGGCATCGCCGAGGCCGGGTTGTTTCCGGGCGTCATGCTCTATCTGACGTACTGGTTCAACCGTGAACAACGGGCGCGGGCCACCGGTTATTTTCTGTTGGGCGTGTGCTTTGCCAACATCATCGGCGGCCCGGTGGGCGCGGCCTTGATGCGCATGGACGGCCTGCTCGGCTGGCATGGCTGGCAGTGGATGTTCCTGCTCGAAGGCTTGCCGGCCGTGGCGTTTGCCTGGGTGGTGTGGTGCAAGTTGCCGGATCGCCCGAGCAAGGCGTCGTGGCTGTCGGCCGAAGAAGCGCGGGGCATCGAGCAGCGTATCGCCCAGGAAACCGAAGAGGGCGCGGGCGAGGGTGGGCACTCGTTGAAAAACTGGCTGACCCCACAAATCCTGTTGGCGATCTTTGTGTATTTTTGCCATCAGATCACCATCTACACCGTGATCTTTTTCCTGCCGAGCATCATCAGCAAATACGGGGAGCTGAGCACCATGAGCGTCGGCCTGCTGACGTCGCTGCCGTGGATGGCGGCGGCACTGGGCGCCGTGCTGATTCCGCGTTTTGCCACGACGCCCGGGCGTTGCCGGCGGCTGCTGGTGACCGGGCTGCTGACCATGGCGCTGGGGCTGGGCATTGCGTCGGTGTCGGGGCCGGTGTTCAGTTTGCTGGGCTTTTGCCTGTCGGCGGTGATGTTCTTTGTGGTGCAGTCGATCGTGTTCCTGTACCCGGCGTCACGCCTCAAGGGCGTCGCGTTGGCGGGCGGTCTGGGGTTCGTCAACGCGTGCGGGCTGTTGGGCGGGTTTGTCGGGCCGTCGGTGATGGGCGCGATTGAAATGAGCACCGGTAACGCGATGAACGGCTTGAAGGTGATTGCACTGGTGTTGGTGGTGGCGGCGCTGGCGGCATTGCGCTTGCGTCAGGGGCAGGAGGCGACTCACACCAGCAATGAAGTGGGGAACCCGGAAGCCAGCACCAGGTAAGCCACGATGGCCGCCAGGCACAGGCCGACAAATACCCGCAGCAGTGTCCTGGCAGTCGGGTTTTCGATGAACTTGATGGCCCAGAGCAACACCCCGCTAAAGAGGGCGCTCATGGCGAAAATGACCAGCACGGTGGTGTTCCTGCGACCCTGGAAAGCTGATTTATAGTCCCAAAGCCTGCGGATGAACAGTGCGCACATAGACGCAGGCCCCCGGGCTTTCTAAACTGCGGCTTGTCTTGGGGAAAGGGGCAGGCGCCGATGAATCGCAATGAACTACGCAAGGCCGACATCAACCTGATGGTGGTCTTCGAAGCACTGATGCTGGAGCGCAATGTGACACGCGTGGCCGAGAAGCTGTTTCTCGGCCAACCCACCATCAGCTCGGCCCTCAACCGCCTGCGTACGCTGTTCAACGACCCGCTGTTCATTCGCGTCGGCCATCGCATGGAACCCACCGCGCGCGCCGAGGAGATCATCCAGCACCTGTCGCCGGCCCTGGACTCCCTCTCGTCGGCCTTGAGCCTGACCCACGATTTTGACCCCACCCAAAGCACCATGACCTTCCGCATCGGCCTGTCCGACGACGTCGAGTTCGGCCTGCTGCCGCCGTTGCTGCGGGCCTTGCGCCAGGAAGCACCGCTGGTGGTGTTTGTGGTGCAGCACGTCGACTACTGGCGAATCCCGGACCTGCTGGCCTCGGGCGATATCACCGTCGGCATCACCCAAACGCGTGGCCTGCCGGCCAATGCCAAGCGCAAGTTGCTGCGGCATATCCGCCCCAGCTTGCTGCGCGCTGACGCTTCAGACACTCCGCTGACCCTCGACGAATATTGCGCACGCCCCCATGTGCTGGTGTCCCACACCGCCAACGTGTCCGGGTTCGCCGATGAATGGCTGGCCGAGATCGGCCGCAAGCGCCATGTAGTGCTGTCGGTGCCGCAGTACAGCGCGCTGCCGGCCTTGCTCGCTGGCACCGACATGATCGCCAGCCTGCCCGACTACACCGCCCAGGCCATGGCCGCCAGCGGCAACCTGTTCTGCGAGCCGTTTCCGTTTGAAACCCCGACCCTGGACCTGTCGATGGTCTGGCTCAGCCACGTGGACACCGACCCAGCGGAACGCTGGATGCGCTCGCGGCTGGAAGCGTTCATGAGCGAGCGCGACCTGCTGCCGGTGCTGGCCGCCAAATCCTGAGGCAACGCGTCCAAGCGGGACTGCTCGCGCAGGCGCCTGACCGAAGTTTCACCGACAAAACGGCCCGGTTCATTTCGGCCGCGTGTTATACCTATGACTCTTTTCCTACACGTACTCGGAGCTTTTCATGCCGCACCTGCACCTGGAATACACCGCCAACTTGCCAGACCTGGCGGTTGAGAAAACCCTGTTGCGGCTCAACAACGTGCTGATGGCATCCGGGCAGTTCGGTTCCGAGTTCGACATCAAGAGCCGCGCCGTGAAGGTCGAGAGCTTCCAGGTCGGCACCTCCCTGAGTTCCCGTGGCTTTATTGCGGTGAAACTATCGTTGCTCAGCGGGCGCTCGCCCCAGGTCAAGAAACAGCTCTCCGAAAGCCTGTTGGCGGCGCTGCAAGACCTGGGCGATTGGCCCGAAGGCGTACAGCTGCAACTGAGTGTCGAGCTGCTGGACATTGATCGCGATTCCTACAGCAAAGTCGCCATCGGTTAAGGGTTACAGCAACCCTTGTTCGGCGCAGACTTTTACGACTTGCTCGCGAAACCAGGTATTGGCGCTGTCCTGTTCACTGGTTTCGTTCCACTGCATGTCCAGGGTGAACCCTGGTAAGCCGTTGGGCGCTTCGCAATGGCCGAATACCGGCGGTGGCGCCAGCAGCTTCTGCACGCGGCGGGGCAGGGTGACGACGAAGTCGGTGCCGGTGATCATCTTCAGTGCCGCGCCGTAGCTGTTGGCCCGCGCCACCACTTGGCGCTTGTGGGCCTGGCGCGCGAGCCAGCCGTCAATCATGTTGGTGCTGGAGGTCCAGGGCGTCGGGAACACGTGGCGGCGCTCCACAAAGGATTGCAGGCTGAACGCCGGCTCCCGGGGCGCCGAACGTTGGTCGAACACACACACCAAATCATCTTCGAGCAGCATCTGGGTCTTGAAGTCTTTGTGGGCGCGGTGAAAGTGCGGGCCGAAGCAGATCACCAGGTCGAGGCGGCCTTCGCGCAGGTCATCGGCGGGGATGTCACTTTCCAGCTTTTGCACGTTGACGATCACCGGCAGGTCGGCGCGGTCGAAGTTTTTCAGCAGGCGCGGCAGGATCAATTGCTCGAAGTATTCCGGGGCACACACGTTGAAGGTCACGGCTTTTTGCGTCGGGTCGAAGGCCTGGCCCCCGGCGTGGCACAGGTTGATGCTTTCGAGGATCTTCTGCACATGGCCATACATGGTGGTGGCCTTGTACGTCGGCCGCATGCCCGCCCGCGTGTTGATAAACAGCTCGTCCTCGAAACTGGTGCGCAGTTTCTTCAGGCTGTAGCTCACGGTGGACTGGCTGACGAACAGCGTTTCGGACACCTCGGTAACGCTGCTCTGGTCGTAGACGGCGATGAACACCATCAAGTCCTGCATATCGAGCTTTCTGAGCGAATTACTGTTTAGCATCCATTCCATCCGGTAAGCCTTGGCACTGTGACAGCGCGCGACAAGGGCAAAAGCTTAACGGAACGCTCGTACCAATAGAAAGCTCTGTAGGGCGTTTCTATGTTTGGCGTGAGACAAATAATGTTTGCAACACGACGTCAGCGAATATGCCGAGCGTAATGCTGCGGGGTGAAGCGGCTGACTGACACAACGGCGATCCACTGTGGAAACTGGCTTTTGTGGGAGCTGGCTTGCCTGCGATGGCGATCTGTCAGTTGATACAGCGTTGATTGACACACCGCTATCGCAGGCAAGCCAGCTCTCACATGGGATGTGTGTCGTTAGATGGATTTAATCACGTGCTTGATCTCCTGGAATGCCGCCAACCCCCACGGCCCCAGCTCGCGGCCGATGCTGCTCTGCTTGTAACCGCCCCACGCCGTCTGCGGGAAGATCACCTGCGGCGCGTTGATCCACACCAGCCCGGCTTGCAACGCATTGGCGACACGCTCGGTGGCTTCAGGGTTGCGGCTGACCACACTGGCCACCAGGCCGAAGTCGCTGTCGTTGGCCAGGGCGATGGCTTCTTCTTCAGTGGTAAAGCGGCGTACACACAGCACCGGTCCAAAGATCTCTTCGTTCCACAACGCACTGTCCAACGGCACATCGGTAAACACCGTCGGCCGAATGAAGAAACCCTTGGCCAGATCCGCCGGCCGTTCACCACCGCACAGCAACCGCGCGCCGTCTTCAACACCACGCCTGATATGCCCCAGCACCCGCTGATACTGCGCGCGATTGATCAGCGCGCCCATTTCCACGTCGTCGGCAAACGGGTCGGCCACGCGAATACCTTCAGCCCGTGCCTGCAAGCGTTGCAGGAATTCATCCGCCAGGCTGTCAGCCACCAATACGCGGCTGGTGGCCGAGCAGATTTGCCCCGCGTTGAAAAAACCACCGCCGCACGCCAGTTCCACCGCCAGGTCGAGGTCGGCGTCGGCCAGCACCAGCAATGAGGATTTGCCGCCCAGTTCCAGGCTCACGCCCTTGATGGTTTCAGCAGCACGCTGCATCACTTGCACGCCCACTGCGTTGCTGCCGGTGAAGGAGATCTTCGCCACGCGACGGTCTGCTGCCAGGGGCGCGCCCACCGCCAGGCCGGTGCCGCAGACCAGGTTGAACACGCCGCTCGGGAAGCCCGCTTCGGCGATGATCCGCGCCAATTCAAGCTCCGCCAGCGGCGTGACTTCCGAGGGTTTGAGCACCACGCAGCAGCCGGCCGCCAGGGCCGGGGCGAGTTTCCAGGAGGTGGTCACCATCGGGAAATTCCACGGTACGATCAGCCCCACCACGCCACACGGCTCACGGCGCAGACGCGCGCTGAAGTCATCGCTGGGCAGCGCCACCGGGCGGTCTTGCCCAGCGTCCATTTCTTCAGCCACACCGGCGTAGTACTCGAAGGTGGCGATCACGTCGTCCACATCGATCCCCGCTTCAAACAGCGGCTTGCCGTTGTTGCTCGACTGCAATTGCATCAGCTGCTCGCGGCGTTCGCTGACGCCCTGGGCGACCTTGCGCAACAGCGCGCCACGATCACGGCCGGTACTCTTGGACCAGTCACCGAACGCGGCGCTGGCCGCGTCGACCGCCAGCTTTACTGCTGTGGCATCACCCACGCTGACCTGGGCCAACGTCGCCTCGGTGGCCGGGTTGATCACCTCCAGCACGTCATGGCCGGCACGCCATACACCGTCGATGTACACACCGTTCAATACTGCGCTCATACCCCTACCTCCTTCATCCAAAGTCCCTGGTCGATTTCAATCAGCGTCGGCCCCTGGCGATCGGCCGCGGCACGTAAGGCTGTGCGCAAGTGTTCGCTGCCCTGGATACGCTCGGCGGCGCAGCCCAGTGCCTTGGCCACGCCGATGAAGTCCGGGGTGTAGATGTCTACGCCGACCGGCTCGATAGCGCGGTTGACCATGTACTTCTTGATCTCTTCGTAGCCCTGGTTATTCCACAGCAGCACGATGACCGGCACCCGCGCTTCCACGGCGCTGGCCAGTTCCGGCAGGCTGAATTGCAGGCCGCCGTCGCCGATCAGGCACACCACCGGCTGCCCGTCGCCACGCCCCAGCCAGGCGCCGATGGCGGCCGGCAAGGCGTAGCCCAACGTGCCGTAGCCGGTGGAGGAATTGAACCAGCGGCGTGGGTGGTCGAGGTTGAGCGTGAGGTTGCCGCTGTACACCGGCTGGGTGGAGTCGCCCACCAGCACGGCGTCGGGCAGTTCGTCCAGGACGGTGGTGAGGAACAGGGTTTGTGCGCGAGTGGCGGCGTCCCAGGTGGGCGCCAAATCGGCCCACAGGCGTGTAACCCGTTCGGCGCCCCACGCTGGGTTGCGCGCAGGCAGCGGCTTGCTGTTCAGTTCTGCCAGCAAGGCCTCGGCGGCGATCTGTGCATCGGCCACCAGCGCTACCTGCGGCGGGTAATTGCGCACGGTCTGGTCGGCATCGATGTCGACGCGCAGTAAGGCGCCGGGAATCTCGAAGCCTCCGGCGAAGGTCACGTCGTAGTCGGTTTCGGCCAGTTCCGTGCCGATGGCCAGCACCACATCGGCGTCGGCCACCAATGCGCGGGTGGCGACCAGTGTTTGCGTGGAACCGATCAACAGGGGGTGGCTGGCGGGCAGCATGCCCTTGGCGTTGATGGTCAGGGCCACGGGGGCGCCGAGGGTTTCGGCCAGACGGGTCAGTTCCGGGGCGGCGTCGATGGCGCCGCCACCGGCGAGGATCAACGGGCGCTTGGCGGCCGCCAGCAGTTGAGCCATTTGTTTCACCGCCGACGGCGCCGCACCGGCACGGGCCACGCTGACCGGCTCGCTGCCGAGCAAGGCGTCGGCGTTTTCCACCAGCACATCCAGCGGGATCTCGATATGCACCGGGCGCGGGCGGCCGGCCTGGAACAGGGCAAATGCACGGGCCAGTACGCCGGGCAGTTCCGCCGCCGACATCAAGGTGTGGGAGAACGCGGCCACGCCGGCCATCATCGCGCTCTGGTTCGGCAGTTCATGCAGCTTGCCGCGCCCGCCGCCCAATTGGCTGCGTGACTGCACGCTGGAGATCACCAGCATCGGGATCGAGTCGGCATAGGCCTGGCCCATGGCCGTGGTGATGTTGGTCATGCCGGGGCCGGTGATGATGAAACACACACCCGGCTTGCCGCTGGTGCGCGCATAGCCGTCAGCCATGAAGCCGGCGCCCTGTTCGTGGCGCGGGGTAACGTGACGGATGCTCGAGCGGGCCAGGCCGCGATACAGCTCCACAGTGTGTACGCCGGGGATGCCGAACACCTGATCCACGCCGTAGCCTTCCAGAAGGTGGACCAATACTTCGCCGCAGGTCGCCATACATGTCGCTCTTGTTATGGATTCGAGGCGGTATTGGACCGGCTGGCCCGTAGCGGCAACAATCGATAAAAAGTCATACTAGCCATGTCCTCACGTCATGGCTGCGCCCCTATGAAACGCCTCCCACCATTGCCCGCGCTGCACACCTTCTGGGTCACGGCCCAGTGCTGCAATTTCACCCGCGCGGCCGAGCAACTGCACATCACCCAGGGCGCGGTGAGCCGCCAGATTGCCGGGCTGGAAAACCACCTGGGCTACGCCTTGTTCCAACGCCAGGCGCGGGGTTTGAGCCTGACCGAGGAAGGCCGCGAATGGTCGCTGCGGGCCCAGCAGGTATTCGGTTTGATCGGCGAAGCAGTGGAGCAGATCGGCGGCCGCCGCGAGACCCTGCAACTCAAGGCGTCCACCTGCGTAATGCGCTGGCTGCTGCCGCGCTTGATGCAATGGCAGCACGAGCGCCCGGACGTGCCTGTGGAACTCACCACCACCGTGGCCTACACCGTGGACTTTCGCCGCGAGCAATTCGATGCGGCGGTGATCTATGCGCCCATCGCCGAGCAATCGGCCCAGGCCCGGCACTTGTTTGACGAACGACTCACACCCGTGTGTGCACCGGCCTTGCTCGGCGGGTTGCGCACGCCGGCGGACCTGCAGCAACAGGTACTGCTGCACCCCACGCGGGATGAGCGGGACTGGGCGTTGTGGCTCAAGGCGGCGAATACCCATTTGAGCAACCTGGCCCAGGGGCATCATTTCGAAACACTGGATTTGGCCATGACGGTGGCGTCACAAGGCTCGGGCGTGGCGATCGGCGACAGTGCGCTGATCGGTGAGGATTTGAAGGCGGGGCGGTTGGCAATGCCGTTCGAGCTGCAAGTAGCAACGGGGATGGGGTACTACCTGGTGTATCCCTCGGGGAGTGAGCCTTCACCCGGGCTGGAGGCTCTTATGAATTGGCTCGTCAGCCAGGCACAACAGTCGTAACCCTGAAGATCCATATGTGGGAGCGGGCTTGCTCGCGAATGCGGTGGTTCAGTTAAAACTTCTTTCACTGATACACCGCATTCGCGAGCAAGCCCGCTCCCACAGGTTTAACCGCGTTGGGTCAATTGGCTGGTCATGAACGCCAATCCCCCCATGTAGGAGAGCGTTGGATCAGTAGCCGACGGTGAAGCGTTGGCGCGAATGCTTCGGCGTTTCCACTTCGTCGATCAGGGCGATGGCGTAGTCGGCGAAGCTGATCCAGCTGCGGCCTTCGCTGCTCACCAGCAGGTCATCCTGGCCCAGGCGGAAGGTGCCGGTGCGCTCGGTTTCGACAAACTCCGCCGACGGTGACAGGAAGGTCCAGTCCAGGTCTTTTTCCTGGCGCAGTACGCTAAGAAACTCGGCGCCCGCGCTGGCTTCGGCTTTGTACTCGGCTGGGAAGCCCGGGCTGTCGATCACGCGGCCACCGCCTGGCAGCAGCAGCGAACCGGCACCGCCCACCACCAGCAGGCGCTTCACGCCGGCCTTTTGCACCGGGCCGATCACGGCGCTGGCGGGCAGGGTGGCGAAGTGCGCGGCGCTGATCACCACGTCGCTGCCGCTGACAGCCTGTTGCAGGGCCTGCGCGTCCAGTGCGTCGACTTCCTTCACAGTGACGCCCGGGCGCACGGCGATCTTGTCGGTGTTACGCGCAATGGCGGTGACGCTGTGCCCGCGACGCAGGGCTTCTTCCAGCAGTTGGCTACCGGCACGGCCGGTGGCACCAATGATTGCAATCTTGCTCATGACGTTCTCCAGTTCGTTAGGGTTTGAAACCATTCACCACTTCATTTCGCCCTTGGCGACTTTGGCACCCAGTTCCAGGCTGCCTTCGTCGGCGAGGTTCGGGTAACGCTTTTTCATCGCCGCGATCAGCGCCGCAGAGTCCTTTGCCTTGGCGGTCTCGATGTCGAACGCCTTGATGTAATCGGCGGTAAACGCCACGGACTTCACGGTGGGGGTGCCCAGGTAGTGGCCTGGAATCACCGTGCGGGGTTTCAAGGCTTCAATGCGCTTGAGGGTGGTCAACCAGTCGGCATGGGATTGGGCGGTCTGGGTGTCAGCCATCCACACGTGGGTGTTTTCAAACACCACCACGCCACCGACCACGGCCTTGATCGATGGGATCCACACAAAGGTGCGGTCCGGTTGCGGGCCGTCCAGCCCGACCACTTCCAGCGCCTGGCCTTCAAGCGTCAGGGTGTGGCCTTGCAGCACCTGGGGGATGACCAGCTTCGCCGGTTTGTCGGCGCCCAGTTTCGGGCCCCAGAACGCGAGTTTTTGCTCGGCGGTCGCCTTGATGTGGTCGACCACCGGCTGCGAGGCCAGCACCTTGGCATCGGGGAAGGCGGTGGTCAGGACGTCGAGGCCGAAGTAGTAGTCCGGGTCACCGTCGCTGACGTAGATGGTGGTCAGGTGCTTGCCGCTGGCGCGGATCTTCTGGACCAGGTCTTGCGCCTGGCCATTGCCGAACTGCGCATTCACCAGGATGACGTCATGCTCGCCACTGACCAGTACCGAACTCACCGGCATCATCGCCGAGGTGCCCGGGTTGTAGGCATCGAGCGTCAGGTCCGCGGCAGCGGCGTGGGCAGCAAAGGCCAGGGCGGCCATCGCGGTGGCCAACCGTTTGAAGGTCGAGATCATGTGCAGCTCCAGCGAGGGATAAGTGATGCACAGAGCTTAGTTGCACTAAACGTCACAAAAAATGCCATGCTTGAACATAGTTTGTTTCTAAAACCGGGCAAATCATGGACCGTCTTCAAGCAATGCGGGTGTTTGTCAGCGTAGTCGACCTGGGCAGCCAGTCGGCGGCGGCCGATCATCTGGACCTGTCGCGGCCGGTGGTGTCGCGCTACCTGGCTGAACTGGAAGACTGGGTGGGCGCACGCCTGATGCACCGCACCACGCGCAAGCTGAGCCTGACGACGGCCGGCAGTGAAATGCTGCCGCGCTGCCGACAGATGCTGGAGTTGTGCAACGACATGCAGGCTGCCGTCACCGAGCCCGATGAAGCCCCACGCGGTCAGTTGCGCTTGAGTGTCAGCAGCTCGTTCGGCCAGGCGCAGTTGGCCGATGCGGTGGCCGAGTACGTCAAGCTCTACCCGCTGGTGAGCATCGACATGCAGATGCTCGACCGCACGGTGAACCTGGTGGACGAACGCATCGACCTGGCCATCCGCACCAGTTTCGAACTGGACCCCAACCTGATCGCGCGCAAGCTCACCCTGTGCCGTTCGGTGATCTGCGCGTCGCCCGCTTACCTGCTGGAGCACCCGCAACCCCGGCAGGTGCGTGACCTGGCGGAGCACAATTGCCTGACCCACTCCTACTTCGGCAAAAGCCTCTGGCATTTCACCGAGAACGGCGAGCCGGTGTCCGTGGCGGTGCAGGGCACTATCAGCGCCAACGAGGCCACGACGTTGTTGCGAGTGACCTTGGCGGGGGCGGGGGTGTCACGGTTGCCGAGCTATCAGGCCGGGGATTACATCCGCAGCGGCGAATTGGTTCGCTTGTTGCCCGACGCCGAGCCGCAGCAGATGAACATCTACGCGGTGTACGCCTCGCGCAAACACATGCCCCAGGCGTTGCGCAGCCTGCTGGATTTCCTGGTGGTGAGGTTTCCAGAAGAGCCGGCGTGGGACGTTGGCCTCTAAGGCGACATAAACCGGTTGAATAGCGTCCAATAATGGCAACTCGCCCTGGCTGACCTATGCTTTAAACAGCACTGTTCATACCTGTGCTGAGGTCTGTGCCATGACGCTAAAAATCAGAAAGTACCTGATGATTTTCATCCTGTGCGCCCTGGCGACTGCGCTGTATGGCACCGCCGCCTACCGGGTAGAGCAAACGCGCATGCAACCGCCGAGTTTTGCGATCAGTTGCCATCAGGACCAATGCGTTCCCCATACCGGCAGCTTCAGCGCGCTGCGCTGACCCGGCGCCTACAGGGCGGGGCTGGTTTCGGCCTTGAGCTGTTCGCGAAAGGCCTTGGGCGAGAACCCGACCCGTCGGCGGAACAGCCGTGAGAAGTTGGTGGGATCGGAAAACCCCAGCACTTCCGACATCTCGTTGATGGTCATGCTGGTGTAGGTCAGCAGGCGCTTGGCTTCCAGCAACTGGCGGTCATGCATGATCTGCAGTGCAGGCTGCCCTCCCAATTCCCGACACGTACCGTTGAGGTGCGAGACCGAGATGCCCAGTTTATGGGCCAGGTCTTCGATCTTCGGGTGTTCGCGATAATGCTGTTCGACCAACTGGGTAAAGCGCCGGAAGTATTCACGGCCGCGTGGTGTGCGGGGATGGCGGCGCTGGATGGCCTGGCGGCTGATCCACACCAGCAGCACGTTGACCAGGGCGTGCATCATCATGTCCCGCGCCGGTTGCTCATCGGCGTATTCGTCCTGCAGGCGGGCGAACTGGGCGTTGAGGTAGTCACTGTCCTTGCCGGCAGGGTAACTGCCCAGGGCCTGTAAACCGTCGACGGTGGCCCCCAGTTGCGCCTGCAAGTGGCTCACCAGCGGTGCAGCCAGCGTTACCACGTAGCCTTCGACATTCTCCGAAAAACGAAAACCATGCACACACAACGGCGGCAGCACCTGCAGCGTGGCTTCGTTGAGCGTGGTGCGCTGGCCTTCGATTTCCAACTGCGCGTGACCCTTGTGGACATACAGCAACTGGCACAGATCCGCGTGCCGGTGGGGCTGGATTTCCCACTGGTATTCCCGACTCCGCCGGGAAATGGTTTCACAGTGCAACAAATCCGGCGTTGGCCATTGCTGGCTTTCCCCGTACAGCTTGAAGACCGGAATCGCGGAACTGGCAGTTTTGGTCATGGTTTCAATCCGATACTCAGGATAGTGGTGCGGTAATCGCCCCGATTGGCAAAAAGCGCAGGCTTTGTCTCAGTTTTCACCTTCTTATGCCGGCCACTCAAGTGAAAAATGCCAGCAACCAGATCAATGACAACTCTTTCACCCAATCCGTTCGGTGAAGCTTGTGGGCCATAAAAATAATGAAAACGCTGAAAACCCAAGTCGCCATTATTGGCGCCGGTCCTTCGGGATTGCTGCTCGGCCAACTGCTGCACAACGCCGGTATCCAGACCCTTATTCTTGAGCGTCAGCGCGCCGATTATGTGAAAGGTCGCATCCGTGCCGGGGTGCTGGAACAAGGCATGGTCGACCTGTTGCGCGAGGCGGGCGTGAGCCAGCGTATGGATGCCGAGGGCCTGGTGCATGACGGTTTTGAACTGGCGCTCAATGGCAGGCTCACCCACATCGACCTCAAGGCGCTGACCTGCGGGCAGTCGGTGATGGTCTACGGCCAGACCGAAGTCACCCGCGACCTGATGGCTGCCCGTGAAGCCGCTGGCGCCAGCACCCTGTATGAAGCGCACAACGTGCAGCCCCACGACCTCAACAGTGATCGACCCTGGCTCACCTTCGAGCACGAAGGCGAGACGTATCGCCTGGAGTGCGACTACATCGCCGGTTGCGACGGTTTCCACGGGGTGGCGCGTCAGTCGATTCCTGCCGAGTCGCTGGAGGTGTTCGAGCGGGTCTATCCCTTTGGCTGGCTAGGCATCCTGGCCGATACACCGCCCGTGCACCCGGAACTGGTATACGCCAAACACTCGCGTGGCTTTGCCTTATGCAGCATGCGCTCGCCGACGCGCAGCCGGTATTACCTGCAAGTGCCGGTGGAAGAACCGTTGGATGAGTGGTCGGATGAGCGCTTCTGGGAGGAACTGAAAACCCGCCTGCCGGGCGAGCTGGCGCAGCGGTTGGTCACAGGACCATCGATCGAGAAAAGTATCGCGCCGCTGCGCAGTTTCGTGGTGGAGCCGATGCAGTACGGGCGCCTGTTCCTGCTTGGCGATGCGGCGCACATCGTACCGCCCACCGGCGCCAAGGGGCTGAACCTGGCGGCCAGTGATGTGAGCACGCTGTATCGGATCCTGTTCAAGGTGTACCGCGAGGGACGGGTGGACTTGCTGGAAAAATACTCCGCCATCTGCCTGCGCCGCGTGTGGAAGGCCGAGCGGTTCTCCTGGTGGATGACCTCGATGCTGCATCAATTCCCACAAGCGGACGGCTTCAGCCAGCGCATCGCCGAGAGCGAGCTTGAGTACTTCATCCACTCGGAGGCCGGTCGTAAAACCATTGCAGAAAATTACGTCGGACTTCCTTACGAGGCTATCGAATAGCCTGCTATCGAGTAAGATGTCGAGCATTCCCGCGGGCCCTTCCTTACCCGTGGGCCCTGCTCGAAAGGTTCTGCCGTGACTAACCTGAATCAGCCCGCCCAACCCGTTCCCGCCGTACGCAGTGTGCTGGCTGCCTTGATGATGGCGATCTTCCTCGGTGCCCTGGACCAGACCATCGTCGCCGTGTCCATGCCGGCCATCTCGGCGCAATTCCATGACGTCAACCTGCTGGCCTGGGTGATCTCCGGCTACATGGTGGCGATGACGGTGGCAGTGCCGATCTACGGCAAGCTCGGCGACCTGTATGGGCGGCGACCGATGATGCTGATCGGCATGGGCCTGTTCACGCTGGCGTCGCTGTTCTGCGGCATGGCGCAAAGCATGGAGCAACTGGTGCTGGCGCGGATCCTTCAGGGCATCGGCGCCGGCGGGATGATCTCGGTGAGCCAGGCGATCATCGGTGACATCATCCCGCCCCGTGAACGCGGGCGCTACCAGGGCTACTTCAGCAGCATGTACGCCGTGGCCAGCGTGGCCGGGCCGGTATTGGGCGGCTACATGACCGAGTACCTGTCATGGCGCTGGGTGTTCCTGATCAACCTGCCACTGGGCGCCGGCGCCTGGTACGTGGCCCATCGCACGCTGGTGGGTTTGCCGGTGCCGCAGCGCAAGCCGATCATCGACTACCTCGGCACAATATTGATGATCATCGGCTTGACCGCCTTGCTGCTGGGCATCACCGAAATCGGCCAGGGCCATCACTGGCGCGACGACCAAGTGCTGGGCCTGCTGGCGTGCGCGTTGGTGGCGCTGAGCGTGTTTGTCTGGCATGAACGCCGCGCGCGGGAGCCGCTGCTGCCGATGCACCTGTTCGCCAACCGCAGTGCGGTGTTGTGCTGGTGCACGATTTTCTTCACCAGCTTCCAGGCGATTTCCCTGACGGTGTTGATGCCGCTGCGCTACCAGACGGTGACCGGTTCCGGCGCCGACAGCGCGGCGTTGCACCTGTTGCCGTTGGCAATGGGGTTGCCCATGGGCGCCTATTTCGCCGGGCGCATGACCTCGGTGACCGGGCGCTATAAACCGATGATCTTGAGTGGCGCGCTGTTGAGCCCGTTTGCGATTCTCGGCATGGCCTACAGCGCGCCCCAGGCGGTGGGGATGACGGCGGTGTTTATGCTGCTGTGTGGGATTGCGGCGGGGATGCAGTTTCCGACATCGCTGGTGGGGACGCAGAATTCGGTAGAACAGCGGGATATTGGTGTGGCCACCAGTACCACCAACCTGTTCCGTTCGCTGGGTGGCGCGGTGGGGGTGGCGTGCATGTCGGCGCTGTTGCTGGCGTTGTTGCAGGATTCGAGTTTTGCGCACTTGGCCAGTGGGGCGTTGGGGGCTGAGGGCGGTTCGGGGAATGTTTTGTTGGATGGGCTGAACGCGGCGCCAGGGCCGGCGCAGGATGCGTTGCGTGGGGAGTTGGCGGTGACGTTTCGGCATTTGTTGATGGTGAGTGCGGGGGTTTCTTTGCTTGGGTTGATGGCGGCTCTGGCTATGCCTAATCGGGTGTTGCGGGGGCGGGAGGATAAGGCTCGGTGAGGTTGGGTGGGGGGGGTAGATCCGTTGCTGCGGTAACGGCTACTTAGGGTTCCGCCCTTACGGCGGGTCACTTTTGGAAGAGCGCCAAAAGTAACCAAAAACGCTTTGCCCCAACACTCGGCACCTCGCCTAGGCTCGGTGTGCCCTCACTCCGGCTTTGGAGCGTGGGCCGCCGCGATGGGCCATCCTTGGCCCAGCGC
>NZ_JANUEA010000015.1:0-71714 GCF_024810135.1 Pseudomonas sp. BIGb0164 | reverse complement strand
GCGAGGTGCCGAGTGTTGGGGCAAGAGCGTTTTGCTTACTTTTGCGCTTTTCAAAAGTGAGCCGCTGTAAGAGCGGAACCATAAGCAGCCGTTACCCAAATAACGGATATACCCAAAGATCAAAACGCCAACTTATACCCAATGGTCATCAACATCACCGCCAAACAAGGCCGCAACACCCCATCCGGCACCTTCCCAGTCATGTGACTACCGATGTAGATCCCCGGCAACGACCCCATCAGCAAAAACCCCAGCAAATGCCAATCCATATTCCCCATGCTCGCATGCCCCAAACCCGCAACCAGGGTCAGCGGCACAGCATGGGCAATCTCAGTCCCCACCAACCGCCGTGTAGCCAGAAACGGATAAAGGATAAACAGCGCCACAGTCCCCAGCGCCCCAGCGCCGATGGACGTCAACGCAACCATGGTCCCCAAAATCGCCCCCGTCACCACGGTGAGCGCATTCAGGTTACGCGGGCTCATGTGATAGCTGTCACCCGCATGCCGCTGGGCAAAAGCCAACAAACTTTTCTTGAACAGAATGGCCAAGGCCGTCAGCAACAGCACAACACCCAACGCCTGCTTGATCACCGCATTCATGGCGCTAGGGTCAGTGTGCAAGCTGGCGAGGAACCACAACGTCAGCAGCACCGCTGGCACGCTGCCCAGGGTCAGCCAGCCGGTGATGGTCCAGTCGATATTCTTGTTCTTGCTGTGCACCAGCACACCACCGGACTTGGTGATAGCCGCGTACAACAGGTCGGTGCCCACGGCAGTGGCCGGGTTGATCCCGAACCACAGCAGGATCGGCGTCATCAACGAGCCCCCGCCTACACCCGTCATGCCGACAATAAAACCAACAATCAGGCCAGCCACCACGAAACCAACATTACCCACATCCATTACAACTACCTGCGGCCTTATAAATTTCTGGCCGCAGGATAGCGATTTTTCTTATAACGACTTATATCAATGTGATCTGACTTTATGCCTTTTTTGCCAGTCGCTGACAGACGTAGGCCTGGGTCTGGTAGGGAAAAGCCACGGTGTCACGCCCCTGCAACGCCGGGTGGGTCTCGATCAACGCCTGCAACTGCGCAGTGACCGTGGCCTTTTCGGCAGCCGGCAAGGCCGCGATGAAGCTCACCGACAGGAAGCGATCCATGATCACTTCCTGCGGGCTGCCCACATGGTGATAGGGAAAGCAGGTCATCTGCGGTACGGAAAAATACTCGCCGGTGAAGGCTTCCCGCCAGCGGCCGGTGTGAAAACGCGGGGTGTCGCCTTCATACGGGGTGATGATCTCGGTGATCGCCGCCACCCAATCCACCGATTCATCGCGCACATTCCACACCAGGCCCAAGTGCCCGTCGGGCTTGAGCACGCGGTGGATTTCCGCCAATGCCGCCTCGGTGGAGAACCAGTGGAAGGCCTGGGCGCAGACCACTGCGTCGGCACTGGCTGATTCCAGGGGGATGGACTCGGCGGTGCCGTTGAGCAGGCGCACCTCCGGTAAGAGTTTACGCAGTTGTTCGCCCATGGCCGCCACCGGTTCGACGGCAATCAGCGTCGGCGCCAGGGTGCTGAGCAAGCGGGTGAATTTGCCGGTCCCGGCGCCCAGGTCGATCACCGTGGCCTGTGCATCGATGTGCAGCGCGTCGGTGAGCCAGCCGGTAAGTTGTCGCGGATAGTCGGGCCGACCTTGGGCGTAGGTGACGGCCTGGGTCGAGAAACCCTGTTGAGCAGACGTGTGGACACCAGTCATTGCCAATCTCTCCTCGGGTATAGCGGGGGCACAGTGTGCGCCCTCGACCGTTTATTTTCTAATCGGTGCATCCAATCGTGCCTTCCCTGGGTAGTCCCTGCAGCAACCCTGCTGTTCTACCCAATGGAGAGTCACCCATGAACGCTAAAGCCTTGCTCTGCCTGACTGCCCTGCTCGCTGCTGCGCCATCCGCATTCGCCCAGACCGGCCTGCCCGACAGCATCAAGGTGCCGGATGGCCACAAAGTGGCCCTGGAGACCACAGGTGTGGGCGAAATCACCTATGAGTGCCGCGACAAGGCCAACGCCGCTGGCCAGGTCGAATGGACCTTTGTCGGGCCCAAGGCAGTGCTCAATGACCGCAGTGGCAAACAAGTGGGCACCTATTTCGGCCCGCCAGCCACCTGGCAGGCCCAGGACGGTTCGAAGGTGACCGGCACACAATTGGCGGTAGCGCCGTCGGGTGCGGGCAACCTGCCCTATCAACTGGTCAAGGCCAACCCCGCCGAAGGCAAGGGCGCGATGAATGGCGTGAGTTATATCCAGCGGGTTGCGCTCAAGGGCGGTGTGGCGCCGAGCAGTGCTTGCACCGTGGCCGACAAGGGCAAGCAGGAAGTGGTGAAGTACCAGGCTGACTACATCTTCTGGGCGGCCAACTGAGCAAACTCGGCTACGCTGCGTTTACCTGGGCACCGTGTTCCAACAGGGGAATTTCGGTGCTTGGGCGGTTGCGGCGCGGGGCGAGCCCGCTCACTACAGGATTGGGGGATGTGTGTGTTTGATTACGAAGCCTGTTTGTTGGCCTGCGCCCAGGGTGATCAACGCGCGTTGCGTCGCTTGTACGAACAGGAAAGCAGCCACCTGCTCGGTGTGGCCATACGCATCACCCGGGACAAGTCGCTGGCCGAAGACATCGTGCATGACGCGTTCATCAAGATCTGGCGCGGCGCTGGCAGTTTTGACCCCAGTCGCGGCTCGGCCCGAGGCTGGGTGTTCAGCGTGACCCGGCACTTGGCGCTCAATGTCGTGCGCAACCATTACCGCGAAGTCCCCTTGGGCGATGAACACGAGCAAGTCGCTGTAAACGACACCTTTGAATTTGCGGCACGTTCGGGGCAGATCCACACTTGCCTGGAACAGCTCGACCCCAGCCGTCGCCGTTGCATCCTGCATGCCTATGTCGACGGTTTTTCCCACAGCGAAATCGCCCGGAAACTCGACACCCCGCTGGGGACGGTCAAAGCCTGGATCAAACGTAGCCTCGCCGCGCTGCGGGAGTGCATGGCATGAGCAACCCACTGGACGAACTGGCCAGCGAATACGTGCTGGGCACCCTGCCCGCCGAACAGCGTGCCGAGGTGGAACAGCGCCTGCCCCATGATGCTGAGCTGCGCGCGGCGGTCGATGCCTGGGAGCAGCGCTTGCTGCCGCTGACCGCCCTCGCGGAACCGGTGCCGCCCTCGGCGCACCTGTGGCGGCGCATCGAAAGCCATCTCTCGACGGCACGCACACCGTGGTGGGATCTGTTGGCGGTGTGGCGCAGTTTGGCCGGTGCCGGCTTGGTCACCACACTGGTCCTGGCGGCGTTGTTGCTGACCCGCCCGCCCACTGCCGAACCGACCTTTGTCGTGGTGCTGGTGGCCCCGCAAAACCAGGCACCGGGCTGGGTGATCCAGGCCAGTAACAATCAACGGATTCAATTGATCCCGCTGGGCACGATGCACGTGCCGGCCGACAAGGCCTTGCAGTTCTGGACCAAGGGCGATGGCTGGCAGGGGCCGGTCTCGCTGGGGTTGGTCAAGCCAGGGCAGACGTTGTCGGTCCCTCTGGACACGCTGCCGCCGCTCAGCCCAAACCAACTGTTCGAGCTGACCCTGGAAGACCCGCACGGCTCGCCCACGGGCAAACCGACGGGGCCGATCCAGGCCATCGGCCGTGCGGTGAAGGTGCTGTGATCAGCTGACGGTGGGCAACCACACGCGAAACCGCGCCCCGCCCAGGGGTGATGCCAGGGCAGTCAAAGTGCCGCCCTGGGCCTCGAGGGCGCGGCGGCTGATCGCCAGGCCCAGACCGAAGCCACCGGTGGCGCGGTCGCGGCTGCGGTCCAGGCGGTAGAACGGCTCGAAGATACGCTCACGCTGGTCCACCGGTATGCCGATGCCATCGTCGTCCACCCAGATCTCACACCCCTTGGCGCACACCTTGACGCCGACCTGGATACGCTTGTCGCAGTAACGCGTGGCATTGCGCAGCAGGTTCTGCAAGGCGCGCGCAGTGAGGCGCGGGTCGAGGCTGAAGCGCTCCACCGCACAGTCCAGTGCCACATCAATAACGATCTCGGGGTTTTCCAACTCGTCGTCGACACTGCCCAACACGCTGTCAATGAATTCATCGAGCACCACTTCGACCCGTTCCGGCAATTGCGCCGGGTTTTGCAGGCGGCTGTAGGACAGCAGCTCCAGCACCAGCTCATCCAGTTCGCGAATATGCGCCACCAGGCTTTGCAGGCGCTCGCGACCGGCGGGCGGCAAGTCTTCGGACAGTGCCAGGGCCAGGCCGAAATCCAGGCGGGTCAGCGGCGTGCGCAATTCGTGGGAGACCGCGTTGAGCAGGTCGCGCTGCTGGTTGAGCAGGTGTTCGATGTCGTCGGCCATGGTGTCGAACACCGACGCCAGGCTGCCAATGTTGGAGCTGGGCGGAATCTGCGTGCGCTCGCTGAGGTTGCCTTTGCCCAGTTGCGCCGCCGTGCTTTTGAGGCGCTCCAGGTCACGCCAGTGCGGGCGCAGCCACACCAGCAGGCAGGCGAGCAAGGCGGCGACGATCAATACGTTGATCACCCAGTACAGCAGGTTCATGTCCATCGGGTCGGGCGGGATCGTCAGCTTGACCACGAACTGCGCATTGATCGGCGAGCTGACCTCTTCCATCCAGCCCCACTCCCCCAGGCGGATCACTGGCTTACCTTGCTCCAGCAGCTGCTCTTCGGCGGGGGTGTAGCTGGCGTCCTGGCGCAGCAGCAGTTGCACTTTCAGCGGGGCAAAATCACGGCCCAGTTGTTCGGTCACCTGGGACCAGCGCTCCACCGGCGCTCGCAGGTACTGCTTGACGATCAGCTTTTGCTGGCCGCGGGACTGCTCGATGTTGTAGTTCATGTAGCGGTGTTCGAACACCTGGATCACCCCCTTGGGGATCAGGTAGATCGCCGCGCTGTAGGTGACGATGGTGATCAGGTAGAGGCGTAGCAGCACACGAAACATGGATCAGCATTCCCACTCGGAGCGGCTGAACAGGTAGCCCTTGCCCCACACCGTCTTGATCTTGCGCGCTTCGCCGGCATGGTCGTCGAACTTGCGGCGCAACTTGGAAATGGCCACGTCCACCGAGCGGTCGGTGCCGTTGAACTCAATACCACGCAGGCGTTGCAGGATCTGGTCGCGGCTGAGCACTTCGCCCGCGTGCCGGGCCAGTACCACCAGCAGGTTGTATTCACCGCTGGACAGCTCCACCGCCTGTTCGCGCCAGGTCACGGTGCGCTCCGACAGGTCGATGCACAGGTTGCCCATGATGATCTGGTCGTTGGCCGCCAGGGGCTCGGACAGGCTGCTGCGGCGCAACAGCGTGCGCACACGGGCCAGCAGCACCCGGGGCTCGCAAGGTTTGGTGACGTAGTCGTCGGCGCCCATTTCCAGGCCCAGCACCTGGTCGTGGCTGTCGTCGCGCGCGGTGAGCATCAGGATCGGCAGACCCGCCGAATCGGCGCGCAGCAGGCGGCACACTTGCAGGCCGTCGAGGCCGGGCAGCATCAGGTCGAGGATCACCAGGTCCGGTGGGTTCAGGCGTGCACGTTCGCGTACGTGGTCGCCACGGCTGAGCACACTGACGTGGTAGCCATTGCGTTCCAGGTAGCTGGCAATCAGCTCGGAGAGTGCGGCGTCGTCTTCTACCAGGAGGATGTTGGGCATGGTGTTTCCAGATAATACGGTTCGTAGGCTGAGCAAAGACCCTTGTGGCAGCGGGCTTGTGTGGGAGCTGGCTTGCCTGCGATGCAGGCAACTCGGTCTTTCAGTGAGGCCGAGGCGATGCTATCGCAGGCAAGCCAGCTCCTACACAGAAGCCCTGCTCCCACATTTGATCTTTGTTGTTTGCAGGATTGTGCAAGGATATACGCCCTTTACCGCCTATGGGCCGCACCTTACATTTCTTCACACACGCCCTACACAGCTTCACAGCACCACGGCGCAGGTGTCTTTAGGATGCGCCAGTCAATATTGGGATATGAGCATGTCGAAGAATCTGTTTGCGCCGTTTTGCCTGCTGGCCCTGACGCTGGCCTTGAGTGCCTGTGACAAGTCCAGCGCGCAAGCGCCGGAAATGCCCCTGGCCAAGGTCCGCATCGAAACCCTGCAGGCCAAGCCCCTCTCTATCACCAGCGAACTGAGCGGGCGCATTGCTGCGCCGCGTATCGCCGAGGTGCGTGCACGGGTGGCCGGTGTGGTGATGCAGCGGGTGTTCAAGGAAGGCCACGACGTGAAACAGGGCGACGTGCTGTTTCGCATCGACCCGGCCCCGTTCAAGGCTGACCTCGACAGCGCCCAGGCCAATTTGAGCAAGGCCGAAGCCAATGCCTTCCAGGCGCGCCTGCAAGAGCAACGCTACAGCCAGCTGGTAGAAGGCAACGCCATCAGCGGCCAGGACTACGACAACGCCCGCGCCGCCGTGCGTCAGACCAACGCCGAAGTCGCCGCCAACAAGGCCGCCTTGGAGCGCGCCAAGCTGAACCTGGGCTACGCCACCGTGACCGCGCCGATTTCCGGGCGCATCGGTCGCGCACTGGTCACTGAAGGAGCACTGGTCGGCCAGAACGAAGCCACGCCACTGGCGATCATCCAGCAACTGGACCCGATCCACGCCGACCTCACCCAGTCCACCCGCGAACTCAACGACCTGCGCCGCGCCTTCCGTGCCGGCAGCCTGAAGCAGGTCGGCCAGGACCAGGCCAAGGCCACGCTGATCCAGGACGACGGCAGCCTGTACCCGTTGCCGGGCAAGCTGCTGTTCGCCGAGATCAGCGTCGACCCGGGCACCGGGCAGATCATCCTGCGCAGCGAATTCCCCAACCCGGACCTCGACCTGCTGCCTGGCAGTTTTGTACGGGTGCGCCTGGAACAAGCCGTGGACAAGCAAGGCATCAGCGTGCCGCAACGCGCCATCACCCGTGACAGCGCGGGCATCCCCATGGTGTTGCTGCTGGACGCCGAGCAGACCGTGAGCCAGCAGCCGGTGGAACTGGGCGCGGTGATCGAGGACCGCTGGATCGTCAGCAGCGGCCTCAAGCCCGGCGACCGCATTGTCGTCGAAGGCCTCCAACACGCACGCCCCGGTGAAAAAGTCGAAGTGGATGACAGCCCTGCCTCGGGCCATCTGGTAAAGGAATAACCCGCCATGCCGCAGTTCTTTATTGACCGCCCGATCTTCGCCTGGGTGGTGGCCCTGTTTATCCTGCTGGCCGGCGCGCTGGCCATCCCGCAGTTGCCGGTGGCCCAGTACCCCAACGTTGCGCCGCCGAAAGTCGAAATCTACGCGGTGTACCCGGGCGCGTCGGCCCAGACCCTGGACGAAAGCGTGGTCAGCCTGATCGAGCAAGAGCTCAATGGCGCCGATCACCTGCTGTATTTCGAATCCCAGAGCAGCCTCGGTTCGGCGACCATCACCGCCACCTTCCAGCCGGGCACCGACCCGGAAATGGCCCAGGTGGATGTGCAAAACCGCCTCAAGGCGGTGGAGCCACGCCTGCCCCAGGCGGTAACCCAACAGGGTTTGCAGGTGGAGAAAGTCTCCGCCGGCTTCTTGTTGCTGGTGACCCTGACCTCCAACGACGGCAAGCTCGATGACGTCGCGCTCAGCGATTACCTGGCGCGCAACGTGATGAACGAGCTCAAGCGCCTCGATGGCGTGGGCAAGGCGCAGCTGTATGGCGCCGAGCGCGCCATGCGCATCTGGATCGACCCGCAGAAGCTGGTGGGTTTCAACCTGACACCGGCCGATGTGAATGCCGCGATCAGCGCGCAGAACGCCCAGGTCTCGGCCGGCAGCATCGGCGACCTGCCGGGCACCAAGACCCAGGAAATCACCGCGGCGATCCTGGTCAAGGGCCAGCTGTCCACCCCGGCCGAGTTTGCCGACATCGTGCTCAAGGCCAACCCGGACGGCTCCACCGTGCGCATCGGCGATGTGGCGCGGGTGGAAGTCGGCAGCCAGGAATACCAGTTCTCCACGCGCCTGAACGGCAAGCCGTCCACCGCCGTCAGCGTACAGCTGGCCCCGGGTGCCAACGCGCTGAACACCGCCACCCTGGTGCGGGCGAAGATGGACGAGCTGTCGCGCTACTTCCCGGCCAATGTGGAATACAAGATCCCGTATGACACCTCGCCGTTCGTCAAGGTCTCGATCACCAAGGTGGTCTATACCTTGCTCGAAGCCATGGCGCTGGTGTTCGCGGTGATGTTCCTGTTCCTGCAGAACGTGCGCTATACGCTGATCCCGACGCTGGTGGTGCCGGTGGCGTTGATGGGCACGTTCGCCACCATGTTGCTGCTGGGTTTTTCGATCAACGTGCTGACCATGTTCGGCATGGTCTTGGCCATCGGCATCCTGGTAGACGACGCCATTGTGGTGGTGGAAAACGTGGAGCGCATCATGGCCACCGAAGGCCTGTCGCCCCGGGACGCCACGCGCAAAGCCATGGGCCAGATCACCGGCGCCATCGTCGGTATCACCCTGGTGCTGGTGGCGGTGTTCCTGCCGATGGCATTCATGCCGGGATCGGTGGGGGTGATCTACCAGCAGTTCTCGCTGTCGATGGCCACCTCGATCCTGTTTTCGGCCTTCCTCGCCCTGACCTTGACCCCGGCGCTGTGTGCCACGTTGCTCAAGCCGATTCCCCAGGGCGAGCACCATGCCAAGGGTGGTTTCTTCGGCTGGTTCAACACGCGCTTTGAACAGCTCACCCACCGTTACGAAGGCTGGGTGGCCTACGCCCTCAAGCGCAGCGGCCGCTACCTGCTGATTTACCTGGTGCTGCTGGTGGGCCTGGGGCTAATGTTCACGCGCCTGCCCTCCTCGTTCCTGCCGGTGGAAGACCAGGGCTACACCATCACCGATATCCAACTGCCCCCCGGCGCCAGCAAGAACCGTACGGTGCAAGTGGCCGAACAGATCGAGGCGCACAACGCCGAGGAGCCTGGGGTGGGCGACACCACCATGATCATGGGCTTCAGCTTCTCCGGTTCCGGGCAGAACGCCGCGCTGGCGTTTACCACCCTCAAGGATTGGTCCCAGCGCAGCAGCGACGACTCGGCCTCGGCGATTGCCGACCGGGCCAACGCCGCGTTCAGCGAACTTAAAGATGCCATCGCCTACGCGATCCTGCCGCCCCCGGTGGATGGCCTGGGCACGTCCAGCGGCTTTGAGTTCCGCCTGCAGGACCGTGGCGGTGTGGGTCACGCCGCATTGATGGCCGCCCGCACGCAGTTGCTCGCGGCGGCCGAGAAGAGCCCAATCCTGGCCAACGTGCGCGAAAGCGCCCTGGCCGAGGCCCCGCAGGTGCAACTGGAAGTGGACCGCAAGCAGGCGAATGCGCTGGGCGTGTCGTTCGCTGATGTGGGCAACGTGCTGTCCTCGGCGATCGGCTCGGCCTACATCAACGACTTCCCCAACCAGGGCCGCATGCAGCGGGTGGTGGTGCAGGCCGAAGGTGACCAGCGCAGCCAGGTGGCGGATTTGATGAAGATCCACGTGCGCAACAACGCCGGGAAGATGGTGCCGCTGTCGGCGTTTGTCGAAGCCAAGTGGACCCAGGGGCCTACCCAGTTGACACGCTACAACGGCTACCCGGCCATCGCGATTTCCGGCGAAGCGGCGCCAGGGCACAGTACTGGCCAGGCGATGGAAGAAATTCAGCGCCTGGTCAGCCAACTGCCGGCCGGCCTGGGCCAGGAATGGACCGGGTTGTCGCTGCAGGAACGCTTGTCCGGTTCCCAGGCGCCGTTGCTGCTGGGCCTGTCGCTGTTGATCGTGTTCCTGTGTTTGGCGGCGCTGTATGAAAGCTGGTCGATCCCGACCTCGGTGCTGCTGGTGGTGCCACTGGGCGTGCTCGGTGCAGTGCTGGCGGTGACGTTGCGCGGCATGCCCAACGATGTGTTCTTCAAGGTGGGCCTGATCACCATCATCGGCCTGTCGGCAAAAAACGCGATCCTGATCATCGAGTTTGCCAAGGACCTTTACGAACAAGGCGAAGACTTGATCGACGCCACCTTGAAAGCGGCGCGGCTGCGCCTGCGGCCGATCATCATGACGTCCCTGGCGTTCATCCTCGGCGTGGTGCCGCTGGCGATTGCCACCGGGGCCAGCTCGGCGAGCCAACAGGCCATTGGTACAGGCGTGATCGGCGGGATGATCACGGCGACGCTGGCGGTGGTGTTTGTGCCGGTGTTCTTCGTGGTGGTGATGAAACTGGTCAAGAAGAACACCCGATAACCTGTGGGAGCTGGCTTACCAGCTCCCACAGAGGTTATGGGTTGTGTTCGGGATCAGGTACAGTCTGCTCACACCTCGCCAGCTGTGAGCCGCCATGCCCTTCCTCGCCCGCACCCACCCTCGCCTTTCCGCCGCCGCCGTGCTCGGCATCGCCGTAGGCCTGCTGGCACCGGCCGACACGGTGATCAGCAAGATCCTCATCGGCTGGAACACCGGCGTGTGGACCTACCTGGTGCTGATGCTGTGGCTGACCATCCGCGCCAAGGCGCCGGACGTGAAGCGCATCGCCGAAATCGAAGATGAAAACGCCGGCCTGGTGCTGTTCGTGGTGTGCATCGCGGCCATTGCCAGCCTGGCAACCATCACCTTTGAACTGGTCGGCAGCAAAGACCTGCCCACGACCGCACGCCTGCTGCACTACGGCTTTACCGGCTTGACGGTGATTGGTTCATGGCTGTTGATCGGGGTGATTTTCAGCGTGCATTACGCGCGGCTTTATTACACCTGGGACGGCAAGGAACCGGCGCTGCGTTTTGCCGAGGGCCTGACAACCCCCAATTACTGGGACTTCCTGTACTTCTCGTTCACCATCGGCGTGGCGGTGCAAACGTCGGATGTGGGTGTCGCCACGCGAAGCCTGCGCAAGGTGGTGCTGGGGCAATCGCTGATCGGCTTTCTGTTCAACACCGCGATCCTGGGGTTCTCGATCAACATCGCAGCCGGGCTGTTCGGTTGAGGCTGCACAAACCTTCTAGACGCCCGCCCACCACCGGGCGCTAATGGCAGACCTTATTCGTCTCGGTGAGTCATGGCCGCGCACAATTGGATCGACCTGTCTCAGGACGCCGACACCGGCATCGAGACCCTGCGCGCGCATTTCGAGGGCCACGCCTACGATCCCCACTGGCATGACAGCTACCTGATTGGCGTGACCGAGCAAGGCGTGCAGCAATTCAACTGCCGCCGCACCCGGCACAACAGCACGCCGGGCCAGGTGTTTCTGGTCGAGCCCGGCGAGTTGCATGACGGCGACGCACCCACTGCAGACGGCTTTACCTACCACATGCTCTACCTCGACCCGCAATGGTTGTCGCGGGAAGTGAGTGCGGTGTTCGAAGAGGCACCGGTCAACAGCCACCTGAGTGTTGTCAGCACGTTGATCAATGATCCCCGCCTGGCACACGCCACCAGCCACGCCTTCCAGACTCTGCACAGCAGTGAACTGCGCATCGTGCGCCAGCGCGCCACCGACCAATTGCTGGAACAGCTCACCGGGCAACTCCATTGGCGCACCCGCTACCGCGACGACCCACGCCTGCCGTTGGTGGCGCACAAGGCCCGGGAATATTTGCATGCACACCTGCACCAGGACGTGGGCATGGATGAGTTGGCGCTGGCCTGTGGCGTCGACCGTTTCCGCCTGACCCGTGCGTTCAAGAGCGCGTTTGGCCTGCCGCCCCATGCTTATCTGGTGCAATTGCGCCTGGCCCGCGCCCGGCATTGGCTGGCCAAGGGTGAGCCGCCCGCCGACGTGGCGATTGCCCTGGGGTTTGCCGACCAGAGCCACCTGGGCCGCTGGTTCGTGCGCGCCTATGGCCTCACGCCTGCCGCTTACCGCAAACGTTGCTCAAATCTTCCAGACAGGTAAGGCGCGGGCTTGTGAAGATCGACTCCATCGATGGGTTTACCGGAGTCACCTGCCATGCTGTCCACGTTGTTGCCTTTCATGCTGTTTGCCTTTGTCGCCTCGATCACCCCCGGCCCCACCAACATCCTGGTGCTGAGCAACAGCGCGCGGTATGGCTTGAAGGCCGCAGTACCGATCATCTTCGGCGCCTGCGCGGGCGCGGCAGGTCTGGTCTTGCTGGTAGGAACCGGGGTCGGCCAGTCCTTGGTGCAACTGCCCCGGGTGCAGACTGCGCTGCAAGGGTTCGGCGTGGCGTGGCTGAGTTACCTCGCCTGGCAGATCTACCGTGCGCCGCCCCAAGCCGTCGAAGTGGCTGCCACTGAAAAGCCCCTTGGCCTGATCGGCGCCGCCGGCCTGCAGGTGATCAACCCGAAAACCTGGATGATGGCCGTTGCAGTGGTCAGCGTGTTTGCTGGCCACGGGGCTGAGCGCCAAGGCCAGGTGGTGCTGCTGTCCCTGGTGTTTTTCCTCGTTTCCATGCCGTGCCTGGGCACGTGGGCGCTGCTGGGCGTGGGTTCTGCGCGGGTGTTTCGGTCGGCCCGGGCGATGCAGCGCTTCAACCGAGGCATGGCGGTTTTATTGCTGGTGGCCACGTGGCTGAGCGTGGTGGTGTGAAGCACCGGCTGTCAGGCTTTGTCCTACAACAACTTGACGACTTTCCTCATTTGATGGTTTCCTGAAACCGGTTTCAGTCATTCCAATAAAAACAGAAGGTCGATGGCCGTGAACACTTTTTCTGCCGCCCAGCGCAGCCGCGTCACCATGCTCGATGTTGCCGAACGCGCCGGTGTGTCCAAGGCCAGCGTGTCGCGCTTCATCGGTGACGACCGCGCCCTGCTCTCCGATGCCATTGCCCTGCGCATCGAACAAGCCATCGAACAACTCGGCTACCGCCCCAACCAGATGGCCCGTGGCCTCAAACGCGGGCGTACGCGCCTGATCGGCATGCTGGTGGCCGATATCCGCAACCCCTATTCCATTGCCGTGATGCACGGCGTCGAAACCGCCTGTCGCCAACACGGCTACAGCCTGGTGGTGTGCAACACCGACCGCGATGACGAGCAGGAACGCCAGCACCTGGCAGCACTGCGTTCGTACAACATCGAAGGCTTGATCGTGAACACCCTCGGTCATCACCTCGACCAATTGCTCGAACTGCAGCGGGAAATGCCCCTGGTGCTGGTGGACCGCAAGGTCGACCCCCTGCACAGCGACCTGGTGGGGCTGGACAACCCGGCCGCCGTGCGCATGGCCGTCGAGCACCTGCAGCAACAAGGTTATCGCGACGTGTTGATGGTCAGCGAAACCACCGATGGCACCAGCTCACGGCTCGAGCGCCAGGCCAGCTTCAAGGCCGAAATTGCCAAGCGCCCAGGCCTGACCGGCGCCGTATTGGAACTCGATGAGACGCTGGAAAACCACCTGCACACCTTTCTCGCCAAACCCGGCGCCAAGGCGCTGTTCTGTGGCAACGGCGTTGCTGCGCTGGCCTGCACCCGCGCCTTGAAAAACCTCGGGTGCGACCTGTTCAACGAGGTCGGCCTGATCGCCCTGGATGACCTGGACTGGTACCCGCTGGTCGGCAGCGGCATCACCGCCCTCGCCCAACCGACCCAGGCCATTGGCGCCACGGCGTTCGACTGCCTGCTCAAGCGCTTGCGCGGCGACACCGAGCCGACGCGCACCCTGGATTTCCTGCCTGAACTCATCGTCCGAGGCTCCACCACCCCCTTGTAGGAGCCGGCTTGCCGGCGATTGGGCCGTGAGCCTTGCGGTGAAAGCAAGGACGCCATCGCCGGCAAGCTGGCTCCTACGCGGTTTGAATTGTGTGAAAAAATGAAACCGGTTTCAGAGGTCAACAACAATGCATAAATACCCCGTTTCCATCAGCCTCTCCAGCTACGGCGCCGACCTCGTGCGCCAGCAGGGCCAATTGAGTTTTGTCGAGTTGCTCGCGGCCGCAGGCGCCCGGCGCATCGAGTGGCGTGAAGAATTATTGACCCATGAGCAGCCCGCCGAATTGGCCCAGGCAGCGGCGCAACATCATTTGGAGTCCGTCTTTTCGTCACCGCTGGAACTCTGGGTCGCCGGCCGCGCCCGGCCGAACGCGGAATTGGACGCCACCCTGGATCGCGCCCACGCCTTCGGCTCGCGCTGGCTCAAGGTGTCCCTGGGCTACTTCACCGACACTAATGACCTCGAAAGCCTGCACGCCCTGCTCGACCGTCACCCGGTCAAGCTGCTGGTGGAAAACGACCAGACCCTGCACGGCGGGCGCATCGAACCTTTGCAACGTTTTTTCAGCGACGTCGAACGCCTGGGCCTGCCGGTGAAGATGACCTTCGACATCGGCAACTGGCAGTGGCAGGACCAATCGGCCCTCACCGCCGCTCGCCTGCTGGGCCGGCATGTGGATTACCTGCATTGCAAGGCCGTGGCCCGTCGCCCGGACGGCAAGCTGGTGGCCCTGCCGCCTGGCGCCACCGACCTGCATCTGTGGGAACAACTGCTCAAGCACATGACTCAAGGTATTACCCGGGCGGTGGAATTCCCGTTGCAAGGCGATGACTTGATCGACGTCACCGCGCAACAGGTCGCCGCCCTCACCCTGCTAGGCCAACCCCGTGCGGAGAACGCCCATGTCTGAGATCGATATCCTGTCGTTTGGTGAAACCATGGCGATGTTTGTCGCCGAGCAGACTGGGGAGCTCTCCCAGGTGGCGCAGTTTCACAAGCGCATTGCCGGGGCCGACAGCAACGTTGCCATCGGCCTGTCGCGCCTGGGCTTCAATGTCGCCTGGCTGAGCCGGGTGGGCGATGATTCCCTGGGTCGCTTCGTGGTCGACACGCTGCGCAGGGAAGGCCTGGATTGCCAGCACGTCGCCGTGGACCCGCAACACCCCACCGGCTTTCAGCTCAAGTCCCGCGAAGACGCCGGGGCCGATCCGCAGGTGGAGTACTTTCGCAAAGGCTCGGCAGCCAGCCACTTGTCCATCGCCGACATCTGCCCGGCGCTGCTGCAAGCTCGGCACCTGCACGCCACCGGCATCCCGCCCGCCTTGTCCGAGGCGACCCGTGAACTGTCCCGCGAGCTGATGACGCAGATGCGCAAGGCCGGCCGCAGCGTGTCGTTCGACCCGAACCTGCGGCCGTCGCTGTGGGCCAACCCGCAGATGATGATCCGCGAGATCAACGCCCTCGCCGCCCTGGCCGACTGGGTACTGCCGGGCCTGGGCGAAGGCCGTTTGCTCACCGGCTTCGACGACCCGGCCGACATCGCTGCCTTCTACCTCGACCAGGGCGCCGAAGCCGTGGCCATCAAGCTGGGGCCGGATGGCGCCTACTACCGCACGCAGATGGACCAGGGTTTTGTCGCCGCCGTGCCGGTGGAAAAAGTCGTGGACACGGTGGGTGCGGGCGATGGTTTTGCCGTCGGCATGATCAGCGCACTCCTGGAAAACCTCAGCTTCCCCGAGGCCATCCAACGCGGCAACTGGATCGGCAGCCGTGCCGTGCAGAGCCGTGGCGACATGGAAGGCTTGCCCACCCGTTCAGAGCTGCCCGTTCGATCCGTTGCATAACCCACTCCCTGTTGCCACAACTACAACAAGCTCAGGAGCCACACCATGGATACGCTGAAACTCGCCACCCGCCGCTGGTGGTACATCATGCCCATCGTTTTTATCACCTACAGCCTGGCCTACCTGGACCGCGCCAACTATGGCTTCGCCGCCGCCTCCGGGATGGCCGAAGACCTGATGATCACCCCCGGCATGTCGTCGTTGCTGGGGGCGCTGTTCTTCCTTGGCTACTTTTTCTTCCAGGTGCCGGGGGCGATCTACGCGCAGAAACGCAGCGTGAAGAAACTCATCTTCGTCAGCCTGATCCTCTGGGGCGGCCTGGCCACGCTGACCGGCGTGGTGTCCAACGCCTACATGCTCATCGCCATCCGCTTCATGCTCGGCGTGGTCGAAGCCGCGGTGATGCCGGCCATGCTGGTGTACCTGTGCCATTGGTTTACGCGGGCCGAACGCTCGCGGGCCAACACCTTCCTGATCCTCGGCAACCCGGTGACCATGCTGTGGATGTCGGTGGTGTCGGGCTACCTGGTGCAGCATTTCAGCTGGCGCTGGATGTTCATCATTGAGGGCCTGCCGGCAGTGATCTGGGCGTTTATCTGGTGGAAGCTGGCGGACGAGCGTCCCAAGGATGCCAAGTGGCTCAGCGACACTGAAAAGCGCGACCTGGACAGTGCCCTGGCCGCCGAGCAGGTCGGCATCAAGGCCGTGAAGAATTACGCCGAAGCGTTCCGCTCGCCCAAGGTGATCATCCTGGCGTTGCAGTTCTTTTGCTGGAGCATCGGCGTGTACGGCTTTGTGCTGTGGCTGCCGTCGATCCTCAAGGCCGGCTTGCAGATGGATATGGTCGAGGCCGGCTGGCTCTCGGCGTTGCCTTACCTGGCGGCCGTGATGGGCATGCTCGCGGTGTCGTGGGGCTCGGACAAACTGCAAAAGCGCAAACGCTTCGTGTGGCCGCCGTTGCTGATCGCCTCGGTCGCGTTCTACGCCTCCTACGTGCTGGGGGCCGAGCATTTCTGGTGGTCCTACACCCTGCTGGTGATCGCCGGGGCCTGCATGTATGCGCCCTACGGGCCGTTTTTCGCAATCGTCCCGGAGATCCTGCCAGCCAACGTGGCCGGCGGCGCCATGGCGCTGATCAACAGCATGGGCGCCCTGGGCTCCTTTGGCGGCTCCTACCTGGTGGGCTACCTCAATAGCAGCACCGGCTCGCCCGGTGCCTCGTACCTACTGATGAGCGGCGCGTTGCTGCTGTCGGTGGTACTGACGATTTTTCTCAAGCCCGGCGCCAGTGACCGCACGCCGGCGCCCCACCTGGAATTGAAGGTAAAGACCGCATGAAAAAGTCCGTCGTGTTGTACAAGAAACTCTCCGCACCGCTGATGGCCCGCCTGCATGAACAGGCCGATGTCACCCTGATCGAAGCCCTCGACGACACCGGCCTGGCCAAGCTGCGCGACGCCCTGCCCGGCGCCCATGGCCTGCTCGGCGCCAGCCTGCGCCTGGATGCGAACTTGCTGGACCTGGCGCCGCAGCTGGAAGCCGTGGCGAGCGTCTCGGTGGGCGTCGACAACTACGACATCGACTACCTGACCGCGCGCGGCATCCTGCTCAGCAATACCCCGGACGTGCTCACCGAAACCACTGCCGACACCGGCTTCGCACTGATCCTGGCCACCGCCCGCCGCGTGGTGGAACTGGCCGACATGGTGCGCGCCGGCCAATGGAACAAGAACATCGGCCCTGCGCATTTCGGCACCGATGTACACGGCAAGACCCTGGGCATCATCGGCATGGGCCGTATCGGCGAAGCCCTGGCTCAACGCGGGCATTTTGGCTTTGGCATGCCGGTGATCTATCACAGCCATTCGCCCAAGCCCGCAGTGGAGGCGCGTTTTGGCGCGCAGTACCGCAGCTTGAATGAGTTGCTGCAACAGGCCGACTTTGTTTGCCTGACACTGCCGTTGACCGCTGAAACCGAAAAGCTGGTGGGCGCCGAAGAATTTGCACTGATGGGCCCGGAGACGGTCTTCATCAACATCTCGCGGGGCAAGGTGGTGGATGAAGCGGCGCTGGTGGAGGCCTTGCAACAGCGTACGATTCGGGCGGCGGGCTTGGATGTGTTTGAGCGTGAGCCGTTGAGTCATGACTCGCCGTTGTTGCGCTTGAACAACGTGGTGGCCACGCCGCATATCGGCTCGGCCACGCATGAGACGCGGGAGGCGATGGCCAAGTGTGCGGTGGATAATCTGTTGCAGGCGCTAGCCGGTCAGCGTCCAAAGGACCTGGTCAATGCAGCCGCCTGGAAACAGTGAACCCATGTGGGAGCGGGCTTGCTCGCGAATACGGCGTGTCAGGCAATACATCCTTGACTGATACACCGCTTTCGCGAGCAAGCCCGCTCCCACATTTTTTGATCCCATTTCAAATCAGGTCATGTTAGATCACGAAGCGCGCCACCATCGCGTTCAGGTCCACCGCCAGGCGTGACAGCTCGTGGCTGGCCGCGCTGGTCTGGTTGGCGCCCGCTGCCGACTGGGTGGCGAGGTCGCGGATGTTGACCAGGTTGCGGTCCACTTCGCGCGACACCTGGGCCTGCTCTTCCGAGGCGCTGGCGATCACCAGGTTGCGTTCGTTGATCAGGCTGATGGACTGGGTGATCTGCTCCAGGGCCACACCGGCAGCGCGGGCCATTTCCAAGGTGTTCTGGGTGCGCTGGTTGCTCTGCTGCATCGATTGCACGGCTTCACCGGTGCCGTTCTGGATGCCGGCGACCATCTTCTCGATCTCTTGGGTCGACTGCGCCGTACGATGAGCCAGGGCGCGCACTTCATCGGCGACCACCGCAAAACCACGCCCCGCTTCACCGGCACGGGCCGCTTCGATGGCGGCGTTGAGCGCCAGCAGGTTGGTCTGCTCGGCAATTGCGCGGATCACGTCCAGCACCTTGCCAATGTCACGGCCTTGGGAGGCCAGGCCTTCGATCAGCACGGCGGTGTTCTGCACGTCCTGGGTCATGGTCTGGATCGCGCCGACGGTTTCCACCACGCGGTCACGGCCTTCACGCGCTGCGAGGTTGGACTGGCCGGAGGCTTCGGAGGTGGACACGGCATTGCGCGCCACCTCTTCCACCGCGGCGGTCATCTCGTTGACCGCCGTCGCCGCCTGGTCAATTTCATTGTTCTGTTGCTGCAGGCCTTTGGAGGCTTCTTCAGTGACGGCGCTCAACTCTTCCGCTGCCGAGGCCAGCTGGGTGGCGGAGCCGGCGATGTGCTGGATGGTCTGGCGCAGGTTGGCTTGCATCGACGCCAGGGCGCTGAGCAGACGGGCCGGTTCGTCTTTGCCGTCGTCTTCAATGGCCTTGCTCAGGTTGCCACCGGCAATCGTCTCGGCCACTTCCACTGCTTTGCGCAGCGGCGTGACGATGCTGCGGGTCAGCAACCAGGCCAGCAACACCGTCAGCAGCGCAGCAGCCACCGACACGGCAATCACCCCGGCGATGGCACCCTCGTAGCTCTGCCCCGCTTCAGCGTCGGCCTCCTTGGCATCGGCCGCGTTGATGGCGATCAACTTGTTCAACTGCTCGCCCATCAGGTCGGTGCCGTCCTTGATACGCGTGTTGATCAGCGTGCGCATCTCGTCGACTTTGCCCTGCTTGGACAAGGCCAGCATCTCGGCCTGGGCGGTGAAGTAGTTGTTCAGCGTGGTGACGAACGTCTTGTACAGCGCCGCTTCCTCGGTACCGGCCGGCAATGCTGCATAGCCGGCCTGGGCTGTCTTGACCTTGTCGGCCAACACGCCCATGCGGGTTTCGGCTTCCTGCAGGCCGGCCGGCTCACGGTTGACCAGCACACGGAACGACAGGATGCGCAGGCGCAAGACGTTTTCAGTGATGTTGCCAAGGTAGGTCACGCTGGGCAGTTGGGTGGCGCTCATATCCACCGACGACTGGCGGATCTGCGTCATGCGGTTGACCGCAAACACCCCCAGTAAAATCACTAGCAACGCAATGAACGCAAAACCGAGGAACGCGCGAGGGGCGATATTCAGATGACGGAGGGACATAGGGGGTGCTCTCAGAAGTAGTGTTTGCGAGCGTCCCTGCCGCGAAACGATCAGTCGGTGTCAACGCGCCGCTCTGACCTTTGGTCACCACTGTTATCGTTGGTATGTGGGCCTATACGAGGTATCGGCAGGGCTCGCGGTTTCCCGCAGGGCCTTCATAAATATTTTTTTACACTTCTGACGACCGGCAGTTTCTGGCATTCTTCGCCTCCATTTTCTGACCCGAGCCCGCATTTTGTCTGACGCTCAAGCCCCCCGCCCCCGCTATAAATCCGACCTGATCTACGGTCTGGAAGACCGCCCGCACTTCACTGCGGCGATCTTTGCCGCGCTGCAGCACGTGCTGGCGAGTTTCGTCGGCATCATCACCCCGACCCTGATCGTGGGCGGCGTGCTGGGCCTGGAAAGTGAAGTGCCGTACCTGGTGAGCATGGCGTTGTTCGTGTCGGGGCTGGGCACCTTTGTGCAAGCGCGCACGTTCGGCCCGGTGGGCTCGGGGCTGTTGTGCCTGCAAGGCACCAGCTTTTCGTTTATCAGCGTGATCCTCAGCGCGGGGTTCATGGTCAAGGCCCGGGGTGGCGGCACCGACGAGATCCTGTCGACCATCTTCGGCATCTGCTTTTTTGCCGCCTTTATCGAAGTGGTGCTCAGCCAGTTCATCGGCAAGCTGCGCAAACTGATCACCCCGGTGGTGACCGGCACCATCATCACCTTGATGGGCCTGTCGCTGATCAAGGTCGCGGTCACCGACATGGCCGGTGGCTTCGGCGCCAGCGACCTGGGCGCCGCTGGCAATATGGGCCTGGCCGCGCTGGTGCTGCTGACCATTGTGGTGCTCAACCGCTTCAGCAACCCGTTCCTGCGCCTGGGTTCGATCGTGATCGGCCTGACCTTGGGTTTTGTGGTGGCCTGGTGGATGGGCCGCGTCGACATGGCCGCCCTGCCCCATGTGCCACTGATCAGCGTGCCGGTGCCGTTCAAATACGGGTTCTCGTTCGACTGGGTAGCATTTATCCCGGTGGCGGTGATCTTCCTGATTTCCCCGCTGGAAGCAGCCGGTGACCTGACCGCCAACTCGATGATTTCCCAACAGCCGGTCAAAGGCCCGCTGTACATCAAGCGCATCAAGTCGGGCCTGCTGGCCGACGGCCTCAACTCGGCGATGGCCGCCACCTTCAACAGCCTGCCGATGGTGACCTTCGCCCAGAACAATGGGGTGATCCAGTTGACCGGCGTGGCCAGCCGCTACGTGGCGTACTTCATCGCCGGCCTGCTGGTGCTGCTGGGCCTGTTCCCGGTGATCGGCGCGGTGCTGCAACTGATGCCCAAGCCGGTGCTGGGCGGCGCTACCTTGATCATGTTCGGCACCGTGGCCGTGGCCGGTATCAAGATCCTCGCCGAGGCCGGGCTGCATCGACGCAATGTGCTGATCGTGGCAATCTCCCTCGGCATGGGCCTGGGTGTCGCCGCCGTGCCGGAAGTGTTGCGCGACCTGCCCAAGGCGTTGCACAACATCTTCGAATCGCCGATCACCGTGGGTGCGTTCTGTGCAATCCTGCTGAACATTTTCCTGCCGGAAGAGTTCATAGAACTGGAAGAAGATGAATTTGATCCGGAGTCCTCTACCCTCAAGGTGATGCAAGACCCGGACGTCACGAAATAGGGAGCACTGTTAATGCGCAAGCTCATGGTTCTATCGTTGTTGCTGCTGACCTTGAGCGCCTGCGCCCTGTTCCCCAACCGCGACCCGGTGAATATCACCGTGGTGGGCATTGAACCTCTGCAAAGCCAGGACCTGGAAGTGCGTTTCGCCGTGAAGCTGCGGGTGCAAAACCCCAATGAAACGGCGATCGACTACAACGGCGTGGCCCTGGACCTGGACGTCAATGGCCGGCCGCTGGCCTCGGGAGTGAGTGACCAAAGCGGTTCCATCCCACGTTTCTCTGAGACGGTTCTGATGGTGCCAGTGAGCGTTTCCGCATTCTCCGTGCTGCGCCAGACCCTTGGCCTGAGCCAGACCCAAAGCCTGAACAACCTGCCCTACGTGCTGCGCGGCAAACTGGCGGGTGGGCTGTTTGGCACCCAGCGTTTTGTCGACCGTGGCACGCTTGACCTGCCCAACACGGCCACGTGGTGATCGCCATGCAACCGACGCTCTATACCGAACGCCTGATCCTGCGCCCGCTGACCCTGGACGATGCCGACGCCATCCAGCAGATATTTCCCCACTGGGAAGTGGTGCGTTACCTCAACAACGAGGTGCCCTGGCCTTACCCGGCCGATGGTGCACGCAGCTTCCTGGAGAACGTGGCCTTGCCCGGCATGGCACGTGGCGAGCAATGGCACTGGGCGATGTACCTGAGGGACTCACCTGACACGTTGGTCGGCAACATCAGCCTGTTCGATACCGAAGACGACAACCGTGGCTTCTGGCTCGGCCAGCCATGGCACGGCCAGGGCTACATGACCGAAGCCTGTGCGGTAGTGACTGACTACTGGTTCAACGTGCTCGAGCGCCCGGTATTGCGCGCGCCCAAGGCCGCGCCCAACCAGGGATCGCGGCGGATCTCCGAGCGTGGCGGCATGCGCCTGGTCAAGACGGTCGAAGGCCACTTTGTCGAAGGCACCTTCCCACGGGAAATCTGGGAAATAACCCGGGAAGAATGGCTGGAATCCAAATCCTCCAGTCAATGAATATCCACTGTGGGAGCTGGCTTGCCTGCGATAGCGACCTATCAGCCAAGGATATGCAAGCTGACACACCGCTATCGCAGGCAAGCCAGCTCCCACAGTTTTCCCACCATAGTGTCAGTCGGTGATGAAACGCACGCCCGGTTTGGCGCGCTCATCCACGCTCAACTCGAACACATCCGGCCGGGCATAGTGCCCCACCACGTCGTAGTCATACCGCGCCCGCACCAGATCATCAGTGTCGATCTGTGCCGTCAACAGCCCCGCTTCCCCGACCAACGGCCCGGCCAGGATGTCGCCCATGGGCCCGACGATCACGCTGCCTCCGGCGATCAACGGGCGGTCCGACGGCCAGTTGGCCACCTCCACCCCCAACGCATCCGGCGAGGCCTGCACCTGGCATGCGCTCACCACAAAGCAGCGGCCTTCATGAGCCACATGGCGCATGCTCACCTGCCACATTTCACGTTCATCCACGGTGGGTGCGCACCAGACGTCCACGCCCTTGGCGTACATGGCCGTGCGCAGCAGCGGCATCATGTTTTCCCAGCACACAGCGCCGCCGATTCGCCCCACTGCCGCGTCGATCACTGGCAGGGTCGAGCCGTCGCCCTTGCCCCAGATCAAGCGTTCGGTGCCGGTAGGCATCAATTTGCGGTGCTTGGCCACCAACCCGCCCGTGGGTTCGAAATACAGCACCGTGCAATACAGGGTGTTGCCACTGCGCTCGATCACGCCCAGTACCAGGCTCGCGCCTGTGCGCGCCGACAGACCGGCCAGGGCGTCGGTCTCGGCGCCGGGCACATCGATGGCATTGGCAAAGTAGCGGGCAAAGGCTTCGCGGCCTTCCGGCAGGCGGTAGCCCAGTTGGGTGCCAAAGGCTTCACCTTTGGGATAGCCGCCCAGCAGCGCTTCGGGCATGACCACCAGTTGCGCACCGCTGCGGATGATTGCGTCCTCGTAGCCGAGGATTTGCGCCAGGGTCTCGCCCTTGCCGCCCGGCAAGGATCCGATTTGCAGGGCTGCCACAGTCGATACAGGCATTACGCTCACTCCAGAGTCAGGGGGGTTGCCCATTCTCCGGCCAGCCATGATCATGAATAAAGCCCACCTCAGTGCTGAATGATATGAACCAAACAAATATCGCCCAAGTTGACCTGAACCTGCTGAAAACCTTTGAAGCCCTGCATGACGAGTCCAGCGCCAGCCGCGCCGCCGTGCGCCTGGGGGTGACGCAGTCGGCCATCAGTGCAGGATTGCGGCGTTTGCGCGAGGTGTATGGCGACCCGTTGTTCGTGCGCACCGGGCGCGGCCTGGCGCCGACCTTGCGCGCCAACCAGTTGAAACCGGTGATAGGCGAAGCGCTGGAGCGTTGCCGGCAAAGCCTGGCCATGGTCAACCCGGATAACCAGCAGTATCAGGGCCGCTCCGTGGTGCTGGGGTTGTCGGATGATTTCGAGATTGCCTACGGCCGGCGTCTGATGGAAGAAATCGCCCGGCGCGCGCCGAAGCTGCGGGTGATCTTCCGTCAGACCCACAGCCAGATCGTCGCCGGCGCCCTGCTCGACCGCACCCTGGACCTGGCGATCACGGCGGGCGGCTTTGCCCACGGTCGACTCAGTCGGCAAGTGTTGGGAGAAGGCGATTACCGCTGCCTGGTGGATTCAGCCCAAACCAGCATCAGCCTGGACGAGTTCGTCGCCCGTGAACACGTGCTGGTGTCATCCGGTGGGTTTATCGGGATTACCGATGAAGGCTTGGCGGCACAGGGGTTGAGCCGACAGGTGTGCGCCTCCACCAGCCACTTCGCGGCGTTGCCGTTTCTGCTCAAGGGCAGCCAGGCGGTGGCGACCATTCCCGGGCATGCGGCGCAGGCCATCGCGGACATGACCAGTCTGCACGTACTGCCCTGCCCGCTGGCGTTGCCGCGCTACCCGGTGGAGTTGGGCTGGCGGACTCAGGCGCAGCTGGACCCGATGCTGCTGAAGGTGCGTGAAGCGATTGTGGCGAGCTTTATTTAGCCGCCGCCATCAACTTGTTGACCTCACTGCGCACCATGTTGGAGAACTCCGGCGGCGACATGCCGTCCAGTTCGGCACGGACCCACTCGGCCCACTTGCCCTTGCGTTTGGCGCGCTCGCCGAACAACCGTGCCGCTTCGCCCTTGGCCTTGCCCAGGTTGGTCTGCCACAGTTCGTAGAGGCGGGACTTTTCATCTTCCAGCTCCGCGCGTTCGGCGAGAGTCTTGTTGGCCAGATTGAAGCTCATGTTGAATTCCCTGCTGCACAAATAGACGACATCTTACACTGTAGGTCGAAATTTCCTGATTCGGATTTTTGCCCGGGACCCGGCGGGCGCAAAAAAACTGCAACTTTTGCCGCTGCCCGGCACTCCATTGTTCACTGTCACATTCACTCGCAAGGAGTCACACAATGGCCCGCAAAACCGCTGCCCAAGCCGTCGAAGACCAAATCAAGGACCAAGCCTTCAGCGAACTGACCGCGCTGATCGAAGAATCGGACAAGCTGCTCAAAAGCAGCGCATCCCTGGTGGGCGAAGAAGGTGAAACCCTGCGCGAGCAGGTCGCCATCAAGCTCAAGCAAGCCCTGGACTCGGTGTCCAATGTGCGCGAGCGCAGCAAGCCGGTGGTGGATGCCACCGAAACCTACATCGGTGGCCACCCGTGGCAGACCGTGGCGATTTCCGCAGGTTTCGGCCTGGTGGTCGGCCTGCTGCTGGGCCGCCGTAACTGATACATGAAGGCTGCGCCGGATGCGGCGCAGCCTGTTTTATTGCTCGGCCAGCACTCGCAACCGCGCCAATTCCTCTGCGTCAACCTCGATACCCTGCTGGTCCGACCGCGCCCGTGTGCGATGACGTCGGTCCCCTGGCAAGCGCCGCAACCCCGCCGCATGCATCTGCCGCACCAGTTCCTGGCTGCGCTCGGCGAAGCTTTGCCCGGCCGTCTTGCTCGGGTCGATCAGGATCAACAGTTGGCCGGTCCACGGCGTGCGCGCGCCCGGGTGGTCGACCCAATTGAATTCGAAAGAGAAATTGCCGCCTGTCAGGGCTGCGGCCAATAACTCGACCATCATCGACAGCGCCGACCCCTTGTGCCCGCCAAACGGCAACAAAGCCCCCCCTTCCAGCACCGCCTTCGGGTCCTGAGTGGGTTGGCCCAGGCTGTCTACGCCCATGCCCGGTGGCAAACGCTCGCCTTTACGCGCAGCGATCTGCACGTCGCCGTGGGCGATGGCGCTGGTGGCCAGGTCGAACACAATAGGCAGGCCATCGGCACGCGGTGCAGCAAAAGCAATGGGGTTGGTGCCAAACAGCGGACGGTCAGCCCCGTGGGGCACCACGCAGGTCATGCTGTTGACCACGCTCAGCGCCACCAGGCCCTGCTCGGCGAACGGCTCGACATCTGGCCATAACGCGGCGAAGTGGTGGGAGTTATGGATAGCCAGCAAGGCGATTCCGGCACTGCGGGCCTTTTCCACCAGCAACGCACGCGCGGCCTCCAGGGCGGGCTGGGCAAAACCGTTACCGGCATCCACCCGTACAAAGCCTGAAGCCACGTCGGTGACCACCGGCACGGCCTTGCCATTCACCCAGCCGCTGGCCAGGGTGCTGAGGTAACCGGGGATACGAAAAATACCGTGACTGTGGGCGCCATCACGTTCGGCGCTGGCGCAATTGTGCGCGAGGATGGCGGCCACTTCAGGCGAAGTGCCGTGGCGGACAAAGATGGCGTGGAGCAAGGCCACCAGCTTGGCGAAACCGATGGTGGCGCTGGAACTGTCAACAACCGTGGGCTGGGCAGACATCTGAAGCTCCGATTTTATGATTGGAGGGGGCATACAGCGTGAAATCCAGACCTGTGATTAAACAACGCCGCCTGCCGCTGCTGTCAATGCTGTTTACGGCAAATATGTAGCCCCATTCGCCAACACGACCGCCCTAGCCTGCTGGCCCGTCCCCATTACCCACGGAGAAAGGTCGATGGCACAGCTCACCCCCCCGTATTTTTTCGATGAATTCCTGCGCCCTATCCATCGCAAACACCCTTCAGAACGGGAGCGCGCGCTGGGGTTGACCTTGAAGGATCTCGACTGGCTGATGGCGGTCTACACCGCCACCCATGCCGGGCGCCAGGCCCGTGAGGCCCCCATGACCGTCGAAACGCTGGTGATCGAGAGGCCAGGACAGCCTGCGACAGCGCTGGCCGGCGCCTTCATGATGAGCCCGACACCTGATGGGAAGAAGGCCTTGCTGTATAGCCCCTATGGGGGAATCGAAGTATTCGACAACCGTGCCGTGGCGCTCGCAACCCTCAGGGAACGCCTCAGAAATGAAACTCAATATATTGATTTAATTAGCTTTCTATCCATAGAGGAGCGCCAAGCCTTTTCTTTCAGCGGCTTGTTCGCCGTGACCACCACAACGATTGAAGGCATCGTATTCGTGGATCAGGAACAGGCGATTGAGGCAAGCCAAAGGCAAAACGTACGGCGTGCCCTGGATGAATTACGCACCACGCCCACCCTGGCCTCAATGCTCAGCACACTGCTGAACATCATGGCGCGCCCTTATTTTCCCCACCTCGATCAACAATACACGTTGGTAAACACGTTTCTGGTTTCAGCGGAGGCTAACGGCGCTGATCGATGGATTGCCTCGGCGACCCTCAGTGAAACCCTGCTGCAGTACTACCTGAAACCGGAGTGGCCGGCCAACTGTACCCGCACGTTCACCCACCCCAGGCACGATAAAAGCGCCCTGCCTGAGAGGCGACTCAAACAGGATTTCGAACGCTGGGAGCGCGTTGTGGAACAGACGGCTGGCGTGCTGTCTTCGCTGTTAAGCAGCCTGTTGCAGACCTGGTGGAATGAAACCCGTGGCAGCAATCCATCGCGCCTGGATCTGTTTGCCCAACTGATGAGTGACAAATTTCGCGCCGACCTGCTGTTCAAGCATCAGAGCGGGATTCTTTCTTCCGAGGAGGCGCACCGACTGCGCGCGATTTTCCTCCCCGACAAGGCGTCACGCAGCGACTGGCATGCGACGTTGAATATCGAAAAAATCAGCATCCACGCACCTTATCAACATTATGTGGAACTGGCCGCGACGTTGTTGATCAGTGACCAGCATGCCTACCTCTACACCCAATCCCGCGGGCTGCAAACCTTGAAGGATGTTGAGGATCTCAAGGAAACCTTGCTGAGCATGCTCAAGGCCGCCGGCCATCAGGACGAGTTGCTGAACTTCCTGTCCCTGGACGAACGCAGCCTGTACCTGGCAATGGAGGGGGTGCAAGTCAGTGGGTTGCCCGTGAGTGACAATGTATTCACCGGGATGGTCAAGGACATCGCCCGCAAGCAATTGAGCAACATGGAACATGCACTCGGGCTGTTTCGCGCAAGCGATGGCGAAGCAGACCTGGCTGCCCTGCTCGATTGTGCCCTGGACGTGCGCCCCATGCTCGACAGTCGGCTGCTGGCCCTGGAAGCCGAAGGACGCTGGAGCCTGCACCCGGCCAGCAGCGGCAATGGTCGCCCGTCGACGGTACAGGCAGAGCGCGCCAAACAGCATCTGGTCACGCTGCGTGCGACGGAAGCGGTCCTGGCGACACAGCGGCAGAGGCACCCCACGTTGCGCAGCCTGGCCACCCATGCCCTGAAGGCGGAATTGAACCTGCGTTTGCTGGACCTGGACCCCGCAGATGTGTTTGCCAATACCTACGCCACCCAGGCTCGACAACGCGAGGATCGTGAGCCGGTATCCTCACGGAACATGGTCGATCACCTTGTAGAACGTTTAGCAAACAGTGCGGCTCCTATCGACGACTCGCCACGCACCGGCCTGTACAGCGCTCACCGCGCCGGGACCGCCACCCGTTGGAACAACCTGGACAGCCGAGGTTTCAATCAGGTGATCGAGCGGGCCATGCTCCCTTTTGTTCAGCACGACATTCACACATTGCCCCGCGCGTTCCTGGAAAGTCATCGCGCCGAGATGGGCGCGGCCCTGATGCAGGGGTTGCGCAGCGAGGCCCAATTACGACTGCTCAACAAGACGTTGAGCCCTGATCATTACGCCATGCTTGATACGGTCCTGCGGCCCGACAGCATGACCCGCGAGAAGCGCCATGGGCTTCAAGGCTTCCTGCCGGATGCCTACGGCTTGACACTGACCCTTGGCGATGACGAAACCCCACGGGCCCTGGCCAACTGTTTCGTGCTGACGCAGCGTGGCGGCCTCGACCCTGACCTGTCAGGTGAAGTCGTACTCTGGACCCCGCAGCAAGGTCATGAGCCCTTTGCCTCACTGAAAACTCTGCGCCAAGCCCTTCAACAGCGCTTGGCACTGCCCGACCGACGCCTGCTGCAGAACCTGCCCATCAGCCTTCGTACACCCCATCAAGTCTATCGCCTCGGCCCCCTGCAGCGCATTGATGAGCACCTGTTGAACAACCGCCAGCAGAGCTACCTGGACTTCCACCTGGATGCTCTCGACTACTGGCTCGCCATGCCCCTTGGGCCCACACAACTGCAAGACCGTCTGGACGATGAAATGCAACGGCTGGCGCCGTCGAATCTGCCGCGCGCCCGTGCAATCGCAGAAGCGATCGTTCACCAGCAGGCGCTGCCGGTGTGGCTGGGCATGGCATCTGCCGAAGAGCAATGGCTCCACGCCGAACTGCTTGAGCAGTACCGGCTCAGTGCACCGGACAATCAGGATTACCTGCACGGTTTACCCCCCCTGCGCGAGCACGTCGCCAGTGCCTTGACGAACCTGCTTAAAGCCCGTTATCCGGACGCCGCGCTGGACCCTGAAGCGATCTTGATACCCGCACGCGTCGCGCTCGACGGACGCACTCAAACCCTGACCGATTTTGCCTTGCGCCACCTCCCCGACCTGCAGGCCGACACGCTGACGCCCCGCGCGCTGGGCCTCACACCGCTGCCGACGACCCTGGACGGCACGGCGGTGGTGCAGTTGGTGCGCCAACTCGACATTGCCAAAACCTATCGCGAACTGCTCACCACTCACCTCAGCGCTGACACCGACGATGCCCGCCAGCGACGTGACCTGTTTTGTCGGCAGTTGCCGTGGCAACTCTTGCGCCATGCCCATGAGGAAAAACTCGAAGAACGCCTCAGCCCCTCGGCCTGGAGCTTTATCCAGCAAATCTTTGATATGCCGGATGCTGTGGCGCGGGATAAGGTCAGCGGCACCACAGCAATGATTCGCCCTCTGCAACTGATCGCCACGGCCGGGGCGGGACCGGTGACAGTGCCTTGTGTCTACATCATCGGCCCACAAACGCCAGCGACGGGCCCGCTTGTGCTGTATGCGCCGTATGCGCCACTGCGCGTGCTCACCGAATACGCCAACGAAGACAAGCTGCTCAATGACATCAATCGCGACGGCCCCCTTCAGGATTGGATCATCCTGCAACTGGGCGACCCCGACCAAGCGATATGGCGCAACCTGCTCAAACAGCCCACCAGCCAGGACAAAAGGGACGCCAGCCTGGCGTCGAACCCCATCAGGCAGAATATTTTGCTGCGGCTATTCAATGACAACGTCATACAACTGCTCAAGATGCTCGCCTGCCAATTCGCCCGCGACGGCAAGGATCAATGGGACGGGATCACCAGCCTGCTGCGCAAGGGTATTCCCATGACGTTGCAGTTCATTGCCGGCAAGCTTGCCTTCCCACTGGTGGTCTGGCGCAGCTACACACTGTTCAAAACCTCCGCCGAGGCGCTGCAATCACAGCATTTCGCAGAGGGCCTGCGCACATTTATCCAGGGCGTGGCGACACTGGCATCCCTTCGCGAACAGCTTGATGGGTTGATGACGGCCCTGCCGTCGTCATCGCCCGCCAATCTGCCGGAGGACTCACCGGCGCCCGCCATGACCCTCGCCAGCCTGGCTATCACCGACTCGACACGCACGCGAATGCGGCATTTTGAAGACGTCTGCGTATCCCTGGCAGCTCTGCAGGAGAGCCCTGTAAGCCACCTGTTTACCGACCCGACGCGCAACCGTACTTACGCACCGGTAGCCGGCCGGGTGTACCCGGTCCGGAGGGTGGGTGAGCGTTGGCGAGTCAGCCTTGCCCATGAACTGGGACCCTATGTCGAACGCAATTCGCAGGGCGAATGGGTACTTGACCTGTCCGAGCGGGAGCCACGCTTCGGCCCTGCGCTGTCCCGCATCAGAAGCCGTGTCATTACCCGAAGAACCGAGCGCGACTCGATCAATATCGAAGCCGTAGGCATGCCAGCCATCCGGGCGATGTCTCCCGTAAAGGCAGCCTGTATTGATGGGGCACTCAATGTCGCGGTTTTCTATACGTTCAGATGTGCGCGCAACCTGGCGCTGTTTGCGCGGCAACGTGATCCCAACTCCCCATGCGGTCGCTTCTTGACCGAGATGTTCGGCGTACTCAACGTTACCCCGGACCAGTTGATCAAGATTCGAAGACGTGTCGCAGAAATCTGCGATGGGCTGACCCAGCAAGATGTGATCAGCCCAAACTCCTCACGATTCGTCACCGGCTCCGCCCGCTGGTCGCCCACCCAAACCTACGCTTTTGTCATTCCTGAAGGCGCGGATCGAAAGATCTATTTGCTGGAGCACTTTTTCAATACACGAATGAGCACCTATCTACCGCACCTCACGGTGCCGTTCGACCTTGACGACCATGCGCGTGCGGCGACCTTGATTCACGAAATGAGTCATCTGGTCTCCGGGACTGAAGACATCGCCTACCTGGATTCGATGCGCCCTTTTCTCGACATCATCAACCGTGGTACCGCTGACGGCTTGCGCCAGCACACAGCCTTGTCCAACCTGCAAAGCACCGCGCTGTCTGTCTTGACACCCGCGACCATGCTATTCAAGAGCTGGGACGACCTGGCAGAGCGTTGGGAGGACTTCGGCAGCGCCGGGTCGACCAAACTGCGCAATAAAGTGCTGCACCTGACCGGTACGAAAACGCTGGAAGATGCCCGGCAAACGTTCATGAGTGATCCGGACCGGCGGATGGATATCATTTTGGCCAACGCAGATTCGGTGACGTACCTGATCACACACTTGGGCCGCAGATTAGAGCCGGGGGCCTGAACAGGCCCCCGAGGGGGGATCAGTCTTTCTGGTCACGCAGGATATTGCCCGACGCGCCATCGATGCGTACTTCGTACACGGTGCCATCTGATTTGCGTCCCTTGACCTCCCAATAACCGTTGTCGTCGGCCTCGGCGGCGTATACCTCGACATAACCACCCTTGGTCTTGGCGACTTCAATCGCCTTTTCGATGGTGATCCAGCCTGCGCCCGGCTTGTCAGCCATGGCAGAGCCGGCGCCAAGCAGCGCGGTAGTTGCACACAGGGCGACTAAGGTTTTCTTGAGCATTTTCGTTCTCCATTGTGGAAATGTCCTGAAATCGTTAGGTGCCCCCAAACGAGAATAAGTTCCAATTGATGTGCAATAGCCATGATGGCTGTTCTCGTCGTACACCCGGGGAGGTTAGAATGTGCGAAATCAGGATGAGTTAATGAGCGAAAAATCCCTCTCAGAAGCCGAATACGACGCTATCACCGATGCCGCCGCGCATTGGTGCATGCGCCTGCATGCCGGTGATTGCACCGCCATCGAACGTCAGGCTTTTGAGCAATGGCACGATGCTCATCCGTTGCACGCCTTCGAATACGCGGCCATGCTGGAAATCTGGGATGTTGCCGACCACCTGCCCCGCACTGAGCCCACGCCCACCGTGGTGCCGTTCAAGCCTCGCCGTCGTTGGCGCACCTATGCAGTGGCGGCGGCAGTCTGCCTTGCTGCACTGCCCCTCGCTGCGTTTACCGGCTGGGAGGCGGGCTGGCTGCCCAGCTCATATGAGCATTTCGAAGCAGCTAATGGCCTGCGCAAGGTCACCTTGGGCGATGGCAGCCAGGTGGAATTGAACCTCGGCACGGAGTTGGTCTACAGCAATTACAAGGACCAACGCCGAGTCACGCTGAAAAAGGGCGAGGCATTTTTCAAAGTTGCCCATGACAGCACCCACCCGTTCATCGTGCGGGCCGGCGAAGGCCAGGTACGGGTGACAGGCACACAGTTCAACGTCTGGAAATATGAAGACCAGGTGCGGGTGATGCTGCTCGAAGGCTCGGTGCAGATCGCAAGCGACACCGTGCACGGCAGCGTGCCGCTGACCCCCGGCATGCAAGCCAGCTACCAGCATGGCGATGCCACCCCTCGCGTAAACGCGTTCAACCCCAATGACAGCGCGCTGGCGTGGCGCCAAGGCAAGTTGGTGCTCGACAATTTGGCGCTGGCCGACGCATTACCGTTGATCAACCGCTACTTGAACAAGCCCGTGATGCTTGCGGATGCCAGCACCGGCGCGATCCGTATCGGCGGCATCTACAACATCAATGAGGTCAACAACCTCGTCCCTTCCTTGCCCAAGGTCTTGCCGGTCTACCTGACCCAGAACCTGGACGGCAACCCCGTACTCAATTCGATCCCGCGTAAAGCCCCGAAAGGCTGAGCCCAGCCTGCACGCACGGGCTTGCTTGTGCCGGCAGTGTCCATTTTTGAAACACCCTCCTCCCCTGTACGGCCCGCCCTGAGCGCGTTCATCGTTTTGTCATGCACAGTGTTGCGTTGCTGATACAGCAAGGTGAACCGTTTGCGCCGTGGGCACGTGCATGTGGATTTGCGGTGGGTTGTCTCAGCGTTGATACAACACTGCTATCACTTTGCCCTTCGATAATCACAACCCATTGAATATCCGTAATAAATAAAAAGCGGCACGCCTTCTGCTCTATCCCTTACAGCGCTGTTTAGGGTCAGCGCCGAGAATAAGGAATGCCGCCGTGAACACACTCACTCAAGGTTCGATGAACGTGCTGCTGATCAGCTGTGTACTCAGTGCCAGCATCAGTCTGCCGACCTTGGCGGGTGACGGCGTCATCGTGACCGGGCGCGACGTACAGGGACACATGTACGGTCGGGCTTCCTTTGGTCCCGACCCCTACCCCCAGACCGCCAACGTCAATCCGAGCAAGGACGTCCTGGGCGCCCTGTCAGGCGAACTCAGTGACCGCGATTTCGGCGCCGTGAGCAGCGGCTTGAGCATCACCCGCGCCCTCCAGCCCGCCGGCAACTTCTCCACCTTGAGTGCCACGCAAAACGGCATGTCCACCTTGGGCGCTGGCGCAGCTGCCAGCCGTTCGGGAGGCAGCGGTAGCATGGGCGGGCAGATCAGCGATTCGATCCAGCGTGGCCTGGCGCCCCTCAACAACATCGGCAGCATGATGGGGGGCAAGTAATGAACCGTTCCCTGCGCATCCTGCTCCCCCTGGCCCTGCTGGGCAGCGCCTCGGCCATGGCCGACAACACCGCCGTGATCAACAACAGCGGTCAGGATTACCGCGGCAACCTGATGGTCAACCAGGCGGCCGGCAACCAGCAGCAAACCGCCAACAACCGCGCCGTCGCGCTGGGTGGCCAAGCCACTACCAGCAATATCCAGAACATGAACGGCACGGTCGACCCTTCGCTGAATGCAAAGGCGGCGATCGAAGGCAGCTCCTTTACCAATGGCAACGGCATGTTGGGCATCAACCAATCAGCCGGTGCCAATAGCCAATTAGTCAATGCGGTGCGGATCAGCGTCAACCCTGGCCCGCAAAGCATCGACGACAGCGTCCTGTTGCAACAGAACACGACGACGCTGGCAACCGACTCAGGGCTCACCCCCACCACTGGCAGCCGCCAGGTCGTGACAAGCGACCAGGCCTTCACCGGCAGCCGAGGAGTGATTCAGGTGAACCAGAGTGCTGGGGTGGGGAACCGAATGGCTAACACCCTGGGCATCACTATCAAGTAACCGCTTGGTAGCACGAGTTAGACCGTACCAACACTTAACCAACTAATTAGAAGCAAGGAGAAACACCATGAAACCTCAAATGGCTCTGAAACCAATGGTTTTCGCTCTCGCCGCACTCATGGCTGCTGCTGCCCAAGCAGGTGGCTGGCACCCTGCGCCTCAACCAACCGGCGTGGTTGCCTCAGTGGTTACAGATGTTCAAAACAGCATCGGCAACAAGTACGACGACACCAAAACCGAAAACAACGCCTCTGCCGATGGCTCGGTCACCTACAACAGCGGTAACACCGGCGTCAACGTTCAGGCTGGCAGTGGTAACCAGGCTGACAACTCTGGCGCAATCTCCAGCGCCAAAGGCGACTTCGCTACCGTATTCGCCGTGGTCGACGTGAACCAGAACAGCGGCCTGAACAACTTCGTCAGCAAAGGCATCCAAAACAATGCCTCGCTGGATAACTCCGCTAACCACAACTCCGGCAACCTGGGCTACAACGGCCAGGCCGGTCAAGGCAACCAAGGCAAAAACAACCTGGCGATCACCACCGCAGATGGCAAAAACATCGCAGCGGCCGCCAACACCGAGCAAAACTCGCTCGCCAACAACTACCTCAACACTGCGGCCACCAGCCACGGCTATGGCCATGGCAGCAAGCCTCAATATGTGTCGAACAACGCCAGCGCCGACAACTCGATCAACAACAACGCCGGCAACATCGGTGTGAACCTGCAATCCGGTTCGGGCAACCAAGCCAGCAACAGCCTGTCTGTAGGCCAAGGCTGCAGCGTCTGCTCCAGCGGCGTGCGCTTCTGATCCAACGGGGCCTTGGCAACAAGGCCCTTTTTTATTCCAGTGTCCAACAGGTCCGACGATCATGCGCCTCGCGACTCTCACCCTCTTGATGCTGCTCACCGGCCCGACCTGGGCAGGGACCATGGCGATCTCCGCCATGCCTGGCGGTGCAGTCATCTTCAAGAAAGTCGAGAGTATCCGTGAACGCAAATTCGCCAACCTGGTGGAACAGAAAACCGACTTCAGTTGCGGTGCTGCGGCACTCGCCACCATCCTGCGTCAGGGCTATTGGCTGGACGTAGACGAAGACCACGTCATCAAAGGCATGCTGGTCAACGCAGACCAGAACCTGGTACGCACCCAGGGGTTTTCCATGCTGGACATGAAGCGCTACCTCGAAAGCATCGGCATGCGTGCGCGGGGCTACAAGATCGGGCCAGAGACACTGGTGACCGTGAAGATCCCTGTTGTGGTGCTGCTGGAGATTCGTGGCTACAAGCACTTCGTGGTGTTACAGCGCGCGGACAAGGACTGGGTCTATATCGGCGACCCGGTGCTGGGCCACAAACGCTATTCACACGACGACTTCCTCAAGGGTTGGAATGGCATCGTCTTCGCTGTGCTGGGTGAAGGCTACGACAAGGCCAACGCCTTGCTCGACCCACCCGTGCCGCTGACCGCCAAGAACCAGTTGAATGAGTTCAGGCCTGTCGGCGATGCCGAGCTGATGGATTTCGGTTTCATCCAGAGCGACTTCTTCTAACAAGAAGCGCAATAAGGGGCAGGACGCTCCAGGAGCAGAAGATGAACACTTCCCGTTGGCTGACGGTCTTGTGTCTGGCAGCCTCAATGCCCGCTTATGCTTCATCGGCGTTCAAGCCGATCGAACTCAAGGATTCGGAAATGGCCGAACTGCGCGGCCGCTACGTGATGCCGGGGCGAATCATCAGCTTCGGTATTGTCATGAGCAGCACCTGGACCAACGCCGTGGGTGACACGATTACGGGCAAGGCCAGCATGCAAGTCGACGCTTCCACCATTACCCCACAATTCTACGTACAGACCACGGGGTCGACCGGTACGGGCACCAACCCGAATACCGGCACTGGCAATGTCAGCGGCGGCGCCGGACTGGGCACAGGTTCGGGCGTGACCCAAAGCGTACGTGCCGCCGGCGACGGCAACGCCGCCTACAACAATGTCGGGATCAACGTCACCGAAAACGGCTTCGCGCCCTCCAACATCGTGCAGTCCGGCCAGGTGCTGGTTGCCGGCGGCACCGTCACCGGTGACAGCGCAGCAGGCCGCGTGAGTGTATCGGCCAACAATGGCGGCTTGCAGATGGCGATCCAGGGCAACCATAACCAAGGCAACAGCCTCCAGCAGATTGGCGGCGGCCAAGTCTTGCAGGGCACCGTGTTGACGGGGGATAGAAACTTCGTCACCAACATGACCCAGCTCAACGTTGTGATGAACAACGGCCTGAATAACCCGGCACTCAATTGCAATCTGGATCAACTCAAAGGCCTACGCACTCTCGGTTATTGAACTACGCTGACCCTCGTCACTTACGCATTAGAAAAGGACGGCTTATTTCATGCATCGATCGTTATCGCTACGTGCGGTGGTCTGTTTAAGTACGCTCTTGCCAGCATCCATGTTGTATGCCGCGCCAGACGCCGACATCGAGACCCTCAAGCAGGAACTTCTGGAACTCAAGCAGCGGTACGAAGTGCAACAGAAAGCCCTAGCGGTATTGGAACAACGCGTGCGCCAGGTCGAGGATCAACCGGCGACACCTGCGCCCAAGCGCCTGGCCAAATCCCCGGCCGACTTCCAGAAGGCCAGCGGGGCCACCGTTGCCGGTACTGGCGCGGCGGCCGCATCCGGTGGGGCGGGAGGCGGTGGCAGTTCCTATGGCCAGTCCCTCAAGGACGATTCAGCCCCAGCACAAAGCGTGAGCAACCTCTATAACGAAGCCAGCGGTTTCTTCGGCAATGGCAAGTTCAGCTTTGAAACCGGCGTCACCTACGCACGCTACGACGCGCGCCAGCTGACACTCAACGGCTTCCTGGCGTTGGACTCGATATTCCTGGGCAATATCAACCTGGATCGGATCAAGGCGGATAACTGGACACTCGACCTGACCGGTCGCTACAACGTCGATAACCGTTGGCAATTCGATGTGAACGTGCCAGTGGTGTACCGCGAATCGACCTATCAGTCCGGCGGCGCGGGCAACAATGCAAACGCCACGTCGGAAGAGTCGGTGAGTCGCGACCCCACCCTCGGCGACGTCAACTTCGGCGTGGCTTACAAGTTCCTGGATGAGACGCCCACCCTGCCCGACGCCGTGGTGTCGTTGCGCGTGAAAGCGCCTACGGGCAAAGAACCGTTTGGCATCAAGCTGGTGCGGTCTACCGCCAACGACAACCTGTATGTGCCGGAAAACCTGCCAACGGGCAACGGTGTCTGGTCGATCACGCCGGGGATCTCGCTGGTCAAGACCTTCGACCCGGCCGTGCTGTTTGGCTCGTTCTCCTACACCCACAACTTCGAAGAGTCGTTTGATGACATCAGCAGTGACGTCAATCAGAAAGTGGGGGGCAAAGTCAGCCTGGGCGACAGTTTCCAACTGGGCGTCGGCGTGGCCTTTGCGTTGAACGAGAAAATGAGTATGTCGTTCTCGGTCTCCGACCTGGTACAACGCAAGAGCAAGCTCAAGCCCAACGGCGGGGACTGGCAGTCGGTGGTGTCCAGCGATGCCAACGCGGGTTACTTCAACGTGGGGATGACAATTGCGGCATCGGAAAACCTGACGATCGTGCCCAACCTGGCCATCGGTATGACGGATGATGCACCGGACTTCACGTTCAGCCTGAAATTCCCCTATTACTTCTAGTGGTGTGTTTTAGGGCCTCATCGCCGGCAAGCCGGCGATGGCGGTCTCAAGATTGAAATGGCCAGCAAGCAAAAAAGGAAAAGCCCCGCAACGATAAGGGTCGTTGCGGGGCTTTTCGGTTTACCCGCCCTAGCGGATCTGGTGTTTGTGCAGCAACCGGTAGAACGTCGGCCGGGAAACCCCCAGCACACGGGCCGCGACACTCAGGTTGTCGCTGTGCCGGTTGAGCACATCGCACAGTGCCTGACGCTCGGCACGGTGCTTGTAATCCTCCAGTGTAGCCATCGGTGGCGCAATTGCCTGTTCACCCTGCAATCCCAGATCAACGGCTTCGATCTGTCGCCCTTCAGCCAGCACCAGGCCGCGGCGTACGCGGTTGGCCAATTCGCGCACATTGCCCGGCCACGGGTGTTGCCCCATGGCCACCAGGGCATCCTCACTGAAACTTCGGGGGCGGCGCCCGGTTTCCTGGCTGTAGAAACGTGAGAAGTGGTTGGCCAGCATGGCCACATCGCCATGGCGTTCGCGCAACGGCGCGGTGATCACTTGCAGCACATTGAGTCGGTAGTACAAGTCTTCGCGGAAAGTGCCCTTGGCCACGGCGGCTTCCAGGTCGACGTGGGTGGCCGCCAGCACTCGCACGTCCACGGGGATGGGCTGGCTGCCGCCGACGCGCTCGATCTGTTTTTCCTGCAGGAAGCGCAGCAGGTTGGCTTGCAATTCCATCGGCAAATCACCGATTTCATCAAGGAACAGCGTGCCGCCGTGGGCCGCTTCGATACGCCCGACCTTGCGCTGGTGGGCGCCGGTAAACGCCCCTTTTTCGTGGCCGAACAGTTCGGACTGGATCAGGTGTTCTGGGATGGCACCGCAGTTGATCGCGACAAACGGCTTGGCATGGCGTTGGGACTGGCGGTGCAGGGTCTTGGCCACCAGTTCCTTGCCGGTGCCGCTGTCGCCGCGAATCAACACGGGCGATTCCGTGGGTGCCAGTTTGGCGAGCAACTTGCGCAGGTCGCGAATCGGCCGGCTGTCGCCGAGCAGTTCATGCTCAGGCTCGTCCACCGGAGCAAACCCCTTGCCCCGCAGGCGCGCCATGCCAAACGCGCGGCCCAGGGTGACCTGCACCCGGGCCACGTCGAACGGCAAGGTGTGGAAGTCGAAAAACCATTCGCAGACAAAATCGCCGACATTCTGCAGACGCAGCACGTCCTGGCTGAGCACCGCGATCCACTCGGTGCCACTGCGCCCGATCAATTCCTTGACGGCTTCCGGGCGCTCCAGGTGCGAGGGCTGCAGGCGCAACAAACCGACATCACAGGAACGGTCACCGACGGTGGCCAGCGTGCAGCTGTCCACTTCCCACCCGGCAGTGCGCAGGCCTGGCAATAGCTCATGGCAGTCGTCACACGGGTCGACCACAAGCAGGCGACGCTGCACAGGTGTAACAACCATGACTATTCCTTGGCGCCAAAATTGTTAAAGTTATTTAGAAACAACGGTTTGTGACGCCTGCCGCTAACACTAGCAAGGTATTGACGCGTTCCTTGTACCGTTTCGCTATAAGTATTGGCAAAAAGCCACTTGCCGACACGTTCACACAAAAAAGTTGCGCGCCGGCGAAACTTTCATTCAGCTTTCAAAACAGGCGCTTACATGACATCAATCACGGAAAGTTGAAATTTCTTGCACTAAGATGTGACCCGTACCCCGCCTTCGTGCATCAGTACAAGTAACCCGCCGCACGGTCAGCCCAACCGCCGGCACTCACTTGAATGGGCAATGAGAGAGAACCCCACATGAACGCCCCGCTCCGCATCAACGAAGCTCTTTTGATCGCAGACCGTGCCTTCCAGCCCTTCCAGTGCGTGGCCTGGCACGATGGCCATGGCGCCCTCAGCCTGAGCGTCATCGACCGCACCAATAACCGTATCGGCAGCAAACAACTGTCTTCGAGCACCTATACCGACCCGGCCCAACTGGAAGACTTGTTGTTGCAGGCACGCGCCGAGCTCGACAAAGATGGCTACCAGTTGCAGTCCTGGGCCATGCCAAAGTAAGACAATGCTGTAACTTGCGCCCAGGGTTTAAAGGGGCGCAAGTTCAGTGTTAGTGCGAAAGCGTTTTAGTGTGCTGACAGAATAAAACGCTCGATGGCCTCTGCCGCGCCATCCTCGACATTGCTGCCGGTCACGACAGTGGCTTGGCGCTTGACGGTTTCTTCGGCCTGGCCCATGGCAATCGACAACCCGGCCACATGAAACATCGCCGGGTCGTTCCCGCCATCACCTATGGCCATGGTTTGCTCAAGCGGCACGCCAAGGTGCGCCGCCAGCGTCTTCAGCGCCTCTCCTTTGTTGGCCAGCATGGCGGTCACGTCCAGGTACACCGGCTGTGAACGCGATACGTGGGCCAGGCCGTGCACCTTGGGCTGCAGTTGCGCTTCGAGTTCGACCAGCAATTGCGTGTTGTTGCTGGCCGCGACGATCTTGTCGACGCGATCCAGGTATGGCTCGAAACTCTCGACCACGCGCGGTCCGTACCCCAGGCCATCCGCTTCCCGCTTGACCATCGGGCCAGGTGGGTCACGGCGCAGCCATTCGCCATCGGCAAACAGCCAGACCTCCACATCAGCCTGCGGCGTGAACAACGCCAGGGTCACCAGCGCCGCCTCTGCCGGCAGGTAATGGGCAACGAGCACGCTGCCATCGGGATTGATCAGCGTGCCGCCATTGAAACCCGCCACTGGCACATCGATACCGAACGCCTCGACCATCTGCAACATGGCGCGCGGCGGTCGCCCGCTGGCCAGGCTGAAGAACACCCCGGCATCGCGCAGGGCGCGCACTGTGTCGAGGGTGCGCTGGCTGGGCGTGTGATCGGGATGCAGCAAGGTGCCGTCCATGTCACTCAATACAAACCGGATGGGATGGATCGCTGCGTCACTCATCCGAGGCTGTGCCAGGTACGGCCATCGCGAGCCAACAACGCATCGGCGGCGGCCGGGCCATCTTCACCCGCCTTGTAGGCCTGGATGCCATCGTCTTCCTTCCACGCATCGAGGAACGGCTGCACCGCACGCCAACCGTTTTCAATGTTGTCGGCGCGTTGGAACAAGGTCTGGTCGCCGGTCATGCAGTCGTAGATCAGGGTTTCATACCCGGTCGACGGTTGCATCTCGAAGAAGTCCTTGTAGTCAAAACCCAGCTCGATATTGGCCATTTCCAGGGTCGGTCCAGGCCTTTTGGCCAGCAGGTCGAACCACATGCCTTCATTGGGCTGGATCTTGATTTTCAAGTAGGTGGGCTTGAGCTCATCCACATCGGTATCGCGAAACTGTGCGTAAGGCGCAGGCTTGAAGCAAATCACGATTTCGGTGTCGCGCACGCTCATGCGCTTGCCGGTGCGCAGGTAGAACGGCACGCCGACCCAACGCCAGTTGTCGATCATCACCTTGAGCGCCACGAACGTCTCAGTGCTGCTGTCCGGCGCCACGTTGGCTTCTTCGCGGTAACCCGGCAGTTGCTTGCCACCGATTTCACCAGCGGTGTACTGGCCGCGCACCGAGTTCGCGCGAGCGTCCTCCAGCGACCATGGCCGGATTGCACCGACCACCTTGGCCTTTTCACCGCGCACCGCGTCGGCACCAAAGGCCGCAGGCGGCTCCATGGCCACCATGGCGAGCAGTTGGAACAGGTGGTTGGGCACCATGTCCCGCAGGGTGCCGGTCTTCTCGAAGAAGTTGCCCCGGGTTTCCACGCCGACGGTTTCGGCGGCAGTGATCTGCACGTGATCGATGTAATGGTTGTTCCAGAACGCCTCGAACAACACGTTGGAGAAACGGCTGATCAGGATGTTCTGTACCGTTTCCTTGCCCAGGTAATGGTCGATGCGATAGATCTGCTTCTCGCTCATCACCTTGAGCAGGCATGCATTGAGCGCCTCTGCGGTGGCCAGGTCGGAACCGAAAGGTTTCTCGATGACGACACGGCGAAACCCTTCCTCGGTTTCCGCCAGCAGGCCGGCGCTGCCCAGGCGCTGCACTACTTCACTGAAGAAGCGCGGTGCAGTGGCCAGGTAGAACACGGCGTTGCCGGTGCCACTATCGGCGATTTTCCGAGCGATGTCGGCATAGGTGCTGTCGTCGAGGAAGTCACCCTCGACGTAGCTGATGCCTTTGGCCAACTGCGCCCACAGTTCCGGGTCCAGGGCGTTCTCGGCATTGCCACGCACCTTGCTCGCGGCCTCGGTGCGAATGAAATCCTCGAGCTTCTTGGCGAAGTCCGCATCGCTGATGGCGTTGTGGTCAACGCCGACAATGCGCAGGCCGTCGCCCAGCAACCCGTCACGGCTGAGGTTGTACAGCGCCGGCATGAGCAGGCGCTTGACCAGGTCACCATGGGCACCAAACAGAAACAGGGTGGTGGGTGGAGCGGGTTCGGCCTCTGGTTTCTTGCCGTTGGCGGTCATTTTTTGGAAGTCTCCACATGGCCGCCAAAGCCGAAGCGCATGGCAGAAAGCATTTTGTCACCGTAGGTGCTCTGCTGGCGCGAACGGAAACGCGCAAACAGCGAGGTGGACAGCACCGGTACCGGCACCGCCTGCTCCATGGCGGCTTCGATGGTCCAGCGGCCTTCACCGCTGTCAGCCACGGAACCGGAGTAGCCGTCGAGTTTCGGATCGGTGGCCAGGGCGTCGGCCGTCAGGTCCAGCAGCCAGGACGAGACCACGCTGCCACGACGCCACACTTCGGCGATGTCCGCCACATTGAGGTCAAAGCGCTGGTCTTCCGGCAGGTTGTCCGAGTTTTTGGTCTTGAGGATGTCGAAGCCTTCGGCGAACGCCTGCATCATCCCGTACTCGATGCCGTTGTGGATCATCTTGACGAAGTGCCCGGAACCCGCGGGGCCTGCATGGATGTAGCCTTGCTCGGCACGCGGGTCGGCGCTGGCGGAACGGTCCTTGGTGCGCGGGATGTTACCCAGGCCTGGCGCCAGGCTCTTGAAGATCGGGTCGAGGCGCTGCACGGTCTCGGTGTCACCACCGATCATCATGCAGTAGCCGCGTTCCAGGCCCCAGACGCCACCGGAGGTGCCCACGTCGACATAGTGCAGGCCCTTTTCTGCCAGGGCCTTGCCACGACGCACGTCATCCTTATAGTTGGTGTTGCCGCCATCGATGATCACGTCACCGTCTTCCAGCAGCTCGCTCAGTTCATTGATGGTGTCTTCGGTGGGTGCGCCAGCAGGCAGCATGACCCAGACGGCGCGAGGCTTCTGCAGCCCGGCGACCAGGGCTTTCAGGTCGGAAACGCCAGTGGCGCCCTCTTCGCTCAGCCCTTTCACAAAGGCTTCGTTACGGTCGTATACAACGGTGGTATGCCCATTGAGCATCAGGCGCCGCGCAATGTTACCGCCCATGCGGCCTAGTCCGATAATCCCCAGTTGCATGTGCTGATGCTCCTAACTACTCAATAAATGTGTGACATAGTTTATAGCGCAATGAGGCTAATGAGGGTTAGTCCAGAGCGGATCCGTGGAGTTTCATGACAAAAAGTTGCCATCGTTTCACCATCACGGCATGAAAAGTCACACGACCACCAAAAATAAAAAAGTTCCATTGCTACAAAAAAGAATTCAGAATTGCTTCCGACTGCTGCCGAGAACCTCGACTCAAGCGTTCTGGCACACCGCGACACACCGGCTATTTGCGAGGTAAGCAATGACCACTGCACAGATGACCCGTCCGCCACAGACCCTCTACGTCACTATCCGTCGCGATGAGTTGCGCCAGTTGAAAGACGAACGCGATCAACTGCAGCAAGAAGTCATGCGCCTGCGCTCACACTTGCAAGCCCAGCTCGCACAGCCCTCCGGCACCCAGCCCGCGCTCTGCTGAGCCGCGCCGTGAGCGGCTCGTAAGATAATGACTACATAAATCTCACGAACTTTTCACACCCCCCTCCCGATACTCCCGCCCGAAGGGCCACCCCATGCAAGGGTGGCCTCTGTTGCGTGCACCCTTGCGCGTCAGCTGAGAATTTTTGGGTTGGAGCGCTGGATGGCGATGTTCAAACGCAGCACCACGTCTGCGAAAAGTTTTGATTGGGCGGGCCTTGGCTGGCTGTTCCTGTTCTTCTGGTACTTCTCGGGCATTACCCAACTGCTTATCCAACTGACCGGCACTTCCGGCTTCAGTGGGTTCCGCCAAGCGTTTTTCATGAGCGCGCTGTGGTTGGCGCCGATGTTGTTGTTCCCACGCCGCACCCGTTTGCTTGCCGCCTTGATCGGCGTGGTGCTGTGGGCCTGCTCCATGGCCAGCCTGGGTTACTTCTTCATCTACCAGCAGGAATTTTCGCAAAGCGTCATCTTCATCATGTTCGAGTCGAACATCTCTGAAGCCGGCGAATACGCAACCCAATACTTCGCCTGGTGGATCGTCCTGGCGTTCATCGCCCATACCGCCGTGGCGGTGTTCCTGTGGAGCCGCGTGCGCCCGGTGTACCTGCCCCGCGGCCAATCGATGCTGGCGGCGACAGCAATCGTGCTGGCTGTGGTGGGTTACCCGCTGGTCAAGCAGATCGCCACCAGTGACAACATGGAGCAGGCCATCGACCGTTTCGAAACCCGCATCGAACCTGCCGTGCCTTGGCAGATGATCGTCGCGTATCGCCGCTACACCGAGCAGTTGGACAACATGCAAGGCATGCTGACCAGCGCCAGCCAGATCCCGCCCCTGAAGAACCTCAAGGACACCATGGCAGGCCAACCGTCGACCCTGGTGCTAGTGATCGGCGAATCCACCAACCGCCAGCGCATGAGCCTCTACGGCTACCCGCGCAACACCACGCCAGAACTGGACAAGTTGCGCGACCAACTGGCGGTGTTCGACAACGTCATCACCCCGCGCCCCTACACCATCGAAGCGTTGCAACAGGTGCTGACCTTCGCCGACGAAGAAAACCCGGACCTGTACCTCAAGACGCCGTCGATCGTCAGCGTGATGAAACAGGCCGGCTACAAGACCTTCTGGATCACCAACCAGCAGACGATGACCAAGCGCAATACCATGCTCACGACCTTTTCCGAACAGGCCGACGAGCAGGTGTACCTGAACAACAACCGCAACCAGAACGCCCGCCAGTACGATGGCGATGTACTCGAACCCTTCTCCAAGGCCCTGGCCGATACGGCCGAGCGCAAGTTCATCGTGGTGCACCTGCTGGGTACGCACATGAGCTACCAGTACCGTTACCCGCCGACGTTCGACAAGTTCACCGACCGCCAGGGCGTGCCGGCCGGCATCAGCGACGAACAGTTGCCGGTGTACAACAGCTACGACAATGCGGTGCTGTACAACGATTTCGTGGTGTCGAGCCTGATCAAGGATTACGCCAAGACCGACCCCAACGGCTTCCTGCTGTACCTGTCCGACCACGGCGAAGACGTCTACGACTCGGCCGGCCACAGCACGCTGGGGCGTAACGAAGGCAAACCCACGGCGCCGATGTACACCATTCCGTTCATGGCCTACGCCTCGCCGAAATGGCGTGAAACCCACGACTGGAGTTTCGCCAGCGACCTGCAACGCCCTTACAGCAGCTCGCAATTGATCCACACCTGGGCCGACCTGGCCGGGCTGAGTTTCGATGAGTGGGACCGCAGCAAGAGCCTGGTCAACGTCAGCTTCAAGCCGCGACCGCTGATGATCGGCAACCCTTACGAGCGCCAGCAGAAAGGCCTGATCGATTTCAGTCTGATCAAGCCGAAGAAGGCCGATGCGTCAGAAGTCGTCCTCAAGTAACCGCGGCGCTTGGCAGCAGAAAGATAACAATCATTCTCGTTTAAACCTAAAGTTCCACGCCTCCTTTCGTCTTTGAGCCAAGGCCTTTCCTTTCTGGAAGGCCGCAAAGACGACAAGGAGTCTGCCGCGATGTTCGCGCCTTTTACCCGTTCCATGACGTTCTCCCTGAGCCTGGCCGGCGCCTTGCTGAGCCCGGACCTGCTGGCCGAAACCGACCCCGAGCACACCCCGACCAAAGCGCTGGAGCTGGGCAGCACGAGCATCACCGCCGAAGGCCTGGGTGCCATCACCGAGCACACCGGGGCCTACACCACAGGCTCCATGAACACCGCCACGCGCCTGAACCTGTCCCTCAAGGAAACCCCGCAATCGGTCTCGGTGATCACCCGCCAGCAGATGGACGATTTCAACCTCAATACCCTCACCGACGTCCTGCGCCAGACCACCGGGGTGACCGTCCAGCATCTGGATTCGGACCGTGCCGGCTACTCTTCCCGGGGCTATTCGATCAGCAACTACCAGGTCGACGGCATGCTCAGCACCTTCGGGCGCATGAAGTCCGATGCCGACACCATCATCTACGACCGCATCGAGGTGGTACGCGGCGCCACGGGCTTGACCACCGGCGCAGGCGACCCCTCGGCCACGGTCAACATGATCCGCAAGCGCCCCACCGCCCAGTGGCAGGCCAAGACCGGCGTGAGTGGCGCCAGCCATGACAACTATTACAGCTATGTGGATGTGGGCGGCCCCCTGGCCTTCGACGGGCGGCTGCGCGGGCGCACGGTGCTGGCATACCGGGACAGCCAGTCGTTTCGCGACAACTATGCGCTGCAACGGGAAGTCGGCTACGGCATTCTCGAAGGCGACCTGACAGACGACACCGTGGTGGCTGCCGGCTTCGACTACCAGAACAAACATGTGCAGGGCACCTCTTGGGGCACCCTGCCCTACTGGAACAGCGACGGCAGCAAGGCGCGGCTGTCGCGCTCGGCCAACATGGCGGCTGACTGGAGTTCCTGGCCGCTCAAGGACAAGACGACCTTTGCGTCCATCGACCACAGGTTGTCGCCGGACTGGCGCTTGAAAGCCGCCTACACCCACCGGCAAAGCGACTCAGACGGCAAGGTCTACTACGGCGGTGCCGGGTTCCCCAACCCGGACGGCAGAGGGATGACCGCCTGGGCCAGCCAGATGGTGGGCACCTCGAAAATGGACGTGGCGGACTTCAGCCTCACCGGCACCTACACCCTGCTCGGGCGCGAGCATGAACTGATGGTGGGCTACGGCGAGTCCGAACAACGCGACAGCGCCCCGTACCAGCGCAACGGCCTGCCCGCCAGCTACCTCACCATCGAAGACTGGAAGCACATGGGCGGCATCGGCAAGTTCGCCGACCGTACCACCGGCCTCAAGGGTGCGCACAGCAGCAAGACCCAGAAAGCCGGCTACCTTGCCACCCGCCTGAGCCTGACCGAGCGCCTGCATGCCGTGCTCGGCAGTCGTTATGGCAGTTGGGAGATCGAAAGTGTCGAACCCGCCTACGACAGCAGCAACCAGTTGACCGGTTCGACCAAGACCCGCCAGACCCACAATGACATGCTCACGCCCTACGCGGGCCTGCTCTACGACATCACACCCGAATACACGGTGTACGCCAGCTACACCGACATCTTCAACCCGCAGGACGAGCGCGATGCCAACCGCAAATACCTGGAGCCGGTGGTGGGCAGCAACTACGAGGTCGGTCTCAAGGGCAGTCTGCTCAACGAACGCGTGAACCTGGCCACTGCGTTCTTCTGGAGCACCCAGGACAACGTTGCCGAACTCGATAGCACGGTGCAACCAGACCCGGACACCGGGGAACAGTTCTACAAATCCGGCGGCAAAGGCAACAAGGTGCAAGGGTTTGAAGTGGAGGTGTCAGGGGAAGTCATGCAGGACTGGAACCTCACGGCGGGCTATACCTACACCCACTCACGCAACGGCGACAATCAGCGCGCCAACACCAGCCAGCCATTGAACCTGCTGAAGGTCTCCACCGCTTACCGCCTGCCGGGAGAGTGGCGTGACCTGACCGTGGGCGGCGCCGTGAATTGGCAGAGCGACTTCTATGACCTTGCCGGGCGCCCGACGGGTGGTCGCGACGCCGACGGTAACCTGCTCACCGAACCCACCCGGATCACTCAGCAGGCGTACACCGTGGTCAACCTGATGTCACGCTACAGGTTCGACGACCATTTATCGGCCTCGCTCAATATTAATAATCTATTTGATAAAAAATATTACGAGCGCGTCGGGTTTTATAACGGCGTGTATTGGGGAGACCCGCGTACTGTCACGCTGGCGCTCGACTGGAGGCTGTAAAAGCATTCAACCAAGGCTTCCAAACTTAACAAAAACGTTAAGGTTGGAAGCCATTCTATTAAGCCTGACTTAATCCTCCCTCCACATAATCGGCCCCACGAGTCTGATCCGAGTGAACAGACACCGATCACACTATATGGGAATACCGATGATGAAACTTTCGACTTTGATGCTTGCCGGACTGATGACCCTGACCTCCGTTGCCGCCTTTGCAGAAGGCGGTTCAGAGCGTTCTAAGGAGTTCTACAACAACTTCACCTTCGTTCAGCAGAAGCTTCACGGTACCACCGATCAAACAGCCATCGCCGATGGCAAGAGCATGAAAAAAGACAGCGCCGATCAATCCAGCGCCGAGCAACAACCGAACTCCTGATTCAACCGTAATACCCTCTGCCATTCCGCTCCTATGGCTAAGGTCTACTTGGCGCCACTGTGTGGCGCCTTTTTTTTGAACTTTATTTATTAAAGCGGTTTATTCCAGAACAACATGCGGCCATAAGCAGGATCAAACTTTGAGTCATCAAAACCAAACTTTCGATAAGCTGCCTGCGCCACTTCATTACCCTCAAGCACTTCCAGGGTGATCTTGCAGCAACCGCGTTGGCGGGCGATTTCCTCGACCTTCTGCAGCATCTTCTGGCTCAGCCCCAGGCCTCGAAACTGATTCATCACCACCACATCGTGGACGTTGACCAGTGGGCGACAGGCAAACGTGGAAAACCCCTCGAAGCAATTGACCAACCCCGCCGGCTCACCACCGACGAACGCCAGCACGCTGAATGCATGGGGACGCTTGGCCAGTTCGGTGGGCAGTTGCTGCAAGAGGTCGGCCGGCAAGGCATGGCCACCGCCCATCGGGTCTTGCGCATAGTGATCGAGCACTCGACCGATGGCCTCGGCGTGCACAGGGTTGGTGTAGCTGGCTTGCAGCACCAGAACGTCTGGGGTGTCCATGGCCTTCCTCGATAACGACAACCTGGGAGTCGATTCCCTTTTAGGGGCACGATTGTAAGCGTGGCGTCGGCAGTAGATGAAGACGATTTACCAGAAATACGTGCCAGAAAGTGCAAAAACTGGGCGCACCCAAAAAGCACGCACGGTGTTTCAAGCGGATTTTTCCGACATCCCAAAGCGCTGCAGCTGCATCTCTTGCAGACGGCTCAAGGTGCGCCGGAAGGCAAACTCCAGATAACCTTCGGTATAGAGCGCTTCAAGGGCAACCCTGGCTTCGATGAACAACGGCACCTTGCGGTCGTAGCATTCATCCACCAGCGCAATGAAACGCCGCACACTGTCGTCGTGCACCGACAACTCCGGCAACTCACGGTCGCCCGCCACCACCCGCTGAGCACCGTCTTCGGTGCCACGGGCAATCCGCCCCGGACGCTTCTGCGCGCTAAGGTTGGGCACCTCCCCCAACAGGATCGCCTGGAAGCGGTCACACAGCAGCATGAAATCCATGGCGGCAAAAGGCTGCTCGCACAGGTCGGCGTAGCGGCACCACAGCACCGTCTCGCTGGCCTGCACGGCCACAATCGTGCGATAGCCGACGGTGACCGGCCCGCTGCGCACCGCCTGCCCTGGGGTCAATTGCTGGAATACCCTGGCGAGGGCGCCTGGCTCGTTCACCCAATAACGCTGCACACCCTCCCCCGGATGCAGACGGTGATCCTCACCCCCATCCACCGCCACCACCTGCATGTGTTGCTTGATGGCCGCGATCCCCGGCAAGAAGCGTTCGCGGTTGAAGCCATCGGCGTACAACTGGTCGGGTGGCTGGTTGGACGTGCAGACCATCACCACGCCCTCGTCGAACATCACTTGGAACAAGCGACCGAGGATGATTGCGTCGCCGATGTCGTTGACGAACAGCTCATCGAAACACAACACCCGCACTTCCCGGCTCAGTTCGCGGGCCAGCGCCTGCAGCGGGTCCGATATGCCCGTGAGCTGGAACGAACGCTGGTGCACCCAGCCCATGAAGTGGTGAAAGTGCTGGCGCCGCGCGGGCACCCGCAGGCTTTGGTAGAACTGGTCCATCAGCCAGGTCTTGCCCCGACCCACCGGCCCCCACAGGTAAACCCCGGTGATCGGTGAGCGCCCTTGGTGCAAAGCCTCGTGACAGGCTTGCAGGGCCTGCACCGCCCGGCGCTGGGCGTCGTCGGCAACAAAACCCTGCTGGGCGATGGCGTGTTGGTAAGCGGCGAGCGGGGAGTCGAAAGTCATGGGCGCCAGTATGGCTTACAGCGAGATGTCCAGGCGCGAAATCTTGCCCTGCTCGTTCAGGCGAAACGTATAGCGAAGCTCCAGCGGGCTGCCGGGGAAGTTGCCGGACACCACGTTGCTGACCAGCACCTTGCCCGTGCGGTGCTGCACATTGAGCACTTCGACCCGTGGCTGGTAACGGCGCCCCGTGTCTTCCATCCAGCGTGCAATGGCGGCCGTACCCACCTGATGCTCGCCCTCGTCGAACACGTTGGCATCGTCGGCAAAACACTGGGCAACAGCTGAAGTGTCGCGCGTATTGGTCGCCGCAATGTAGGCCAGGATGGCCGGGGCCAATTCAGGAAGAGACATGACACAGCTCCTTTTTGATGATTTATGGCGCCATGCTAAGCCAGGGTTGTGTCAGTTTTTGTCAGGAGTAAACGGGCCGTCGTGCTGCTGCTCCATCAGCTTGCGCCAGCCCCGCAACAGGTCGCTGCGCCGCCCCGGGTAGCGTTCACCGGTAGTTTCCGCAGCGGCCACGCGGTCGGTGCGAAAGGTGCGATAGGCCCCGCGCAATTCACACCAGGCCACAATCACGCGCACCTCATTGAGAAAACCCAAGGCCAACGGCCACACCAGGCGCTGGCTCTGGGATTGGCTGGCGTCGGCGTAGTCGATATGCAGCTTGGACTGGTTGCGAATGGCCTCGCGGAACACGTTGAGCGGCACCCGGTTTTCCGGGTAGCCAAAACCCGGCGGGCCGGGCAACAACGTCGGGTTGCGCAGGGCTTCCTGAGCGGAAGGGTCGAGCACGTCGGCGATCTTTGCCAGGGCGTTGGCGGCGGCACGGCTCAGCACGTCGTCGCCGCGCTGGTCCACGTAGCGCAAGCCGAGCACGATGGCTTCGGTTTCCTCGGCATTCAGCATCAATGGCGGCAGGAACAGCCCACTGCGCAACACATACCCTACCCCGGCCTCACCGAAGATCGGCGCGCCCAGAGCGGTCAACTCGGCAATATCGCGGTACAGCGTGCGTTCGGACACTTCCAATTGTTCGGCCAACACGGCGGCCGTCACCGGGCGTTTCTTGCCGCGCAGGGCCTGGAGCAACGTCAGCAATCTTGTGGTACGTGACACGGTGATCCCGCCGAGAAGAAAAACGTGCCGCAGCTTAACAGAGCGCCCTGTCAGAAAATGTCAGCAGTAAAAAAGCCCCTTGACCAAATAAATTACCGCGATCATATTATTTAAATGTCACCAAACATTTAAACAACACCTGAGCGTCAAGGAGTGTGTATGCGCAATAAAGTCTTTGGCCGCCGCAGCGGCCTGCAGGTCTCGGAACTGGCATTGGGCACGGGGAATTTTGGTACGGGCTGGGGGCATGGCGCCGAGCGAGACGAAGCCAAGCAGATGTTCGATGGCTACCTTGAGGCCGGCGGCAACTTCCTCGATACCGCCAACGGCTACCAGTTCGGCCAGGCGGAAGAATTGCTGGGCGAGTTCATTGCCTCCGAGCGTGACAACCTGGTGGTCGCCACCAAATACACCCTGCGCACCCAACCAGCCGATGCCGACACGATCAAGATCGGCAACAACCGCAAGAACATGGTGCGGGCCGTGGAAGAAAGCCTCAAGCGTCTGAACACCGACCACATCGACCTGCTCTGGGCGCACATGAGCGACAACGTCACACCCATGGAAGAGATCCTGCGCGGCTTCGACGACCTGGTGCGTGCAGGCAAGATCCACTACGCCGGCCTGTCCAACTTCCCCGCCTGGCGCATTGCCCGTGCCGACCTGTTGGCGGAAGTGCGCAACTTTTCACCCATCATCGGCATCCAGGTGGAATACAGCCTGGCCGAACGCACCGCCGACCGCGAATTGCTGCCGATGGCCGAAGCCCTGGGCCTGGCCGCCACGCTGTGGTCGCCGTTGGGTGGCGGTTTTCTCACCGGCAAGTACCGTGAAAGCCAAGGCGATAACCGCGCCAACAAGCTGGGCATGCTGATCCACGCCGAGAAAAGTGCCCGCGAAACGGCAGTGCTCGACACCCTGCTGGCAGTGGCCGCCGAACTGGACGCCACGCCGACCCACGTCGCCATCGCCTGGCTGCGCGAGAAAGCCCGACGCTCCACCACCGCGCTGATCCCGATCCTCGGCTCACGCACCCGCGCCCAGCTGGACGCCACCCTCGGCGCCCTGAATGTGGTGTTATCTGCTGAACAGGTGACGCGCCTGGATACCGCCAGCGCGATTCCATTGGGCGTGCCCCACGGCATCATCGCCGAACGGTTCCCGGTCGATAATCTGCTGGACACCCCACGGCCACCGGTTATTTGAGACAAAAAAAACGGCCCGAACGGGCCGTTTTTCATTACACGGAATGCTTAGGCAAGGCTTTTGCTGACCACCTCAAACACATCGCTGGACAGCTCACCCGAGCCACGAATGCGCTCCAGTTCGGCCTTCATCAAGGCCTGGCGCGCACCGTCGTATTTGCGCCAGCGGGTCAACGGCGCCAGTTGGCGCGAGGCGATCTGCGGGTTGAACCCGTTCAGCTGGATCACCAGGTCTGCCAGGAAGCGATACCCCGAGCCATCGGCCGCATGGAAGTTGATTAGGTTCTGAGCGGCGAATGCGCCCACCAGTGCCCGCACCTTGTTCGGGTTCTTGATGTTGAACGCAGGGTGCTCCATCAGCGCCTTGACCCGCGCCAGCCCGCCCGGCAACACACTGCCGGCCTGCACGCTGAACCACTGGTCCATGACCAGAGGGTTATCCTTGAAGTTCTCGGCAAACACCGCCAGGGCCTGGGCTTTTTCCGCCTCGAACGGCGAATTCACCAGCACCGCCAGTGCCGTCAGGCGCTCGGTCATGTTGTCGCTGGTGTCGAACTGATCCAAGGTGGCCGCCAACACTTCAGGCTTGCCACTGAGCATCAGGTAAGACAACGCGATGTTCTGCAAGGCGCGACGGGCAAAGTGCTCGGCAGCGGCCACGTACGGGGTCGTCTTCGACAGCTCGCGATTGGCCTGGTAACGCAGCCACAAGCCTTCGAACAACTGATCGGCCAATTGCTTGCGGGCGAACTCGCGGGCCGTGTGAATGGCCTCTACATCCGCCACTTCGCTGATTTCGGTGAGGTAGGCTTCGCTCGGCAGCGAGAGCATCTCGGCAACCATCGCCTGGTCCAGCGACTCATCACTGAGCACCGTGCGCAGCGCGTCGATCAGTCGCTGATCCAGCTTCAGCGGCTGGCCGGCCTGATGCTGGCCGATCAGCTCCTGCAACACTTGCACCGACAGTTGCTGGCCCGCATCCCAGCGGTTGAAGCCATCGCTGTCGTGCTGCATCAGGAACATCAGTTGGTCGCGGTTGTACGGGAAGCTCAGTTTCACCGGCGCCGAGAAACCGCGCAGCAGCGATGGCAACGGCTGTTCGGCGATGTCGAGGAAAGTGAAGGTCTGCTCGGCCTCGGTTACGGAGATCACGCGGGACGTACCACCTGCCGTCGCTTCACCGGCCAGGCGCAAGGCGATAGCGGCGCCCTGCCCGTCCAGCAAGCCCAGCTCGACCGGGATCACGAACGGCAGCTTTTCAACTTTGTCCGGCGTTTCCGGGCAGCTCTGGCGGAAGGTCAGGCTGTAGGTCTTGGCCACAGCGTCATAGGACTCGCTCACTGCCAAACGTGGCGTACCCGCCTGGCTGTACCAGCGCTTGAACTGGCTCAGGTCGGCGCCGTTGGCGTCTTCCATGGCCCTGATGAAATCGTCGCAGGTCACCGCCTGGCCATCGTGACGTTCGAAGTACAGGTCGCTGCCTTTGCGGAAGCCTTCTGCGCCGAGCAAGGTGTGGATCATGCCGACCACTTCCGAACCCTTTTCATACACGGTGAGGGTGTAGAAGTTGGAGATCTCGATAAAGCTGTCCGGGCGCACCGCGTGGGCCATCGGGCCGGCGTCTTCGGCGAACTGGTGGGTACGCAGGTACGCCACGTCCTGGATACGCTTGACCGTGGCCGAGTTCATGTCGGCAGAGAAGCCCGAATCACGGAACACGGTGAACCCTTCCTTGAGCGACAGCTGGAACCAGTCGCGGCAGGTCACGCGGTTGCCCGACCAGTTGTGGAAGTATTCGTGGGCGACGATCGCCTCGACGCGCTGGTGCGCAGCGTCGGTGGCGGTTTCGGCGCGGGCCAGCACGGCGCTGGAGTTGAAGATGTTGAGGCCCTTGTTCTCCATCGCGCCCATGTTGAAGTCGTTCACCGCCACGATCATGAAGATGTCGAGGTCGTACTCGCGGCCGTAGGTTTCTTCGTCCCAGCGCATGGATTTCTTCAGGCTGGTCATGGCGTGCTGGCACTTGTCGATGTTTTCCGGCTCGACGTAAATGCGCAGCGCCACGGTGCGGTTGGTCATGGTGGTGAAGCTGTCTTCGACGCACCACAGGTCACCGGCCACCAGCGCAAACAGGTACGCCGGTTTCTTGAACGGGTCTTCCCAGGTCGCCCAGTGACGGCCGTCTTCGCCCGGGCCGCTGGCGATCGGGTTGCCGTTGCTCAGCAGCACCGGGTAGCTGTGCTGTTCAGCAATCACCGTGGTGGTGAAGGTGCTCATCACGTCCGGGCGGTCGAGGTAATAGGTGATCTTGCGGAAACCCTCGGCTTCGCACTGGGTGCAGAACATGCCGCTGGATTTGTACAAGCCTTCCAGCGCCGTGTTGGTTTCCGGGTGGATCTTTACCGTGGTGTCCAGGGTAAAGGTCTCACTCTGCGGGTGCACTGTCAGGTGGCTGTCGGTCAACTGGTAGTCAGCGGCCGTCAGTTCCTGGTCGGCCAGGTTCACGCTCAACAGCTCCAGCTGCTGGCCATCCAGCACCAGCGGCGGCAGGCCCGCGCCACGCGCCGGGTTGCGGCGCATCACCAGCTGCGCGTGGACCAGGCTGTGGTCCTCGAACAACTCGAAGGTCAGGTGCGTCTCGTCGATCAGGTAGTCCGGCGCCTGATAGTCCTTCAGGTAGATCATCTTCGGTTGTTCGGTGCGCATGGATAGCATCCTTCTACTGATGCACGGCGAGCTGGTAGGCCGTGTACTTACGAATATTGATAACGCCAGTGTCGAAGATCAGGTACTGGCCCTTGATCCCCAGCAGCGTGCCTTCGGCAATCGGGTTCTTGTCCAGGTTGAAGCTGACGATTTTGGCCGGGTACTGCTCCACCGGGTAGCGAATTTCGATCGGCTCCAGGTCGGTCACCGGCTGGATCGCCTGCAGGCCAAAGCGCTCCTGCAACCCCAGCAGGCCTTCGGCGCACGAGGCGAACAGCTCATCGCGCACCTGCTTGAGGTCGACAGACTGCGCATCGCCCTTGAGCAGCGCGCGCCAGTTGGTCTTGTCGGCCACCTGGCTGCGGAACAGGTCTTCGACGAAGCCGGACTGTTGGCGGGTGGCCACGCGCATGATCGGCAATGCCTGGCTCGCGCCCTGGTCCAGCCAACGGGTCGGCAACTGGGTGGCGCGGGTGATGCCGACCTTGATCCCCGAGGAATTCGCCAGGTAGACCACGTGGTCGGTCATGCAGAACGTCTCGCCCCAGCTTGGCTCACGGCACGTGCCGGCGTCGTAATGGCAACGCTCGGGGCTCATGATGCACAGGTCACACTGGGCCAGCTTGGTCATGCACGGGTAGCAATAACCCTGGCTGAAACTGGTCTTGGTCTTGCGGCCGCAATGGCTGCAATGGATGGCACCGAGGTATTCCAGGCGCACGTGGGTGCCGATCATGGGGTTGACCGGCACCTCGGTTTCCCCGAGGCGAAAGGCGTATTGAACGGTCGGCTCACCGAGTTGCGCCGACATCTTGCTGACTGCACCGCGACCTATTTCAATCAATGGATCGCATCCGACTTGAACAGGATGTTCGGCACCGGCGCCGACTTGGACGCGCATTCCTGCGGGCCCATGTAGCCGGTGCGCTGGTCTTCCGGCAGGTTCTGGATTTCCCAGGCGATCACCGCCTGCAGGGACAATTCGCGCTGCTCGGCAGTGAGCTTGCGGCCATCGGACCATTTGCCGATTTCCACGGCCAGTTTGAGGCTCTCGTAGATATCCGGGGTGATGTTTTCGATCATTTCAGCAAAAGAGGACATAAGGCTCTTCCTTATCAAAGTGAGGCTTTGCGGCGGTTGTACAACCCACCCAGCAAACCCGTCAGGCAACCGATGAGCAATCCACTCACATGCGCCGCGTTGGCGATTTCGCCGAAACCGATCATCGAGATCAGCCCCGACATACAGAGCACCAGCCAGATCAGCATCATCGCCAGCACGCCACGGGGCAGGCGATAAGCCGGGTTAGGCGATAACAACTGGAAAATCCAGCAATGCCCGAGCAGGCCATACAACACGCCGGACAACCCGCCAAACAGGCTCGGGCCGCCGTAGGCGTATTGCGCGTAGTTTGAGACCAGGCTGAACAGCAGGGTCAGGCCGAGCAGGTTGATGCTGCCCTGGCGCACTTCGATGCGCCGGCCCAGTTCCCAGTACCACATGCCGTTCATGGCCAGGTGCAGGATGCCGAAGTGAATCAGCATCGGCGTGACCAGCCGCCACCACTGCCCCGACGCCAGGCTGTCGGCCAGCGGTGTGAACTGGATGTACTCGCCCAGCACGCGGAACGGCAGGAAGGTCAGCCAACCCATGGTCTGCAGGTTTTCACCGAGCAACGTCACCGCGCCCACGATGATGCTCGCCAACAGCACCAGCGCGGTCACGGGGCTCATGCGCAGTTGCTGGGCGAAACTGGGGCGGGTCTGCGGCGCCTGGAACTGTTCGGGAATATCCAGTTGCTGGTCCGGATCGCCGGCAGGAAAACGCTGATACAGCACGCGCACGTCATCGCTGATGGTTTCCGGTACCCACAGCACCTGCTCCCCCGCTTCTTCGCTGACGCGATGGGGCACCTGCATGCGTTGCAGCAGCTTGACGAAACCGCCCAGGTCGACGCTCAGGGGCAAGCGCAATACAGCCACGGTACTCATGAGATAACCTCGGGACGCTCGACGTCGACCCATACAAATTTACGCGGATCCAATTGGGTTTCCTGGTCCAGGCGATACGCCACCAGCTTGCCGTACAGCACGGCGCTGTAGTCCAGGCAGGCCAGGTTCTCGCGGATCGGTGCCGGCTTGCCGCTGCGCCAGTAGTGGCCGACGAACAACAACGGTTCGTCCACGCCGTAGCGCAGCAGGGAATTCTTTTGTGTGGACGACAACGGCGTACGGGCCACCGGTTCGGGCAGCGCGTCGGGTTGGAACACAATGTCGCCGTAGGTCTTCGGGTCGTCTTCCCAGAATTTGGTGCGGAAGAACGAGCGCGTCAGGCCATCGCCACCGGTCAGCGTCAGGCCATCCGGCAGGCGCATGTCGGTGCCGCGCAGCAGGCGGTCGAACGCATTGCAGGCAAAACTGCCCGGCACGGCGGCGGCTTGCAGGAAATGCTGGTCGATGCAGCCGTCCGGGAAGGTGGCGCGCAAAGGCTGGATAAAACCGTCGTCCCAGCACGCGTGCACCACACGGAAACGCCCGGCATCGACAAACAACGGCATGTCGTAGAACCAGCCGAGGAAGTCATGCCAGTCGCCCGGGTGCTGCTCGAACTGGGTCAGGGTTTCGTGGATCAAACGCGCATGCCGTGGGTTGTGCTCGCGCACGAACTGCTTGCCACTGCCCGGCGGCGCAGGCGTGGTCCAGCCCAGGGCATTGAATTCATGGTTGCCCATGATGCACAGCGCCTGGCCGGCCTCGACCATGTCATGGACGATATGCAGCGCCTCGCGGATACGCGGGCCACGGTCGATGATATCGCCGAGAAACACCGCCATGCGCGACGGGTGCCGCCAGACACCGCCGATCTTGTGGTAGCCCAACTGGTCGAGCAAGTGCTCAAGGGTATGAGCGCAACCGTGCACGTCACCAATCAGGTCGTAGCTACGCGCGGGATCGAGCATCAGTCGCCTCCACCCCCCAAGCGGCTGCCCCAGCCCAGCTTGGTGCGGCACACTTCGTAGTAGTTGTGATCCAGCGGGTGGATCAACCGCAACTTCTGCGCCTTTTTACTCACGGTGATGGTGTCACCGGGGGCACAGGTGAAATGGTTCTGCCCGTCGCAGGACACCTGCGGGTAGATCTGCATGTCTTTGGACACCACGATTTTCAGCTCGCTGTTGCCGTCGACCACAATCGGCCGGCTGGACAACATATGGGGGTACATCGGCACGATCACAATGGCATCGAGCTTGGGATGCATGATCGGGCCACCCGCCGACAGCGCATACGCCGTGGAACCGGTAGGCGTGGCGACGATCAGGCCGTCGGCCTTTTGGCTGCACACGAACTGGCCGTCGATATACAGCTCGAACTCGATCATGCGCGTGGATTTGCCCGGGTGCAGCACCACGTCGTTCAGCGCATCGCCCTGGCCGATGGCTTCGCCGTGGCGACGCACTTCGGCTTGCAGCAGGAAGCGGTTTTCCACCAGGTAATGGCCGTCGAGCACCTTGGCCACTTCGACTTCCAGCTCATCCGGGCGGATATCGGTCAGAAACCCCAGGCTGCCCCGGTTGATCCCCAGCACCGGCACGTTATGTCGTGCCAGGGCGCGGGCGGCGCCGAGCAGGCTGCCGTCGCCGCCGACCACAATCACCATGTCACACACTTCGCCGAGCATCTTGCGCGACGAGGTCTGCAGGCCGTGGCCGGGAAGAATCTCGGCGATGGTGTCTTCGAGGATCACATGCAGGTGGCGTTCCAGCAGGAATTTTTTCAGCCGGCGGACGGTGTCCAACACCTGGGTACTGCCCAGGCGACCGATAATGCCGATATTGCGAAATTGCTCCATGGGGCTCCTGCGGGATTTGGGGTGTGGCAAAAAAGAACGATTATGGGCGAAAGGCCGCGTCAGGCAAAACCCTTTGTCGCCGTCAGGCCTTGATGACAACGGTTCTCAGCCACCTGCACCGCACGTAAAAGGCTATGCTCGGACCATGACTGTGTTCCCCGATCTGCACAACCTGCCCCGCCAACTGCGCCACCCGGAGGTGCGCGACCTGGCGTGGGTGATGCTCGCCCCGCCGATGCTCACGCACACGCCGTGGCCGCAACGCCACCCGCTGGCCGGCAGCGACTGGGTGCAGGCGCCCCATCTTCTCGAACACTGGTTACGCACACTTGATCAAGACAGCAGCGCGTTGCAGCAGTGGCTGAGCCAGGCACGCACCCGGCGCCTGGGCCTTTATTACGAGCGGCTGTGGCAATTTGCGGTGCAGCATGCGCCGGGGGTGGAACTGATCGCTGCCAACCTGCCGATCCGTCGCGCCGGGCACACCCTGGGCGAGTTGGACATGCTGATTCGTGATCGCGATGGCGTGCATCACCTGGAACTGGCGATCAAGCTCTACCTGGGCCCACAAGACGGCAACGGCAGGGACGCGGCCCTGTGGCTGGGCCCCGGTTGCCATGATCGACTGGACCGCAAGCTGGCCCACCTGGCCCAGCACCAACTGCCGATATCTGCACGCCCTGAAAGCCGTGAAGCGTTGGCGGCGCTGGATATCCAGCAGTTCGATGCGCATTTGTGGTTGGGTGGCTATTTGCTTTACCCCTGGCCTGGGTTGGCGGAATCACCGAATGGCGCGCACCCACAGCACCTGCGCGGACGCTGGCTGCATCAGCGCAATTGGCGCGCATTTGCCAGCGCCAGCGCGCCCGGCCGCTGGCAACCCCTGCCCCGCCATGCGTGGCTGGCGCCGGCGCATTACCCGGCGGACGACGTCTGGAGTGAAGAACGGATGCACGGCTGGTTGGCAGAACTGGACCCGATGGCACCGGCGCAGTTGCTGGTGCGGATGGTTCAGGTGGGTGAGGATTGGGAAGAGGCCGAACGGCTGTTCCTGGTGGCAGATCTTTGGCCGAATGTGCCGGGGGCTGGCTGATTGCTTTGCGGTGCATTCAAGGGACTCATCGCAGGCAAGCCAGCTCCCACATGTGATAGGCGGCGCGTTCAAAATGTGGGAGCTGGCTTGCCTGCGATGGCGGTAGTTCAGGCACTACAACTTGTCGATATGCCGATAATCCAGCTGCAAGCCGGCTGCCAACGCCTCAGCCCGGCCTAGGCGAATCGGGCCGCGCTCGATATCCACCAGCAGTCCTGGGCACTCCAAGTGAGGCAACTCGGCAACATCCTTGAGGCGCCCATCCGTTATCACTAGCAACCGTTGCTGCTCCGTCGGATACCGCTTGCGCCGCACCGCCAACCAATGCCCCGCCTCGGTCAGCGCTGCCAGCAACGGTGTACCACCGCCCGCGCCTAATTGCTCCAGCCAACCCACCAAGCCCTTCGCCGCCTTCAACCCCTGAACCTGCCACTTCGGCGCCTGCCCGCTGGCTGTCAGCAATGCCATGCGCGCCCGCTGGCGATAGGCGTCATCAAACAGTTGGGCCAACAAGCCCTTGGCATCGGTCAGTGCTCGGTGGCGCCGGGTAGACGCAGACGCATCGACAATCACCAGCCACAGCTCATGGGCAGCACGACTGCGCAGGTGGAACAGCAAATCCTCTCGCGATTGCGGGCGGCCGCCCAGCAACGTGCCGGGCCAGTTGATCGCGCCCTGCCTGGCGCTGCGTGCCTTGCCGTGCCTGCCTCTCTCCACTCGCCCTGCCTTGGGCCGGGCATCCGCCCCCACGTCAGGTCGAGGGCGAATGCCTAGGGCTTTTTTGGCCAGGTGGGGACTTCACGGCGTGCGCCTGTGGGCAGGGCCGGCGCGGGCATGTCACCCCATTGGCCCTGGCCTTGGCTCGGCGAGGTGTCGGATGGCTTGGGCGACGGCCCTTCGCTCGGCGGACTCGCCGGTGGGGTCTGCACCTGGCGGCGATGACGCAGGGCAAACTCGGCGACCGCTTCAATATCCTCTTCAGCGATGACACCCGCACCGCGCCATGCCGCATGGGCCCTGGCGCCGCGCAACCACACCAGGTCCGCACGCAGGCCATCGACACCGGCCGCAAAACAGCGCTCGGTGATCTGTGCCAGCGCCGCATCATCCAGCGCAATGCTGTCGAGCCGCGCCCGCGCCTGGGTGCAACGCTCACGCAGTGCGGCCTGTTCTGCGGCCCAGTGTGCAAGGAACGCCACGGGATCACTGTCGAAATCCAGGCGGCGGCGGATGATCTGCCCCCGCTCGGCCGGCAAGGTCTGCCCGCTCAGCGCTACATTGAAGCCGAAGCGGTCGAGCAATTGCGGGCGTAACTCGCCCTCCTCCGGGTTCATGGTGCCGATCAGCACAAACCGCGCCGAATGGCGGTGCGAGATACCGTCGCGTTCAATCAGGTTGGTGCCGCTGGCGGCCACGTCGAGCAGCAGGTCCACCAGGTGGTCGGGCAGCAGGTTGACTTCATCGACGTACAACACACCACCGTCGGCCTTGGCCAGCACGCCGGGGGAAAACTGCGCACGGCCTTCGCCGAGGGCTGCGTCCAGGTCCAGCGTGCCGACCAAGCGTTCTTCGGTAGCGCCCAGCGGCAAGGTCACAAACTGCCCGCTGGCCAGCAGGTCTGCCAACCCACGCGCCAAGGTGGACTTGGCCATCCCGCGCGGGCCTTCGATCAGCACGCCGCCAATCTTGGGGTCGATGGCGGTCAGGCACAGGGCCAGTTTCAAGTCGTCGGCGCCGACCACGGCGGACAGCGGAAAATGCGGAGTATCAGTCATCAGCTGTCTTCTTCTATATCCAGCAACAGGTTTTCCAACGCCGCCTTGTAAGCCCCGGGCTCTTGCCACAGGCCGCGCTGCTGGGCTTCGAGCATGCGCTCGGCCATATCGCGCAGGGCATCGGGGTTGTGCTGTTGCACAAAGGCCCGGGTGTCAGGGTCCAGCAGGTAGGCGTCGGCAAGCAACGCGTATTGATGATCGTCGATCAGCGCGGTGGTGGCGTCGAACGCGAACAGATTGTCCACGGTGGCGGCCATTTCGAACGCACCTTTGTAGCCATGGCGCTTCACACCTTCGATCCACTTGGGGTTGGCAGCGCGGGAACGGATCACCCGGTTCAGCTCTTCCTTCAAGGTGCGGATCTTCGGCAAATCAGGTTGGCTGTGGTCGCCATGATAGCTGGCGGCCTTGTCGCCGCTCAGGGTTTCCACGGCGGCGAGCATGCCGCCCTGGAATTGGTAGTAGTCGTTGGAGTCGAGCAGGTCATGCTCGCGGTTGTCCTGGTTCTGCAACACCGCCTGCACCTGGCTCAGGCGCTGAGCGAATTGTTCACGGGCGGCCGTGCCTTCGTCGGCACCGCCATAGGCGTAACCGCCCCAATTAAGGTAGACCTCGGCCAGGTCTTCACGGGTTTGCCACAGGCGACCGTCGACCGCGCCCTGCACGCCGGCCCCATAGGCACCGGGCTTGGCCCCAAAAATGCGCCACCCGGCCTGCTTGGCGGCGGTTTCTTCGTCCAGGCCGGACACACGCAACGCCTCACGCTCGCTGCGCACCTTGGCCGCCAGCGGGTTCATATCGTCCGGCTCATCCAACGCCGCTACCGCCTGCACCGCCGCGTCAAACAGGCGAATCAAATTGGCAAACGCATCGCGAAAGAAGCCTGACACTCGCAACGTCACATCGACACGCGGACGGTCCAGCAGGCTGATCGGCAGGATCTCGAAGTCATCCACCCGCTGGCTGCCCGTGGCCCACACCGGGCGCACGCCCATCAGCGCCATGGCTTGGGCAATGTCATCACCGCCGGTGCGCATGGTGGCCGTGCCCCACACCGACAGGCCCAGCTGACGCAGGTGGTCACCGTGGTCTTGCAAGTGGCGCTCAAGAATCAGGTTGGCGGACTGGAAACCGATGCGCCAGGCGGTCGTGGTGGGCAAGTTACGCACATCGACGGTGAAGAAGTTGCGACCGGTGGGCAGCACGTCCAGGCGTCCACGGCTGGGGGCGCCGCTCGGCCCTGCGGGTACAAAGCGGCCGGCTAACGCATCGAGCAAGCCGCGCATTTCGGCCGGGCCGCAGGCATCCAGGCGCGGCGCGACGACGATGCGCAGGCTCTCGATCACCGCCTTCACGTCTTCCCAACCGGGTTCTTCCAGCTGTTCCAGCGGCCCTTCCAGCGCCTGCTCGATCAACCGCGCGGCGTACAGTTCCAAACGCTCGCGGGTGTCGCCTGCGGTGCGCCACAACTGTGGGTCGATTTTCTGCAATACAAGCGGACGGCGCCCGGTCCAGGGCTCGGCCAAGGCGCAGTCCAACGGGTCAAAGCCCAGCTCGAATGCCTTGGCCAGCACCCGCAAGAGGCTCGATTGCGGGCCGCGCCCATCGCCACGCGGGATACGCAGCAAGGCCAGCAAGGTGTCGATACGCAGGCGACCTTCGGGCGACTCGCCGAAAATATGCAGGCCGTCGCGGATCTGCGACTCCTTCAAGTCACACAGGTAAGTGTCCAGGCGCGGCAGCCAAACGGCGGCGTCCGCCTCGCTGTCCAGCTCAAGCTCCTGGTCGATGCGGGTTTCGCGCACCAGCTTGAGGATGTCTTTCTGCAATTCCAGAGCGCGGCGCGGGTCGAGCAACTGCGCTTCGTAGTATTCGTCCGCCAGCAGTTCAAGGTTGCGCAGCGGCCCGTAGGTTTCGGCGCGGGTCAGCGGTGGCATCAAGTGGTCGATGATCACCGCCTGGGTACGCCGCTTGGCCTGGGCGCCCTCGCCCGGGTCGTTGACGATAAACGGGTAGATATTCGGCAACGGCCCCAGCAATGCATCGGGCCAGCAGTTTTCCGACAGGCCCACGCCCTTACCGGGCAGCCATTCGAGGTTGCCGTGCTTGCCCACGTGGATCACGCCGTGGGCGCCGTAGGTGTGGCGCAGCCAGAAGTAAAACGCCAGGTAGGCGTGAGGCGGTACCAGGTCCGGGTCGTGATAGACGGCGCTGGCGTCCACTTGATAGCCACGCGCCGGCTGGATGCCGACAAACGTCAGGCCCAGGCGCAGGCCGGCGATCATCATGCGGCCGTCGCGGAACATCGGATCGCTGTGCGGTGCACCCCAGCGTGCCAAAACAGCTTGGCGGTTGGATTCAGGCAGGCGACTGAACATCGCCTCGTAGTCATCCAGGCTCAGGCTTTGATGGCAGGGGCGCAGGTCGAGGCTGTCGAGGTCGTTGGTCACGCCGCCAAGCAAATCGTGGATCAGCGCAGTGCCGCTTTCAGGCAGCTCGCTCGGCAGCGGATAGCCTTCGGCTTGCAGCGCACGCAGGATATTCAGCGCGGCAGCCGGCGTATCCAGGCCCACGCCGTTGCCGATACGGCCGTCGCGGGTCGGGTAGTTGGCGAGGATCAGCGCGATGCGCTTGTCAGCATTCGGCACCCGCGCCAGCTCGACCCAACGCCGCGCCAGTTCAGCGACAAAGTCCATGCGTTCAGGCGCGGCGCGGTAACAGACCACGTCCGACTGGCTGCGCTCGCTGCGCCAGGCCAGGTCCTTGAAACTGATCGGCCGGCTGATGATGCGCCCGTCCAGCTCCGGCAAGGCAATGTGCATCGCCAGGTCGCGCGGGCCCAGGCCTTGTTCGCTGGCCTGCCAGCCGGGCTCGTTGTCTTGGGCGCAAATCGCCTGGATCACCGGGATATTGCGGCGAAACGGTCGCAAATGCGGCGCTTCGGGGCTGGATTGGGCAAAGCCGGTGGTGTTCAAAATCACCGCCGCACCCACTTCATCCAGCAGGTCCTCGACCACCGTCAGGCAGCCGGGCTCTTTCAAACTGGCCAGCGCAATCGGCAGCGGGTTAAGGCCCGCTGCCTGTAAGCGTTGGCAAAACACATCGATAAAACCCGTATTGGCCGCCTGCAAATGGGAGCGGTAGAACAGCACCGCCGCCACCGGCCACTCGGGGTTCCAATCCGTCTGCCAGTCGTTCAGGCGCGGGTTGGCTTTATGCGGGTGATAAATCGCCGTGCGCGGCAGGGTTTGCGGCTCGGCCCAGGTGTAGTCGCGGCCCAGGTAAGCGCTGGCCAGGCAGCGATAGAAATCCAGCGCGTTGCCCAGGCCGCCCTGGCGCAAAAAGTGCCACAGGCGGTCGCGGCTTTCGGCGTTTACCGTACTCAGGCTGCTGAGTTCCGGGTCCGGGCGATCGTCCCCCGGCACCAGGATCAGCTGCACGCCGCGTTCGGCCAGCTCCACCAGCCGCTCGATGCCGTACCGCCAATAACCGATGCCGCCGTGCAGCGAAATCAGGATGACCTTGGCGTGGCGCAGCACTTCATCGACGTACAGGTCGACCGACGCATGGTTCTGCACCTGCATCGGGTTGGCCAGCCGGAAGCTGGGGTAATCGTCGGGCAATTGCTGGGCCGCTTCGGCCAGCAATGCCAGGCTGGAATCACCGCTGCACAGGATCACCAGGTCAGCGGGGGTTTGGCCAAGGTCGGCAATATTGTCGTCCGAGACGAAACCACCGGGCTGGGTCCTGAGCAGGTGCATGGGTCAGACGCTGAGTGCAGCGCGCAACTGCGCTTCGAGGCCGGCGGCATCGAGGTCCTGACCGATCAGCACCAGGCGCGTGATGCGCGCTTCGTCAGCGCCCCAGGCACGGTCGAAGTGCTTGTCGAAACGTGTGCCCACACCCTGGATCAGCAGGCGCATCGGCTTGTTGGGGATGGCCGCGAAACCTTTGACGCGCAGGATGCCGTGTTGCACCACCAGTTGGGTCAGGGCGTCGAGCAGCAGGGCTTCGTCGGCTTGCGGCAGGTCGATGGAAATGGAATCGAAAGCGTCGTGGTCGTGATCGTCGTCTTCACCTTCGTGGTGATGATCGTGATGGCTGTGGCGACCGTCGATGTGCTCTTCAGAGCCGGCACCCAAGCCGATCAGCACGTCCAGCGGCAGGCGACCGCTGCTGGCTTCGATGATCTTCACCGCAGGCGGCAGCTCTTCGGCGACTTCCAGGCGCACGCGGGCCAGGTCTTCCGGGTTGATCAGGTCGGTTTTGTTGAGGATCACCAGGTCGGCGCTGGCCAGTTGGTCGGCGAACAGCTCGTGCAACGGCGACTCGTGATCCAGGTTCGGGTCCAGTTTACGCTGGGCGTCGACCTGGTCCGGGAAGGCGGCGAAGGTGCCCGCGGCGACGGCCGGGCTGTCGACCACGGTGATTACCGCGTCGACGGTGCAGGCGCTGCGGATTTCCGGCCACTGGAAGGCTTGTACCAAGGGTTTTGGCAGGGCCAGGCCTGAGGTTTCGATGAGAATGTGGTCGAGGTCACCACGACGGGCCACCAGTTCGCGCATCACCGGGAAGAACTCTTCCTGCACGGTGCAGCACAGGCAGCCGTTGGCCAATTCGTAGACGCGGCCGTTGGCTTCTTCTTCGGTGCAACCGATGGAGCACTGCTTGAGGATTTCACCGTCGATGCCCAATTCGCCGAATTCGTTGACGATTACCGCGATGCGACGGCCCTGGGCGTTGTCGAGCATGTGGCGCAGCAAGGTGGTTTTGCCCGAGCCGAGGAAGCCGGTAACGATGGTGACGGGGAGTTTGGCCAGTGTTTTCATCGGATGCCCTTTGGGGCGGGCATACGGGACGATAGGCCCTGCGACGGCGCGCAGCAGCGGATTTCGTCACCGGATCACCCCGCCCGGTTGAAGTAGAAAATCGGTTGCGAGGCAGGTCTCCTGGCTTGGGGCGTGCGGGTCTTGCGACCGGCGCTGGCTGCGCCTTCCCGCCTTGTCGGCAGTGGCGTGGCAGTCAGCTGAACCCTTTACAGTTGCGGGGGCAGCCGCGGCTTGGACCGCGTTCCCTTCTTAGCTCCGGCCTGGGCTGGAGAACCTCGAGGGTGCAAGGCTACGCAGTGCCACAGAGCGGGTCAATGCCAACACATGAGGTTCGCGCCATACCGCGGCAGTCGAATGAAACTTACAACTCGCATTAATTGCCCGATAGCCAGCTAGGAACAGCTTGGACTTTTGCACCACACAGATTTGGCTCATAAGCGCTCAATGCGCGCCAGACATACCAACGCAATAAAGGATCAAACATGACACTTTCGGCACTTTCCCCCCTCCACTTTAACCTGCCACCTAACGCACCGAGCTACAAAGGCGAGAAAGAAGCTGATGCCCCGCAGGACAGTATTCAGATCCAACACGCTGCATACACCAGCACGAGTAGCCTCGAAACTCGGGCAAAGAGAAGTACAACAGAGCAAAAGCCCCAGGTCTGGTTCTACAGTGACAAAGAGTTGCTACAAGAGGTGAAGAAACACTTCGATGAATATGCAGCCGGACAGGGCGATGAATACGTCAACTTCAAAGAATTAAAAGAGGCCGCCGGTCAGGTGCCAACCACGAGAACCTTCTCTCCAAAAGCCTCAGCCGTTGCCGAGGAGATCCTCAAACGCACCCGGCTTCTCAACCAGCTGGACATAGGAGTGGGCTGGACACACACCGGAAGGGGATTACAAGACGAGAGGTTTGATCATGACAACCTTGACTACTTGATCACCTACGCTTCCACTAAGCGCAGAGTCAAGTTAATTCGAAATTAATATGAAAATTTGTCTGATCCGCAAAAAATCAACATCAGATTGCTCGTCATCCTTGAGGTCAACTCTATCCTTCAAACACCTTAAACATTTACAGCCGCTCAAGGTGTTTGACGCACATCAACCGCCCATGTTCTCCTACACATCTTGTTTCGGGTGCCCTGCAAAGGGTGAAACGGGAAACCGGTACGCCATACCTCTATGGCAAGTCCGGTGCTGCCCCCGCAACGGTAAGCGAGCGAAGCGTCATAACCACTGTGCACTTGCATGGGAAGGCGATGCTTTCAGGACTCTCCCAAGAGCCCCCTCGCAAGCCCGGAGACCGGCCCGAAAAAATCAGATAACAAACCCGCGGTGGGCGGGCGCTGTTCGAACCCTGCGTGCCCGGCTCGCGGGGTTTTCATGCGCTCGTGTCACCCTGAAACCCTGAAGGGACGCGCCATGTCGATCATCACCAGCACCTCGCACGCCACCGGCAACACCACCACCCTCAGCCAACGCCTGACCGCCGCCATCGGTGCGTCGATCCTCGGCGCGTGCCTGGTGTATTTCGCCGGTTTCTCTCATATCGAGGCGGTGCACAACGCAGCCCACGATACCCGCCACAGCGCCGCGTTCCCGTGCCACTGAGACTTGCCGACATGATCAAGCGTATTGCGCAAACCGCAGGGTTCACTGGCCTGCTGGCCGCCCTGCTGCTGACCCTGCTGCAAAGCTTCTGGGTCGCCCCGCTGATTCTGCAGGCGGAAACCTTCGAAAACGCCCCGGCCGCCACCGAAGTGGCCCACGAACACGCCGAAGGCGCCGCCGCCCACAGCCATGACGCCGAGGCCTGGGAGCCGGAAGATGGCTGGCAGCGTGTGCTGTCCACCACGGGTGGCAACCTGGTGGTCGCCGTCGGTTTCGCCTTGATGCTGGCCGGTCTCTACACCCTGCGCGCACCGACCCGTACCGCGCAAGGCTTGCTGTGGGGCTTGGCCGGTTACGCCACCTTCGTACTGGCGCCGACCATGGGCCTGCCACCTGAGCTGCCAGGCACTGCGGCAGCCGATCTGGCGCAACGGCAGATCTGGTGGATCGGCACCGCCGCCTCCACCGCCGCCGGTATTGCGCTGCTGGTGTTTGGCCGTAACTGGCTGCTGAAAGTGCTGGGTGCCGCGATCCTGGCCGTGCCTCACGTCATCGGCGCGCCACAACCGGAAGTGCACTCGATGCTGGCACCCGAGGCGCTGGAAGCGCAGTTCAAGATCGCCTCGCACCTGACCAACGTCGCCTTCTGGCTGGCGCTGGGCCTGATCAGCGCGTGGTTGTTCCGTCGCAACCGTGACGATCACTACGCCGCATGATCCTGGCGGTCGGCTTGGGCTGCCAGCGGGGTTGTGACGTTCACGCCCTGCTGGATCTGTTTGACAGCGCCCTCGCGGAGGGGGGCGTTGATCGCAACAGCATTACCGCGCTGGCCAGTATCGATCTGAAAAAGGATGAACGGGGAATACGGGCCATGGCCCGGGCGCTGGATCTCCCGTTGCACTGTTTCAACGCAGGACAACTGGCGGTTTATGCCGAGCGTTTAAGTCACAAATCCGAGGTCGCCTTTGCCCATACCGGCTGCTACGGCGTCGCCGAAAGCGCTGCCCTGGCCCTGGCCGAACACCTCGCGGGTGCCCCTGCCGGACTGCTGATCACCCGCAAAAAAGCCGCCCAGGCTACCTTTGCGTTGGCGTGCGCCGGCTAAAATCCCGATAATCGCCGCTTCCGATCATGAGCCACTTTCATGCTCGCCCGTTTTTCGACAGGAATTTCCCATGACCGTCTACTTCATCGGCGCAGGCCCCGGCGACCCGGAATTGATCACCGTCAAGGGTCAGCGGCTGATTCGCAACTGCCCGGTGATCATCTATGCCGGCTCGCTGGTGCCCGCAGCGGTGCTGGAAGGTCATCAGGCAGAGACCGTCGTCAATAGCGCCGAATTGCACCTGGAACAGATCATCGACCTGATCAAGACAGCCCACGCCAAAGGCCAGGACGTGGCGCGGGTGCATTCCGGCGACCCAAGCCTTTACGGGGCGATTGGCGAGCAGATCCGTCATTTGCGCGAGTTGGGCATTCCTTTCCAGATCATCCCGGGCGTTACCGCAGTGGCCGCCTGTGCGGCGTTACTGGAAACCGAGTTGACCCTGCCGGACATCGCCCAGAGCGTGATTCTGACCCGCTATGCCGATAAAACAGGCATGCCGGCCGGCGAGAGCTTCGACAGCCTGGCGCGGCATGGCACGACCATGGCGATCCACCTGGGGGTCAACCACTTGGACAAGATCGTCGCTGAGCTGCTGCCACACTATGGCGCCGACTGCCCGATTGCGGTGGTGCACCGGGCGACATGGCCGGACCAGGATTGGGCGGTCGGCACACTGGCGGATATTGCCCAGAAGGTGGCCGCCAAGGGCTTTCGGCGTACGGCGCTGATTGTGGTGGGCCGAGTGCTGGCCAGTGACAGCTTCAGCGAGTCGTCGCTGTACCGCGCAGGCCATGCCCACCTCTACCGCCCTTGATCAAGCCCAGAGAGCTACGCAAAACCCTGTGGGAGCCGGGCTTGCCCGCGATGACGGTGTGCCAGATAAAACATTTGTCTGCTGATATAACGCTATCGCAGCGATGCGGCGACCCGACAAGCCAGCTCCCACAGTTGATCTATTTTTTTAAATAGATAGTGCAAGCCATTGAATTTAAGGCATAAAAAAACGGCGCTCACGGGGCGCCGTTTTTTTGTTCGCAGTGAACGCCTTACTCAGTAGTAGGCGTTTTCTTTCTGCGTGTGGTCAGTCACGTCGCGTACGCCCTTGAGCTCTGGAATACGTTCGAGCAAGGTGCGCTCGATGCCTTCACGCAAGGTCACGTCCGCCTGGCCGCAGCCTTGGCAGCCGCCGCCAAACTTCAATACGGCGATGCCGTCGTCAACCACGTCGATCAGGCTGACCTGGCCGCCGTGGCTGGCCAGGCCCGGGTTGATCTCGGTTTGCAGGTAGTAGTTGATGCGCTCGTTGACCGGGCTGTCGGCATTGACGTTCGGCACCTTGGCGTTGGGCGCCTTGATGGTCAACTGGCCGCCCATGCGGTCGGTGGCGTAATCGACCACAGCGTCGTCAAGGAAGGCTTCGCTGAAGGCATCGATGTACGCGGTGAAGCTTTTCAGCCCCAGGGCGGTGTCTTCAGGCTTTTCTTCACCCGGCTTGCAGTAGGCAATGCAGGTCTCGGCGTACTGGGTGCCGGGCTGGGTGATAAAGACGCGGATGCCGATACCCGGGGTGTTCTGCTTGGACAGCAGGTCAGCCAGGTAATCGTGGGCGGCGTCGGTAATGGTTATGGCAGTCATGGAAACTCCTCACAGGCTTGCCGGCAGTTTACGCCAAAATATTACGCAGGTACAAAGTCCTAGTGTTTTTGTCGGGATAGGCGGTTTCTCGGACGGGGTACATATCCGTTTTGGGGGTAACGGCTGCTTAGGGTTCCGCCCTTACGGCGGCTCACTTTGGAAAAGAGCCGGAATGCCGGCCCAGCCCAAAGTAAGCAAAGGGCTCTTGCCCCAACACTCGGCACCTCGCCTAGGCTCGGTGTGCCCGTAATCCGACAGGTATTTGGGGGGCGCCTAAGATCAAAAGCAAGATCAAGAGCAAAAGCACAGCGGCCTGACAGCCGGCTTGAGTGGTGTAGATCAAGAGCGAATAGCACGCTTTATGTGGGAGCTGGCTTGCCTGCGATGGCATCGATTGGGTGTGCCTGATGTACCGAGGTGTTTGCATCGCAGGCAAGCCAGCTCCCACAGTTGACCC
>NZ_JANUEA010000014.1:0-148939 GCF_024810135.1 Pseudomonas sp. BIGb0164 | reverse complement strand
GGTCCTTCCAAAAGTGACCCGCTGTAAGAGCGGAACCATAAGCCGCCGTTACCGCAGCAACGGATATGTACACCGACCCACCACCGCTATCGCAGGCAAGCCAGCTCCCACAAAGAGCTCGACGTCCCCCCCTCACGAAACCACCTCCCCAACCACCACCCCATCCAACCACCACCGCGCCAACCCCTGCACATTCGGCGCCTTGAGCAACGTAAAGTGATTCCCTGCGCCATACCACACCTGCAACCCACTCCCCTGCCTCCCCCAGCCCTCAACCATCAACCCCTGCTCCCGCTGATTCCCCGCCGCATCCAGGGCCGGGTCCTGGGCCAACACCAACCGCACCACCCCGCGATACCGCTGCCCCGGCCGATACACCGTACGCAACGCCGCCGCATAGGTCCGCGCCGGCCCCTCCATCGCGTCCACCGACGCACGCCCCGGCAACAACCCAACGTTCACCATCCCCCCATGCAACAGCTGCCGCTGCACACCTTCATCACACCCGGCAAAGTCCAAAGGATCGATCCCCAACGACTTCCCGGCCGACACCTGCATCGCCTCGATCAAACGCAACAACGCCGCCGTCGTCGTATACGGCCGCCCCACCACGCCATTGCCACCGGGCGACTCACTGTCGATCACCGTCAACGACGCCACCTCACGCCCCATCGCCTGCAACCGCAGCGCCATCTCCAGCGCCACCCAGCCACCAAACGAATGCCCCACCAGGTGCACCGGCCCGTGCGGGCACTCGTGCGCCAGCGCCGCCAGGTAACACTGCGCCGCCGCTTCCACCTGGCTGTGGGGCACCGCCTCGCCGTCCAGGCCGCGCGGCTGCAGGCCGTACAACGGCCAGTCACGCCCCAGGGCCTCGCCGAACCCGACGAACCCGGTGACGCTGTCCCCCGCCCCTGGCACACAGAACACCGGGGCGTTCCCCGCCCGGCCACCCTGGATACGCAACAACGGTTGATGCACCGCATGCGCCATCGGCACAGCACCCGCCAAGGCGTCGGTCATCGCACGGCCCAGGGCCTGGATATGCGGCGCCTGCATCATGCTCTGGTGATCGCCCGGCACGTCCACCTGACGCAACTGCCCCGGTGCCAACGCCTCGCTCCAGCCCAGGGACTGGCTGCGACGGGACAGTTCGGTCGGCCGCTGCTCGGCGCTGAACAGGTGCACCGGGATTGGCAGCGGGAACAGGCTGTAGTGCGCCAGCGCATGCCCATGCCCCACTTCGCGCTCGATGAAGCTCAAGAGGTCGGCGTCCGACGCCGCCGCCATTTGCGCGTATAGCAAACCTTGATCGCGACAGCGTTGCAGCAAGCCCGCAAAGTCCAGCTGTCCAAGGCTCGCCTCCAGTTGCCCAAGGCTTTCCAGTTCATTTGCACCTCCCTGTGCTTTCCAATACGCCGTGCACTGCAACAGCAAATGCCGCTTGAGGGCCTCGGGCCCGCTCCAGCGCGCTTTGCCCTGGTCGGTCATGCGCGGCACGTAGCTGTCGATCAAACCGAGGAACGCCACCGGCTCATCCAGCCCGAGCAATTGCATGGCGACCTCATAGGCCAACACACCACCAAACGACCAGCCCGCCACGCGATACGGCCCGTGGGGTTGCAGGCTGCGGATCAGCCCGACCATCCGCGCCGCCAGGCCTTCCAGGGTGTTCAGGTGCGCTTCACCCAGCGGCACGCCCGGCAGGCCATAGATGGGGTAATCCCCCGGCAGGTGCTGGCCCAAGGCAGGGAAATACACGTCCATGCCGCTGAATTCATGCACCAGGAACAACGGCGGTTGCGCGCCGCTGCTGCGCACGGTGATCACCGCGGGATCACGCTCCGGCTCACCCGTGCGCTGGCGCAGCAGGTTCGCCACGCCGGCCACGCTCGCGTGCTGAAACAGCTCCGCCAGGGACACCGGTAACCCGGCCTCTTCCAGCAGGTTGACCAGACGGATTGCCAGCAACGAATGACCGCCCAGCTCAAAGAAGCTGTCGTGCCGGCCCACGTGTTCCACCTTCAACACCTCGGCCCAACGTTGCGCCAGGGTCTCTTCCAGTGCGTCGGCGGGTGCTTCGAAATCGCGGCTGCACAGGGCATCCATGACCGGAACAGGCAGGGCTTTACGGTCGACTTTACCGTTGGCAGTCAGCGGCAGTTGCGCCAGCGGCACATAGGCCGAAGGCAGCATGTAGTCCGGTAACTGGCCGTGCAGGTGGCCGCGCACGCGATCAATGTCCAGCGCCTCTGCCGCCCAGGTGAAATAGGCCACCAGGCGTTTGTCTCCGGGATTGTCTTCACGGGCCAACACCACCACCTCCCGGATGCCGGCGAAGGTGGCGAGACGCGCTTCGATCTCACCCAGCTCGATGCGGAAACCGCGAATTTTCACTTGGTCGTCGTTGCGCCCGATGCATTCGAGCAAGCCGTCCGGCGTCCAGCGTCCCAGGTCACCGGTGCGGTACATCAGGGCACCCGGGTTGAACGGGTCGCTCACAAACTTCTCGGCCGTCAGCTCGGGACGGTTCAAGTAGCCCCTGGCGACGCCGTCACCACCGATACAGATTTCACCCGTCACGCCCAGCGGTACCGGCTGCAAGTGCGCGTCCAGCACATGGATGTGGGTATTGGAAATCGGCCGGCCCACCGGCACGCTTTCCGCATCAAAGGCAATGGCGCGCACTTCATAGGTGGTGGCGTAAGTGGTGGTTTCCGTCGGCCCGTAGCAATGCACCAGGCGCAACGCCGGGGCTCGCGCCAGCAGGCTGCGGAATGCGGCCGGGTCAGCGCGCTCGCCGCCGCACAGCAGGATGCGCAACCCGGCCAGGGCATCGGGGATCATCTGCACATACTGGTTGAACAGCGCCGTGGTCACGAACAGCACCGTCGCGCCTTCCAGGGCCGCGCCGAACGCAGCCGGGGCGAGCAAGGTGGCGTGGTCGATCACCTGCACCTGGCCGCCGTTGAGCAGCGGGCCCCAGACGTCCATGGTACTGGCGTCGAACGCCGGGTTGGAGGCGAACGCCACGCGGTCGGCGGCGTTGAAGTCGGCATAGCCGTTGTTGATCACCAGGCGTGTGATGCCACGGTGCGGCACCAGCACACCCTTGGGCGTCCCGGTGGAGCCGGAGGTGTACATAATGTAGGCCACGCTGTCCGAGGACTGCGACAGATCCGGGTTGTGGCTGGGCTGCGGGTCGAGGGCCAGGGTGTCCAGGTCCAGACGTCGCGCCGGGTAGCCGACTGGCATATCGCTGCGGGTCAACAGCCACGCCGCACCGCTGTCCTGCAGCATGAAGCCCTGGCGTTCGGGTGGCGCATGGATGTCCAGCGGCACATAGGCCGCCGCGCACTTGAGCACGGCCAGTTGGCTGACCAGCAGGTCGACAGAGCGCGGCAGCAGGATCGCCACGTTGTCGCCCGGCAGCACGCCCAGGCCCAGCAGGTGATGGGCCAGATGATTGGCGCGAGTGTTCAACTCACCGTAGCTCAGCGTCTGCTCGCCATGACGCACGGCCAAGGCGCCTGGGCGGGCTTGGGCCTGGGCTTCGAACAGGCGCTGCACGGTGTGTTCACGAGGGAACGTGCGCGCCGTGGCGTTGAAACCTTGCAGTTGCAGAACTTCGGTCGCCGGCAGCACGGGCAAGCGGCCGATAGCAATCTCGCTGCGTTGCTCCAGGGCCTGCACCACCTGCTCCAGCGCCACCTGCAAGTACTCGCACAAACGCCGTGCGCCCTGCCCCGTGGCCTTGAGGCTGAACCCGGCGCCGAGGTCATCCACGCTCAACGACAGGCCATAGTTGGTGTGTTCCTCGGCCTTGAGCACTTGAATGCCCTGCCACGCCTCGGCCACACCACCGGCCTGCGGCGCACTGTGCCGGTAATTGAACAGCACGCTGAACAGCGGGGTGCCCACCGGCACGCCACTGCAACGCTGGGCCAGCGCCAGCGGCGCGTGTTCATGGCTGAGCAGTTGCGTCAGCCGCGCATGGGTGGCCCGCAGCGCCTCACGCACCGGGCGCTCGCCCAGGTCGACGCGCAGCGGCAGGGTGTTGATGAACACCCCCATCGCCCGCTCGGCACCCTCGCCGCCTTGCAGGCGACCGAGCATCACCGTGCCAAACACCACCTGCTCACGCCCGGAGACTTTGCCCAGCACCTGCGCCCACGCCAGGTGCATCAGGCTGGCGCTGCTCACGCCGGCCTCACGGGCCTGGGTACGCAAGCGCAGGCTCAACTGTGGGTCGAGGGCCAGTTGCGCGGGTTCGTCATCGTCCAGCGCTTCGACCTCGGTCGGCTCGTCGATGTCGCCCAGCATCTCGCGGAAGAACCCTTCGTGATCACCGCCACCCAGGCGGGTCTGGGCCACATAGTTGCGATACGGCACCGCCGCGCCCAACCGGTCTTGCTCACCCAGCAGGAACGCCTGCATGTCGTGTTGCAGGATCTCCAGAGCGATGTGGTCCATCACCAGGTGATGGAACAGCAAGGTGGCAACCACCCGCCCGGGTTCCTGGGCATACACCAGGCGCATCAACGGGGCCTGGCCCACGTCCAGGCGCAGGGGTAACGGCCCGGGTTCAACACGCAGCGCCGCATCGCGCCACACCACTTGCACCGGTTCTTCCAGGCCGTCCCAGTGGAACGACGAACGCAGGATGTCGTGCCGTTCGATCACGGCCTGCAAGGCCATGGCGAACGCTTCCAGGCGTTCGTGATGGTCGAAGGCAAATTGCGCCTGCAACAGGTAGGCATCGCCTTCGGGCACCGCGCGATGGTGATAGAGCATGCCCGCCTGCAACGGCGCCAGCGGGTAGATGTCTTGCACATTCGCCGCACCACCGGGGATGCACGCGACGATGCGGTCGATGGCTACTTGCTCCAGGGTGATCAGCGGCAACAGGTCCGGGGTGATATGCGTGCAACCAGCGCCAATTCGATTAGCGGGCACTGCCACTTCACGGCTGCCGCCCAATGCCGCCGCCAAACCGGCCAGCGTCGGCTGGGCAAACAGCACTTTCACATCCGCCGACAAGCCCAGGCTGCGCAAGCGCCCCATCAGGCTGACTGCCAGCAGCGAATGCCCGCCCAGCTCGAAGAAATTGTCGTGACGACCCACGCGCTCCACGTTGAGCAACTCGGCCCACACACTCGCTAGGGTCACTTCCGTGTCGCCCTGGGGTGCCTCGTACTCGCGCACGGCCAGCGATTCCAGGCCCGGCGCCGGCAGCGCCTTGCGGTCGAGCTTGCCGTTGGGGCTCAGGGGCAGCGCATCGAGGTGGACAAAGGTCGTAGGCACCATGAATTCCGGCAGGTGCTGCAACAGGTGGGCACGCAAGGCCTCGATGTCGCTGTGTTCACCGGTGTAGTACGCCACCAGGCGCTGCTCGCGGGCGATGACCGCCGCTTCGTTGATCGCCGGGAACTCGGTGAGCCGCGCCTGGATTTCCCCCAGTTCGATGCGCAAGCCACGGATCTTCACCTGATCGTCATTGCGCCCCAGGTATTCGATGGTGCCGTCAGGCAGGTAGCGGCCGACGTCACCGGTGCGGTACAGGCGGCCCTCGGTGAACGGGTCCTTGAGGAAGCGTTCGGCGGTGAGTTCCGGGCGGTTCAGGTAGCCCCGCGCCACTTGCACACCACCAATGAACAGCTCGCCCACCACGCCCAGGGGCACCGGCTGCAACTGGGCGTCCAGCAGGTACATGCGCGTATTGGCAATTGGCTTGCCGATGGGCGTGTTGTCCGGCGTCACCGGCCCCGCGCAGTTCCACGCGGTGACATCCACCGCCGCTTCCGTCGGGCCATACAGGTTGTGCAGTTGGCTGCCCGGCAGTTGCCGCTTGAAGCGCCGCACCAGGCTGCCCGGCAAGGCTTCGCCGCTGCAGATCACCCGCACCAGCCCGGCGGCCTGGCTCAACTCGCCATGGGCGAGGAACACGTCGAGCATCGACGGCACAAAATGCAAGGTGGTGACCTGCTCCGCCGCGATCACCCGGCACAGGTACTGCGGGTCCTTGTGCCCACCCGGCGCAGCCATCACCAGGCGTGCGCCAGTCATCAACGGCCAGAAGAACTCCCACACCGACACGTCGAAGCTGAACGGGGTTTTCTGCAAGACCGTGTCGTCGGCCGTCAGCCGGTATTCGTCCTGCATCCACAGCAGGCGGTTGACCACCCCGGCGTGATCGTTGATCACCCCTTTAGGCTGCCCGGTGGAACCGGAGGTGTAGATCACATAGGCACTCACGGCCTCGGTGTGCGGATTATCAAGGGACAGGTGCTGCCAGGTCGGCTGCTCCAGGTCGATCACCGGCGCATCGCCCAGCAAGCCCCGCGTGCTGCCTTGGGCCAGCACCACCTGGGGCGCGCTGTCATGCAGCATGTAGGCGATACGCTCCGGCGGATAGGCTGGGTCCAGCGGCACATAGGCGGCGCCGGCCTTGAGGATCGCGTACAGGCCGATGACCATCTCCAGGCCGCGCTCCACGCAGATCGCCACCCGCGAATCGGCGTGCACGCCCTGCGCCAGCAGGTGGTGAGCCAGACGGTTGGCCTGGGCGTTGAGTTCGGCGTAGGTCAACGTCTGCTCGCCAGCCTTGAGCGCCACGGCCTGGGGCGTGCGCGCCACTTGCGCTTCGAACAGGCCGTGCAGCGTCTGGTCGAGGTTGTAAGGGACATCGGTGGCGTTGAAGTCGAACAGCACCTGCTGACGCTCCCGCTCGCTCACCAGGGGGATGTGGTCCAGCACCGCCTGATCGTTCTCGACCATGGCCTGCAACACGCGAACGAAGTACCCCACATAACGCTGCATCGTGGCTTCATCGAACAGCGCCACCGCATATTCCAGCGCGCCGAGAATGCTGCCCTGCACTTCGCCCAGGTTCAGCGACAGGTCAAACTTGGCAAAGTGACTGTTCTCCACAATGCCTTCCAGCGCCAGGTCGCCCAGGGCCAGTGTCGGTGCGCTGCTGTCCTGCCAAGTCAGCAGGGTCTGGAACAACGGGCTGTGAGCCAGGCTGCGCACCGGCCGGGTGATTTCCACCACTTGCTCGAACGGCAGGTCCTGATGGGCCTGGGCTTGCAGGGTCTGGGCCTTGACCCGGGCGAGCAACCCCTCGACGCTCAGCTCGCCCGAGGTGTCGATACGCACTGCCAGGGTGTTGACGAACAGGCCGATCAGCCCTTCCACCTCGCTGCGGGTGCGGTTGGCCACCGGCGAGCCGATCACCAGGTCCGGCTGGCCGGACAACCGCGCGAGCAAGGCCGCCCAGGCGCTCATCAAGGTCATGTACAAGGTGGTGCCATGGCGTTGGCTCAAGGCCTTGAGCCCGGCCGTGAGGCGTTCGTCCAGGCGCACGTCGACGCTGCTGCCGGCGTAGTCCTGCTGCGCCGGGCGCGGGCGGTCGGTGGGCAGTGTGAGCAAGGCCGGCGCACCGGCCAGGGCCTGCTGCCAATAGGTGCTTTGGCGGTGCAGCACCTCGCCGCTGAGCCACAGGCGTTGCCACACGGCAAAGTCACCGTACTGGATCGGCAAGGCTGGCAGCGGGTCCGGCAGGCCGTGGCTGAACGCCTGGTACAGCGCCATCAACTCGCGGGTCAGCACGCCCATGGACCAGCCATCAGAGACGATGTGGTGCAGTGTCAGCAACAGCACATGGTGATCGTCGGCCATCACCACCAGGCGCCCACGCAGCAACGGGCCACGCTCCAGATCGAAGGGCGCCGAGGCTTCGCCATGGATCAACGCGTCCAGCGCCTGTTGCGGCTGCGGGTGGCGGCGCAGGTCCTGCACTTGCAGGGGCAGCACGTCTTCGGCCGGCACGATCAGCACCTGGGCGGTGTCGCCGTGCTGGGCGAAGCGACTGCGCAGGGTTTCGTGGCGCGCCACAATGCGCGCCAGCGCCCGTTGCAGGGCCTGCACATGCAGTTGCCCACGCAGGCGCAGGCCGATGGGGATGTTGTAGGCGGTGTTGGCGCCTTCCATCAACGCCAGGAACCACAGGCGCTGCTGAGCGAACGACAGCGGTACGTCTTCATCGCGGTTGGCCGGCAGGATATCCGGCAAGGTGCTGCGCCCGGCCTGGGCCAGCACTTCGGCGACCGCGCACAGCTCGGCGTTGGCAAACAGGTCGCCCAGTTGCAGCTCTACCCCCAGGCGCTGGCGCACCTGGGAAACCATGCGCATGGCCAACAGCGAATGCCCGCCCAGTTCGAAGAAATGATCGTGGCGCCCAACGCGTTCGACTTGCAGCACGCCGCTCCAGATACTCGCCAGCACGCCTTCGATCTCGCCCTCGGGCGCGGCGTATTCGCGGGTGAACACGGCGGCCTGGTCCGGCGCCGGCAAGGCCTTGCGGTCGAGTTTGCCGTTGGCGGTGAGGGGCAACGCATCCAGCTTCATGTAGGCCACCGGCACCATGTAGTCCGGCAGGTGCGCCACCAGGTGGGCGCGGATATCGCCCACCGCCAGCGGATCGAGCTGTGGGTTCTCGGTGAAGTAAGCCACCAGGCGTTCTTCACGCACCAGCACCACCGCTTCAAGGATGCCGGCCAATTGGTTGAGCTGGGTTTCGATCTCCCCCAGTTCGATGCGCACACCACGGATCTTCACCTGGTCATCGTTGCGCCCCAGGTATTCAAGATTGCCCTCCGGCAACCAGCGCGCCAGGTCGCCGGTGCGGTACATGCGCCCGCCGTTGAACGGGTCATCGAGGAAGCGTTCGGCGGTGAGTTCCGGGCGGTTCAGGTAACCCCGCGCCACGCCCTTGCCGCCCACGTACAGCTCCCCCGCCACGCCCAACGGCACCGGGCGCCGTTGTTCATCGAGCAGGTACACCGTGGCATTGGCGATGGGTTTGCCGATATGCAGCACCCCGCCCGCCTCCACCTTGCCGGACGTGGCGACCACCGTGGCCTCGGTGGGGCCGTAGTTGTTGATCAGCTCGAAATGCTGCGCCCGGCCGAACTGGCGCAAGCGATCGCCGCCGATCAACAGGGTGCGCAACGTAGGGTGTTCGATCTGCTGGCTGAAGGCGTACTCGGCCACCGGCGTCGGCAGGAAGCACACGTCCAGCGGCTGCGCGCACCACCAGGCCAGCAGGGCGTCGATGTCTTCGGCGCCGTCATTGGCCGGTGGCAGGTGCAAGGTCGCCCCCACGCACAGCGCCGGCCACACTTCCCAGGCCATCGCATCAAAGCCGAAACCGGCGACGCTGGCGGTGTGGCGCCCGGCGCACAGGTCAAAGGCCGCGCAGTGCCAGTCCACCAGGTTGGCCACGGTGTGGTGCTCCACCATCACCCCTTTGGGCAGGCCGCTGGAACCGGAGGTGTAGATCACATACGCCAGGTGCGAGGGGGTGACGGCCACCTTGGGGTTGCTCGCCGAATGGTGCTGCCAGGTGTAGCGGTCGAGGTTGATCACCGGCACTTCCAAGGCGGGCAGGCGATCAAGCAGGGCATGTTGGGTCAACACCGCCACTGGGGCGCTGTCGCTCAGCAGGTAGTTCAAGCGCTCAGCCGGGTGCGACGGGTCCACCGGCACATAGCAGCCACCGGCCTTGAGGATCGCCAGCAACCCGGCCAAGGTGTCCAGGCCACGGCGGGCGACGATGGCCACGCGGTCATCGGGCTTCACGCCCAACGCCAGCAGGTGATGGGCCAGCAGGTTGGCCTGCTGATTCAGCTCGGCGTAGGTCAGTTGGCGGCCTTGATACACCGCAGCGATGGCCTCGGGGGTCTGGGCCGCCTGGGCTTCGATGCGCCCGTGCAAAGTGGTGCCCTGGGGGAAGTCGGTGTGGGTGGCATTGAACTGTTCGAGCAGCAACTGCTGTTCGGCGGCGGGCATCACGGCCACCTGGTTCAGGGCGGTGTGGGGCGCCTGTTCCAGTGCCGTCACCAGGTTTTCCAGGGCGGTGCGCAGGTAGGCACACACGCGCTGCGGGTCTACGGCCGTGCTGGCGAGCAGGCTCAAGCCAAACCCTTCGCCCAGGTCATCCACACTCAAGGTCAGCGGGTAGTTGGTACGTTCTTCGGCACTCAGGGCCGCGATGCCCTGCCAGGCCGATGCGGCGTCGGCACTGGCGGCCGGCGCACTGTGGCGGTAGTTGAGCAAGGCACTGAACAGCGGCGTCGGCGCCACCACCCCACTGCAACGCTGGGCCAGGGCCAGGGCCGCATGCTCATGGCGCAGCAAGGTGGTCAGCCGCGCGTGGGTGGCCTTGACCCCGGCGCGCACGTCGGTGGCGTCCACGTCCACGCGAAACGGCAAGGTGTTGATGAAAATGCCCAGGGCCCGCTCGGTGTCATGACTGCCCTGCATGCGCCCCATCAACACGGTGCCGAACACCACCTGCTGCTTGCCGGCCAACGCCCCCAGCACCTGCGCCCAGCCCATATGGAACAGGCTCGCCGCGCTCACCCCCAATTGCCGGGCCTGGGCGCGCAAACGCTGGGCCAACGGCGCAGGCAGCGGCAGGCTGACCTCGGTAATGCCACGGGCATCGCCCTGCACATCCTGCAGGCCGAACGGCAAGGTCGGCTCGCTGATGTCGCCGAGCATCTGGCGGAAGAAACTTTCGTGCTCCTGCTCGCTGATCCCCAGCCGCGCCTGCGCCACATAGTTGCGAAACGGCACCGCCTGGCCCAGCGCTGCGCCCTGCCCCAACAGGCAGGCCTGCAGCTCATGGCACACCACTTCCAGCGCGCTGTGATCCAGGGCCATGTGGTGGAACAGCAAGGTCGCGACGATGCGCTGATTGGCCGGGTCGTCGGCGCGCACCAGGCGCAGCAACGGCGCCTGGGTCACGTCCAGCCGGTAGTGGCGGGCATCAAACAATGCATGCAGTTGCGCGGCAATGTCGCCGTCGGCCGGGTCCAGTGCCAGGGCCTGGATCGGCAACTGCGCCTGGCGCCACACCACTTGTGACGGTTCTTGCAGCCCTTCCCACACCACCCCGGTGCGCAGGATATCGTGGCGGTCCATCACCGCCTGCAAGGCCTGGGCGAACGCGTCGAAACGCGCCAGGTTGTCGAACGAGAACTGAGACTGCATCACATACGGGTCGCCCCTTTCGGCACTTACGTGGTGAAACAGAATGCCTTCCTGCAACGGCGCCAGCGGGTAGATGTCCTGGATGTTCGCCACGCCGCCGTCGACCGTCGCGACGATGCGCTCGATCTCCTCCTGGCTCAGCGTCGACAACGTCAGCATGGCCGGGGTGATGTGCTCGGTGCCGGGCACGATGCCATTGGCCGGCACCTCGACGTCACCGGCCTTGGTCGCCGTGTAGTCGCCGGCCTTGATCAGCTCGATCAGCCCCGGCTTGTGCTCGCGCAACGCGGCCATGATGGCCGGGTCACTCAGCGCCTGTTTGTTGCCTTGCACCGCCAACTGTTCGCCCTTGAGCGCCAGTTGGATGTCTTTGCTCTTCAGCGTCGCCAGCAGTTCGAGAATGCTCACAGGACGATCTCCATTCGTTCGGTTATGGCGGCGTAGCCAGCCAGGGTCGGCTGTTCGAACAACGCCCGCACATCGGCTTCCATGCCTTCCTGGCGCAAGCGCCCGATCAAGCTCACGGCGAGCAGCGAATGCCCGCCCAGTTCGAAGAAATTGTCATGCCGCCCTACCCGCTCCACGCCCAGCAGTTCGGCCCACAGCCGCGCCAACAGGGTTTCGGTTTCGCCTTGCGGTGCGGCGTACTCACGCACGCTCAGCGCTGCCATGCCCGGGGCCGGCAGGGCCTTGCGGTCGAGCTTGCCGTTGGGGCTCAGGGGCAGCGCCTCCAGGTGCACGAACAGCGCGGGCACCATGAAGTCCGGCAGGTGCTGCAGCAGGTGGGCGCGCAGGCTGTCGATGTCGGTGTGCACGCCGGTGTAATAAGCCACCAGCCGGTCTTCGCGGGCCACCACGGCGGCTTCGCTGACCTGGGGATGGTCGAGCAGGCGCGCCTGGATTTCCCCCAGTTCAATGCGCAGGCCACGGATCTTCACCTGGTCATCATTGCGCCCCAGGTATTCGATATTGCCGTCGGGCAAGTAGCGGCCGACGTCACCGGTGCGGTACATCCGGCCGCGGGTGAACGGGTCCTTGAGGAAGCGCTCGGCGGTGAGGTCCGGGCGGTTGAGGTAACCGCGCGCCACTTGCACACCGCCGATGAACAGCTCGCCGACCACGCCCAGGGGCACCGGCTGCAACTGCGCATCGAGCAGGTACATGCGGGTGTTGGCGATGGGTTTGCCGATCGGCGTGTTGTCCGGCACTTGCGGCCGCGCGCAATTCCACGCGGTCACATCCACCGCGGCTTCAGTGGGGCCGTACAGGTTGTAGAGGCCGATCTCCGGCAATTGCTGCTTGAAGCGCCGCACCAGGCTGCCCGGCAGGGCTTCGCCGCTGCACATCACGCGCACCAGCCCGGCCGCCTGGCTGACGTCGCCGTGGGCGAGGAACACGTCGAGCATCGACGGCACGAAGTGCAAGGTGGTGATGTGCTGCGCCGCGATCACTTCGCACAGGTAGGCCGGCTCCTTGTGCCCGCCCGGACGTGCCATCACCAGGCGTGCACCGGTCATCAGCGGCCAGAAGAACTCCCACACCGACACGTCGAAACTGAACGGAGTTTTCTGCAGCACCGCGTCATGGGCCTTGAGGCCATAGGCGTCCTGCATCCACAGCAAGCGGTTGACCACCCCGGCGTGCTCGTTGATCACGCCCTTGGGCTGGCCGGTGGAACCGGAGGTGTAGATCACGTAAGCCTGGTGCTGCGCCGTCAGGCCTGGCACCTCAGGGTTGCTGCAGGGCTGGTGCTGCCAGGTCGGTTGGTCGAGGTCGATCACCGGCACATCGCCCAACAAGCCTCGGGTTGCGCCCTGGGCCAGCACCACCACCGGCGCACTGTCTTGCAGCATGTAGGCGATGCGATCGAGGGGGTACGCCGGGTCCAGCGGCACGTAGCCGCCGCCGGCCTTGAGGATGGCGAACAGGCCGATGACCATGTCCAGGCCGCGCTCAAGGCAGATGCCCACCCGCGAATCCGGCTGCACGCCCTGCTCGCGCAGGTGATGGGCCAAGCGGTTGGCGCACTCGTTCAGTTGTTGATAGGTGAGGTGCTGGTCTTCGGCCTTGACGGCGATGGCATCCGGCGTGCGCCGTACCTGGGCTTCGAACAGGCCATGCAGGGTCTGGTCGAGGTCGTAACTCACGTCGGTGGCGTTGAAGGTCACCAGCAGCCTGTGCCGTTCTTCTTCGCCCAGCACCGGCAGGCGATTGAGCGCGTGCTGCGGCGCCTGCTCCAGGGCCTCGACCAGGCCGCACAGGGCCACGTGCAGGTAACCGCAGACCCGTTGTGGGTCGAGTTGCGCCAAGGCCGTCACGTCAAAGCCGTCGCCCAGGTCATCCACGTTCAGGGTCAACGGGTAGTTGGTGCGCCCGTCATTGACCAGCGTCTGCATGCCTTGCCACGCCTGTTGCGCGCCCACCGAGCGGGTCGCCGCGCCGCGATGGCGGTAGTTGAGCATCGAACTGAACAGCGGCGCGGGGGCGGCCACACCGCTGCAGCGCTGTGCCAGGGCCAGGGACGCATGCTCATGCCCCAACAGCGCACTCAGCCGTGCATGGGTGTCTCGCACGGCGGCGCGGGCGCCTTGCGCGTCGATATCCAGGCGCAGCGGCAAGGTGTTGATGAACACCCCAAGGGCACGGTCGGCGCCCTCGCCCCCTTGCAGGCGGCCCACCAGCACGGTGCCGAACACCACGCTGTGACGGCCGGAGGTGGCCGCCAGCACTTGGCCCCAGGCCAGGTGGAACAGGCTGGCGGTGCTCACGCCCAACAGACGGGCCTGGGCACGCAAACGGCGATTGAGGTCGCTGTCCAGGTGCAGGGTGTGCTCGGTGATCGCGCTGCCGTCGCCGCGCACATCCTGCAAACCGAACGGTAGGGTCGGTTCATCGATATCGCCGAGCATGCCGCGGAAGAACGCCTCGTGCTCCTGCTCGCTGATCCCCAGGCGCGCCTGGGCCACGTAGTTGCGGTACGGCATCGGTGCTGCCGTAGGGGCCGGCTGGCCGAGCAAGTGGCCCTGCATTTCGCGCAGCACCACGTCGAACGCGGTGTGGTCCAGCGCGATATGGTGATACAGCAGCACCATCACCACCCGCGCATTGGCCGGGTCTTTGGCATACATCAGGCGGATCAGCGGCGCCTGGCTGATGTCCAGCCGGTAGCGTCGCGCATCGAACCGCTCATGCAGGCCCGCCAGCACATCGCCTTGCAGGTGCAGCTCCTCCACGCTCAGCTGCGCGCGGCGCCACACCACTTGCAGCGGTTGCGCCAGGCCTTCCCAGACCACGCCGGTACGCAGGATGTCGTGGCGGTCGATCACCTGTTGCAGCGCCTGGGCGAAGGCGTTCAGGCGCTCGACGCTGTCAAAGGCCAGGTGCGATTGCAGCAGGTACGGGTCGCCGCTTTCGGCGGTGATGTAGTGGTAGAGAATGCCTTCCTGCAACGGTGCCAGTGGGTAGATGTCTTGCACATTCGCTGCGCCACCCGGGATGCGGGCGACCACGTCGTCGAGGGTCGCCTGGTCCAGCGTCACCAGCGGCAACAGGTCCGGCGTGATGCGCTGGCAGCCCGCAGGAATAAGGTTGGCCGGCACCTGCACCTCGCGACCACTGCCCACGGCGGCGGCCAAAGCGGCCAGGGTCGGCTGGCTGAACAGCACGCGCACATCGGCGCTGAGGCCCACCTGACGCATGCGCTCGATCAGGCTGACGGCCAGCAACGAATGGCCGCCGAGTTCGAAGAAGTGGTCGTGCCGACCGACCTGCTCCACCTGCAACACCTCGGCCCAGATTCGCGCCAGGGTGGTTTCAACCTCGCCCTGGGGTGCCTCGTAGTCGCGGCTGAGTAAGGCGGCCTGATCGGGTTCGGGCAGGGCCTTGCGGTCCAGCTTGCCGTTGGCGGTCAGCGGGAGCGCGTCGAGTTTCACATACGCCACCGGCACCAGGGCGTCGGGCAATACGGCTTGCAGTTGTTCGCGAAGGGCCTCGATCGCCAGCGGCCGTTGCTCGGTGAACCACGCCACCAAGCGGCCATCGCGCACCAGCACCACCGCTTCACCAACACCGTCCAGAGCGGCCAGGCGGCTTTCGATTTCGCCCAGTTCAACCCGCACACCGCGCAACTTGACCTGGTCATCGTTGCGCCCCAGGTACTCAAGGTTGCCGTCGGGCAGCCAGCGCACCAGGTCGCCGGTGCGGTACATGCGCCCCGGGTTGAACGGGTCTTGCAGGAAGCGTTCGGCCGTCAGGTCTGCGCGGTTCAGGTAACCCCGCGCCACGCCGCTGCCGCCCACGTACAACTCACCGGCCACGCCCACCGGCACCGGGCGCTGTTGCGCGTCCAGCACGTAGGCGTAGGCATTGGCGACCGGCCGGCCGATGTGCAAACCCTGGCCGGCCCGCACACGCCCGGAGGTGGCGACCACCGTGGCTTCGGTGGGGCCGTAGTTGTTGATCACGGCAAAACGCCGTTCCTGGGTGAACTGGCGCAGGCGATCGCCACCGATCAGCAGGATGCGCAAGCTCGGGTGCTGCAGGTGCTGGCTGAAAGCGTATTCGGCGACCGGCGTCGGCAGGAAGCTCACATCCAACGGCTGCGCCAGCCACCAGGCGAGCAGTTCGTCGATGTTCTCGTTGCCGACGCTGGCGGGCGGCAGGTGCAGGGTGGCACCCACGCACAGCGCCGGCCAGACCTCCCAGGCCATCGCATCAAAGCCGAAACCGGCCACGCTGCTGGTGTGGCTTGCATGGTCCAGGCCGAAGGCTTCGCAGTGCCAGTGCACCAGGTTTTCCACGGTCCGGTGTTCCACCATCACGCCTTTGGGCTGGCCGGTGGAGCCGGAGGTGTAGATCACGTAGGCCAGATGCGCCGGGGTCAGCGCAGGCACTTGCGGGTTGTGGGTGGGTTGCTGCTGCCAGCTCGAATCCTGCAAGTCCACGCTGGCCACCGATCCCAACAATGCGCGGGTGCTGGCTTCGGCCAGCACCGTTACCGGGGCGCTGTCTTGCAGCAGGTAGCGGATACGCTCGGCGGGGTATGCCGGGTCGATGGGTACGTAGCCGGCGCCGGCCTTGAGAATGGCCAGCAAGCCCACCAGCATCTGCGGGCCACGCCGGCAGCAGATCGCCACGCGGTCGTCCGGTTGCACGCCGAGCGCCAGCAGGTGATGGGCCAGCTGGTTGGCGCGTTGGTTGAGTTGCGCGTAGCTCAGCGCTTCGCCGTCTTGCACCACTGCAACCGCGTGGGGTTGGCGCTCGGCCTGCACCTCAAACGCGCCGTGGAGGGTCTGGCCCGTCGGGTAGTCTGCGGCAGTGGTGTTGAAGTCAAGCAGCAGAGTATCGCGCTCGGCCACCGGCAGCACGGCCAGTTGATTGAGCGCAGTGCCCGGTGCGGTTTCCAGTGCTGTCACCAGTTGCGCCACCGCGTTGTGCATGTAGTCGCATAGGCGCCTGGCACCGATCTGCGGCAAGGCCAGCACCGTCAGGCCAAACCCGCTGCCCAGGTCGTCCACACTCAACGTCAGCGGGTAATTGCTGCGTTCTTCACCGCCCAGCAACTGCACGCCTTCCCAGATGCCCTGGCCATCGCGGGCCATTTCGCCCGGGCTGCTGTGACGGTAATTGAGCAAGGCACTGAACAACGGCAACGCGGCCGCCACGCCACTGCAACGTTGGGCGAGTGCCAGGGAGGCGTGCTCATGCCCGAGCAAAGCGGTCAAGCGTGCATGGGTGGCCTTGACTGCCACGGCCGCGCCAGCCGCCACGTCGACCCGCAATGGCAGGGTGTTGATGAACATGCCCAGGGCCCGGTCCGCGCCCTCGCCGGCCTGCATGCGGCCCATCAAGACGGTGCCGAACACCACCTCATCGCGCCCGGCCACCAGCCCCAGCACCTGCGCCCAGGCCAGGTGCATCAGGCTGGCCGCGCTGACGCCTGCCAGTCGCGCCTGCTCGCGCACCCGCTGGGCCAGCGTGGCGTCCAGCGCCAGCTCGGCTTCTTCGATATCACGCCCGTCGCCCTGCACATCCTGCACACCAAAGGGCAAGGTCGGCTCATCGATGTCGGCCAGCATGTCGCGGAAGAATTGCTCGTGCTCGGCCACGCTCACGCCGAGGCGCGCCTGGGCCACGTAATTGCGGAACGGCGCGGCCGCCGGCAAGTCTTGCGCCTGGTTGAACAGGAAGGCGCGCATTTCCTGGCCGACCACTTCCATGGCGGTGTGGTCCAGCGCCAGGTGATGGAACAGCAGGATCGCCGCCACCCGCCCGTTGGCCGGGTCATTGGCATAGACCATGCGCAGCAACGGCGCCTGGGTGATATCAAGGCGGTAATGACGCGCATCGAAACGCGCGTGCAGTTGCTCGATGATGCCGCCGTCTGCCGGGTCCAGCGCCACTTCTTGCACCACCAGTTGGGCGTTGCGCCACACCACTTGCACCGGGCTGTCCAGCCCCTCCCAGACCACGCCGGTACGCAGGATGTCGTGGCGCGCAACCACCTGTTGCAAGGCGCCCATGAACCCGTGCAGGCGCTCCAGGCTGTCAAAGGCCATGCGCGATTGCAGCAGGTACGGGTCGCCGTGTTCGGCGCTGATGTGGTGATACAGGATGCCTTCCTGCAAGGGCGCCAAGGGGTAGATGTCCTGCACGTTCGCCGCGCCGCCTGGCACGCTGGCGACGACTCGGTCGATGGCCGCCTGGTCGAGCGGCACCAGGGTCAGCATGTCCGGCGTGATCCCGGTGCAGCCCGCAGGAATGCCATTGGCCGGCACCACCACTTCGCGCCCACTGCCCACCGCCGCTGCCAGCGTGGCCAGGCTCGGCTGGCTGAACAGCACGCGCACATCGGCGCTCAGGCCGACCTGGCGCATGCGTTCAATCAGGCTGACCGCCAGCAACGAATGCCCACCCAGCTCGAAGAAGTGATCGTGACGCCCTACCCGCTCAAGCTTGAGCACGTCCTGCCAGATCTGCGCCAGCAGGGTTTCCACTTCGCCTTCCGGTGCTTCATAGCCACGGCTGAGCAGCGCGCTCTGGTCCGGCACCGGCAGGCCCTTGCGGTCGAGCTTGCCGTTGGCGGTGAGTGGCAACAGCTCCAGCCACACATAGGCCGACGGCACCATGTAGTCGGGCAAGCGGCCTTGCAGGTGGCTGCGCAGCGCTTCGATGTCCAGCGACGCCTGGGCGGTGTAGTACGCCACCAGGCGCTTGTCGCCCGGTTCGTCTTCACGCACCAACACCACGCTGTCGTTCACCCCAGGGAAAGCGGCCAGGGCCGCTTCGATTTCCCCGGGTTCGATGCGGAAACCACGAATCTTCACCTGCAGGTCGTTACGCCCCTGGTACAGCAAGGTGCCGTCCACCTGCCAGCAGGCCAGGTCGCCGGTGCGATACAGCAGACCGTCGCCGAACGGGTTGGCGATGAATTTTTCGGCGGTCAATTGCGGCTGGTTCAAGTAGCCCTTGGCCACGCCCGCACCGCCAATGTACAGCTCGCCGACCACCCCCAGCGGCAGCGGCTGCTGGCGCGCATCGAGTACATAGGCCTGGGCGTTGGCGATGGGCCGGCCGATGGGAATGCCGCCCTCGCCCACGGCGGTGATTTCATGGGTGGTGGAAAAGGTGGTGGCTTCGGTCGGCCCGTAGCCGTTGAGCAGGTGCTGGGGCTTGCCGTGCTGGAGCACGCGACTGATCACCAGCGGGTCGAGCACATCGCCGCCGACGATCAGGTAGCGCAGTTGGCGCAAGTGCGGCATCAGCGCATCGGCGTATTGGTGGAACAGGCCCGCCGTCATCCACAACACGCTGACGGACTGCTCCTGCAACAGCTGGGCGAACGCAGCCTGGGACAGCAACACCGCATGCTCGACCACCACCACGCAGCCGCCGTTGAGCAGCGGCGCCCACACTTCCAGGGTGCTGGCATCGAAGGCCGGGTTGGAGGCGAAAGCCACGCGGTCGCGTTCGTTGAACTCGGCATAGCCGTTGTTGAGCACCAGCCGCGAGATGGCCCGGTGCGGCACCTGCACACCTTTGGGCGCGCCAGTCGAGCCGGAGGTGTAGAGGATGTACGCGACGTTTTCTGCCGACTGGGGCAGTTCGGGATTGCGTGGGGACTGCGCGTCCAGGTTCAAGTCGGCCAAGGTGTTGAGCACACGGCGCGCGCCGCTGTCCTGCACGATAAAGGCCTGGCGCTCGACGGGGGCGTTGACGTCCAGCGGCACGTACACGGCGCCGCACTTGAGGATCGCCAATTGGCAGACCAGCAGGTCGAGGGAGCGCGGCAAACCGATCGCTACGCTTTCGCCGGGCTGCACGCCTTGGCCGATCAGGTGATGAGCCAGGCGATTGGCACGACGGTTGAGGTCGCGGTAACTCAGGGACAGCTGGCCATGCACGGCGGCCACCGCTTCGGGTCGGGCCAACGCCTGGGCTTCGAACAACTGGTGCACGGTGAGCTGCGCCGGGTAGTCGCGGGCGGTGGCGTTGAAGTCCACCAGCAGTTGGTGACGCTCGGCGGGTGGCAGAATCGAGATAGCCTGCAACGGCGTGGTAGGCGCCTGTTGCAGCGCGGTCACCAGGTGGCGCAGCGCGGTGAGCATGTAGTCGCCCACCCGTTGCACATCCAACGTGGCCAGCCCTTGCACGGTGAGGGCGAAGCCGCTGCCCAGGTCATCGACGTTGAGCACCAGCGGGTAGTTGCTGCGCTCTTCGGAGCTGAGGATTTCGATACCAGACGCCGCGAATGGGCTGGCCCCCGGTGCTTCGCCCGGGGCGCTGTGACGGTAGTTGAGCAGTGTGCTGAACAACGGCAGCGACGCCGGCACGCCGCTGCAACGCTGGGCCAGGGACAACGAGGCATGCTCATGCCCGAGCAGCTGCGCCAGGCGCGCGTGGGTGGCGCGCACCCCGGCTTGAACGCCGAGCGTGCCGAGGCTGACTCGCAGCGGCAAGGTATTGATGAACATGCCGAGGGCGCGGTCGGCGCCCTCACCGCCCTGCAGGCGGCCCAGCAGCACGGTGCCGAACACCACGTCCTGCTGGCCCGACACCTGGGCCAGCACCTGCGCCCAGGCCAGGTGCACCAGGCTGGCGGTGCTCACGCCCAACTGCCGTGCCTGCTCACGCAGGCCCAGGCTCAACGCCGGTTCCAGCGGCAAGTGCGCCTCGACGATGCCACTGCCGTCGCCATTGATGTCCTGCAGGCCGAAGGCCAGGGTCGGCTCGTCGATGTCGCCGAGCATCTCGCGGAAAAACCCTTCGTGTTGCGCCTGGCTCACCCCCAGCCTGGCCTGCGCCACGTAGTTGCGGTACTGCACCGCGTCGGGCAAGTGCGCGCTGCTGCCTGTCAGGCTGGCGCTCATTTCCTCCACCAGCACCTGCAACGCGGTGTGGTCGAGCAGGATGTGGTGCAGCAACAGGATGCCGACGAAACGGCCCTGCTGCTCGCCATAGGCCAGGCGCATCAACGAGGGGCGCGTCAGGTCCAGTCGGTAGTGACGCGGGTCGAAGCGTTGTTGCAGGGTGGCCAGGGCATCAGCACCCGCCGCCTCGATACGCTCGACCACCAACGGCGCGTGGCGCAGCACCACTTGCACCGGCTCATCCAGGCCTTCCCAGAGGATGCCGGTGCGCAGGATGTCATTGCGCTCGATCACGCTGTTCAAGGCGCGCGCGAACGCGTCCACCGCGCCTTTGTCGGCGAAGCTGAGTTGCACCTGCAACACGTAGGGGTCGCCCTCGGTGGTTGCCAGGTGGTGATAGAGAATGCCCGCCTGCAAGGGGGCCAGGCCGTAGATGTCCTGCACATTGCCCAGGCCACCGGGCACGCTGGCGAGGATATGGTCGATGGCTGGCTGTTCCAGCGCCACCAGGGGCAACATGTCGGGGGTGATGCGTTGGCTGGTTGCGGTAATCCGATTGGCCGGCACCGCCACCTCCTGCTGCCCGCCCACCGCCGCCGCCAATGCCGCCAGGGTGGGTTGGCCGAAGAGCACGCGCACATCGGCGCTCAGGTCGAGCTGGCGCATGCGTTCGATCAGCTTGACCGCCAGCAGGGAGTGCCCGCCCAGTTCGAAGAAATTGTCGTCGCGGCCAACACGGTCAAGGGTGAGCAACTCTTGCCAGAGCCCCGCGATGGCGGTTTCCACCGCGCCCTGGGGCGCTGCATAACCGCGCCGCACCAACGCCTCGGCATCGGGTGCGGGCAAGGCCTTGCGGTCGAGCTTGCCGTTGGTGGTGAGGGGGAATTGGTCCAGCAGCACGAACGCGCCAGGCACCATGTAGTCGGCCAGGCTCAGCAGCAGATGGTCGCGCAAGGCGGCGACACTCAGCTCACCTTCGGCAATCACATAGGCCACCAGGCGCTTGTCCCCCGGCACGTCTTCGCGGGCCACCACCACGGCGTCGCGCACGCCGGGCGCAGTGGCCAGGCGCGCTTCGATTTCCCCCAGCTCGATGCGGAAACCACGGATCTTCACTTGGTCATCATTGCGCCCCAGGTACTCGACACTGCCGTCGGCCTTGAGGCGGCCCAGGTCGCCGGTCTTGTACATGCGCAAACCGGTGGCGGGGTCGGCCAGGAAGCGTTCGGCGTTCAGCGCGTCACGGTTGAGGTAACCCCGCGCCACCCCGGCGCCGCCCACGTACAACTCACCCACCACGCCCACCGGCAACGGCTCGCGCTGCTCATCCAGCACGTACAGCTGCAGGTCGGGGATGCGCACGCCAATCGGGCTGACGCCGACCAATTGCGCATCTGCTGCTTCCAGCGCGCGATAGGTCACGTGCACGGTGGTTTCAGTGATGCCGTACATGTTCACCAGTTGCGTACCGGCGTTGATCGCACGGGCATACCACGGCTTGAGCATGCCCGGTTCCAGGGCTTCGCCGCCGAAAATCACCTGGCGCAAGGAGTGGGCCTGGGGGCTGTCGGCCTGGGCCGCGATCAATTGGCGGAAGGCGCTCGGCGTCTGGTTGAGGATGCTTACGCCCGCCTCGCACAGCAGCGTGTAGCACTCGTCCGGCGAGCGGCTGACCAGTTGCGGCACGATCAGCAACTGGCCGCCGTGCATCAGCGCGCCCCAGATCTCCCACACGGAGAAGTCGAAGGCAAAGGAGTGGAACAGCGCCCACACGTCGTTGCTGTTGAAGCCGAACCAGTGTGCGGTGGCGGTGAACAGACGCGCCACCTGGCGGTGTTCGATCATCACGCCCTTGGGCTGGCCGGTGGAGCCCGAGGTGTAGATCACGTAGGCCAGGTTGGCCGGGCTGACGCTGACACGCGGGTTGACCAGGGACTCGCCGCGCAGGCCGTTGAGGTCGATCTGCGCCAGGTCACCGACCAGGTGGCGGGTGTTGGCTTGCACCAGCACGGCCAAAGGCGCGCTGTCGGCCAGGGTGTAGGCAATGCGTTCCAGCGGATACGCCGGGTCAATCGGCACGTAACCGGCACCGGCCTTGAGGATGCCCAGCAGGCCGATGATCATCTCCGGGCCGCGCTCGACGCAGATCGCCACGCGGTCGTCCGGGCGAATGCCCTGGGCCAGCAGGCGATGGGCGACCTGGTTGGCGCGTTCATTGAGCTGGCGGTAGGTGAGCCGTTGGTTGTCGAAACGCAGTGCGACCGCCTCGGGCTGAGCCGCGGCGTGGGTTTCAACGAGGTGGTGGATCAGGGCCGTATCGGCGTAGTGCGCAGGGCTGTGATTGAGGGTGTGCAGCAGGTGATGGCGTTCGGTGTCGGGCAGGATGTTCAGGCCGCTGAGCGGCGAATCCGGTCGCTGCTCCAGGGCATCGGCCAAGCTTTCCAGAGCCGTGTGCAGGTAGCTCGCAACGCGCTGCGCGCCGATGGCGACGTCGACCATCACGGTCAACGCGAAGTCTTCGCCCAGATCATCGACATTGACCGTCAACGGGTAGTTGGTGCGCTCTTCGGCACCCAGCACTTGGATACCGTCGGCCACCTCGATGACCTCGTCCATGTCGGTTGCGGCGCTGTGCCGGTAGTTGAGGATGGCGCTGAACAACGGCGTCGGCGCGGCCACCCCGCTGCAACGCTGGGCCAGGGCCAGGGACGCATGCTCGTGATGCAGCAAGGTGGTGAGCCGCTCATGGATGGCCTTGACCCCGGCACGCACGCCCTGCCCGCCCACATCGGCGCGCAACGGCAAGGTGTTGATGAACATGCCCAGGGCGCGTTCGCCGCCCTCGCCCGCCCCCATGCGCCCGAGCATCACCGTGCCAAACACCACGGCCTCGCGACCGGACACCACGCCCAACACCCGCGCCAGGCCCAGGTGCATCATGCTCGCCACGCTCACCCCTAGTGGCCGCGCCAGCTGGCGCAGACGGCGGCTCAACGCGCTGTCGACGGGCAGGCGCGCCTCATCGATGCCCTGGCCATCGCCCTGCACATCCTGCAGGCCGAAGGGCAGCGTCGGCTCATTGATGTCACTCAGCATGTCGCGGAAAAACGTCTCGTGAGCCTCTTCGCTGACGCCGTGGCGCACCTGGGCAATGTAGCGGCGAAACGGCACGGGTTCACCGGCCTGGGCCTGCTCGCCGGCCAGGTACAGCTGGATTTCATGGCGCACCACGTCCAGGGCGGTGTGGTCGAGGATGGTGTGATGGAACAGCAGCATCGCCACCACCCGCTGATTGGCCGGGTCGTCGGCGAACACCAGGCGCAGCAGTGGCGCCTGGCCGAGGTCCATGCGGAACGTGCGTGCGTCATAGCGGGCGAGCAATTGGGCGAGGATGTCGCCACCGCTCAACGACACTTCTTCGCAGACCAGCGGTGCCTTGCGCCATACCACTTGCAGCGGCTCGTCCAGGCGCTCCCACACCATCGAAGTACGCAGGATGTCGTGGCGGTCGATCACCCATTGCAGCGCCTGGGCAAAGTGCTGCAGGCGCGCGCGGCTGTCGAACACGAACTGCGCGTGCAGCACATAGGGGTCGCCCTGCTGGGCGGACAGGTGGTGATAGAGCATCCCCTCCTGCAGCGGTGCCAAGGGGTACACATCCTGCACATTCGCCGCGCCACCGGGGATGGCGGCGACGATCCGGTCGATGGCCGGCTGGTCGAGATTGACCAGCGCCAGCATGTCCGGCGTGATGCGGTAGGCCGGGCTCAGCCAGTCACCACCATGTTCGGCAACCAGTGCCAGCAGCTGGGTTTTGTGGGCGATCAGTTGATCCCACAGGGCGTCATCCAGTGCTTCGTCATCGCCGAGGATGATCAGGTCGCCTTCTTCAGTTTGCAGACGGATCGCATGGGTGGAAATCGCTGCCAATAATTCGCTGAACTGCATGGGGGTAACCTGCCTGATAAGTCACGGTTGAGGAGAAAGTCCGTTTTCAGCTGCCGCTTGGATCGGGGTGTGCTGGTGGCCCGGTAAAAAATGCGGGCGCAGCCGGGGGCCTGGAGGGGCTTCCGACAGGGTTGGGAAATTAAGGGATTTGCAGCGCGGGGGGTGACATGGGAAGCGGGGACAAGCGCGGATCAGAGCGGGTTCAATTTAAATTCAGGTTTTTTTGAGCGCTCCCACGATAAAGCGTGGGAGCGATCGAATGACTCACTTGAGCTTCAAGTTGCGTGCATACCACGGCCGTTTCGGCACACGCTTGAACAAGCCCTTGAGCACGTCTTCATCGGCGCCAAAGGTAATGCGCAGGGCCAGCTTCATAACCTCCGGGTCCATCTCCATCGACTTGCCCACCTGCAACCCGGGGGTGGTGCTGCAACCGTGGGTGTCCGGGCCCAGCCAGGGGTCTGCCACTTCCACCCAACGGCCCGGGGCGAACCAGGCCACGCCGTTGACCTCCAGCCGGCTGACCTCGCCCGGGTTGAAGCGCTCGTGGGCGCGGAACCAGTCTTCGATGCGGTCGTCGATCCAGCCGTGGAAGTGCCAGAACACCGGGTTTACGTGGGAAGAAAACGGGTCGCCAAGGAAGTCGTTCTCAGCCGCGTACCAGCGGGCGGCGAAGTCGGCGGGGTCGCGGGCAAAGGGCACCGGGCCGCCGTTGGACGGGTCGCGGGGCACGGAGGCCCAGCGCATGTGCAGCCAGTCGTGCAGGCCCAGTTCCATCTCGGAGCCCAACTGGCCCAGGGTCAGCTTGGCCAGGTAGCGCGGGTCGCGGTATTGGGATTCCCACACCTGGAAATTGCTGTGGTAGGTCTCGGCGGCCTTGATGTCGCTGACCCACTGGGTGTAGTCCGCATCGTCGGGGGCTGACCAGGTGGGTGGCAGGGCAAAGCCGTCGCTGTTGTCGAAGTAGCGCACGAAGCCCAGGCGGTCACGCTCCAGCGCCGGCTGCGGTTCGGGAAACTGCGGCCAGGACGGCAGGTCTTGCATGGAGCGCGCCGTGCCGAGCATGTGGCGGTGCATGAAGAAGAAGTCGATGCCCGAGCCGTTGCGGTCCTTGCGCTTGCCCCGGGCGTCACGCTCCTGGCCACGTGGGCCGGGTTGCCAGCCAATGCCGCGCAGGGCCTCGCGTTTTTCTTCGGTGAGTTTGTGCCATTGATCGCGGGAGGCGTGCCACAGCTGATGGAACAGGCGGTGCTCGGGGGAAATCAGCCAGGCCAGCAAGGTCGGGTTGAGGCCGATGCGCTGGCGGGCTTCGGGAAACAGCTGTTTGTGCGCGACAAAGCGGTTGTCACGCTCGGTCAACGCCAGCGGGCGGTCGAGGTCGAGGATCTGCCCGCTGAGGGTGCCGCTGCCAGCGTTGCCAAACTCGCTCCAGACTTCGTCGAGGGTCATCTTGAATTCATAGGCAGGCTCACCCGCCGCCGCATCACGGTCGATCAACCGCCAGTAGAGCACCGCGCCATCGCCCGTCAGCAGGTCACCCAGTACACGGTAGCGCGGCTCACCTTCGGCGCGCAGGTTGGCCGCAGTGTCCAGATAGCCGCGCAGGCCACGGCCCCGGGGGGCGATGTCGAGCAACAGTTCAAGGCCTTCGAGCGGCAAACCCTTGAGCCCCGCATCGCGGCCTTCCAGGCGCAGGCTCCAGACACCCCGCAGCGTATTCGCCAGGTGCTGGCCACGGGTGTCGGCCAGGTCAACCGTGGCCTCGCCGGGGGTGATCGGGAATTCTTCTTCACGCGTCAGCTCGCGATGGGCATAAAGGGCCGCTGGCACGGCTGCGCCCGTCAGCGCCAGGCCTGCGATGAACCCACGTCGAGAGATCGTCATTGTCTACCTTAGGAAACGGCTTAATCAGAGCTAGAACGTTTGCAGCCCGGTGAAATTTACCGGCGTGGCGCCGCCACCTAAATTTCCCCTGCCATCGCTCGTTCTTCCCTGATAGCAAAGGCCTCAACTGACTGAGATGGCAATGACAAAACCACGTTCGAAAAAGGCGCTGTTCATCGGCCTGCCATTGGCATTGGCCATCGGTGCCGGTGCGGGTTTCCTGGCCTGGGACCATTGGTTCCGTGGCAATGCCGGCTACCCGCTGGAAGTGATCAAGCAGGCCAACGAGATGCAGGATCGCCTGCTGTCGTTCGACAGCCACATCACCGTGCCCCTGGATTTCGGCACGGCCGGGAACGAAGCCGACAAGGACGGCAGCGGCCAGTTCGACCTGGCCAAGGCAGCACGCGGGCGCTTGTCGGGGGCGGCCCTGACGATTTTCGGCTGGCCCGAGATGTGGAACGGCCCCAACGCCCCGCACAAGCCCACCGACGGTTTTGTCGAAGAGGCCCGGCACCAGCAGGAGGTGCGCTACAAGATCCTCTCGGGCATGGTGCGCGACTTCCCCAACCAGGTGGGCATTGCCTATACACCGGATGATTTCCGTCGCCTGCATGGCGAAGGCAAGTTCGCGATCTTTATCAGCATGCTCAACGCCTACCCCCTGGGAGACGACCTGAACCAGCTGGACCTGTGGACCGCGCGCGGCATGCGCATGTTCGGCTTCAGCTACATCGGCAACAACGCCTGGTCCGATTCGTCGCGCCCGCTGCCGTTCTTCAACGACTCGCCGGACGCCCTCGACGGTTTGTCGGACATCGGCAAGCAAGCGGTGCATCGCCTGAATGACCTGGGGGTGATCATCGATGTGTCGCAGATGTCGACCAAGGCGCTGGAGCAGGTGGCGCAGTTGAGCCGCACGCCGATGATCGCGTCCCACTCGGCGCCGCGTGCGTCGGTGGATATCCCGCGCAACCTCAGCGACAAGGAACTGCAGCTGATCAAAAACAGCGGCGGCGTGGTGCAAGTGGTGGGCTTCCCGGCTTATCTGCGCCCGCTGAGCCAGCCGACCCAGGACAAGCTCAACGCCCTGCGCGCACGTTTCGACCTGCCTCCCCTGCCCAACCTGGCCATGGCCTTGATGCCAGGTGACGCGATCATCAGCGCCTGGCCCGAGCAGAAGTTCGGCCAGTACGCCCAGGGGCTGTACGCCATCCTCGAAGAGGAACCCAAGGCCAGCCTCAAGGATTGGGGCGATGCGATTGATTACACCGTGCGCAAGGTCGGCATCGATCACGTCGGCATCGCGTCGGACTTCAACGACGGCGGCGGCCTGCAGGGCTGGGAGAACGTCGGCGAGGTACGCAACGTGACGGCCGAACTGATCCAGCGCGGCTACTCCGAAGCCGACATCGCCAAGCTGTGGGGAGGCAACTTCCTGCGAGTGTGGGACCAGGTACAAAAAGCCGCCAAACCCTTGGCCAATCGCTAATCACCCACGAAGTGTGTCCATGACCGACCGCCGTACGTTTCTCAAGCAGGCCGGCGTATTCGCCGCCAGCCTGCCGTTGCTCCCTCAGGCATTGGCCGCCGCGCCAGACCTTGCAGCAAGCTCGCCATGGACAGGGCTCAAGCAGCTGTTCAACCAGGACCCGGACTACCTGCACTTCTCCAACTTCCTGGTGGCCTCGCACCCCAAGCCGGTGCGCGAGGCCATCGAGCGTTATCGCCTGCAAATCGACCGTAACCCGGGTCTGGCGATGGACTGGGGCCTGGAGGAAACCTGGAAACGCGAAGGCCAGGTGCGTGAATGGGCGGGTCGCTACCTGAACGCCACGCCAGCGCAGATCGCCCTCACTGGCAGCACGTCTGAAGGCCTGGCGATGATTTATGGCGGGATCAAGGTGCGTGCCGACCAGGAAATCCTCACCACGGTTCACGAGCATTACGCCACCCAGAACGTGCTGGATTTTCGTGTGGCCAAGGAAGGCACACAGGTGCGCCGGATCACGCTGTTCGAAGACACCCAACACGTTTCCGCCGATGAAGTGCTGGGCACTATCGAGCGCAGCATCCGCCCCAATACCCGAGTGCTGGGCATGACTTGGGTGCAGTCCGGCAGTGGCGTAAAGCTGCCGATCGGCGAGATCGGCAAGCTGGTGCAGGCACTCAACCGCAATCGCGACGACAAGGACCGCATCCTCTATGTGGTCGATGGCGTGCATGGCCTCGGCGTGGAAAACCTGGACTTTCCGGACATGCACTGCGACTTCTTTATTGCCGGCACCCACAAATGGATGTTCGGCCCGCGCGGCACCGGCCTGGTCTGCGCCCGCGACAGCGAGAACAAATACGTCACGCCGATGGTGCCGACCTTTTCCGAAGACACCAACTTCGCCACCACCATGACTCCGGGCGGCTACCACGCGTTCGAGCATCGCTGGGCGGCGGACGAAGCCTTCAAGCTGCACTTGCAGCTGGGCAAGGCGCAGGTGCAGGCGCGCATCCATGCACTCAACACTGAACTCAAGAGTGAGCTGCTGGCGCGGCCCAACATCGAACTGGTCACCCCGCGCAGCCCCGAGCTGTCGGCCGGGTTTACGTTCTTTCGGGTCACGGGCCAGGACAGCGAGGCCGTCGTCGCGCACATGATGAAAAACCGCGTGGTGATCGATGCGGTGGACCGCGACGTTGGTCCCGTGATCCGCACCTCCCCCGGCCTGCTGAACAGCTCGGATGAGATCCATCGCTTCATGACCCTGCTGAGCCAGCGGCTATGAACCCCTTTTCTTCCTTTGAACGAGGCGCCCACATGATCCCCTCCCGACTCAAACCCTTGGCCGCATTGACGCTGACCGCGCTGTGCGGCGCCTGGCTGCCAGGCCTGGCCCAGGCGGCGACGCCGCAACCGGGCAAAGTCTTCAAGGACTGCAAGGACTGCCCGGAAATGGTGGTGCTGCCCGCTGGCACCTTCACCATGGGCACCCCGGAAGATGAAGTCGGCCGCGAGCCCGACGAAGGCCCGATGCATGAAGTGACCTTCGCCAAGCCGTTTGCCATGAGCCGCTTCCACATCACCGCAGGCGAATGGGACAGCTATGTGCGCCAGACCGGGGTCAAGATCGCCGATGGCGACACCCGCCCGGGCCGCGAGTGCATCGCCAGCAAGCCGCGCTACCCCCAGGGGCCGCGCCAGCCGGCGGTATGCATGGACATGGACGACATAAAGAACTACGTGGCCTGGCTGTCGAAAAAGACCGGGCAGAAGTACCAGATGGTCAGCGAAGCCCAGCGTGAATACGCCGCACGTGCCGGCACCACCGGGCCGTTCCCGTTCCCGTTTGATGCGGGCAAGGGCTACAGCATCGCCGAACATGCCAACACCTACGGCCCGGCGGACGGCTACAGCTATTCCTCGCCGGTCGGCAGCTACCCGCCGAACGCGTTTGGCATGTATGACATGCACGGCAACGTGTACGAGCGGGTGGCTGACTGCGAACACCCCAACTACGTCGGCGCGCCTACCGATGGCAGCGCGTGGATGGAGCCGAACTGCGAGAGTTACCAGATTCGGGGCAATGATTGGGGTGAGGCGCCGGTGTTTTCGCGCTCGGGTAATCGCAACAACATCTACCCGCAGACGCGCGGGGACTGGATTGGGTTTCGCGTAGTGCGCGAACTGTAACCCCCCCTTGTAGGAGCCGGCTTGCCGGCGATGGCGATCTCACTGACGCCATCGTCGGCAAGCCGGCTCCTACAGGGATGGGGTTGTTCAGGCCTGTTTGGCCAGCAGTTCCAGGCCTTCGTGCAGCGCCGGGAACAGGCTGTTGTTGAAGTTGTTCCAGCGCAGTTCGAGGATGGTGTCTTCCGGGGAAATCTCGGTTTTCAGCACGTCGTGGAACACCTCGCCCGAGTCGATGCCATTGTCCACGTAGTGAAACGAGGCGCCGGTGAGGTACAGCGGCTCGCACGGTTTGGTTTCCTTGGTGGCCCAGTCCACCACCGCCTGGCCCCGTGCGCCGTACAGGGCGTTCCAGGTGGCGTACGCGCCACGACGTTCGTAAGGCGATTCGATACGGGTGATGCCCGGGTGGATGTTCATGATGCGCCGCGCAAACGGCGCGCCCGGGCGCACCAGCTCGTCGAGGATCACCAGCAAGCCATCCAGCACCACGATGTCAGCCTTCAATTCCACCAGGGTGTCGTACAGCCGGCGTTCGAAATCCTGTTTGCCGGCGATATGCTCGGCGCTGCCCCGTGGCAGGCGGCGGTAGGTGGACGGCACGCTCAATAGCAAGTCGTTGACCAGGTTGCCCTGCACCCGCAGGTCGGCGGGGTACAGCCACTGCCGGCCCGGCTGGTAGGCAAAGCCATAGTCCTTGACCAACTGCTGATCGCGCGGGTTCTGCTCGTCATCGTCGTACACCACGCCCACCAGGTTGTAGGCCTGGCCCAGCGGCGTGTCGTTGAGCGACCCCACCAGAAACTCCAGCACCGACTTCATGTAGCGCTCGTGGTCCTTGTAGGCCACTGGCTGCCCGGCCTTGTCGGCGGCGGCATTTCTCAGGGACCAGACATACACCAGGTTCTTTTTCGTCATTGTTTCGCTCTCGCTGGATGAACTGCGCGCGGCCTTGATGCACGTGCGCCTACAGAACAAGAACGAACCAGCCCCCCGCCGATTTATCCACCACGGCCACCGCCTGGCACATCACGCTAAATACTCGCCCCGGCGCTTCGTTTGTCATGGGTAAGGGTCTGTGTGCCCAGCCCCATTTTTCACTCTCCGGGATGTATTTATGACCAACCCCAAACGCGGCGCCTTCCATGGCCTGCTCGCCCTGCTCAGGCCTTTTCGTGCCATCGTGACGGTTTCCGTCGCCCTCGGCATGGTCGGCGGCCTGGCCATCACGTTGCTGCTGGCTACCATCAACAATGCCCTGCACTCGGCCAACGGCATGACCCAGGGCGTGGTCCTGACCTTTGCGGCGCTGTGCGTGGTGGCACTGGTCAGTTCGATCATTTCGGACATCGGCACCAATTACGTCGGGCAACGCATCATTGCCGCCCTGCGCAAAGACCTGGGCGAGAAGGTGCTGTCGGCGCCCATCGGGCAGATCGAGCGCTACCGCTCGCACCGGCTGATCCCGGTGCTGACCCATGACGTCGACACCATCAGCGACTTTTCCTTCGCGTTCACGCCGCTGGCGATTGCCGCCACCGTGACCCTCGGCTGCCTGGGCTACCTGGCCTACCTGTCGGTGCCGATGTTCCTGATGATGGTGGTGGCAATCATCATCGGCAGCGCCGTGCAGTTCATTGCCGGTGGCAAAGGCATCCAGGGGTTCGACCTGGCGCGCACCCACGAGGATGAGTTGCAGCGCTACTACAACGCGATTGCCTCCGGCGCCAAGGAACTGCGCATGCACCGGCCGCGACGCTTTCGCATGAACACCCACCGCATCCAGGAAACCGCCGACCGCATCAGCGATATCCAGGTGCGTTCGGTGAACATCTACATCCTGGCCAAGACCTTTGGTTCGATGCTGTTCTTTGTGGTCATCGGCCTGGCATTGGCGATGCAAGCCTACAACCCCAACCCGGACCCGACGGTGATCACCGGTTTCGTGCTGGTGCTGCTGTACATGAAAGGCCCACTGGAACACTTGCTGGGTTATCTGCCGGTGGTGGGCAAGGCGAAGATTGCCTTTGGCCGCATCAGCGAGCTGTCCGAACGTTTCTCGTCGCCAGAGCCACACCTGCTGATGGACGACAGCGAAGCACCCACGCCGGTGGTCAACAGCCTGGAACTGCGCGAGGTGAGCTACAGCCCACCGGCCGTGGAAGGCAGCGCGCCCTTCCACCTGGGGCCGATCAACCTGAGCATCAAGCAGGGCGATATCGTGTTTATCGTCGGCGAAAACGGCAGCGGCAAGACCACGCTGATCAAGCTGCTGCTGGGCCTGTACCCGCCCCACTCCGGTGAAATCCGCCTCAACGACGAGGCCGTGAGCGCGCCGGATCGCGATGATTATCGCCAACTGTTCACGACCATCTTCTCCGACTACTACCTGTTCGATGACCTGGTGCAGGGCAGCGCCACGCAGTCGCTGGACAGCGCCGCCAAGTACCTGGAGCGACTGGAGATCGCGCACAAGGTCAGCGTGAAGGATGGGGTATTCAGCACCACTGACCTGTCCACCGGCCAGCGCAAGCGCCTGGCCCTGGTCAACGCCTGGCTGGAAGAACGCCCGGTGCTGGTGTTCGACGAATGGGCCGCCGACCAGGACCCGGCCTTCCGCCGCATTTTCTATACCGAGCTGCTGCCGGACCTCAAGCGCCTGGGCAAGACCATCATCGTGATCAGCCACGACGACCGTTATTTCGACATCGCCGACCAACTGGTTCGCCTGCGTGCCGGGCAAGTCGTGCACGCGATGGAACCGGCGTGAATTTTGTTTTCCGGTTTTCCCAGGTAGGAACGTCTCACTAGTGGTAATGAGAACTAACCTCAATAAACACCTAGAACTGCCCACTTAAAACATAGAAGAGAAAGCATCCATGTCAGCACGACTCGGTCTCAGCCCCCTGAGCAAAGCGTTATCCATGCGACGGGCCCTGAACATCAACCTCCTTCCGAGTGCCCTGGCACTGGCGGTGTCACTGCCGATCGCAGGCTATGTACAGGCTCAAGAGATCGAGTTGAATATTCCCGCCCAGTCGCTGGGGAGCGCGCTGCAGGAATTCGGTCGCCAGACCAACGTGCAAGTGCTGTACAGCCCGAGTGATGTCGAGGGCAAGAACAGCACCGCGATCAAGGGCAAGATGGAGCCACAACGGGCCATCGACACCCTGCTGGGCGGAACCCAGACCACCCACAGCCTCAACGGCAACACCCTGACGGTGAGCGCTGTCGGCGCGACGACCGGGCTGGAACTGAGCCCCACCCAGGTGACCGGCAACATGCTGGGCAACGTCACCGAAGGCTCAGGCTCCTATACGCCGGGCACCATTGCCACCGCGACCCGCTTGACCCTGACCCCACGCCAGACCCCGCAGTCGATTACGGTCATTACCCGTCAGCACATGGAAGACTTCGGCCTGAACAACGTCGATGACGTGATGCGCCACACCCCGGGCATCACCGTGTCGGCCTATGACACCGAGCGTACCAACTACTATTCCCGGGGTTTCTCGGTCGACAGCTTCCAGTACGACGGCATTCCGTCCGCAGTGCGCAACGTGGGCTACTCGGCGGGCAACACCCTGAGCGACATGGCCATCTATGACCGCGTCGAAATTCTCAAGGGCGCTACGGGCCTGCTCAATGGTGCGGGCTCGCTGGGTGCGACCATCAACCTGATCCGCAAGAAGCCGACCTCGGAGTTCAAGGGCCATGTGGATGTGGGCGCCGGTTCCTGGGACAACTACCGCAGCGAAGTCGATGTCAGCGGCCCGCTGACCGACAGCGGCAATGTCCGCGGGCGCGCCGTCGCGGCGTACCAGGACAAAAAGTCCTTCATGGACCATTACTCGCGCAAGACCGAGACCTATTACGGCATCACCGAATTCGACCTCTCCCCCGACACGATGCTGACCCTGGGCTTCGACTACCAGGACAACACCCCGAAAGGTTCGAGCTGGTCCGGCTCCTTCCCGCTGGTCAACTCCAACGGCAGCATCAACAAGATGCCGCGTTCCTACAACAACGGTACCGACTGGAGTTCCTGGCAGCAAAACACCCGTACCGCCTTTGCCATGCTCGAACATGACATGGGTGACGGCTGGGTCACCAAGTTCCAGCTCGACCACAAGATCAACAGCTACCATGCCGACCTCGCGTCCATCCAGTTCGTGCAACCCGCGGCCGATGGCACGGCAGAGATCAATGCACAGAAGTACACCGGCGAAACCAAGAGCACCACAGCCGACCTGTACGCCACCGGGCCTTTCAGCCTGTTCGGCCGCGACCATGAACTGGTGGTGGGCGGCTCGATCGGCACCTCGCGCTGGCAGGGCAAAGGCTATTGGTCGCCGGAATGGCCAGGCGGCAACAAAGTCGACTTCTACAACTGGAACGGCAACCTCGGCAAACCTATCTACGGCCCGCCCCAGCAGTACACGGACGACGTCGTTCGCCAGACCGGCTACTACGTGACCACGCGCCTGAACGTGATCGATGACCTGAACGTGATTCTGGGTGGCCGCGTGGCCAACTACCACATCACCGGCAATAACCCTTCCTACAAGGAAACCGGACGGTTCATCCCGTATGCCGGCGTGATCTACGACCTGAACGACAACTTCTCGGCCTACGCCAGCTACACCGACATTTTCAAACCGCAGGAAAGCTATATCAAGGATCGCAACGAGAAACTGGTGGATCCGGATGAAGGCCAGAACTACGAGCTGGGTCTCAAGGGCGAATTCTTCGGCGGACGCCTGAACACCAGCATTGCCTACTTCGAGGTTCACGAGAGCAATCGCGCCATTTCGGATGATGCCTGGAACAATTCGAACCCTACACCACCGAACTACGCGTTCAAGGGTTCCAAGGCCATCACCAAGGGTTACGAGGCTGAGATTTCCGGCGAGCTGAGCCCGGGCTGGCAAGTCCAGGGCGGGTACACCCACAAGGTGGTACGCGACGACGACGACAAGAAAATCTCCACCTTCGAGCCCGAGAACCAGGTCAACCTGAACACGACCTACAAGCTCAAGGGCGATCTGGACAAGTTCACCATCGGCGGCGGTGTACGCTGGCAGAGCAAGGCCTGGAACGAAATCTATAACCAGCCGCTGGACAGGAACCAGGACATCACCCAGAAATCCTACTGGCTGGTTGACCTGATGACCCGCTATCAGGTCACCAAGAACCTGTCGGCGACCGTCAACTTCAACAACATCTTCGACAAGTCCTACTACACCAACGTGGGCTTCTACAACTCGGCCATCTACGGTGAGCCGCGCAACGTGATGGTCAGCACCCGCTGGGACTTCTGACCTGACACCTCGATCGCCTGAGGCGGTCCAACGAACGCCCGATGAGCGCCCTGCTTTCATCGGGCGTTTTTGCAGGTGCGCCTTAATACCCGTGCATAAAAAAACCGGATCATGGATCCGGTTTTTTCATGCCCCTCCCGTTACTCCATGGCGTTCACCAGGCTGGCGATGAACACCGCGCTGTCGATGATGCCGTCATGGTCCGTGTCGATCATCACCGAACGCTCGACACGGCCCTGGCCGAGTACCGCCGCCATGTGCTGCTCGATCAGGTCCTTGAAGCGCCCTGCCCGACTCATGGAAGCCCACCAGCAACTGACCGGCGCCTGGATCGGCTTGAAGTCGGCGGCGGTCATGCGCTCGCTCAGGGCGCGGTCGACGTCCCAGGAGATCTGCGCTTCGTTGCCGCGCAACAACGCCTCCTTGACGTCGGTGAACGCCTCGCCCAGGGTCTGTTCAGCCCAGACCACGAACGCCCGCCATTGGCCGCCTTCATCGTCAGCCGCGCGTTGGCACTGCTGCCAGGCGCCCTGAATCTGCTCGGCAAAGGCCGGGAACATCACGCCCAGCAAGGCAGCGCGTCGCTCATTCGCCGACACGACGCGATCCTCTTCGGTGACCACTGCATCCCAGTAAGGCGTGAGCCATTGCGGCGGCGCCGCATCGATCCAGCCCACAAACTCCACCTCGCGCCCCGCTTGCTCCAGGCCATGGGCGACTTCCATCGCCAGGTTCCCGCCCAACGACCAACCCGCCAGGCGGAATGCGCCCTGTGGCTGGGCCGCCAGCAGCTGCGCGGTGTAGTCCTCGACCATCACCTGCCATTGAGGCACCGCCGCCCCCTCTTCCGCCAAGGCACGGCACATCACGCCATACACCGGGCGCTGCTCGCGCAGCGCCAGGGCGATGGCGGTGTAGCAATGCACCGAGCCAAAGCTTGGGTGGAACAGGAACAACGGCGTGCCTTCGCTGCGGTTATTAAGCTTGACCAGCAATGAACTGCGCCCATCGCCCTGCAGGCAACTGACTTGCCCGCGCACCGTCGGGTTGAGCATCAACTGGCTGACGGACAAACCGACGCCACTGACCTTGCGGATGCGCTCCTTGAGCATCAGCACCAACAGGGAATGGCCACCGAGTTCGAAGAAGTTGTCGTTCATCCCGACACGCTCCACCCCCAGCACCTCGCACCACAGGGCCGCGACTTGCCGCTCGATCTCGCTCCGGGGCGCCTCGTACTGCTCGGCGCCCTGGGCTTGCGGCTTGGGCAGCGCCTTGCGGTCCAGCTTGCCGTTGGGGCTCAACGGCATCTGCGCCAGCAGCACCCATTGCGCCGGCACCATGTAGTCCGGCAACTGCGCGGCCAGGTGCGCGACCAGCGGCTCTTTCCAGTCCTCACAAGGCTGTTGCAGCACCAGGTAACCCACCAGGTGCGTGCCCTCCACCGCCAGCACAGCGGCTTCACGCACACTGGCATGCTCCAGCAGGCGCGCTTCGATTTCACCCAGCTCGATGCGCAACCCGCGCAGTTTGACCTGATGGTCAATGCGCCCGGCGTATTCGATCACGCCGTCGTCGCGATAGCGCGCCAGGTCCCCGGTGCGGTACAGGCGCTCGCCGCTGCCGAACGGGTCGGTCACGAAGCGTTCGGCGGTCAGCGCGGCACGACGGTGATAGCCGCGCGCCAAGCCCATCCCGCCCAGGTACAACTCACCCAACACGCCGACCGGCGCCGGCGCCAGGTTGTCGTCCAGCACGTAACAGCCCAGGTTGGCGATCGGCCGGCCAATCGGCACAGCGTCACGGCCTTCTTCCACACAGGTCCAGTGGGTCACATCGATAGCGGCTTCGGTCGGCCCGTACAGGTTGTACAACCCGGCCTGGGGCAACTTGGCGAAGACTTGCTGCTGGGCGTCGGCAGGCAAGGCCTCACCGCTGCACACAATGCGTTGCAGGCTCAGGCACGAAGCAACCGTGGCGTCCTGCAGGAAGGCCTGCAACATCGACGGCACAAAATGCAGCGTGGTGATCCGTTGCCCGTTGATCAGGCTGACCAGCTTGGCCGGGTCACGATGATCGCCAGGCGCGGCCACCACCAGGCGTGCGCCGGTCATCAACGGCCAGAAGAACTCCCACACCGACACGTCAAAGCTGAACGGGGTTTTCTGCAGGACGCTGTCGCTCGCCTCCAGGCCATACGCCTGCTGCATCCAGCACAACCGGTTGGTCAGCGCGGCATGGCGGTTGCCGGCGCCCTTGGGTTGGCCGGTGGAGCCCGAGGTGTAGATCACGTAGGCCAGGTTTTCGCGGTCGACCGGCACGTCCGGGTTGTGCTCGCTGTAGGCATGCAACCAGGCATCGCCCTCCTCCAGCACCAGGCTTTGCACGCCAGCGGGCAGCGGCAATTGCGCCAACAGGTGCGCCTGGGTCAACAGCAGTTGCACGCCACTGTCTTGCAGCATGTAGGCGAGGCGGTCACGCGGGTATTCCGGGTCCAGCGGCACATAGGCACCACCGGCCTTGAGCACCGCCAACAGGCCGACCACCATTTCCATCGAGCGCTCCACCGCCAGCCCCACCAGCACATCCGGGCCAACACCCGCCGCGATCAAACGATGGGCCAGGCGGTTGGCACGCGCATTCAACTGGGCGTAACTCAAGGCCTGCCCGGCAAACGCCAACGCAGGCGCGTTCGGCGTGCGCACCACTTGGGCTTCGATCAATTGGTGCACGCCCTGGTCCAGCGGGTACGTTTGGGCCGTGGCGTTCCAGGCCTTCACCACCACCTCGCGCTCAGCGCTTGGCAGGGACGGCAACGCCGCCAGCCGTTGGGACTCATCGCTGGCCATCGCGTGCAGCAACTGCACGAAATGCTCGGCCAGGCGTTGAATATGCGCGGCACTGAAGCTGTGGCGGTCGTAATTGAATTCCAGGCCCAGTGTGTCGCCAATCGCCAACAGCACGGTCAACGGATAGTGGGTCTGCTCCAGGCTTTGCACCGCACCGAAACGCAGCCCCGACGGCGCGCTCTGCTCCAGCGCCTCGGACACCGGGTAGTTTTCGAACACCAGGATACTGTCGAACAACGCCTCACCGCCCAACGCGGCCCAGCGCTGGATCTCGAACAGCGGCGTATGCTCCTGCTCGCGCAAGCGCACGTTCTGCGCCTGCACCTGTTGCAGCCACTGGCTGACCGGCAGTTGCGCATCCGGGGTTGCCACCACCGGAAGGGTGTTGATAAACAGGCCCACCTGCTGTTCGATCCCGCGCAGTTCCGTCGGGCGCCCGGCCACGGTGGCACCGAAGGCCACGGTCGCCTGGCCGGTGTGGTGCGCCAGCAGCAAGAGCCACGCGCCTTGCACCAGGGTATTGAGGGTCACTTTGTTGCGCTGGGCAAACACCTTCAGGTGTTCGGTCTGCGCGGCATCCAGGCTCAACCGATGCTCGCCGTTGGCTTCGGCGCCATCGCCTTGTGCGCCATGGGCCAGGCGGGTCGGCTGCTGCAAGTGCTTGAGCTGATCTTTCCAGAACGCTTCGCTGACCGATTTGTCCTGTGCCTGCAACCACGCGATGTAGTCGCGGTAACGCCCGGCCGGTGCCGGCAAGGATTCCCCTGCATACTGCTGCAGCACTTCGCCGAACAGTTGGGAGCCACTCCAGCCGTCCATCAGGATGTGGTGGTTGGTGTAGATAATGTGGTGACTGGACGCGCCGGTGCGCACCACCGACAGGCTCAGCAACGGCGCCTGTTCCAGTACAAAGCCCTGGGTCCGGGCCGACGCGGCCAGGGCCTCAAGGGCCTCGTCCAGGTCCGCGCGCTGTTGCCAATCCAGCGTCTCAAACGGCATGCGCACCTGTTTGTGGACCACCTGCAGAGGTTGCTCCAGCTCGGCCTGCCACAGGAAACCACTGCGCAGGATTTCATGGCGATCAACCGCCGCCTGCCAGGCCTGATTGAAGCGCGCGACATCCAGGCCTTGCACATCGATGCGCATCTGGTTGATGTAATCACCGGAGCCTTCGCCATACAACGACTGGAACAACATGCCCTGCTGCATGGGCGATAACGGGTAAAGGTCCTCGACCTCGGCGACGTTCAGCGCCAAGCCATCCAGTTGGTCTTGGGAGAGTCGTGCCAGGGGGAAGTCAGAGGGTGTCACACCCTGGTGGGCCGACTCGCAGCAGTGGTCGATCAAGGCCTTGAGTTCCGTGGCGTAGTCATCGGCCAGGCGTTGCACCGTCGCTTCAGCGAACATCTCGCGGCTGAAACTCCAGTTCAGTTTGAGTTCACCACCGTAGACCTGGCCATTGAGCTCCAGCCAGTTCCCCAGCGGCGCGTCCGGGCTTTGCTCGGCGCCGCTGGCGTCGCCGGAAGGCACGAACAGCCCCTCCTGCTCGGCGCTGTCGAAGCTGGCATCGAACTGCCCCAGGTAGTTGAAGGTGATGCGTGGCCGAGGCAACGCGGCCAGCGCCTGTTGCGCCTCGGCAGTGCCCAGGTAGCGCAGCGCACCGAAGCCGATGCCCTTGTCGGGCACTGCACGCAGTTGTTCCTTGATCTGCTTGAGGGAATCGGCCAGGGAGTCCTTCGGCACCAGTTTCAGCGGATACAGGCTGGTGAACCACCCCACGGTGCGGGTCAGGTCGATGTCGTCGAACAGGTCTTCACGGCCGTGGCCTTCCAGGCGAATCAGCAGCGCTTCATCACCGGTCCAGCGCACGATGACCCGGGCCAGCGCCGTCAGCAACAGGTCGTTGATCTGGGTGCGGTAGGCACTCGGCGCGTCTTGCAACAAGCGACGGGTGTAGCCGCCGTCCAGGTGGGTGCTCACGCTCAGCGCTAGGTGGTTGCTGAGGCTGGCGTGCGGGTTGGCGACAGGCAAGCCGGTCGGGCTGCCTTGCAATTGCGTCTGCCACCAGGCCAGTTCGTGTTCCAGCGCCGCGCTGCGGGCGTAGGTTTGCAGCCGTTCGGCCCAGGCGCGCGTGGCGCTGGTCTTGGCAGGCAGCACCACGGCAGCGCCTTGAACGAGTTGCTGATAGGCGCTTTGCAGGTCTTCCAGCAGGATGCGCCAGGACACGCCGTCCACCACCAAGTGGTGGATCACCAACAGCAAACGCTGGGAGCCATCGGCCAATTGCGCCAACACCGCACGCAACAAAGGTCCGGCGCCCAGGTCCAGGCTGCGCTGGGCCTCTTCGCCCAACGCATCCAGTTCCTCGACGGTCTCCAGGTTGGTCTGCCACAGCACCTGCGCGGCGTCAGCCTGTTGCGGCGCCCGATACGCCGCGTGCCAACCGGCCAGGCCTTCGACAAACCCGGTGCGCAAGGCGTCGTGATGCGCCATCAGTGCCTGCAACGCCGCCACCAGGGCGGCCACCTGCAAAGGCTGGTGCGGTTGCAGCACCACGGACTGGTTCCAGTGGTGACGTTGGGGAATGTCATCGGCAAAAAATGCCTGCTGGATCGGCAGCAGCAACAACGCGCCGGTCTGTGCCGACTGGTCCAGCACCACCGCGCCCTCGCCTTCGCGCGCCACGGCCGCCAGGCTCTGCACGGTCTGGTGCTGGAACAAATCCTTGGGCGTGAAGCGCACACCGGCCTGGCGGGCGCGGCTGACCACCTGGATCGAAATGATCGAGTCGCCGCCCAGTTCGAAGAAGTTGTCATGCAGGCCGACCTGTGGCAGGCGCAGCACGTCGGACCAGATCGCGGCGATCTTCTGTTCCAGCTCGCTCTGGGGCGCCACGTAGACTTGCTGCATCTGGCTCACGTCAGGCAACGGCAAGCCCTTGCGGTCGAGCTTGCCGTTGGGGGTCAACGGCATCTGGGCCAGGAACATCAAGTGCGTCGGTACCATGTAGTCCGGCAAACGGGTTTTCAAGGCACGGCGCAAGGCCTCTCGGCCGTTGGACTGGGCCACGGCATCGTCCAGCAAGGTCGGGTCCAGCGGCACAATATAGGCCACCAGTTGCTTGCCGGTCGGGCCTTCCTGGGCCACCACCACGGTTTCGCCCACACTCTCCTGCTCACGCAGGCGCGCTTCGATTTCGCCCAGCTCGATACGGAAACCACGGATTTTCACCTGATGGTCAACACGCCCCAAGTAATCCACCACCCCATCGGGACGGCCACGGGTCAGGTCGCCGCTGCGGTACACGCGGCTGCCGGGCTTGCCGAACGGGTCCGGCACAAAACGCTCGGCGGTCAACGCCGGACGCTCCAGGTAGCCGCGCGCTACGCCCTCACCGCCCAGGTACAACTCGCCGGCCACACCGATCGGTTGCAGGTTCAGTTGGCTGTCCAGCACGTAGCCACTGCGATTGCCGAGCAAGGTGCCGATGGGCGCATACACCGCGCCGCATGGGTCGCCTCTGCGCGCCTTCCACAGCAATGGCGTGACCACGGTTTCCGTCGGGCCGTAGCCGTTGAACAGGTAGGTCGGGCGCAGTGCGCGCCAGGCCAGGTCGTAGCTGGCCTGGGCCACCGCATCGCCGCCGAAGCAATACACGCGCACCGCCGGAGGGTTGCCGTCGCGTTCGGCGTGTTCGGCCAGTTGCTGCAGGTACACGGGCGGGAACACCGCCATGGTGACGTTGTGCCGATGCATCTGCTGGTAGGTGTACTCGGGCAGCCACAGGCTGTCGTCACGGATCAACACGCTGGCGCCGTTGATCAACGGATGCATCCAGCCCTCGTGGGAGCCGTCGAAGGCGAACGACATGAAGTGCAGTTCACAGTCGGCCGGCGAGGTTTCATAACGTTCGCCAGTGGCGATGATGTGCGCCACCAACGGGCCGTGGGACACCGCCACGCCTTTAGGCATGCCGGTGGAACCGGAGGTGTAGATCACGTAGGCGAGGTTGTCGCCATCCAGCGCAACCTGCGGCGCTGCCTCGCTGTAATCGGACCACGCCGCTGCATCATCGACCGCCAGCGCTTGCAGGCCTTCCGGAATCGGCAGCCGCTGCTGCACCGCCGAATGCGTCAGCAATAATTGCGAGCGGCTGTCCTGCATCATGTACAGCAGGCGGTCGCGCGGGTACTCGATGTCCAGCGGTACGTACACGCCGCCTGCCTTCATGACGGCAAGGAACGCCACCATGATCTCGGCACTGCGCGGCATGGCGATGGCCACCCGCACTTCCGGGCCGACACCCCGGGCGATCAGCGCATGGGCCAGGCGGTTGGCGCGGCTGTCCAACTGGCCATAGGTCAGTTGCTCATCGCCGAACTTGACCGCCACCGCCTCCGGGGTTTCCCGGGCGCGGTCGGCCACCCGCTGGTGTACCAGGCGCTGGGCCGAGAAGCCGGAATCGGTGCAGTCCCACAATTGAAGAATCTGCTGCTGCTCGGCAGCGTCCAGCAACGGCAACTGGCTGAGCGGTTGTTGCGGGTTGGCGACCATGCCCTGCAACAGGTTCTGCCAATGACGGGCCATGCGCTGCACGGTGGCGGCTTCGAACAAGTCCTGGGCATACCCCAAGGTGGCCCAGATGCCTTCGGTGGATTCCTGGATATCCAGGTCCAGGTCGAAGTGCGCGGTCTTGCTCTCCCACTCCAGGCCTTCGACCCGCAAGTGCGGCAGTTGGTGCTGGACCTGCGCCTGGCCGACGTCGGTCTGGTGGTTGAACATCACCTGGAACAGCGGGTTGTGGCTCAGGCTGCGCTCCGGTTGCAGGGCTTCCACCAGTTGCTCGAACGGCAGGTCCTGGTGGGCCTGGGCATCCAGGGCGCGTTGACGGGTGTGTTGCAGCAACTGCTCGACGCTCATCTGGCCGTGCAGGTCGGCCTTGAGCACCTGGGTATTGACGAAGAAACCGATCAGGCGCTCGGTCTCGCTGCGGTTGCGGTTGGCAATCGGCACGCCGACACGGATTTCTTCCTGGCCGCTGTAGCGGTGCAACAGGGTCTGGAACGACGCCAGCAGCAGCATGAACAAGGTGACGCCTTGCTGCTGCGCCAGGGCCTTGAGTTCAAGGGTCAAGGTGGGTGCCAGCTCCATGGCCAGGCGCGCACCGCGATGGCTTTGCACCGCCGGGCGCTGATGATCGAACGGCAATTCCAGCACGCTTTGCTCACCACTCAGCACGTCGCGCCAATAGGCCAGCTGGCGTTGTTTCTCGCCGGCGTCCATCCAGTGGCGTTGCCATACCGCGTAATCGGCGTACTGGATCGGCAGCGCCGGCAGTTGCACGTCCTGGCCCTGGCTGTAACCGGCATACAGCTGCACCAGTTCCTCGACCATCAATTGCATCGACCAACCATCGGAAACGATGTGGTGCTGCACCAGAACCAGCACATGCTCCTCTTCAGCCACGCGCATCAAGGTGACGCGCAACAGCGGGCCCTGCAGCAGATCGAACGGCTGGGCAATCAGCGCTTCCACCTGCGCCTGCACGGGATGCTCACCGGCATCGACCACCGTCATCGGCAGCGACATCTGCGGCTCAATCACCTGCACCGCGCCGGCATGTTCCTGGCGGATACGGGTGCGCAGGCTTTCATGGCGCGCCAGCAAGGTGTCGAAACTGCGTTGCAACGCCGGCAGGTCCAATGTGCCTTTCAAACGCAGGGCGCTGGGGATGTGGTAGGCGGCGCTGTGTGGCTCCAACTGCCAGAGAAACCATTGGCGTTCCTGGGCATAGGACAGCGGCAGCGATTGCTCGCGCCCTACGGGCAACAGGGCCGGCGCCTGGGGCGTCAAAGTCTGCGGGGCTTGCAACAGCGCGACAAAACCTTCCAGGCGCGGGCATTCGAACAGCGCCTTGAGCGGCACCTCCAGGCTCAGCGTCTGGCGAATCCGCGACACCACTTGCATCGCCAACAACGAATGCCCGCCCAGCTCAAAGAAATGCTGGTTCAGGCCGACCTGCTCCACCCCGAGAATGTCCGCCCAGATCGCCGCAACTTGTTGTTGCAGCGGCGTGACCGGTGCCAACCAATCCTGCTGCACCGCGCTGACACCCGGTTTGGGCAGCGCCTGGCGGTCCAGCTTGCCGTTGGGGTTCAGCGGCATGCGCGCAAGGAAAATCAACTGCGCCGGCACCATGTAATCCGGCAAATGCTCGCGCAACGTCGCCATCAACTGTGCACTGGCCGCAGCATGCTGGCTGTCGTCGAGCGGCTGCGCCGGCACCAGGTACGCCAGCAGTTGGTTGTCGGCAGCCAGCAACAGCGCTTCGCGCACGCTGTCCTGGGCGAGCAGCAAGGCTTCGATTTCACCCAGCTCGATACGGAAGCCACGGATCTTGACCTGATGATCGACGCGCCCCACGTACTCCACCACGCCGTCAGCGCGGTAACGTGCCAGGTCGCCACTGCGATACAGACGCTCCCCGGTGGTGCTGAACGGGTCGGCGACAAAGCGCTCGGCGGTCAGGCCAGGGCGCTGCAAATAGGCACGGGCCAAGCCACTGGCGCTGGCGATGTACAGCTCACCCACGGCCCCTGCGGGCAGCAGGTTCAAATCGCGGTCCAGCACATACAAGCCACGCCCGGGCAGTGCACGGCCGATAGGGCTGGCGCCGACACCGGCGACGGCACTGACGTCCGTACAATCGAGCACACTCGACACCACGGTGGCCTCGGTCGGCCCATAGGTGTTGAGCAAGCGCACATGCCCAAGCCCGGCGCGTTGCCACAACAGCGGGCCATCCAGCGGCATGGCTTCACCGCCGATATGGATCTGTCGCAAGGCACCATAAGGGCGCGGGCCGGCGGCCAGGCAATCCTGCAGGAACAGCTTCCAGTAAGCGGTGGGCAAGTCGGCCAGGGTAATGCCTTGGGCGACGATCTGTTGGTACAGCTCGGCGCCGTCCCACAACTGCGGCCCACGCAAAACCACGCTGGCGCCCAGGGTCAGGGCCGGGTACAACTGCTCGACGAACCCGTCGAAGTTTAGGGTGGCAAACTGCAGCACGCGGTCCTGCGGGACCAGGCCCGAATACTGCGCCGCAATCCCGGCGAACTCGCTCAAGGCTGCATGGCTGATGGCAACGCCTTTGGGCTTGCCGGTGGAACCGGAGGTGTAGATGACATACGCCAGGCTCTGGGGCTCGAACGCCCGTTGCGGGTTGTCTTCGCTGCACTGCGCCCACGGCGCGTCAACCTGATCGATCTCCAGGGTCGCAAGCCCCGATGGCAATGGCAGCCGATCGCGCAGGTGCGATTGGGTCAGCACCCATTGCACGCCACTGTCTTCGAGCATGTGCGCCAGGCGTTCGCGGGGGTACTGCGGGTCCAGCGGCACGTAGGCACCGCCGGCCTTGAGCACCGCGAGCAAGCTCACCACCATGGCAAAGGAGCGCTCGACGGCAATCCCCACCCGCGCTTCCAGGCCGACACCCTGGGCCATCAAGTAATGCGCAAGGCGATTGGCCTGGCTGTTCAGCTCGCCGTAGCTCATCACCTGGTCGTCCAGCACCAACGCCGGATGCTCGGGTTGGCGCAGCGCCTGGGCCTCGAACAACTGATGCACCGCGTGCAGGGTGCCGACCGTGGCCGGGCTGTTCCACGCCTGCAACAGTGCGTGGGCCTGCGGTGCGCTCAACATGGCGAGGTCTGCCAGGCGGCTGTGAGGCGCGCTGACGATGCCCTGCAACAGGTGCTGCCAGTGCTGCGCCAGTCGTTCCATGGTACTGCTGTCGAACAGGTCGGTGGCGTAGGTCAACGCCGCCCACAAGCCTTCGGCGGATTCATGGGTGTCCAGGCTCAGGTCGAAGTGGGTGGTCTGGTTGTCCCAGTCCAGCTCCACCACGCGCAGGCCCGGCAATTGCTGGCCATCGCGACTGCCCTTGGCGTCGGTCTGGTGGTTGAACATCACCTGGAACAGCGGGTTGTGACTGAGGCTGCGCTCGGGTTGCAACGCCACCACCAACTGTTCAAAGGGCAGGTCCTGGTGGGCCTGGGCTTCCAGCGAGCGGCGCTTGGTCTGTTGCAGCAACTGGGCAAAGCTCATCTGCCCGTCGAGGTCGGCCTTGAGCACCTGGGTGTTGACGAAGAAGCCAATCAACCGCTCGGTCTCGACCCGGTTACGGTTGGCAGTCGGCACGCCGATGCGGATATCCGACTGCCCGCTGTAGCGGTACAACAGGGTCTGGAACGAGGCCAGCAACAGCATGAACGGGGTCACGCCCTCTTGCTGCGCCAGGCGCTTGAGCCCGGCCACCAATGCCGGTTGCAGGTGCACCTGCAAGCTGGCGCCGCGATGACTTTGCTGCGCCGGGCGGGGGCGGTCCAGCGGCAATTCCAGTACCGGCTGCTCACCGCCAAGCAAGGCCTGCCAGTAATCCAGCTGGCGCGCCCTCTCCCCCGCTTCCATCCAGCCGCGTTGCCACAAGGTGTAGTCGGCGTATTGAATCGGCAACTCGGGCAATTGCAGCTCGCGCCCCGCGCTGAAGGCGGCATAGAGCTGCACCAGCTCCTCGACCATCACCTGCATCGACCAACCATCGGAGACAATGTGGTGCTGCACCATCACCAGCACGTGCTCGTCTTCAGCCACTTGCAGCAAGGTCACACGCAACAGCGGTGCCTGGTGCAAATCGAACGGCCGCGCGACTTCCGCTTCCACCCGCGCCATCAACTGCGACGCTTCAATGCGCGCTTGATGAATGTCGACTCGCGCCTCAGGCAGCACCACCTGCAGCAGGCGTTCACCGTCCTCGACCAATTGGGTACGCAGGCTCTCGTGGCGGGCCAACAGGCTGTCGAAACTGCGCTGCAACGCGGCCAAGTCCAGCTGCCCGTGCAGGCGCAAGGCGCCGGGGATGTGGTAGGTGGCGCTGCCCGGGTCCAGTTGCCAGAGGAACCATTGGCGCTCCTGGGCGTAGGACAGCGGCAGTGCCTCGGTATCGTGGCGTGTAGGGGCAATCGGTAATTGAGCGAAACTCATGCCACGGCCTTGCAGGCGCTGGTAGAACTGCTGGCGCTGCTCCAGAGGCAAGCGAAGAAAGCGCGACACCAGGTCGATATTAGGGTTGGAAAGCATGGTTCAAATCGCCTCTAGTTCGCTCAAAAAGTCACGAAGATCATCAAAATCTTCCGCGCTGCCGGCGCGGAAGGTGGCTGCGGCCTGTACATAGGCGCGCAGCGATTCGGTCTGGAACAGTTCCATCAGCGGCACCTCCAGGCCCAGTTCGGCCTGGACCCGCGACGTGATCTGGATCGCCAACAGGGAATGGCCGCCGATTTCGAAGAAGTTGTCGTTCAGGCCCACTTGCGGCAGGCGCAGCACATCCGCCCAGATCGCAGCGATCTGTTGCTCCAGCTCGGTTTCCGGGGCCACGTACTGTTGCTGCATCAGGCTCGCGTCCGGCTCGGGAAGGCCTTTGCGGTCCAGCTTGCCGTTGGGCGTCAATGGCATCTGGGCCAGGAACATGAAGTGCGCGGGCACCATGTAGTCCGGCAGGCTGGCTTTCAGGGCGCGGCGCAGTGCATCGCGGAACTCGCCTTCGTTGGCCAGGTTGGCCTCTGCCGGCACCACATACGCCACCAGTTGCTTGCCGGTCGGGCCTTCCTGGGCCACCACCACGGTTTCGCCGACGCTGTCCTGCTCGCGCAGGCGCGCTTCGATTTCGCCCAGCTCGATGCGGAAACCACGGATTTTCACCTGGTGGTCGACACGCCCCAGATAATCCACCACCCCATCGGGACGGCCACGGGTCAGGTCGCCGCTGCGGTACACGCGGCTGCCGGGTTTGCCGAACGGGTCTGGGACAAAACGCTCGGCGGTCAACGCCGGACGCTCCAGGTAACCCCGCGCGACGCCTTCACCGCCCAGGTACAACTCGCCGGCCACGCCGATCGGTTGCAGGTTCAGTTGGCTGTCCAGCACGTAGCCACTGCGATTGCCGAGCAAGGTGCCGATCGGCGCATACACCGCGCCGCATGGGTCGCCTCTGCGCGCCTTCCACAGCAATGGCGTGACCACGGTTTCCGTCGGGCCGTAGCCGTTGAACAGGTAGGTCGGGCGCAGTGCGCGCCAGGCCAGGTCGTAGCTGGCCTGGGCCACCGCATCGCCGCCGAAGCAATACACGCGCACCGCCGGAGGGTTGCCGTCGCGCTCGGCGTGTTCGGCCAATTGCTGCAGGTACACCGGCGGGAACACCGCCATGGTGACGTTGTGCCGGTGCATCTGCTGGTAGGTGTACTCGGGCAGCCACAGGCTGTCGTCACGGATCAGCACGCTGGCACCGTTGATCAACGGGTGCATCCAGCCTTCGTGGGAGCCGTCGAAGGCGAACGACATGAAGTGCAGTTCACAGTCGGCCGGCGACGTTTCATAACGTTCGCCAGTGGCGATGATGTGCGCCACCAACGGGCCGTGGGACACCGCCACGCCTTTAGGCATGCCGGTGGAACCGGAGGTGTAGATCACGTAGGCGAGGTTGTCGCCGTCCAGTGCAACCTCCGGCGCCGCATCGCTGTAACCCGCCCAATCTTCGGTGCGATCAATCGCCAGGGTCTCCAGGCCTTCGGGAATCGGCAGTTGCTGCAAGGCGCGGGTGTGGCTCAACAGCAACTGGGCGCGACTGTCTTGCATCATGTACAGCAGGCGATCACGCGGGTACTCGATGTCCAGCGGCACGTACACACCGCCCGCCTTCATGACCGCGAGAAACGCCACCATGATTTCGGCGCTGCGCGGCATGGCGATGGCCACCCGCACTTCCGGACCGACGCCCCGGGCGATCAGGGCATGGGCCAAACGGTTGGCCTGGCGGTCGAGTTCAGCGTAGCTCAGTGTTTGTGCATCGAACTTCACTGCCACCGCCTGCGGGTTTTCCCGGGCGCGGTCGGCGACCAACTCGTGCACCAGACGCTGTGCCGAGAAGCCTGCATCAGTGCAGTTCCACAATTGCAGGATGTGCTGCTGCTCGTCCTGGTCCAGCAGGTTCAAGTGGCTAATGCTCTGCTGCTGATCGGTAACCATCGCCTGCAGCAGGTTCTGCCAATGCCCGGCCATGCGCTCGATGGTGGCGGGGGCAAACAGGTCGGTGGCGTAACTCAAGGAAGCGCGCAACGCCGTGCGGCTTTCCTCCACATCCAGCGCCAGGTCGAACTGGGCGACACCTTCATCCCAGCTCAAGACTTCCACATGCAGGTCGGTGAGGCGTTGCAGATGGCTGTCGGCAGACGTCATGCGGTGGTTGAACAGCACTTGGAACAGCGGGCTCAGGCTCAAGCTGCGCTCCGGTTGCAGGGCTTCCACCAGTTGCTCGAACGGCAGGTCCTGATGGGCCTGGGCATCCAGGGAACGCTGGCGCACCTGGTCGAGCAACTGCTGCACACTCATCTGCCCATGGATATCAGCCTTGAGCACCTGGGTATTGACGAAGAAACCAATCAGCCCTTCAGTCTCAAGGCGGTTGCGGTTGGCGATCGGTACGCCAACACGCACGTCTTCCTGGCCACTGTAGCGGTGCAGCAATGCCTGGTAGGACGCCAGCAAGACCATCGGCAACGTCACGCCAGCGGCCTGCGCCAGGTTGCGCAAACCGGCCAGCAGTTCAGGTGCCAACTCGATGCCATGGCGTGCGCCGCGATGGCTCGGCAACGCTGGGCGCAGATGGTCGAACGGCAACTCCAGTACCGGTTGCTGCCCCCCTAGCTGCTCACGCCAGTAGGCCAGTTGACGGGCTTTCTCACCGGCTTCCATCCAGTTGCGCTGCCACACGGCATAGTCGGCGTACTGGATCGGCAACGCCGGCAGGTCGGGCGTTTCGCCTGTGCTGAAGGCGGCATACAGCTGCACCAGCTCTTCGACCATCAGTTGCATCGACCAGCCGTCCGAGACGATGTGGTGCTGCACCAGCACCAGCACATGCTCGTCTTCGGCCAGGCGCAGCAACTTGGCCCGCAGCAGCGGCCCGCGCAGCAGGTCGAACGGGCGGGCCACCTCGTCGGCCACCCGCGCCTTGAGGTCGGCGAACTCACAGTCGGCACGGTCGACTTCAATCAGGCCCGACTCTTCAATGACCTGCACGGTACCCGCAGCGGTCTGGCGCAGGTGGGTGCGCAGGCTTTCATGGCGCGCCAGCAAGGTGTCGAAACTGCGTTGCAGCGCCGCCAGGTCAAGCGTGCCTTGCAAGCGTAGCGCGCTGGGGATGTGGTACGCCGCGCTGTCGGGGTCCAGTTGCCAGAGGAACCATTGACGCTCCTGGGCATAGGACAGGGGCAACGGTTGCAGACGGTCGGCCTGGCATATCGCCGGCACCTGTGCGCCCTCCTCGCCCAGGGCCGCCACGAAATCGCCGAGCGCCGGGTGTTCGAACAGGGCCTTGAGGGCAACGTCCAGCGCAAGCGCCTGGCGTACCCGCGAGATCACCCGGGTGGCCAGCAATGAGTGACCGCCCAGTTCGAAGAAGTGGTCATCGAGCCCCACTTGCGGTACGTCCAGCACCTCGGCCCAGATCGCTGCGACCTGCTGCTCACGCAGGGTCACAGGCGCCACATAGCCTTTGAGCAACACGGTTGCATCCGCCTTGGGCAAGGCCTTGCGGTCGAGCTTGCCGTTGGGGGTCAGGGGCAAGCTGTCGAGAAAGACCCAGTGCGCCGGCACCATGTAGTCCGGCAGGCGCTCGCGCAAGGCGGCCTTGTACGCGTGCGGCTCCTCGGGGGTGGCGGTAACCAGATAGGCGATCAGATGATCGTTATCGGCCAGTACCACAGCCTCGCGCACGCCCGGCTGTTCACGCAGGCAGGCTTCGATTTCACCCAGTTCGATGCGGAAACCGCGCACCTTAACCTGATGGTCGACCCGACCGATGTACTCCACCACGCCGTCGGCGCGGTAACGGGCCAGATCGCCGGTGCGGTACAAGCGTTCGCCCGGCGCACCGAATGGGTTGGGCACAAAACGTTCGGCGGTGAGCGCCGGCCGTGCGTGGTAACCACGGGCCAGGCCGACACCGCCGATCAACAGCTCCCCCGCCGCGCCCTGCGGGCAGGGCGTGAGGCCGGCATTGAGGATAAACAACGACGTGTTGGCGATCGGCCGCCCGACAAAAGGCTGGGCCTCCAGCAAACGGTGCGCCGCCGACCAGATGGTGGTTTCGGTCGGCCCATAGAGGTTCCACACCGGGCCTTGCAGGTCGAGCAGGCGCTGGGCCAGGTCGGCCGGCAGTGCCTCGCCGCCACACAGGCATTGGATACCGCGCAGCAACGACGCCCGTGGGCTGTCGAGCAGCATGCGCCAAGTGGACGGGGTGGCTTGCAGCACACTGGCGGATTGAGCCTGGACCCGATCAAGAATGGCATCCGGGTCCAGCGCCATCGCCTGGCCGCTCAACAGCACGGTGGCGCCAACGCTCAGCGGTACGTAAAGCTCCAGGGCAAAGATGTCGAACGAGAAGGTGGTCAGTGACAACACCCGCGCCTCGGCGCCGATGTGCAGGGTCTGCGCCATGCCGTGGGTAAAGCTGCACAGTGCCTCGTGCCGCACCATCACGCCCTTGGGCTGGCCGGTGGAGCCGGAGGTGTAAATGACGTAGGCCAGGTGTTGCGGCGTGACCGCAACCTGCGGGTTGTGCGCGTCACCTTCGGCATCGTTGACCAGCAGCACCTGCAAGCCGTCGGGCTGGGCCAGCCGACCGATCAGGTGCGGCTGGGTCAACAGCACGCGGGCGCGGCTGTCGTCGAGCATGAAGGCCAGTCGCTCCGCCGGGAACTGCGGGTCCAGCGGCACATAGGCGCCACCGGCCTTGAGGGTCGCCAGCAACCCCACCACCATCTCCAACGAACGCTCGACGTGCACGGCCACCAGCACATCCGGCCCCACGCCCGCCGCGATCAAGCGATGGGCCAGGCGGTTGGCGCGCCTGTTGAGCTCGGCGTAGCTGAGGTGTTCACCCTCAAAATGCAGCGCGATCGCATCCGGGTGGGCAAGCGCTCGCGCTTCGAACAGTTCATGGACACAGCGTTCGCTCGGGAACTCCACAGGGCTGTCGTTCCAGTCGTGTACCACTTGTTGCCATTGCCCTGCACTGAGCATCGGCAATTCGTCCAGGGCCTGGGCGGCATCCTGAACCACGGCGCGCAACAGGTTTTGCCAATGCTCGGCCAGACGCTGCGCGGTCGCCGTCTCGAACAGGTCGGTGGCGTACGTCAGCGAAGCCCAGAGACCATCGGCCGACTCTTCGGTTTCCAGGTTCAGGTCGAACTGGGTGGTGTGACCGGCCCAATCCACCGGTTGCAGGTGCAGGCCGGGCAACGCCAGCGGGGCTGTGCGCAGGTTGTCCTGGTGGTTGAACATCACCTGGAACAACGGGTTGTGGCTCAGGCTGCGTTCCGGTTGCAGGGCCTCTACCAATTGTTCAAAGGGCAGGTCCTGATGGGCCTGGGCTTCCAGGGCTCGCTGCTTGATCTGGCCAAGCAACTGCTCGAAGGTCATTTGCCCGTGCACATCGGCTTGCAGCACCTGGGTGTTGACGAAGAAGCCGATCAGGCGTTCGATTTCCAGACGGTTGCGGTTGGCAATCGGCACCCCCACACGGATCTCGGACTGGCCACTGTAGCGGTGCAGCACGGTCTGGAACGATGCCAGCAGCAGCACGAACAAGGTCACGTCCTGGCGCTGGGCCAGGGCCTTGAGGCTGGCCACCAGCGTGGCGTCCAGGTGGATTTTGCGGCGGGCGCCACGCTGGCTTTGCACGGCCGGGCGCGGGTGGTCCAGCGGCAGTTCGAGCACGGCATGTTCGCTGCCCAGGCGCGCGCGCCAGTAATCGAGCTGGCGTTGCTTCTCTCCGGCCGCCATCCAGTCGCGTTGCCATTGTGCATAGTCGGCGTATTGGATCGGCAGCGCGGGCAGTTGAGCGCGGCCCTGATAGAGCGTCATCCACTCATCGACCATCACCTGCAGCGACCAGCCATCAGAGATGATGTGGTGCTGGGTGATGACCAGCACATGGTGATCCGATTCGACCTCCAACAGCTTGACGCGCATCAGCGGGCCGCTGCGCAGGTCGAATGGGCGCAGGATTTCTTCTGACACGGCGTGTTCGATGGCCGAAGCCTCGACCTGTTGGTGCTCGATCAGCACCGGCAGGCTCGGGTGAATCACCTGCAGCGTCTGCTCGCCCTGCTCCACAAACGTGGTACGCAGGGGTTCGTGGCGCTGGATCAGGGCCTCAAGCGAATGCGCCAAGGCGGCGGTGTCCAGTGGGCCACGCACGTGCAAGGCGGTGGGCACATGGTAGGCCGCGCTGGCCGGGTCCAGTTGCCACAGGAACCATTGGCGCTCCTGGGCGAAGGACAGTGCCAGCGGCTGATCACGCTCCACGACCACCAACGGCGGTGCCGTGTCGGCTTGCAACCCTGCGCAGGCCGCGGCGAACGCCTGCAACGTCGGCTGTTCGAACAGCGCACGCAGCGGCACTTCCAGCTTGAGCGTGTGGCGCACCCGGGAAACCACTTGGGTGGCCAACAACGAATGGCCGCCGCGCTCGAAGAAGTGATCTTCAAGCCCGACCCGCTCGACCTGCAACACCGCTTGCCAGATGGCCGCCAATTGCACTTGCAGCGGGCTCTGCGGCGCCACGTACGCCTGCGGGCCGACGTTCATGTCCGGCGCTGGCAGCGCACGACGGTCGAGCTTGCCGTTGTTGTTCAGCGGCAATGCGTCGAGCACCATCCAATGGGCCGGCACCATGTAATCCGGCAGGGACTGGCGCAAGGCCGCCGCCAGGACTTGAGCTTCCACCGCGCAGCCTGAGGTGGGCACCACGTACGCCACCAGTTGTGCGCCAGTGGCACTCGGTTGCGCGATGACCGCTGCTTCACGCACTTGGGACAAGGCTTGCAGGGCGGCTTCGATTTCGCCCATTTCGATGCGCAGACCGCGGATCTTCACCTGATGATCGATACGCCCGACGTACTCCAACGCCCCCGCCTCGTTGTAACGGGCCAGGTCGCCGCTGCGGTAGAGCCGCGCACCGGGTACGCTGGAAAACGGGTCCGGCAGGAAGCGTTCGGCGGTCAACGCCGGGCGGTCGAAATAACTCTGGGCCAGGCCCGCTTCGGCGCCAATGCACAGCTCACCGACGCCGTCGGTGGCCAGCAGTTCGAAGCCGCTGTCGAGCACATACAGCGAACGCCCGGCGATCGCGCGGCCAATCGGCACACCGAAGGCATCGCTGGCATCAGCCAGTTGGCAATCGTGCACGCTGGACACCACGGTGGCCTCGGTCGGGCCGTAGGTATTGACCAGGCGAACCGCGCCCAGGCCCGCCGTGTGCCAGTTGCGCAGGCCTTCTACCGACATCGCTTCGCCGCCCACATGCACTTGGCGCAGATTGCCCAGGGAACGTGGCTCGGCCAGGCACTCTTGTGCCAACAGGTACCAGTACGCGGCGGGCAGGTCGGCCAGGGTCACGCCCTGCTCGACGATGACCCGGGCCAACTGGCCGGCGTCCCAAAGCTCATCGCCGCGCATGATCAGCGCGGCCCCCACGCACAGTGGCGGGTAGCATTGCTCGACGAAGCCGTCGAAGCTGAAGGTCGCAAATTGCAGCACGCGGTCTTCGGCACTCAAGCGGCTGTAGGCTTCGGCGCTGTCACAGAATTGACCGAGGGCGGCGTGGTCGATGGCCACGCCTTTGGGCTGGCCGGTGGAACCTGAGGTATAGATCACGTAGGCAAGATCGGCGGCGCTTGCGTGGCTGGACGGGTCTGTGGCCGGGAAGCCGGCCAACTCGTCACCGAGCGCCGTGAATTCCACGCGTTCGAGCCCTTGCGGCAACACCAGGTCGGCGAGCAGCCCGCTTTCGCTGAGCAGCAGGTCCAATCGGCTGTCCGCCAGCATGTAGGCCAGGCGTTCGTTGGGGTATTTAGGGTCCAGCGGCACATAGGCCGCACCGCTTTTGAGCACGGCCAACAGGCTGACGATCAACTGCGGGCCACGTCGCGACGCCAGGCCCACGCGCTGCCCGGGCCCAACACCGAGCGCTTGCAGACGATGGGCCAGGCGGTTGGCCCGTGCGTTCAGTTGGGCATAGCTCAAACGCGACTCGCCGCACTGCACGGCCAGCGCGTCGGGCGTGGCCTGGGCCTGGGCCGCAATACGCTGGTGCACGCGCTCGGGGCGCTGAGCCGCACCAGGCGCCTGGCTGAGGGCAAGGACTGCGCCTTGCGCATGATCGTCCAGCAGTTGCAGACGTCCGAGCGGAATCGAGGCATCGGCGACCAGTTGCGCCAACAGGTGTTGCAGGTTGGCACTCAAGCGCGCGACCTGCTGCGCGCTGAAGCGCGTGCAGTCGTAGCTGAATTCCAGACGCAGGCTGGTACCCAACTCAACGCCCAGGGTCAGCGGGTAGTTGGTGCGCTCATGGTTGTGCATCTGGCCGAAGGTCAGGCCAGCCGGCGCGCCTTGTTTCAGCGCTTCGGCGACCGGGAAGTTTTCAAACACCAGCAAGGTGTCGAACAGCACGCCGCCCTGCTGGCCGGCCCAGGCCTGGATGTTGTAGAGCGGCACATGCTCATGGTCACGCAGGCTGAGGTTCAGCGCTTGCAGTTCGCCCAACCAGGTAGCGGCCGGCAATGCGGGCGAAGCGGCGCTGATGATCGGCAAGGTGTTGATGAACAGGCCCAGTTGCTCTTCGATACCCGGCAGCGGCGCCGAGCGCCCCGCCACGGTGGCACCGAAGGCCACGCAATCCTGGCCGGTGTAGCGTTGCAGCAAGAGGCTCCACGCGCCTTGCAGCACAGTGTTGAGCGTCACCTTGTGTTGACGGGCGAATTCACCGAGGGCCTGGGTGAGCCCATCACCGAGCGACACGACATAGTCCGCCACGCCCGCCCCTTTAGCGGGCGCACGTAAGGCATCGGCCAGCAACGTGGGCGCTTGCAGCGGTGCCAAGGCGGTCTTCCAGAACGCCTCACCCGAACCCTGCTGCTGCAACCAGCCCAGGTAATCGCGGAATTGACCAACCGGCGCAGGCAACGCTTGGCCTGCATACAGGGCAATCACTTCACCGAGCAGTTGGGCGTTGCTCCAGCCATCCATCAGGATGTGGTGGCTGGTGAAGATCAGGTGCCAGGCCGAACCCGCACCCCGTACCAGCATCAGGCGGAACAGCGGCGCGTTGCTCAGTTCGAAGCCACGCTCGCGCTCGGCCTGCGCCAGGGCGTCGAGATCGGCGCCCGCGTCTTCAATCACCTGCAACTGCACGTCGGCCTGGCGATGGATCACCTGATGGGCGCTGTCCAGGCCCAGCCAGTGGAAACTGCTGCGCAGGATGTCGTGGCGGTCCAGCACAGCCTGCCAGGCGCGACCGAAGGTCAGCAGGTCGAGGCCCTCGATATCGAGGCGCAGCTGGTTGATATAGGCCTGGGCTTCAGGCTGGTACAGGGTGTGGAACAGCATGCCCTGCTGCATCGGCGACAACGGGTAGAGATCGGCAATGGCCGGCCCGGCCACCGGCAGCGCGTCCAATTGCGGTTGGGTGATGCGTGCCAACGGGAAGTCCGACGGCGTCACCTGCCCTGCCGGGGTGGCGCAGCAATGTTCAATCAGCGCCTTGAGTTCTGCCCGGTAATCATCGGCCAGGCGCTGGATGGTCGTGGTGTGGAACATGTCGAGGCTGAAGCCCCATTGCAGTGCCAATTCACCGCCGTACACCTGCCCTTCTACGGTCAGCCAATTGGCCAACGGCGCCTCGGCGTCCTGGGCCTGGCCGCTGCCTTGAGCGGCCGGCACGAACAGCGCCGAGTCATCGAACTGACGGTCGAACTGCCCCAGGTAGTTGAAGGTGATACGCGGAGCCGTCAGGCCCGCCAGGGCCTCACGGGCATCGGCGTTGCCCAGGTAGCGCAGCAGGCCATAGCCCAGCCCCTTGTCGGGGACCGCGCGCAGTTGCTCCTTGATCGATTTGATCGCGCTCGACAACTCGCCCTCGGCCTGCAAACGCACCGGGAACAGGCTGGTGAACCAGCCGACGGTACGGGTCAGGTCGACGTCGTCGAACAGGTCTTCACGGCCATGGCCTTCCAGCTGGATAAGCGCTGCCTCTTGGCCACTCCAACGGCTGATGACACGTGCCAGCGCCGTCAACAACAGGTCGTTGACCTGGGTGCGATAGGCGGCCGGCGCATCTTGCAGCAGTTGGCGGGTGTCTTCGGCGTTGAGGCGGATTTCGAGCTTGGTGCCCAGGCGATTCTGCAAGCCGCCTTGAGGGTTGTCGCATGGCAGATCGGCGTCGATGGACTGCGCCTGCCAGTAAGGCAGCTGGGCGTCGAGGGTCTGCGCATGGGCCTGCAACCGCTGCGCCCAGTGCTGGTACGCGCTGGTCTTGGCCGGCAGTGCCACGTTGCGATACGCCTGTTGCAGGTCCTCCAGGAGGATGCGCCACGACACACCGTCGACCGCCAGGTGATGGACCACCAGCAACAGGCGCTGACCGCCATCGGCTTGGGTGACCAAGGCGGCACGCATCAGCGGGCCTTGCGCCAGATCCAGGCTGCGCTGGGCTTCATCGCACAAGGCGGCCAGCTCTACATCGTTGTGCGCATGCGACTGCCACAACCCGGACGCGGTGACCGGAGCCCCGTGGGTTTGCTGCCAGCCGTCAGACTGCTCCACAAAGCGCAAGCGTAGGGCGTCGTGATGGTTGATCAATTGGATCAGGGCCGCTTCCAGGCGTGCAGGGTCGAGTGCCTCGCGCGGGGTCAGCAGCAACGACTGGTTCCAGTGATGCCGCGCCGGGATCGCCTCACTGAAAAACGCCTGTTGCACCGGCGTGAGGATCACCTCACCGCAGACCGGGCCCTGGTCGATCACGATGGCCTGTTCGACACTCGCCACCCGCGCCAGGCTGCGCACGCTCTGGTACTGGAACAGGTCACGCGGGCTGAGGCGAATGCCCGCCTGACGGGCGCGGCTGACCACCTGGATCGAGATGATCGAGTCGCCGCCCAGCTCGAAAAAGTTGTCGTCCAGGCCGACTTGCCCAAGGCCAAGCACGTCCTGCCAAATCGCCGCCAAGGCGATTTGCAAGGGTTCTTGCGGCGCCTCATAAGCCTGTTGCGGCGCAGCATCCGGCACCGGCAGGGCCTTGCGATCGAGCTTGCCATTGGCGGTAACCGGCAGCTTGGCCAGGTACACCAGGTGGGTCGGCACCATGTATTCCGGCAGGCTGTCGAGCAGCCACGCCTTGAGGTCGGCAGGTTCTTCGTGTTCGAGTACCAGGTACGCGACCAACTGCTTGCCACCCTGCACCAGCACCACGGCTTCGCGCACATGCGGGTGCTGCATCAGGCGCGTCTCGATTTCGCCGAGTTCAATCCGCAAGCCGCGCAGCTTGACCTGATGATCGAGGCGGCCCAGGTATTCGATCACCCCGTCGGCGCGCTGACGCACGCGGTCGCCGGTGCGGTACAGGCGCGCACCGTCGGCAAAGGGGCTGGGCACAAAACGCTCGGCGGTCAGCCCCGGGCGACGATGGTAGCTACGGGCAAGGCCGACGCCGCCCAAGTACAGCTCGCCGGACACACCAGCCGGCACCGGGTTGAGCTGAGCGTCGAGCACGTAGGTGGCCAGGTTGGCGATCGGGCGGCCGATGGGCACGCTGTCGGCACCTTCGTCGACGCAGGTCCAATGGGTCACGTCGATGGCGGCTTCGGTCGGACCATAAAGGTTGTACAGGCCCGCTTGCGGCAGTTTGGCGAACACCTGCAGTTGCGCATCCAGCGCCAGGGCTTCGCCGCTGCACACGATGCGCTTGAGGCTCGTGCAGGCTTGCACACCCGGCTCATGAATAAACGCCTGGAGCATCGACGGCACAAAGTGCAAGGTGGTGATGCCGTGGCGACCAATGGTCTCGATCAGCCGCGCCGGCTCACGGTGCTCACCGGGAGCGGCGACCACCAGGCGTGCGCCGGTCATCAGCGGCCAGAAGAACTCCCACACCGACACGTCAAAACTGAACGGCGTTTTTTGCAGCACCGCGTCACTGGCATCCAGGCCATACGCCTGTTGCATCCAGCACAGGCGGTTGACCAGCGCACGATGGCTGTTGCCGGCGCCCTTCGGCTTACCAGTGGAACCGGAGGTGTAGATCACGTAGGCAAGGTTCAGCGCATGGAGGGCGACGGCGGGTGATGCATTGCTGTAACCGTCGAGCCACGACGCGGACTGATCCAGCACAATCACGTCAATCCCTGCGGTCGGCAGCAGCGCCAGCAGGCTTTGCTGGCTGAGCAGCAGCTGGATGCCGCTGTCTTCGATCATGTAGGCCAGGCGCTCCTGGGGGTACTCCGGGTCCAGCGGCACATAGGCACCACCGGCCTTGAGAATCGCCAGCAGGCCCACGACCATTTCCACGGAACGCTCGATGCAGATACCCACCAGCCCATCCGGGCCAACGCCCCGCTCGCGCAAGGCGTGGGCCAGTCGATTGGCGCGGGCGTCGAGCTGGGCATAGCTCAAAGTGGTGGCGCCAAATACCAGCGCCGGGGCGTGCGGCGTGCGTTGCGCCTGGGCCTCGATCAGTTGATGGATACCCTGCTCGGTCGGGTAGGCCTCGGCGGTCTGGTTCCAGTCGTGGATCAGCACCTGCTGTTCGTCGGCAGCCACCATCGGCAATTCGCCGATGCGTTGCTCACCGTCGGCGACCATGGCGTGCAACAGGCGGGTCCAGTGCTCGGCCATGCGTGCGATGGTGGGCGCGTCGAACAGGTCATTGGCGTAGGTCAGCGCGGCGTGCAGCGTGCCGGACTTCTCAAAGGTGTCCAGGGTCAGGTCGAACTGGGTGGTTCGGCTTTGCCATTCCACAGGGGCCAATTCCAGGCCGGACGCGGTGCTCACCGAGCTGATGTCGGCCACTACCGGCTGATGGTTGTACATCACCTGGAACAGCGGCGTATGGCTGAGGCTGCGCTCAATCTTCAGCGCTTCCACCAAACGTTCGAACGGCAACTCCTGGTGGGCCTGGGCGCCCAGTGCATGCTCCTTGATGCCTTGCAGCAATTCGCTGACGCGGGTCTGCCCGGTCAACTCGGTGCGCAGCACCTGGGTGTTGACGAAAAAGCCGATCAGCCCTTCGACTTCACTGCGGTTGCGGTTGGCAATCGGCACGCCGACACGGATATCGCCTTGCCCGGTATAGCGATGCAGCAGCACGTTGAACGCGCCGAGCAGCAGCATGAACAAGGTGACGTTGTGTTTTTGCGCACAACTGCGCAGCTGCGCCGTCAGGCCCGGGTCGATGGCGAAGTTATGGCGGGTGCCCTGGTAGCTCGGCATGGCCGGGCGCGAACGGTCTGTGGGTAGCTCCAGGACCGGGTGCTCATCCCCCAGGCGCGCCTGCCAGTAGTCCAGTTGACGCGCCTGCTCCCCCGCTTCCAGCCAGCGCCGCTGCCACAGGGCGTAGTCGCTGTACTGGATCGGCAGCGCCGGCAATTGTGGCTGTTCGTTGCACTCGTGGGCGTCGTAGCAGCGGATGAACTCGTCGATCAGCACGTTCATCGACCAACCGTCGGAGACGATGTGGTGCAGGGTCAGCAGCAGCACATGTTCTTGCTCGTCGAGCTTGAGCAACTGCACGCGCAGTAGAGGGCCGTGCTCCAGATCGAAGGGCAGCAGCGATTGACGGGTCGCGGCCTCAACGACAGCCTGCTCACGCTCGGCGGGCGCCAGCGTGCTCACATCCAGTTGCTCGATCGCCACGTTCGGCTCGATCGCCACCTGCAACAGGCGCTCATCGGCCTGGCGCTGGAACACCGTGCGCAGGGTTTCATGGCGTGCCACCAGGCTGTCGAACGCCTGCGCCATGGCGCCCAGGTTCAGCGCGCCCTTGAGCCGTACCGCGCCCGGCAGGTTGTAGGCACCGCTGGCCGGGTCCAATTGCCACAGAAACCACATGCGCTGCTGCGCGTAGGACAGCGCCTGGCGATCCTGTGCCTCCACCCCTGCCGGGATCGGGAACCGGGAAAAATCCACGCCCTCTTTCTGCAAGGCCTGCAGGAACAGTTGGCGTTTTTCCAGGGGCAACCCGATAAACCGGCGAGCAAGTTTCAAGGAGTCTTCAGCATTCATTTCTTGGAGTCCGGAGCAATAGGCAGGAAGCACAAAGGCACGTCGTCCCTATAAAACGAACCGGACAGCGAAAAATTAGCGGGGATGGGAGGCGCGCAGCGGCGTGTCATCAAGGGTTACACCAATTTCGGCACGACAGATGAGCCGGGGCTAGCATTGACGTAAACCACTTTTTGCAACTACATTTAGTTACACGCAGGGAACGCCGTGTCCAAAAATGAAAAATTGCTCGCCAAACTGCTCAATCCGCAGACGGGATTTACCTGGCCGGAGCTGGTCACGCTGCTGTGCCGGCTGGGCTACACACAGGTTGAAGGGGCTGGAAGCCGCGTCAAATTCGACAACGGCGCCCCAGTGCAATGATTACGCTGCACAGGCCCCACCCCGGCAACGAAGTGAAACACTACATTCGGCGCCAGATCATCGAACAATTGAAATCAGGAGAACTGATTCAGTGAACAACCAACTGAAACACCAAGGCTACATCGGCTCCATCGAAGCCAGCCTCGAAGACAACTGCCTGTTCGGCAAAGTGCTGTTCATCAAGGCGCTGGTCAGCTACGAGGGCAAGACCGTCGCCGAGCTGGACGCGGCCTTTCGCGAAGCGGTGGACGACTATCTCGCCACCTGCCAGACCCTCAGGCAAGCGCCGGAGAAACCCTGCAAGGGCTCATTCAACGTGCGCGTCGGCCACGACCTGCATCTGGCGGCAGCCCTGGAGGCCACCCGCAAGAAAGTGACGCTGAACGATTTGACGCGCCAGGCGCTGAGCGAATTTCTACAACACCACCGCACGGATGCTTCCCCGGCGATTGGCTGATTATCCCAACCGCCGATAGCCCAGCAACGCTGACCCCAACACCACCGCCCCCGCCCCCAGCGCCACCCAGAACCCGCTGGGGGCGCCGAAGTGGTCGATCATCCACCCGGAGCTGGCAGCGCCGATGGCCACGCCGATGCTCAGGCCGGTGATCAGCCAGGTCATGCCTTCGGTGAGGCGGCTCGGCGGCACCACCCGCTCCACCAACGCCATGGACACGATCAGGGTCGGGGCAAAGAACAGCCCGGAGATAAACACCGCCACGGCCAGCCCGGGAATATTGGTCACCAGCAGCAAGGGCAAGGTGGTCAACGCCGTGGCCACGCCGCACAACAGGAACTGACGTGGCAACGGTGCCTTGAGCTTGAGCATGCCAAAGGCCAGCCCGGCCAGGCAGGAACCGATGGCGTACACCGACAACACGATGCTGGCCGCCGCAGGCTGGCCCTGATGTTGGGCAAACGCCACGCTGACCACATCCACCACGCCGACAATCACGCCCATGGCCAGCAGCAGGATCATCAGGATCAGCACCGAGGGCGAAGCAATCAGCCAACCGCCGTGGTGCTCATGGTGTTCGTGCACCGCAGGCTCGGTTTCGCGTTGCAGCACAAAGGTGGTGACCCCGGCCGCCAATAACAGCGCCGCCACCAGCGGCCCGGCTTCAGGGAACAGCACCACACTCAGGCCCACCGAGATCGGCGGGCCGATGATGAAGCACACCTCATCGAGCACCGATTCCAGGGCAAAGGCGGTCTGCAATTTGGGTTGGCCGCGATACAACTCGGTCCAGCGTGCCCGCACCATGGCGGACATATTGGGCATGCAACCGGCCAGGGCGGCGAACACGAACAGGGTCCAGTTGGGCGCCTGCAATCGGGTGCACAGCAGTAACATCAACAACGCTCCGCCGCCGATCAGTGCCGCGATCGGTAGCACCCGGCCCTGGCTGTAGCGATCCACCAGCCGCGACACCTGCGGCGCACAAAACGCCGTGGCCAGGGCAAATACGGCCGCCACCGAGCCCGCCAGGCCATAGCCGCCATGCACCTGCGACAGCATGGTGATCAGGCCGATACCGGTCATGGACACCGGCATGCGCGCCAGCATGCCGGCCAACACAAATGCACGCGCGCCGGGCACCTGGAATAACTCGGCGTAGGGGTTTGCCATCCTGCTGAACCTCATTCTCAGTGCCTTGCAGCTTGCTATCTGAAGCGCCCAAGGCAAAATACATACGGTGCGTATGTGACAAATCATGATTAACATACGTAACGTATGTCAATCTATTACTGACCCTCAGCGAGACTTAACCATGAGCCGAGCCCGAGCCGAAATGATCGAGGACACCCGCGCCCGGCTGATCGCCAGCGCCCGCCAAGCCTTTGCCAGCCAGGGCTATGCCAATACATCGATGGACGACTTTACCGCGCGCGCCGGGCTGACACGGGGTGCGTTGTACCATCACTTTGGTGACAAGAAGGGCTTGCTGGCGGCGGTGGTGGCCCAACTCGACGGTGAGATGGATGCGCACTTGCAATGCATCACCGATCAGGCAAGCGACCCATGGGACGGGTTCCGCGAACGTTGCCGTACTTACCTGCGTATGGCACAAGATACCGAAATACAACGGATTGTTTTCCAGGATGCGCCTGCGGTTCTGGGCGTCACCGAATCAAGCCACTCGCAACACTGCGTGGAGTCCCTGGCCGCCTTACTGGAGAGCCTGATGAGCGCGCACATTATCGTACCGGCCGCCAGCCAGGCGTTGGCGCGCCTGATCAATGGCAGCCTGGTGAGCACCGCCTTGTGGATTGCCGCAGACGAACACCCCAACCTGCGACTGGAAGAAGGCCTGCAAGGGCTGGAGCTGCTCTTGCGAGGCCTGAAACAATAACCGGAAGCACATCCATGCAACGCGTGCACACTTAGACTGCCCGCCTGCCCTTTTCCCGGAGCTCATCATGCAGCGCATCGGTTTCATTACCTTTCCCGGTTTCGGCGTCATGAGCTTCGCCGCGTTGTCTGTCTTTGAGAGTGCCAACAGCGCCGTGGGCAAGGCTCATTACGATGTCAGGCTGCTCTCCGAAAATGGCGGGCCGGTACGCAGCTCCCTGGGTGTAGTGGTGCACACCGAAGGCTTCGATGACACCGCGTTCGACACGGTGATCATCGGCGGCGGCAGTGATCGCGAATTTACCGCGCCACTGCTGGCTTATCTGCGACACGCCGCCGTGCACAGTCGCCGCCTCGCGGCCACCTGCTCCGGTACTTTCTTTCTGGCGCAGGCGGGGTTGCTCGACGGTATGCGGGCGACCACCCACTGGTTTTTTGCCGGCGAATTTCGCGCGCGTTATCCAGAGGTCCAACTGGAAGAAGAGCGATTGTTTGTGATCGACGGATCCATCTGGACCAGTGCGGGCATGACCGCAGGCATTGATCAGGCATTGGCCATGGTTGAAACCGACCTGGGGCCGGAAGTCGCCCGCGCCGTGTCGAAAACCTTCGTTCTTCAGAGCCGCCGCGTCGCAGGCCAGCCGCAACGCTCGGTGCTGCTGGACATGGAGCAGAAGACCGATCGTATTCAGGCCGCCATGACGTATATGCGCAATAACCTGCATCGCGCGCTGCCGTTGAGCGAGCTGGCAGATGCCGCACACCTGAGCCTGCGCCAGTTCAGCCGGGCGTTTCATGCACAAACCGGGCTTTCACCGGCCAAGGCTGTGGAAAAGCTGCGGATCGAAGCGGCCGTGGTGTTGATCCAGGATGGGCGTCACCCCCTCGACAACATCGCCCGCCAAACCGGGTTTGGTGACAGCGAACGCATGCGTCGGGCGTTCGTTCGCCAATTCGGCGAGCCACCGCGGGTGATTCGGCACACGGCTAGAAACCCCGCCGAGGCAAGCGCAATGTCCCGAAACGAGGGTTAAATGGCCTTTGTCGGCATGTGAGCTGGCCTAAGCTTGACCTCAGCGACCATCCCTGAGGAATCCTTATGAAACGCTGTGCACTGGCCTTCGGCACCCTGTTTTCACTCTTCACCCTCACCTCCGCATTCGCGACCCCGCAAGAGGACGAAACCCGCGCGTTCTTTACTCGATTTGTCGAGGCTCAGAATGCCCATGACCTCAAGCAGATCAAGGCCATGCTGTGGGATTCACCAAAAATGCTCTGGTTTGCCCGTGGTGAAGCCAGCTGGGGGCCGGATGCCGTCGTCAGCAAACTCAAGGAATACTACAAGGGCACCTGGCAACTACAGCCGAACATGAGCCACTTCAGTGTGGTGATGGTGAACGACGAGGTTGCCCAACTGATGGTGCCGGTCGCCTTTACCCGAGGCCACCCAGGCGAGCCCGCGCAGGTGGACACTTTCCTGATCAGCCAGACGTTATTGAAAGGCAAGGACGGCTGGCATGTCGCAAGCATCCTGCCGGTCGCCGATACCCATTTCAAATAATCACACCAACCGCTTGATCTGCTTGTGCCGCCACACCAACCGGTAATACGCGGTCTGCAACACCAGCATCGCCAGGTAGGTCACCGGAAACGCCATCCACACCCCTTCCAGGCCGAAGTGCGCGTTGAACAGGTACGCCATCGGCAACTCGACGCACAGCACGCAAAAGATCGAGATGGCCACCGGCATCAGCACCACGCCGCTGGCGCGCATGATCCCGCCGACCACCGCCTGGAAACCGAACACCAGGATGCTCCACAACATGATGTGCAACAGGTGCTCGGCATTGCTGCGTGCGGTGTCGTCGGTGATGAACAGGCCCAGCAACCAGTGCGACAGCAGGTAACCGAGCACGATCAGGCCACCGGTCAGGCAAGTGTTGATCATCAGCCCTGTGCGCAGGATCGGCCCGATGCGTTCCAGGCGCCCGGCACCGATGGCCTGGGCGCCGAGAATCGAGGCGGTGATGGCAATCGACAGCGCCGGGAACTGCACGTAGTTGACGATCTGCGTCACTGCGCCATAGGCCGCCGTGGCTTGAGAACCGTGCCCGTTGACCAGGGCGAGGATGACCAGTTCCGACAGCGACAGCACCACCATCTGCAAGCCGGTGGGCAAGCCGATACGCAGGACCTTGCCGAGGATCACTCGGTCCAGGCGCAAGGCGGCGAGCAATTCGCGGTCCGGCGCCATCACGTGGTTCTTATGGCGCAGGCGCAGGATCAAAAACAGCATTGCCAAGGCGTTCCCCACCAGCCCCGCGTACACCGCACTCTGGATGCCCATGGGTGGCAGGCCGATCCAGCCGCGAATCAGTGCCGGGGTCAGCAGCAGGCCAGCCAGCGTGGACACCATCAGCGCCAGCAACGGCGAAATCGTGTCGCTCACGCCGCGCAACAGCTGGGTGTAGAGGATGAACACCAGCAGCAGCGGCATGATCAACATCATCATCTGCGCATAGCCGACCGCATCGTCCAGCACATCCATCGGCGTCCCCAGGGCCTGCAAGGCCGGGCGCGCAAACAGGCTGCCGAGCACCGCCGCGATCAGCCCCACCAGCGCGCCCAGGGTCAGGGTGGCGCCGGTGATGACCTTGACCATCGCGGTCTCCTGGGCGCCCCACGCCTGGCCGATCAGCACCGACGCGCCCGCCCCCAGGCCAATCACCAGGGCGATAAAGAAAAACACGATGGGAAACATCCCCGACACCGCCGCCAGTGCCTGGGTGCCGAGCATTTGCCCGACGTAAATGCCGTTGAGCGTGCCGGAAAAACTTTGCAGGAAGTTGGACAGCACCATCGGTGCCAGAAAGATCAGGTAGATCTGCCACAACGGCCGTTTCTGGGTGACTTCCATGAAGATTCAGGTCCGTGAATTATTGTTAGACGGGAAAAGCATTGCGCGACAGCCACGCCAGGTACGTCTGCACGTCCGCCGGCCACTGCGCGATCTTGTGGGAAAAGTCTGCGGCGTCGTGGGCAAACAGTGCGCGGGAAGCCTCCTCGAAGCCTGGCAAGTCACCGCCGATGGCACTCATGAAACGATAGCTGGCTTCCTTGGCCTGGCGTATCTGATCACGGGAAGCACTGGCGGTGCGAGCGTCATCTACCAAGCGACGCAACGCCGCCGACGCGCCACCACGTTGCTGGCCCAGCCATTCCCAATGGCGCGGCAGCAGGGTGACTTCCCGCGCCACCACCCCCAGTTTCGGGCGACCCACCGATGGCGCTGCCGGAGGCTCGTCATCCGCCTCGGCCGATGCCGGTTGCGCAGGGGCATACCCCGCTGGCCAGGGGTAATCCACCTGGCTGCCGGTGGCGTCATCAAACACCAGAAAGCTGCCAGGCGCCAAGGCGGATTGGGCAAGGTTGTGAGCAACGTCGGCATAGGTGCCCGCCGCCACGCGCTGATGATGGACAAAGGCGGTGCAGAGCGAAAGGTTGTGCGTAGGCATGATTTATTACCCGGGTGTTATTTGTTTTACCCGGGCTATATTAGCCAAAATTGTGCAACGCGCAAGCCTATTGACGTGAAACGTGCAACTGCTCATCCCGCAGGGTCGCCCGCATGCCTTGCACGCCGGGATCGTGCAACACGCATTCGGCGATGGCCGGCTGCAGCTCGACCCGCAGTCGCCTGCCCAAGGCCCTGGCGCCAAAACGTGCATCGTGCTGGCGGCACAACCATGCCCGCGCGGGCTCATCCACCTCCAGCCAGCGCTGGTGTGCCGCCAGGCGCCCGTTGAGCTTGCCCAGCTCCACTTCCAGCAGCGCCTCCAGCCACTGGCCGTCGATGGGTTCGAACATCAGGATGCGGTCGATACGGTTGAGAAACTCCGGCTCGAAGTGACCGTGCAACGCGTCTTCCAGCACCGCCGCCTCGTCCCGGACAAACACCCGCAGCACGCGGCGCCAGCCGTAAGCGAAGCGTTGGCGATGACGGCGCGCCTGTTGTGCGCCGATGTTGCTGGTCATGAAGATCAGGCAATTGCGAAAGTCCAGGGTGCGCGTGCCACCGGCCAGGGTCAGCTGGCCGTTTTCCAGGATGCCCAGCAGGCTGCGCACCACCTCGTGGCTGGCCTTCTCCAACTCGTCGAACAACACGATGCCCGGGCAACTGTAGGTGCCCTGGATCAATTCGCTGTTGAACAGGCTGATGCCTTCCTTGCTCCCCACATACCCCGGCGGTGCGCCGGTGAGTGCGGCGGCGTAATGCTCCTGCGCGAGGGTGTGCATGTCGATGCGGCAAAAACCATCGGCCCGGCCATGCAACGCCTGGGCCAGCAGGCGCACGATTTCGGTCTTGCCCACGCCGGTCGGCCCCATGAACAGGTTGACGCTCAAGGGCCGGTCACGCTCACCGATATCGGCCTTGACCACCTTGAGCAGGCCCTCAACCTGCGCCAGCGCGGCGTCCTGGCCGACAATACGGCTGCGCAGCAGCGTCATCACCCGGGCCGGCTCAAACGTAAAGCGCATGCCCTACTCCGCCGTCCGCGCTTTACCGCCATGGGGCAGTTGGCCCACCGGGCACTCGGCAACACCGACGGTGCTGCGGGTGATGTTCTCGACATTCTCCTGGGCCTTCTGCGCATCCAGCACCCAGGTGCGGTAGAACTCGAACGGGCAGTCCGCCACCCCCTTGTCGCCATCGCCCGAGGCGTGCATGCCGGTGTAGCCCCGGTGCAGCAACTTGAACAGGTGGTTCTGCGACTGGTCATTGGCCCGCGCATCGCGGATCTGCGACACCGACAATTGCGCGTACTGGATGCCCATCTCCTCCTCGCCGCATTCGCCCAAGGTGCGTCCGTCAAAACCGATAATCGCCGAGTGGCCGAAGTACGAATACACCCCATCGAAACCCGCCGCGTTCGCCACCGCCACATAGCAGTTATTGGCCCAGGCCATGCTCTTGGACATCTGCACCTGCTGCTCCTTGGCCGGGTACATATAGCCCTGGCAACGCACGATCAGTTCGGCGCCCTTCATTGCGCAATCGCGCCAGATCTCCGGGTAATTGCCGTCGTCGCAAATGATCAGGCTGATCTTCATGCCTTTGGGCCCCTCGCACACATAGGTGCGATCGCCCGGGTACCAGCCTTCGATGGGGCACCAGGGAATGCACTTGCGGTAGCGCTGTACGATTTCGCCGAGGTGGTTGATCAGCACCAGCGTGTTGTACGGCGCCTTGTGCGGGTGCTCTTCGTGGCGCTCGCCGGTCAGGGAAAACACGCCCCAGGTGTTCGCCTGGCGACAGGCCGCCGAGAAAATCGCGGTCTCCTCGCCGGGAATACTTGCGGCGGTGGCCATCATTTCATCGTGGTCGTACATGATGCCCATGGTGCTGTACTCGGGGAACACCACCAGGTCCATGCCGGGCAGGCCCTGCTTCATGCCGACAATGATCTCGGCAATCTTCTTCGCGTTATCGATGACCTCGGCCTTGCTGTGCAGGCGCGGCATCTTGTAGTTCACCACCGCGACACCCACGGTGTCCGGGCTGCTAGAAATGTCGCCATGACGCATAACAACGCTCCTGTTCTAGTGGCTGATCATCCACGGCCGAGGGCCGGTCTTGGTCTTGAGCCCCAAGGGGTTGGCCTTGCTCGGCAGCACCTTTTTGCTCGTCCCACAGCAACTGCAACCGGCCGGGTGCTTGCGGCTTTCCTGGTACTCGCCGACGGTTTGCGGCGCGTGGCGGCTGCGCTCGTTGCCTTCGATGGCCTTGCGCTGGTTGCCCGACAGCGTTTGCAACGCCGGCGCGCAAATCAGCAACTGCCCGCCCGGCCCGTCGCAATAGGGGCACCTGCTCGGTTCGTTGCGCTGGGAGATAGGCCGCAACATCGTGAAGGTGCCGCACGCCGCACAGGCGTATTCGTAGGTCGGCATGGCTACAGGTCCGGGGCGATGGGCAGGTCGATGCTGCCATCGAGGAATTGGGTGGGGCCGTTGGCGTTGGGGTTGATGTCGAACTCGAAGATTTCCGTGGGCAACCACAAGGTCGCGCAGGCATTGGGGATGTCCACCACGCCGCTGATATGCCCTTGTACCGGCGCCGAGCCGAGCAGCGCATAGCCCTGGGCCGGCGAGTAGCCGAACTTGGTCAGGTAGTTGATCGCATTCAGGCACGCCTGGCGGTAGGCGATATTGACGTCCAGGTAGTGCTGCTGGCCCTGTTCGTCCACCGAGATGCCTTCGAAGATCAGGTAGTTCTTGTAGTTCGGCGTGATCGGGCTCGGCTTGAACACCGGGTTCTTGATCCCGTACTTGGCCATGCCGCCCTTGATCAGCTCGACTTTCATGTGCACCCAGCCGGCCATTTCGATAGCACCGCAAAAGGTGATTTCGCCGTCGCCCTGGCTGAAGTGCAAGTCGCCCACCGACAGCCCTGCGCCCTTGACGTAGACCGGGAAGAAGATCTTCGAACCCCGGGACAAATCCTTGATGTCGCAGTTACCACCGTGCTCACGTGGCGGTACGGTACGCGCGCCAGTGGCAGCCGCATCGTCGCGGGCCTGGCCCTTGAGCTTGCCCATGTGCGCGGTGGCGGCCAGGGGTGCGTTGGCCAGCGGCGGGACGCGGGTGGGGTTGGTGTCGATCAGTTCCTGTTCGCGACGGTTCCAGTCGGCGAGCATGACCGGGTCGGGCAGGCAGCCGATCAAGCCGGGGTGGATGAGGCCAGCGAAGTTGACCCCCGGAATGTGCCGGGAGCTGGTGAACATGCCCTTGAAATCCCAGATGGCTTTTTGTGCGCTGGGGAAGTGATCGGTGAGAAAGCCGCCGCCGTTCTGGCGCGAGAAGAAACCGTTGAACCCCCATTGGGAATCGGCCTTGGCGCCGATGTCGAGCAGGTCCACCACGAGCAAATCACCCGGCTCGGCGCCGTGCACGCCTACAGGGCCCGACAGGTAATGCACGGTGGACAAGTCCACGTCGCGCACATCGCTGGCGTCGTCGTTGTTCTTGATGGCGCCGGCGGTCCAGTCGTAGGTTTCGAGGATGAAGTCATCGCCCGGCTTGACCCAGCAGGCCATCGGAATGTCCGGGTGCCAGCGGTTGTGGATCTGCTCGTTTTCGGTGACAGGCTGGTTGAGGTCGACTTTGATCAGCGTTTCGGTCATGGACAGGCTCCTGGACGGATGACGGGTGCGTGCGATCCAGTCTCAGGGGGCCAGGGAAAACGGGGAATACGTTGGATGACGTATAAAACCCGGACGTGCGGTTTTATTCCATCAATTCGCTCAATGTCAGGATCAGCAATTAGTGATTGGACGCAACGTCGAGGGCTGATTAGATTCCGCGAGACAGATAGCTTTTAGCCATCATTCCTTAGCCCCCTGAATATCGAGCTTTCCATGAAAAAACCTGTCTCGTTGGCAATGCGTATCGGACTGGGCTTTGCGTCCACCCTGTCGTTGCTGGTGCTGATCACTGCCGTCGGTATCCAGCGAGTGGGGTTTATCGACGGCACCCTCAAGGAGGTCGGTGAAAAAGCCGCCGTGGTCCAGCGCTACGCGATCAACTTCCGGGGCAGCGTGCACAACCGCGCCATCGCCATTCGCGACGCGGTGCTGGTCAAGGATGAACCGGCGCTCAACCAGCACCTGGCCGAGATCGACCAGCTCAAGCGCGACTATCAGGATTCCGCCGTGATGCTCGACCGCCTGTTCGCCAGCGCCGCCCCCAGTGCCGAGGAAGCCCGCCTGCTGGCCGATATCAAGGCCATCGAAACCCAGGCCCTGGCCTCCAGCGAACGGGTGATTGCCCTGCGTCGCGGCAATGACATCGCCGGCGCCCAGGACCTGCTGCTGGCCCAGGCATCGGCCCATTACACCGAGTGGCTCAAGCGTGTGAATGCCCTGATCGACTTCGAAGAAGCCCAGATCAAACAACGCCTGGACACGGTGCAATCGGCCGCCAGCAACTTTGCGGTGCTGATGGTGCTGGCCAGCGCGGTGGCAATCATCCTGAGCGTGCTGGTGTCGCTGCTGATCATCCGCAACATCAAGGCCACCCTTGGCGCCGAGCCGGAGGAAGTGGCCGAAGCGATCCGCCGCCTGGCCCAGGGCGAGTTGAACCAGCCCATCGAAACCCGCTACCCCGACAGCGTGATGGGCATCCTGAAAAACGCCCTGGCGCGCCTGGGCGACACCATCACCGAAGTGCGCGCCGCCGCCCAGGCCCTGCGCCACTCCTCGGTCACCCTGTTGTCGGTGGCCAGCGATAACCGCCAGCAAATCACCCTGCAAACCAGCGAAGCCCAGCATGTGGCCGCCGCCATCACGCAAATGGCGGCCTCGGTCAGCGAGGTCTCGGGCTACGCCTCGGCGGCGTCGAAGGCCACTATCCTGGCCGACGCAGAAGTGGACAGCGGCCACCGCCTGGTGGGCGAAGTGACGGTGGCCATCGAAGAGTTGGCGACGATCCTTGAGCACGCCACCACCCGGGTCAACCAGGTGTCCAGCGACAGCGAAAACATTGAAACCGTGATCGAGGTGATCAACGCCATCGCCGCCCAGACCAACCTGCTGGCCCTCAACGCGGCCATCGAAGCGGCGCGGGCCGGTGAGCATGGGCGTGGCTTTGCGGTGGTGGCCGATGAAGTGCGCTCCCTGGCCACGCGCACCCAGGAATCCACCCAGGAAATCCGCGACATGATCGGCAAGCTGCAAAGCGGCACCCAGGACGCCGCCGACATCATGCAGCGCAGTCGCGACCTGGCCCAGGTCACCGTGGCGCAGACCCGCGACTCTCAGGTGGCATTGAGCAAGATCAGCCAGGAAGTGGGCGCGATCAACGCAATGAACGCGCAGATCGCCAGTGCCTCGGTGCAGCAGAGCGCCGCAGCCGAAGAGGTGGCGCAGAACGTCACGCGCATCCACAGCTCCACCGTGCAATCGGCGGCCGGCTCCGAAGTGGTGGAAAACTCCAATCAGGAACTGGCCGAGCTGGCGGACCGCTTGAGCACCAAGGTGGCGTTCTTCAACGTGGCCTAGAGCTTGTCGCGCTTCATCTGCATAGTCAGGGTGAAACGGTCTGCCGGGTAGACCGTTTCCGACACGGCAATCACCTCACCGGCTTCATCCCGGTACTGGCGGATGATGTTCAGCCCCAGTGCACCGCTCTGGGCTTTCAGGCTGGCGGCCAGTTCGGTACTCAGCTGCACCGGCCGCACCTGCTGGTCGACCACATCGATGTGCCGCGCAAACGCCTTGCCGATCAACGCCGCGATCAATTCATCAGGGTGTTTGCGCGCCTCGGGGATCACCTCGGCGAAGGTCTGTTCGGCGTACACGTCGGTCCAGCACAACGGCGCATTGCCGTCGCCGGCATCCACCTTGATGCTCGACACGCAGAAGTAGTGCCCACCCGGCTCCAGCCCCAGGCGGCGAGCCAGGGCGATGTCGGCGACGAATTCACGCACGCCCTGGATATCACGAATGTGGGTTTCGGCCACTTGCACCAGGTCGGCCACCGACGCCATCGCCTGGGAATAACCGCCCTTGGGTGACGACGCCTCGACCCGCGTGCCCACGCGCTTGCGCCGCGAGACCATGCCCTGCCCCTGCAACTGGTCGATGGCCGCGCGCACCGTGTGCCGGCTCACCGCATACAGCGAACACAGTTCGAACTCCGTCGGCAACAACGACCCCACCGGGTAATGGCCGCTGCCAATCCTGTCAATCAAGTCCTTGGCCACCGCCGCATAACGCCTCTGGCTCACGCTTTCCATTTTTACCCTCGTTGTCGAGTTGACAGTGTATCAGCACAGGCGTAATCATAATGTACGGACATATTAAATATGTATGGTTTAAAAATAACAAATAGGACTTCGCCATGTCGAGTACCGTTTTTGATTCCGCCCTGTTCCGCGACATGTTCGGCACCGCCGAAATGCGTGGCGTGTTCTCTGACAAAGCGCTGATCGAGCGCTACATCGAAGTGGAAGTGGCCCTGGCCCGCGCCGAAGCCCGTTGCGGCGTGATCCCAAGCGAGGCCGCCGAGCAGATCGCCGCGCTGTCACGCTACGAAGCCCTGGACCTGGCGCTGATGCAGCACGAGACCGAGATCGTCGGTTACCCGATCCTGCCGCTGGTGGAACAACTGTCGAAGATCTGCGGCGAAGCCGGCCGCTATGTGCATTGGGGCGCCACCACCCAGGACATCATGGACACCGCCGTGGTCCTGCAGGTGCGCGCAGCCCTGGCGATTGTCGAGCGTGATATCCAGGCAGTACGCGGCCTGCTCGCCGGCCTGGCCGAGCGTTATCGCGACACGCCCATGGCGGGCCGTACCCACCTTCAACACGCGCTGCCGATCACCTTCGGCTACAAATGCGCGGTGTGGCTGAGCATGTTCGACCGCCACGCCGAACGCCTGGTGGAATTGCGCCCACGGGTGGAAATCGGCCAGTTCGCCGGGGCTGCCGGCACCCTCGCCTCCCTGGGCGACAAAGGCTTGGAAGTTCAGGAAGCGCTGATGGCCGAATTGGGCCTGGGCGTGCCGCAGGCCACCTGGCACGTGGCCCGCGACGGCCTGGCCGAAACCCTGAACTTCCTCGGCCTGGTCACGGGCTCTTTGGGCAAGATCGCCCTGGACATCATGATGATGATGACCAGCGAACTGGGCGAAGTGTACGAGCCCTTCGTCAAGGGCCGTGGCGCCAGCAGCACCATGCCGCAGAAGCGCAACCCGATTTCCTGCGAGCTGATGTACGCCGCCGCCAAGGGCGTGCGCCAACACGCCGGGCTGATGCTCGACGCGATGATCCAGGACTTCGAACGCTCCACCGGCCCGTGGCAGGCGGAATGGATTGCCATCCCCGAAGCCTTCGCCCTCAGCGCCGCGTCCTTGGGCCAGGCGACCTTCATGCTCGCCGGCCTCGAAGTGCGCCCCGAGCGCATGCGCAAGAACCTCGACATGACCCAGGGCCTGATCGTTGCCGAAGCCGTGATGATGGGCCTCGCCCCGGCCCTCGGCCGTCAGGTGGCCCACGACGTGGTCTACGCCGCCTGCCGCATGGCCAACGACCAGGGCACCAGCCTGCTCGACGCCCTGCTCGCCCAGGGCGAAGCCACCGCGCAACTGGACGTGGCCGACCTGCAACGCCTGACCGACCCGGCCAACTACCTGGGGCTGGCGCCGCAGATGGTGGATATCGCGCTGGCGCGCCAGGGTGCAGTCGCTCGCTGATCCGGAACCCAATGGAAATCCAAATGTGGGAGCGGCAGTGCGACGATTCGACTTGCTCGCTCCCACAGGGGATCTCCAGCGTCTTCAGAACCATAACAACAATGAGATCACAGACATGTCATCCACCCCCGCCAAAAAACCGCTCTACAAGGACCTGACCTTCCAGGTCGTCGCCGCCATGTTCCTCGGCATTGCCTTCGGCTTTCTCGCCCCCGAGCTGGCTGCCAGTTTCAAGATCCTCGGCGATATCTTCCTCAAGCTGATCAAGACCGCCGTCGCGCCGCTGGTGTTTTTCACCGTGGTCCACGGCATCGCCTCGGCCGGTGATATCAAGCGCGTCGGCAAAGTCGGCCTGCGCGCACTGATCTACTTCGAAGTGGTGTCGACCATCGCCCTGGCCATCGGCCTGCTGTGGGGCAACCTGCTGCAGATCGGCTCCGGCATGCACGACGCCCACCCGAGCAGCGCTGCCGCTGCCGCGGCGAGTGCCGCCGTTGCCAAGGGCCATGCGCCGGCGTCGACCATGGACTTCATCTACGGCATCTTCCCCGACAACTTCGTCGGTGCCTTTGCCGGTGGCCAACTCCTGCAAGTGCTGGTGATCTCGGTGCTGTTCGGCTTTGCCCTGCTGGCCCTGAAACCCGAGCGCCGTGAAGTCATCGAAGACGGCTTGAACCGCATCTCCGAATGCTTCTTCGAATTCATCAACCTGATCATGAAGTTCGCGCCCCTGGGCGCCTTCGGTTCGGTGGCTTACGCCGTGGGTAGCAACGGCACCGCCGTGCTGATGTCCCTGGCCAACCTGGTGCTGATGTTCTATGTGGGCATCGCGTTCTTCATCTTCGTGGTGCTGGGTGCGGTATGCCGCTTGAGTGGCTTCAGCCTGTGGCGCTTCCTCACCTACATCAAGGATGAAATCTTCATCGTGCTCGGCACCGCCTCGTCGGAAAGCGCCCTGCCCCGACTGCTGCAAAAGCTCGAGAAGTTCGGCTGTTCCAAGCAGAGCGTCGGCCTGGTGCTGCCCACCGGCTACGCGTTCAACCTCGACGGCACCTCGATCTACATGTCGCTGTGCGTGCTGTTCATTGCCAACGCTTATGGCGTGCCCCTGAGCTGGGAGCAACAACTGGGCATCATCGCGATCATGCTGGTGACGTCCAAAGGCGCGGCGGCGGTGTCAGGTGGCAGTTTCGTGGTGTTTGCCGCCACCGTCACCGCCATCGGCGTACTGCCGGCCGAAGGCCTGGCCCTGCTGTTTGGCGTGTACCGCTTCATGTCGATGGCGATTGCCACCTGCAACACCATCGGCAACAGCGTGGCCACCGTGGTGGTGTCCAAGTGGTCCGGCGAGTTCTCCCAGCAGACCGCCCAGAATGAATATCAACGCGTGCTCGGCCGTGCGGCCGGCGCGGCACTTTGACGGAGCAGCACGATGCCCACTCTGCGAATCGAACACGATGCGTTTGGCCCGGTGTCCATCCCGGCCGAGCGCTACTGGGGTGCACAGACCCAGCGCGCACTGGAGGTGTTCGGCGCCAAGCAGCCGTTCCCGCCCAGCCTGATCCGCGCCTTTGGCCAGCAAAAACGCGCCTGCGCCCGCGCCAATGCACGGCTTGGCGCACTCGCGCCCGCCCTGGCCGAGGCCATTGAGCTGGCCGCCCAGGACCTGGCCAACGGTCACTTTGACGCGCACTTTCCGCTGTCGATCTGGCAGACCGGCTCCGGCACCCAGACCAACATGAACGCCAACGAGGTGATCGCCAACAGCGCCAACCTGCGGCTCGGCGGCGAGCTGGGGAGCAAGTCGCCGGTGCACCCCAATGACCACGTCAACCGTTCGCAGTCGTCCAACGACAGCTTTCCCACGGTGATGCACCTGACCACCGTGCTCGAATTGCGCGGGCGGCTGCTGCCTGCGCTCGGCCACTTGCGCAACGAGCTGAACGCCAAGGCCGACGCCTGGCAGGACGTGCTGAAAATCGGCCGCACCCACCTGATGGACGCGGTGCCAATGAGCCAGGGCCAGGCGTTCGGCAGTTTTGCCCAGCAGATCCACCACGGCATCGCGCGCATCGAGGCCTGCATGCCGCGCCTGCGCCTGCTGCCCCAGGGCGGCACGGCGGTGGGCACGGGGCTTAATACTCCCGTGGGTTTTGATGTGGCGTTCTGCGAGGAGATCAGTCAACTCACCGGTGAAACCTTCCAGACCAACCCGTGCAAATTCGAAGGCATGGGCACTCACGATGCACTGGTGGAGGTCTCCGGCGCGTTGAATGTACTGGCGGTGTCGCTGACCAAGATCGCCAACGACATCCGCCTGCTGGGCTCAGGCCCGCGCTGCGGCCTGGGCGAATTGATCGTGCCGGACGACGGCCTCACCTCCTCGATCATGCCCGGCAAGCGCAACCCGACCATCGCCGAAGTGCTGGTGCAGGCGGCCATGCAGGTGATGGGCAACCACACCACCATCACCCTGGCGGGCGCGTCCAGCACCTTCGAATTGAACGTGGCCAAGCCGGTGCTGATCCACAACCTGCTGCACTCGATTGAGGTGCTCACCGACTGCGTCAGCCTGTTCACCCACAAGCTGCTCAACGGCCTGGAGGTGAACCGCCCGCAACTGGCGCGCAATGTGGAGCACTCGCTGTTGATGGCCACCGTGCTCAACCCGGTGCTGGGTTATGACCGGGTGGCGCAGATCACCCGCAAGGCCGCAGACGAAGGCTTGTCGCCCAAGGAAGCGGCGGTGCAACTGGGCTTCATGACCGCCGAGGAATACGCGCAACGCGTGCAGCCGGCCGCCATGATCCGTCCTACCCCATAGCCCCCGGCACCTGGAACCCACCCACCACCTCCGCCAGGTATTCGGCAAACTTGATCGTGGTGCGATCGGCAAACGGCGCACCGATGATCTGCACCCCCACCGGCAACCCCTGGCGTGTCAGGCCAATGGGCGCGCTGGTGGCCGGCAAGCCCATCAGGGTGGCCGGCGCAATCCACTTGTACAGGTCGGCGTAATGACGCTTCTGGCCGTCGACCTGCAGGGTGCGCAGGCTGATGACCCGGGATTGGTCATGGGCAAACGCCGTGGTGAAGGTGGGCGGCGCCAGGATCACGTCGACGTCATCGAAGGTCTTGAGAAAAGCTTCACGCAGGCGCAAGCCCGCCTCATGGGCCTTCAACCAATCGGCATGGCCCATGGCGCTGCCCTGGTAGAACTTGTCGGCATGCTGCGGCGTGTCCATCACCCGGCCCAGCGCCCGCAACACCGGAGCCATCAGCCCCATGAAACACCGCTTGGACGCCGGCAACGACACGCCCAGCTCGGCACCCAGTTGCAACAGGTAGGCGGCAAACAAGCGCTCCAGCGACGCGCCCCGGGGCGCGCCCTGTACCACCTCCACACCCGCCGCTTCCAGGCTCAGGCGCAATTGGCGATAGGCCTCGGTCATGCCCTGGTCGAGCGGGCAATCAACATCGTCGGTCCACAGCAACACACGAAAGGTCTTCAGAGACACAGGGCGCGGCGCCGGCAGCTGCAACTGCCAACCGGGCTGCCCGGCCGGTGGTGCGGCGGCGATCACGTCCAGCATCAACTGCAGGTCGGCGGCACTGCGCGCCAAGGGCCCGACCACGTTCAACGCCCCTTCCGCCAGGTTGCCCGGCGCCCCGGGAATATGCCCGCGCTGGGACACGATGCCGTGGGTGGGTTTGTGCCCATACACCCCGGTAAAGTGCGACGGGATGCGGATCGAGCCGCCAATGTCGCTGCCCAGCTCCAGCGAGGTGAAGCCCGCCGCCAACGCAACGGCCGCGCCCCCTGAAGAGCCGCCCGGTGTCAGCGCCAGGTTCCAGGGGTTGTGGGTGGTGCCGAACAGGCTGTTGTAAGTCTGGATATCCCCGGCCATGGTCGGCACGTTGGTCTTGCCGAACACAATTGCACCGGCATCTTCCAGGCGCTTGACCGCCACCGCCGACTGCGCCGGCCGATGCTCGCGCAACGCGGCGGCACCTGCGGTGCACGGCATGCCGAGCACTTCGAAGGTGTCCTTGATAGTGATCGGCAAACCGTGCAGAGGCCCCAGCGGCAAGCCATTGCGTACCGCCGTGTCGGCCAGGTCGGCCTTGAGGCGCGCTTGTGCCAGGTCCAGGGTGACCACACTGTTGAGCGCCGGGTTGAGGCTGTCCAGGCGCGCCAGGTAGCTGTCGAGCAAGGCGCGGCTGCTTTGACGGCCGGCCGCGATGTCGGCGAGCAGCTCGGTGGCGCTGCGGTAGGTGATGTCGGTGGTCATGGCTTGCTACCGGCGGGGTGCAGCGCATCCAGATGGGGCATCAACACCACGCTCTCCTGCTCATTGGGGTCTGAGCGCGCCACCAGCACCGACACCGGTTCATCGGTGTCGTTGTAGGGCTGATGGGGCATGCCCGCCGGAATGTAGAAAAAGTCGCCGGGATGGAGGGTCTCGTGACTTTCCAGTTGCTGTCCGTACCACACGCGAGAGATGCCACTCAGGGCATAGATCGCGGTTTCATGGCCTTCATGCATGTGAGTTTTGGCACGGCCACCCGGGGGGATGGTGACGATCTGCAAGTTGATGCCGGTGGCTCCGACCGTTTCGGTGGAGATGCCCACGGCATTATGCAGGCCTTGCTTGCCGATCACGGCAGCACGGGGACGAAGCAGGCGGCAGGTATTAGGTTCGGTCATCCGGGCGGGCTCGGTGGTTGTCAGGGTATAGGGTGAACACCCGAGCCCGCCCGGTTATTCCCTGGGTTACTGCACGTTGCGCTCCTGGAAGGTCAGGCCGACAAAGCGCAGCAAGGGTTCGGAGCCCGGCACCCAGAAATCATAATTGTGCGCCCCCGGCCGGGCCTGGAACTGATGGGCGACTCCCAGTTTGTTGAACGCCAGGTGCAGCAGCACATTGCCGAGGAAGAACGGGTCGTTGGTGCCCACATCCAGGTAATAACGGGTCTTGCGCAATTCGGCCACCGGCGTGTGCTTGACCAGGTCCAGCACGTTTTTCTCGTGGTATTGCAGGTTCAGGCGCTGCTCGCCGGTCAGGCCCTCGCCCCACGCATGCCCGTAGCGGCGTTCGTAGCCGGCGGGGTCCATCTGGGTGATCTGCTCATCGGTGCGCACCGCCGCGCTCATCACCGCCGCTGCACTGAACAGCTCTGGGTATTTGAACGCGTACATCAGCGAGGCGAACCCGCCCATGGACAGGCCGCCCATGGCACGAAAGCGCTTGTCATCGAGGATGCGATAACGCTTCTGCATGGCCGGGATGAACTCCTGGATAAACATGGTCTCCCACTGGAACTTGCCGTCGGCATCGTTCATGAAATAGGTGGCGTACTTGTTCTCGGGGTTGCGCAGGCCATCGGGGGTGATGACGATCATGGCCGGGATCTCGCCGGCGTTGATCAGCCGGTCGAGCAAGGCGCCGAGGTTGTCTTGCACGAACCAGTCGTTGTAACGGCCATCGTCGCCGCCGTGCATCATGTACAGCACCGGATAGGCACGCGTGGAACGGCCGTAGTCGGGCGGCAGGTAAAGGGTGTATTTGACGTTCTGGCCGAGGATGCTGCTCTTGATCGAGGCGGTGTCATCGACCGTACCGGCGTCGGCGTTGGCGGCCGGAGCGACCAGCGCCAGGGCGGTGAGCAGGGCCAGGCTGGCCCAGAAACGGTGCAGGGTATTCAAAAACATCGGGCGTTCTCCGTAGGGGTGGGACTGCCCGGTAGATCAGGCAGGTCCCACGCCAGTGTGGGAGTGAGCTGTGGAGGTGACCGAGTGCCTGCCTCCTGCCAGGAAGAATAGGCACTCGGCAGCCCATTACCGCACCGGTGGCGCGTACTGGATACCGCCATTGTTCCACAGGTTGTTCAAGCCCCGGTCGATGGCCAGCGGCGTCCCGGGCCCGAACGCGCGGTTGAACACCTCGCCATAGTTGCCCACCTGCTTGACCACCTGCACCACCCAGTCCCGGGGCAGTTTCAGGTCTTTGCCGTACTCGCCATCGGCGCCGAGCAAGCGCGCCACGTCCGGGTTGCTGGTGGTCTTGGCTTGGGCCTCGACATTGGCCGAGGTCACCCCGGCCTCTTCGGCGTTGAGCATCGCAAACAGGGTCCAGCGCACAATACTGAACCATTCATCATCGCCGCGACGCACCGACGGCCCCATGGGCTCCTTGGAAATCGTCTCCGGCAGGATCACAAAGTCGGACGGCGTGGTCATCTGGCTGCGCTGGGCATTGAGTTGCGACTTGTCCGCCGTGATCACGTCACAGCGCCCGGCCTGCAAGGCCTTGGCGGTTTCTTCAGAGGTATCGAAGGTGATTGGCGTGAACTTGAGCCCACGGCTGCGGAAGAAGTCCGAGGTGTTCAGTTCGGTGGTGGTACCGGCCTGGATGCAGATTGACGCGCCATCCAGTTCAGTGGCACTGCTCACGCCCAGCTTCTTGTTGACCATGAAACCGGCACCGTCGTAGTAGGTGACGCCGGTGAAAACCAGGCCCATGCCGGCGTCGCGGGAGCTGGTCCAGGTGGTGCTGCGCGACAGGATATCGATCTCGCCGGACTGCAACGCGGCCAGGCGTTCCTTGCCGTTGGTGGGGGTAAACCGCACTTTGCCCGCATCGCCGAACACCGCAGCGGCCACCGCGTGGCAGACGTCCACGTCGATGCCCTGTTGCTTGCCATTCTTGTCCGGCACCGAGAACCCCGGGATGCCGTCGGACACCCCGCATTGGATAAAGCCTTTCTTGTGAATCGCATCCAGGGTGGCGCCAGCCTGTGCCAGGCCACTGGCGCCCAGGACGGCGCCCGCGATCATCAAACGCGTGAAGGTTTTCATTGCCCATCTCCGTGGTTATCTGCTTGGAAAAATGCGTGTTCAAGGTCGGCGATCAGGTCGTCGACGTGCTCCAGGCCGATGTTGAAACGCACCAGCCGATCGCCGTACTGGCGCACATCGCGGTCGAGGTTGAAATGCGGCGCCACCAGGCTGGTCACGCCGCCCCAGCTGTAGCCGAGGTGGAACAGGTTGAGGCGGTCGATGAAGTCCAGCAGCGCTTCGCCCGACAGCGTCGGGCGGAACACCACCGAAAACACACTGGTCGAGCCGGTGAAGTCGCGCAGCCACACCCCGTGCCCCGGGCAATCAGGCAGCGCGGGGTGCAATACCCTTTCCACTTCGGGGCGAGCCTTGAGCCAGTGCGCCACCTGCAGGGTGCTGGCCTGCAACTGCGCCAGGCGCACCCACAGGGTCTGCAGGCCGCGCAGGGCCAGGCTGCAATCGTCGGGCGAGACCGCCATGCCCAGCAGCGAACGCGCCTGGCCGAGGGCCTGGTAATGCACATCGCTGCAGGTGGACACCGAGCCCAGCAGCAGGTCGCTGTGGCCGCCGATGTACTTGGTGAGGGCTTGGATCGACACGTCCACACCGTGGGCATAGGCGTCGAAAAACACCCCGCTGGCGTAGGTGTTGTCCAGCGCCAGCACCACGCCGGCCGCCCGCGCCACTTCAGCGATGGCGGGCACGTCCTGGATTTCCATGGTGGCCGAGCCTGGGCTCTCGCACCAGATCAGGGTGGTGTTGGGACGGATCAGCGTGGCGATCTCGGCGCCGATCATCGGGTCGTAGGTCTGCACCGCGATGCCCAGCCTGGCCAGCAGGTCGCGCGCCAGGTCGTTGTTGGGGCCGTAGGCACTTTGTGGCACCAGTACATGGTCGCCCGCGCCGCAGAACGCGAAGTACACCAGGGCAATCGCCGCCTGGCCGCCGGGGGTGATAAAGCAGTGCTCGGCGCCCTCCAGTTGCGCAACGCGCGCGGCCAGCTCCAGGCTGGTGGGCGTACCGTGCAGGCCGTAGGCATAGGGCACGCGCTCGGGGCACCAGTCGTCGCGCACCTCGCGGGCACTGGCAAACAGGGTGGTGGAGCCGCGATGGGTGGCCGTGGCCAGTGAGCGAAAACCGACCGGGGCGCGGGGTGTGGGGTCGAGCAAGGTGGTTTGGATATGGCGAGGCATGACAGGGGTTCCACTTCCAGATGATGGAAAAATCATAGGGAGTGGCACAGCGGCGGCGATTGAACGTTCTTGCGCTTTACGAAAATAAACTCAGCGCCAGCGACCCGGCGTCACGCCAAAGCTTTTCTTGAAATGCCGGGTGAAATGGCTGAGGTCGGCAAAGCCGCTGGCACTGGCTACATCCGTGGCGGGCACGCCGTCGCGCAGTAGGTGCAGGGCCAGGTTCAAACGGTATTGATTGCGCCAGGCATGGGGTGCCAGGCCGGTTTCGCGGCTGAACAGGCGCGCCGCGTGAAAGGTCGACAAGCCCACCTCACCCGCCAGTTCACTCAAGGTCAGGGGCTCGGCCAGGTCGCTCATCAAGCGCGCCTTGAGGGTCTCGACACGCGCCGCATCGCGCAGCACCTGTGCCACCGGAGGACGCTGCCCGGCATGGCGGATCAACAGGGTGGACACCGCATCGAGCAACGCGTGCTCGGCGCCAAGGGCGTCGTCCGGCTGCTGCAGGGCGCGGTGGGCCCGCAGCATTTTGCGGGTCAGGTCGGGGTCACGCAGGATGTCGTCGCGAAACCACGGCAGGTCGCACGGGCGGTCGCACAGGTCATTCATCACCTGTTGCACGAAGTCGATCGGCAGGTAGAACACCCGGTATTGCCAGCCACCGTCCATAGCCGGCGAGCCGGTGTGCACCTCACCCGGGTTGAGCACCGGCACGCAGCCCGCATCGGCCACGTGACGGCTGCCACGGTAGTCGTAACGCTGGGCACCGGCTTCGATCACCGACACGGTGTAGGTGTCGTGCCAGTGCGCCGCGAAACGCTGTCGATGGTAGGTGGCACTCAGCAGGTCGGCGTCCGGCAGGATCGGCGAACGCCAGTACCTCACGGAATCGGCGGTGGTCATCGGGCAGCCCTCCTCTGAGCAAATACCGAGCACCGCCACCACCGATCAGGCTTTGCCGAACGGTGCGAGCGCCCTGGCGATGGTGCCGGCCAGGCCGCGACCACTGAGGTGGCCCGGGTCCATGTCGGGGTTGTAGATGGTGAATTGAATGCCAATGGCCTGTGGCGACTGCATGGCGGTGCGCAGCGTGGTGGCCAGGTCGTCCCAGGAGAAACCGTCCGGCTGCGGGTGGTCACAGGCCCACATGATGCCCTGGTCCAGCACGTCGACGTCGACGTGAATCCAGAAACCTTCCGGGCCGTCGACACGGGTCAGATGGGCCACCGCTTCTTCAGCAGCAGTTTGCGTGCCGAGTATGCGCACTTCGTTGCGGTTGAACGCCAGCAGGTCTTCGGGGATCGGCTGGCAACGGTTGCGGGCCTGGATCGCACCGTCGCGGTAGCCGAACAGCACCACATCGTCGTCACGCAACAGCGGGCGGCGACCTTCGATATCGGCCACCACTGCCGGGCCACGGCCGGTGGCGTAGCCCAGGTCACTGGCCGAGGCAGCGCCGGAGATCGGGTTCTTTTCGGCTTCATAGAAGTCTGCATGGCCGTCCAGGTAAAACAGCCCGAAGCGCCCACGTCGGCGCAGCGCCAACAAGGTGCCCAGCAGGATCGAGCAGTCGCCGCCGATCACCACCGGGAACTCGCCCTTGTCCAGCACCTCCCCGACGGTGTTCGCCAGGGTGATGGAGTATTCGTTGATGGCGTGGGGGTTCATGATCTGGGTTTCCGGGTCGCGCTCCTCGCGCCACGGTGGCGACTCCACGCGGCCGGCATGGCGCGCGCCCAGCCGCTCGGCCAGGCCGGCCTTGAGCAGCGCATCCGGCATGCGGGCCACGCCCAGGTGAGTGGGGATATGCCCGAGCACGGACGGGGCTTCAATGATTGCGAAGTTACGCATGGAACATCCTCTCTGGTGTGTTCAACGGCATGGCGGCTGGTTTTTATCGATGTGCCGCTACACCGTGACCTTCGCAGGGAGTGCGCCAGTGTTGGTTTTAAACGTGGGTACTGGTTTTTTTAACCGCCCTTTCGGTCATTTATCAACGGTTATTTGACCGAATCACTTTTGCTCCAAAATATCACCACGCACCTTAGTTGCCCTGCAACTTAGTCATAGTGGGTGCACAACTAAGCGAACGCCTCACTTGAGTGCACTTGTAACGTTACTTCGCCCCACTGTGTCGCAAAGTAGCAGTGTTAAAACGTTCAATAACCCTCGCAGAAAACCAATAAAACCAATGCTCTATAGGTTTAAGGCGTGCTTTATCCATTTATGACCGTATAGAACGCCTTAAAAACAACAACCCCACACTCAATACCTCGACTGGCACAGTCACTGCTCCGTTACCGGCATTCAAGTCACGTTATCGACACAAGGACTACGCCGCACAATGAGCCCATCATTTGCCCATCCCACCGACATTTATGATGTCGCTATCATCGGCGCCGGCGTCGTGGGTTGCGCCATGGCGCGGCGCTTCACCCTCGAAGGGGCACGGGTGCTGTTGCTGGAAAAAGGCACCGACATTCTCTCGGGTGCGAGCAAGGGCAACAGCGCCATCTTGCACACCGGTTTCGATGCGCCGACGGGCAGCCTCGAGCTGGCGTGCATGAAAGCGGGTTACCAGGAATACCTGGAGATCCATGGGCACATGAACCTGCCGCTGCTCAAGACCGGCGCCATGGTGGTGGCGTGGAGTGACGACGACCTGGCCAAGCTCGATGGCATCCTGCAACAGGCCCATGAAAATGGCGTGGCCGATGCTCACCTGATCGGCCCAAAGCAGCTTCAGCACGCCGAACCCCACCTGGCCCACGGTGCCCTGGGGGCCGTGGCGGTGCCGGGGGAATACCTGATCGACCCGTGGTCCGCGCCCCTGGGTTACCTGCAACAGGCCATGGCCCACGGCGCCCGCGTGCACACCGCCACCGAGGTCGAGGCCGGGCACTTTGACGGCCAGGCGTGGCAGCTCTGCACCTCGCGCGGCAGTTTTACCGCCAACACCGTGATCAACTGCGCCGGGCTGTTCGGCGACCACTTGGAACAACGCCTGCTGGGCGACAGCACCTTCAGCATCCACCCGCGCAAAGGCCAGTTCGTGGTGTTCGACAAGGCCGCGTCCGCCCTGCTCGGCAACATCATCCTGCCGGTGCCCAACGAGCGCACCAAAGGCATCGTCATCACCCGCACCGTCTTTGGCAACTTGCTGGTAGGGCCCACCGCCGAAGAACAGGACGACCGCGTTCACGCCGGCCTGACCCCCGCCATCCTCAACCAATTGATCGACGCCGCTGTGGCCCGTATTCCGGCGCTGGAGGGCATGCCGGTGACCGCCACCTACGCCGCCCTGCGCCCCGCCAGCGAGAAGAAGGAATACCGCATCCATGAAGTGGCCGGGCAGCAGTGGATCACCGTCGGCGGTATCCGCTCCACCGGACTGACGGCCGCGCTGGGCATTGCCCGGCATGTGTTCGAGCTGTACAGGCAGCGCGTCCAGCACGCGCCCGTCACGCACCTGAGCTGGCCGTACTTGCCCAACCTCGCCGAGCACTTGCCACGGGACTATCAACAGCCGGGCTTTGGCGAAATCGTCTGCCATTGCGAGTGGGTCACCTCGCGGGAAATCCAGGCCACCTTCGCCAGCCCCCTGCCCCCCGGCGACCTCGGTGGCCTCAAGCGTCGCACCCGTGCATGCATGGGCCGCTGCCAAGGTTTTTACTGCGGCGCCCGCGTGGCCGAACTGAGCGCCGGGCACCTCGCACTGCCACTGGCCACGGGAGCCGCCCATGAAGACTGAGTACGTAGACGTGGCGATCATCGGCAGCGGCCCGGCCGGGTTGTCGGCCGCCGTTGAACTGCGCCGCCAGGGCGTGGACAACGTGGTGGTGATCGAACGCGACAGCGTGGCCGGTGGCGTGCCGCGCCATTGCGGCCACCCGCCGTTCGGTGTTCGCGAATACGGCGGCCTCTATACCGGGCCCGACTATGCGCGCCGCAACGTCGCCGAAGCCCTGGCCGCGGGTGTGCACCTGCGCCTGGGCCACACCGTGACCCAACTGGGCCACGGCGGTTGCCTGCAGCTGGTGAACGACGACGGCGCCTTTACCCTGCAAGCCAAGCGTGTGCTGCTGGCCACCGGCGTGCGCGAGAACCCGCGCTCGGCGCGCCTGATCGGCGGTGACCGGCCTCTGGGGGTGATCAACACCGGTGCCCTGCAAGCCTACCTGTACCTGCAACACCTCAAGCCGTTCGAACGGCCGCTGATTGTCGGCACCGAACTGGTGAGTTTGTCCTCGGTGTTCAGTTGCCGCCGTGCCGGGATCAAGCCGGTGGCGATGATCGAGTCGAACTTCCGTGCCACCGCGCGTTGGCCGTTTTCGCTGTTCCCATGGCTGTGCGGCGTGCCGGTGCATTACGGCGCGCAGCTATTGGAGATCCACGGCACCGGTCGTGTGGAGGCCGCTAGCGTGCGCCTGGCCAACGGGCAAGTGCAGCGCCTGGCCTGCGACGGCGTGTTGCTCACCGGGCAGTTCCTGCCGGAAGCCAGCCTGGTGCGCCAGAGCCACTTGATGCTGGACCCGGGCAGCCGTGGCCCGGTGATCGACCAATACGGCCGCTGCTCCGACCCGGCCTACTTCGCTGCCGGCAACCTGCTGCGCCCGGTGGAAACCGCCGGCTGGTCGTGGCGCGAAGGGGCCCGCGTGGCACGCCTGCTGGCCAAGGACCTGCGCGGTGAAATCCCCGCGGCCCACCGCACCCTGGCCATCCGCTGCCGCCCGCCGCTGAAACTCTGCGTGCCGCAACGCTTTGCCCCGACCGGCGTGGCCGGCCTTGAACACCTGCAATTGCGCGTCAGCACCGCCTGCGAAGGCGAACTAACGGTGTATGCCGACGGTGTGCCGATCTGGAGCAAGGCCCTGGCCTGCCTGCCGGAACGACGCATCCTTATCCCCATCGCCGCACTCAAACTCAACGCCCGTATCACGCAACTGGATGTCGACTTTGTCGGCCATGAACACCCCGCGCCGAACAAAGGAGAAACGCCATGAGAATTGCTGCCCTGGACCAAGGCACCACCAGCACCCGCGTGCTGGTGGTCAGCGATGACGGCTCGGCCGATATCCAGCTCGCCTTGCGCCACCAGCAACACCACCCGCAGTCGGGCTGGGTCGAGCATGACCCGCTGGAGCTGCTGGCCAACCTGCAACGCTGCCTGGAGTCCACCGGGCGCGTGGATGCCATCGGCCTGGCCAACCAGGGTGAAAGCTGCCTGGCATGGGACGCGATCACCGGCAAGCCGCTGTCGCCGGTGATCGTCTGGCAAGATAACCGCACCGGCCCGGCCATCGAACGGCTGCGCGCCGAAGGTGGCGAAGGCCTGACCCTGGCCCGTGCCGGGCTGCCGCTGGACCCGTACTTTTCGGCGAGCAAGCTGAGCTGGATCATCAACCACCTGCCCGCGGCCCAGCAGGCGCTCAAGGCCGGACGCCTGCGCCTGGGCACCAGCGATGCGTGGTTTCTCGACCGCCTCACCGGGGTGTTCGCCACCGATGTCACCACCGCGTCGCGCACTTCGCTGATGAACCTGGCCACCGGGCAATGGGACGCCGAACTCTGTGAACTGTTCGGGGTGCCCATCGAGACCCTGCCGCCGATTCTCGACACCGTCGGCCATTTCGGTGAGATCGGCGCCACGCCGGTCACCGCCGCCGTGGTCGACCAGCAAGCCTCGTTGTACGGCCACGGTTGCCGTAAGGCCGGCGATGCCAAGATCACCTTTGGCACAGGGGCGTTTGCCCTGACCCTGACCGGCGACGAGATCATCCGCGCCCCGGACAAAGGCCTGCTCGCCACCATTGCCTGGCAGATCGACGGCAAGCCGGTGTACGCCATGGACGGCGGCGTGTACGACGCCAGCGCCGCCGTGGAATGGGCCGGCCGGTTGGGCCTGTTCAGTGACTTTTCCGAACTGGCCGGCTTCGACCAGCCCCCGGCGATTGCCCGCCAGCTGGCGTTCGTGCCGGCATTGTCGGGCCTGGCCTGCCCGCACTGGGACCGCAGCGCGGCCGCCTTGTGGGTGGGTATGCACGGCGGCACCACGCGCCAGGACATGTGCCAGGCCGTGCTGGAAGGCGTGGCCTTGCGCAGTGTCGAGGTGATCAGCGCCATGGACCAGTTCCTCAGCGTCACCGACCGCCTGTCCATCGATGGCGGCCTGGCGCGCAGCCCCTATTTCGCGCAGTTCCTCGCCGACGCCTTGCAACGGTGCATCGTGACCCAGCGTTTCGACGAACTCACCGCCTTTGGTTGTGCAGCACTGGCCGCCCGTGGACTGGGCAAAACCCTGGTGGCACCGCGCAACACCTGCACCGAGTTTCACCCCAGGGTCAGCGCGGCCACCGCCCGCGCGTGGAGGGACACCTTCAGCGACGCGGTCAGCCGCTGTCGCACCTGGCGCTAGCCGCAGGCAACCGGTGACAACAGGCAGGTTGTCACCCGCTACACCGCCAGGGAGTTGACCGGCTCACAACGCCGAAAAAGGCAAAACCACAACAAAAAACACGCTGGCATATGAAGTGCGTCACCCCGTCGGGCCCCAGGCGTCTCAGGTTGCCCTGTCAACCCGTGCGCCGAGCCTTGTCCTGTGCATTTTTGAAGGAGACATTCCCATGTCTGACACTCTTTCGAGTCCGCAAACCGTTTTACCCGATAAAGGTGCCGACAGCGGCACCGGCTACAAGGAACAGTTCGAACGCTCCCTGGGCAAGTTCGAATCCTTTGCCGTGGCGTTTTCGTTTATCTCGATCACCACCGGGCTGTTTTCCACCTACGGTTCGGTGCTGGTCTCCAGCGGCCCCATCGGCATGTGGACCTGGCCCATCGCAACCCTTGGTACCCTGCTGGTGGCGCTGGTGTTCGGGCTGCTGGCGAGCAAGATCCCGCTGTCCGGTTTCAGCTACCAGTGGGCCAGTCGCCTGGTCAACCCGGTGCTGGGCTGGTGGTTTGGCTGGATGAGCTTCGCATTCATCGCCGTAGTGCTGCTGGCGGTGGACTACGGGCTGGCCCAGGTGGCGCTGTTCCCCTTGCTGGGGCTTGAGTACTCCCCGGCGGCGGGCGCCATCACCACCGTGGTGGTGCTGTTTATCCAGATGCTGCTGATCATCTGGTCGACGCCGATCCTGACCAAGATCAACAACATGGCCGTGGGGGCGGAAGTGATCGCGATGATCGGCCTGATCGTCGGCATCGGCATCGCCGTGACGTTCTTCGGCAAGGGCCAGGCGTCCAACCTGCTGTCCACCGGCATTGCCCCCACCGAGCATTACTACGGCTGGCTCGGCCCGTTCATGCTCTCGGGCCTGCTCGGCGCGTTCACCCTGGTGGGTTGGGAAGCGGCGGCCAACCTGGCCGAAGAGACCCTTAACCCCAAGCAGGTGGTTCCTCGGGCGATGGTCCATGCGGTACTGGCCAGTGGTGTGATGGGTACGTTGTTCCTGATGGTGATCGGCATGGGCCTGGGCGATCAGGTGGCCGAGTTGAGCAAGAGCTCGGCACCGGTCGCAGACGTGATCCGCATCACCCTGGGTGAAACCCTGAGCAAGCTCATCCTGTTGGTGGTGTGCGTGGCGATCTTTGCCTGCGGCCTGGTGATCATGACCAGCAACAGCCGTCTGGTGCACGCCATGGCCCGCGACGGACGCCTGCCATTCGCCGAAGCCTTGAGCTACGTACCACGCCCCACCGGCGGCCCGCTGTGGGCGACCATTGTGGCAGCGCTGATCCCGATGATCATTGTGCTGAGCTTCTACAGCGACCCCGATGCCCTCACGCAAATCCTCGGTGCGGCCACCCTGCTGCCGGCCCTGCTCTACAGCGCCACCGTGCTGCTGTACATCGGCACCCGCCACAAACAGCTGCACCACGCCGACGATTTCACCCTGGGCAAATGGGAGTGGCCGGTGGTGGCTGGCGCGTGCCTGTGGCTGTTCGTGGAGCTGTGCGTGTTCATGATCCCGGCGGACTTTCGCGTGGCGCAGATGTACGTGCTGGGCCTGATCGCGGTCGGCGCCGTGGTGTTTGCCTGCGTGTGGGTCACCCGTCGCAAGCAACTGGAACAGATGCCGCCGATCCAGCATTACCTGTAAGCCACACCCCCTTTCGCCCACCTGGTACGGCAGAGGCTGCACCCCAGCCTTGCGGCATCCGGCTGCGCGCGATTCCTCGGCTGCCCCTGGGCAGCCGGGGGTTTACCAATCGGTTTTCGGAGTGACCTGCGCCTCATGCACGTCCACATTGGCCCGCGCCAACGCACTGCCCAGCTCGCCCACCGGCTTGCGATCGATGATCAAGCGGTCGATGCGTTCCAGGGGAAACACCTGGAACAACGCACTGCGGCCGAGCTTGGACGAGTCGGCGATCACCGTGAGGTAGCGCGCCCGGGCAATCATCGCACGGGCGATCTCGGCCTCTTCGATGGAGAAGTCGAACGCACCGTCCACGCTCAGGGCACCGATGGTGACCACCGCGTGCTCGGCGTTGAAACGGGCGATCTGCTCCAACGCCAGGGGCCCGCTGTTCTGGTTGGATTCGGGGCGGTACTCGCCACCGATCATGAACACCCGGTTGCCACTGGCACCGATGCTGTCGGCGATCTGCAGGGAATTGGTGATTACCGTGATGCGGTTGAGCCGCGCCAGTTCGCGGGCGAAAAACAAGGTGGTGGTGCCGGTATCGATCAGCAGGCTGTCCCCCGGCGAATACAGGCCGGCGGCATAGCGCGCCACTGCGCGTTTTTCCTGGGAGAACTCGTTCATGCGGGTCTGGAACGCGTTCTCGTGTTCGCCCCGGGGCGGCAACGAGGCCCCGCCATGGAACTTGGTGACCTGGCCGCTATCGGCGAGGTCCGCCAGGTCGCGGCGGATGGTTTCCTGGGAGGCGCTGAGGGTACGGGCCAGTTCGTCGACGGAGATGCGCTCGCGCTGGCGAAGCAGTTCAAGGATGTGCTGGCGGCGCTCGTTGGGGCGCATGGCGATCTCCGTGTCGGTGTTGAGGTGACGGCAAAATTAAGTGGATTCGGTCACCAATTCAACAGATAAACCACAGTTTTTTATTTATTCATCAAAAAAAACAGAGGTATTTATGCGCAAGATTTTTCTCGCCTGCCCTTACAGCCACGCCGACGCGGCCGTGGTCGAGGAACGGTTTATCGCCTGCAACACGGTCGCGGCCGGGATTATCGAGGCGGGTCATGCCGTGTTCAGCCAGGTGTCGATGTCCCACCCGATCAACCAGGCGTTCGTGGGCAAGGACAACGCAGCCATCGGCAAGCTATGGGCGCCGGTGGATGCGGTGTTCATGGAATTGCTCGACGAGCTGATCGTGCTGGACCTGCCGGGGTGGGAATTGAGTGGGGGGATCAAGCGCGAGATCGCGTTTTTTGAAGCCAGGGGGCGTCGGGTAAGCCTGTGGTCGAACGTTGCAGCACAATTCACCTGACCCTGACGGCTAATTTCTATCCCCCCTGTAGGAGCCGGCAAGCCGGCTCCTACAGGTCCAACCCACCAGCAATAAAGGTGGGTGGTGGGTCAGACGGACAGGTAGCGGCTGATGGTCGCCTCGTCCACGCGGTCTCGGGTCTCTTCGATCACGAAGCGGCCCTTCTCGATGACGAGGAAGCGGTCGGCAATTTCCAGGGTGAAGGACAGCACCTGCTCGGACACCACGATAGTCAGGTCCCGCAAGTTGCGGATCTCCTTCAAGGTGCGGGCGATGTCCTTGATGATCGACGGCTGGATGCCCTCCGTCGGTTCATCGAGCAACAACACCTTGGGGTTGGTCGCCAGCGCGCGGGCGATTGCCAGCTGCTGTTGCTGCCCACCGGACAGGTTGCCGCCCTTGCGCGACTGCATGTCGTGCAGCACCGGAAACAACGCATACAGATCCTCCGGCACCTTGCCCCGTGCCGAGGCCGGCAGGCCGGTCTGGATGTTTTCCAGCACGGTCATGCTCGGGAAAATCATGCGGCCCTGGGGCACATAGGCGATGCCCCGCTCCACCCGCTCGTGGGTTTCCAGCGCCGACACATCGTGCCCGTCCACACTCACCTGGCCTTTCCATTGCGGCAGGATGCCCATCAGGCTCTTGAACAAGGTGGTCTTGCCCATGCCGTTGCGGCCCATTACCGCGACAATCTCGCGCTTGGCCACGTTCAGGTCCAGGTCGTGGAGGATCTGGCTCTGCCCGTAGCCGCAGGACAACTGGTCGATCTTGAACATGCCTGCTTCCTCAGTGGCCCAAATACACTTCGATGACTTTAGGGTTGCTTTGCACCGACTCCATGCTGCCCTCGGCCAGCACCTTGCCCTGGTGCAGCACCGTGACCTTGTGGGCGATGCTTTTGACGAACTCCATGTCGTGCTCGATCACCAGCACCGAACGGCCCTGGCTGATGCGGTTGAGCAGCTCGGCGGTCTGCGCACGTTCGTTGACACTCATGCCCGCCACGGGCTCGTCGAGCATCAGCAGCTCGGGGTCTTGCATCAGCAGCATGCCGATCTCCAGCCACTGCTTTTGCCCATGGGACAACAGGTCGGCCTGCTGTTGCAGCAAGTCGCCGAGGAAGATCTCCCGCGCCACCTCCTCCACCCGGGCGATCACCTGGGCGTTGCGCTTGAAGAACAGCGCGCCCCACACCTTGCGCCCGGCCGGGTAGGACATCTCGAGGTTCTCGAACACCGTGAGGTTTTCGTAGATTGACGGGTTCTGGAACTTGCGCCCCACGCCTGCGCGCACGATGTTGTATTCGCGCATTTTGGTCAGTTCCTGCCCGTCGAACTGGATGCTGCCGCTGGTGGCGCGGGTCTTGCCGCAAATCAGGTCGAGCACGGTGGTCTTGCCGGCGCCGTTGGGGCCGATCACCACGCGCACTTCATTGCGGTCGATATACAGGTTGAGGTTATCGACGGCCTTGAAGCCGTCGAACGACACGGTGAGGCCTTCGATGGCCAGCACCGGTTTTTTCATCTCAAAACCGACGGCAGTCATGGCTGGGTCTCCAGGATTTTGGTGTTGGCCTTGGCTTTGACCGGGGCTTTCGCCACCGGTGTGCGCCGCAGCAGTTTGGCCAATGCCTGGCGGCCATGGCTTTCCCACAACCCGGCCAGGCCGTTGGGGAAGTACATGACCACGGCAATGAACAGCCCGCCCATCAGGTACAGCCACAGTTCGGGGAACGACTCGGAAAAGTAGGTCTTGCCATAGTTCACCAGTAACGCGCCATACACCGCGCCCAGCAGCGACATGCGCCCGCCCACGGCGGCAAAGATCACCATCTCGATCGACGGCACGATGCCCACGAACGACGGCGACATGAAGCCCACCTGCAAGGCAAACATGGCCCCGCCAATCGCCGAGAACGCAGCGGCCACGCAGAACACGAAGATCTTGAAGCTGGCCACGTCATAGCCGGAAAAACGCACGCGCTCTTCCTTGTCGCGCATCGCCATCAGCAACCGGCCGAGCTTGGACGCGAGGATGAAACGGCCAATGAAGATGCAGCCAAACAGCAAGCCCGCGTTGATGAAGTACAGGATCAACTTGGCGCTGTCGGTGCGCAGGTCCCAACCCAGTAGGGTCTTGAGGTCGGTGATGCCGTTAACCCCGCCGGTCAGGCCTTGCTGGCCGACGATCAGCACGGTGAGGATCAGTGCAATTGCCTGGGTGACGATGGAGAAATACACATCCCCCACCCGCCGTTTGAACAACGCCAGGCCGATCACGAACGCCAGCAAGACCGGCACGGCGATCACCGCCACCAGGGTAAAGCTGAAACTGTGGAACGGCTGCCACAACAGCGGCAGTTCGGTGATCTGGTTCCAGTCCATGAAGTCCGGGATGCCGGGGGTGGACTGGATCTTGGTGCTCTCCGGGTCCGATGCCTCCAGCTTGAGGAACATCGCCATGCAGTAGCCGCCGACGCCAAAGAACACGCCCTGCCCCAGGCTGAGAATGCCGCCATAGCCCCAGCACAGCACCAGGCCCACCGCGACGAACGCATAGGTCAGGTACTTGCCGACCATGTTCAGGCGGAACGCGTCCAGGGTCAGGGGGAATACCACCAGGATCAACAGCGCCAGCAGCACGATGCCGATCAGGTTTTGCTGGCCGCCCAGCAGCTTGTCTAAAGCCTTCATCTGCTCGCCTCTACTTGCGCACTTTGATGGAGAACAACCCTTGCGGGCGCAGCATCAGGATCAGGATCACCGAGGACAAGGTGAGTACCTTGGCCATCGAGCCACTGAGGAAAAACTCCGACAGCGATTGGGTCTGGGCAATCACGAACGCCGAGGCGATGGTGCCGAACAGGCTCTGCGCACCGCCGAACACCACCACCAGGAAGGTGTCGACGATGTACTGCGAACCCGCCGTGGGCCCGGTGGAGCCAATGGTGGTGAACGCCGCGCCCGCCACCCCGGCCACGCCGCAGCCCAGGGCGAAAGTCATGCGGTCGACCTTGCGCGTATTGATCCCCACCGCCCGGCTCATCAGGCGGTTCTGCACCGTGGCTCGCACCTGCAAGCCCCAGCGCGAGCGGTAGAGCATGATGAAGATCGCACCGGTCAGCAGCAGGGTCAGGCCCATCATGAACAGGCCGTTGCGCGGGATCTCGATGGCGTCGGTGAAGTTCACCGAACCCATCAGCCACGCGGGCGGTTCGGCGCTGACTTCACGGGCGCCAAACACCGAGCGAAAGGTTTGCTGCATCACCAGGGACAGGCCCCAGGTCGCCAGCAAGGTGTCCAGCGGGCGCTTGTACAAGCGGCTGATCATCGCCCACTCCACCAGCCAGCCGATGGCGCCGGCAACGAGGAACGACAGGGCGATGGCAAAGAAGAAGTAATAGGGTTGGAAGCTTGGCGCAAAATGCGCGGTGAGGCTGGAACACACGTAGGTGGTGTAGGCGCCGATGGTCAGGAACTCGCCGTGGGCCATGTTGATCACGCCCATCTGACCAAAGATGATCGCCAGCCCCAATGCCATCAGCAACAGCACGCAGAACACGGACAAGCCGTTGAACCCCTGCATTGCCGCGATGGCTCCAAATTCCGATAGCCATTCCATGATGATGGTCTCCTGAGAACCAGGTGATAATTGAAATGCGGTCTGCTGTTGCTTTATGTGGGAGCTGGCTTGCCTGCGATGGCATCACCTCGGTTTAACTGCAAGACCGAGTCGTCTGCATCGCAGGCAAGCCAGCTCCCACACAAAGCCCGTTCCCACAAGTGGATCGGTGTGTTGCGCAGGGTTATTGGTAGCCTTTGGGGAACGGGTTCGGCTCGATCAGATCCGACTCGTAGATCACCTTGAACTGGCCGTTGGGCTGCACTTCGCCAATGCGCGACTTGCTCCACAGGTGATGGTTCTCGTGAATCTTCACGTAGCCTTCCGGCGCGGTTTTCAGTTCGATGCCTGGGGATGCGGCGACGACTTTATCCACGTCGAAACTGCCGGCCTTCTCCACCGCGGCTTTCCACAGCCATGGGCCGAGGTAGGCGGCCTGGGTCACGTCGCCGATCACCGCATCCTTGCCGTACTTGGCCTTGAAGGCTTCGACGAAGGCTTTGTTGTTCGGGTTGTCCAGGCTCTGGAAGTACTTCATCGAGGCATAGAAACCGGCCATGTTTTCGCCGCCGATGCCGAGCAGTTCGTCTTCGGTGACCGACAACGTCAGCAGGGTCTGCTTGGACGCGTTCACGCCGGCCGCATTGAGCTGTTTGTAGAAGGCCACGTTGGAGCCGCCCACCACCGCTGCAAACACCACATCCGGCTTCTTCAGCTTGACCTTGTTGATCAGCGAACCGAACTGGGTGTTGCCCAGCGGGTAGTAGTCTTCGCCGACCACGGTGCCGTGCAGCACGTTTTCGATGTGCTTGCGCGCGATCTTCATCGAGGTACGCGGCCAGATGTAGTCCGAGCCCACCAGGTAGAAGGTCTTGGCGCCTTTGGTCTTGGCGATCCAGTCGAGGCTGGCGAGGATCTGCTGGGTGGCTTCCTGCCCGGTGTAGATCACGTTTTTCGACTGTTCCAGGCCTTCGTAGAAGGTCGGGTAGTAGAGCAAGCCGTTTTCTTTCTCGAAGATCGGCAGCACCGCTTTGCGCGACGCCGAGGTCCAGCAGCCGAACACGGCGGCGACCTTGTCGTTGACCAGCAGCTTCTTGGCTTTCTCGGCGAAGGTCGGCCAGTCGGACGCGCCGTCTTCCTGGATCACCTTGATCTGCCGGCCGAGGATCCCGCCCGAGGCGTTGATCTGCTCGATGGCCAGGCGCTCGGCCTGGATCGAGCCGGTTTCGGAGATGGCCATGGTGCCGGTGGCCGAGTGCAACTGACCGACGGTGACTTCGGTAGGTGTCACGGCCAGGCCTTCGTTATCGGCCAGCACGCCCTGGCTGAACAGAGCGGCCGCCAGCAATGACAAGGCCAACAGCGGTGTGGAGCGGATCAATCGGTGTGCCATGGGGCGACTCCTCTGCAATGAGGGGTCCAGCATGGCGGCAGGGGGCCAGCGCGGGTATACGCAGCCTGACGTAAGCGGGTACGTCATTTGACGTATGCCGCTGCGCACCATTTTCGCGCAGGATCGCGCTCCCTCGAACACTAGAGATCCAATGTGGGAGCGGGCTTGCTCGCGAATGCGGCGTATCAGTCACTGATGTTCAAGCTGACCCACCGCATTCGCGAGCAAGCCCGCTCCCACATTTGGACCTCAGTGTTCGTCGGGGCATGGAACTTGCTCATTCGATTTAGCCTTCTTTGCGGAGTCCCCCACCGTGCATCCCCCTCCCGGCACCCAGCGCATCGTCAAGATCCGCCGCGACTACAACACCTGGGTCGCCGACGAGACCATGGAAGACTACGCCCTGCGCTACACCCCCAAGTCCTTTCGCAAATGGTCGGAGCTGCGTATTGCCAACACGGCCCTGGGCGCGGTGTCGTTCCTGGCGCTGGAGGCCATCGGCGGCGTCTTGGCCTTGAGTTATGGGTTCACCAACACCTTCTGGGCGATCCTGGCCATCAGCCTGGTGATTTTCCTCACTGGCCTGCCCATCAGTTATTACGCCGCGCGCTACGGCGTGGACATGGACCTGCTCACCCGTGGCGCCGGTTTCGGCTACATCGGTTCCACCATCACCTCGCTGATCTACGCCAGCTTTACCTTCCTGTTCTTCGCCCTCGAAGCGGCGATCATGGCGCTGGCGCTGGAGCTGTATTTCCACATCCCGCTGGCGATTGCCTATGTGATCTGTTCATTGCTGGTGATCCCCTTGGTGGCCTACGGCGTGACCCTGATCAGCCGCCTGCAACTGTGGACGCAGCCCCTCTGGCTGTTGTTGCTGGTGCTGCCCTACGGCTTTGTTTGGTGGAAAAACCCCGACGCCTTCAGCGACTGGACCAGCTTTGTCGGGCGCAGCGGCGAAGGGGGCGGGTTCAACCTGCTGGCGTTCTGCGCCGCATGCACCGTGGCGCTGTCCCTGGTGACGCAGATCGGCGAACAGGTGGACTACCTGCGCTTCCTGCCGGAAAAAACCGCCGCCAACCGTAAGCGCTGGTGGGCCGCCCTGCTCTGCGCCGGCCCCGGCTGGATCATCCCGGGCGCGTTGAAGATGTTCGCCGGGGCGTTCCTGGCCTTTCTCGCCCTGCAACACGAAATCCCCATGGAACGCGCCGCCGAGCCGACCCAGATGTACCTGGTCGCCTTCCGCTATGTGTTCAGCTCGCCAGAATGGGCCCTCGGCGCCATGGTGCTGTTCGTGTTCATCTCGCAGATGAAGATCAACCTGACCAACGCCTACGCCGGCTCCCTGGCCTGGTCCAACTTCTTCGCCCGCGTCACCCACAGCCACCCCGGCCGCGTGGTGTGGCTGGTGTTCAACGTGGCCATCGCGCTGATGCTGATGGAGCTGGGCGTGTTCGATGTGATCGACCAGGTGCTGGGGCTCTACGCCAATGTCGCGATTGCCTGGATCGGCACGCTGGTGGCGGACCTGGTGATCAACAAGCCCCTGGGCCTGTCGCCCAAACACATCGAGTTCAAGCGCGCGCACCTCTACGACATCAACCCGGTGGGGGTCGGTTCGATGCTGATCGCGTCGTTGCTGTCGATCCTCGCCCACTTCGGCCTGTTCGGTGCCCTGGCCCAGGCGGCACCGCCCTTTGTCGCGCTGGGCACAGCACTGGTGATGGCGCCGTTGCTGGCCTGGCTGACCGGGGGCAAGTACTACATCGCCCGCACCAGCGACGTGCAGTTGATTCACCCGGTGGCGCCGGCCACCCACGCGGTGTGCGGGCTGTGCAGCAACCCGTTCGAAACCGCCGACATGGCGTTCTGCCCGGCCTACAGCACGCCGATCTGCTCGTTGTGTTGCTCGCTGGATGCGCGCTGCGGCGACCGCTGCAAGCCTCACGCAAGGCTGGTGACCCAGTTCGAAGGCGTGCTGCGCTGGCTGCTGCCGAATACGATGATGCCGCGCCTGCACACGCGGTTGGCCCATTACCTTGGGTTGCTGCTGGCGCTGGTGTTGATGCTCGCCGGCGCCTTGGCCTTGATCTACGTGCAGGCCGCCCAGGGCCTGCCCCACTCGGAAACTCTGTATCAGGCGTTCTTCAAGGCCTTCCTGACCCTGTCGGTGTTGGCCGCCGTGCTCGCCTGGTGGGTGGTGCTCACCCGTGAAAGCCGTGGCGTAGCCCAGCAGGAGTCCGACCGCCAAACCCTGCTGCTGATGCAGGAAATCGACGCCCACAGCCTCACCGACCAGGCCCTGCAACAGGCCAAGGAAGCTTCGGAAGCGGCGAATGCCGCCAAAAGCCGCTATGTCACCGGGCTGTCCCACGAACTGCGCACGCCGCTGAACAGCATCCTCGGTTTCACCCAGATCCTGCAGCGCGACAGCGCCATGCCCGAGCAGCATCAGGACGCCCTGGCGACCATCCTGCGCAGCGGCTCGCACTTGGTGTCGCTGATCGACGGGCTGTTGGATGTGGCCAAGATCGAGGCGGGCAAGTTGCGCCTGGAACTCACCGAAATTCCCTTCCCGGAACTGCTTCACGACCTGGAACAGATGTTCACGCCCCAGGCCCAGGACAAGGGCCTGCGCTTTCGTCTGGATTGCGCGGGCAATATCCCGGCGGTGGTGCGCGGCGATGAGAAGCGCGTGCGGCAGATCCTGATCAACCTGCTCGGCAATGCGGTGAACTTCACCGACAGCGGCGAGGTGTGCCTGCGGGTGACCTACAGGCGCGAGACCGCCAATTTTGAAATCATCGACACCGGCATCGGCATAGACCCGGAGCAGCTGGAGCGGATTTTCCAGCCGTTCGAGCGCGGCGACCTGATGCGCCAGGACAAGGGCGTGGGCCTGGGGCTGACCATCACGCGCATGCTCACCGCGTTGATGGGCGGCGAGTTGCGCGTCACCAGCGAACGGGACAAGGGCACGTGCTTCCAGGTGCGGCTGTTCCTGTCCCAGGTACGCGCGCCGCAGGCGGTGGTGCATGTGGAGCACGACATCATCGGCTATCTCGGTTCACGCCGGCGCATCCTGGTGGTGGATGACCACGTGGACCATCGCAAAGTGCTCAGCGGCATGCTCACGCCCCTGGGGTTTGAAGTGATCCAGGCCAGCAACGGCCAGGACGCGATCCGGCAGGTGGCGCTGCTGGCCCCTGACCTGATCCTGATGGACCTGTCGATGCCGACGCTGGACGGCTATGAGACCAGCCGCCTGATCCGGCGCAACGCGCTGTCGACCGCGCCGATCATCGTGATCTCGGCCAATGCCTTTACCGACGACCGCGAGCGCAGCCTCGCGGCCGCCTGCAACGACTACCTGGCCAAGCCGGTGCGCACCCCGGAACTGCTCGGGCGCCTGCAAACGCACCTGGGCCTGGAGTGGTTGCGGCGCACCCAAAGCCGCGTGCCACCTTCGCCGCCCAGCGTATTGCCCTGCCCCGAAGACCTCGCCGCCCTCGCTGAACTCAGCGCCATCGGCTATGTGCGCGGCCTGCACGAACGACTCGACACGATCCTCGTACAAACCCCCGACGCCGCGCCTTTCATCAGCAAAGTGCGCGGTTTGCTCAAGGGCTTTCGCCTGGATGAACTCAACCGAACCCTCAAGGAGGCCGTAGATGAATGCACTCACCCGCAGCACTGAACCTGGCGTGGTGCTGATCGTCGATGACACGCCGGACAACCTGGCGATGCTGTCCGACGCTCTCGACGATGCCGGCTACATGGTGCTGGTGGCCCTCGACGGCCTCAGCGCGTTGAACCGCGTACAGCGCCGCCGCCCGGACCTGATCCTGCTCGACGCGATGATGCCGGGCCTGGACGGTTTCGAAACCTGTCGCCGGCTCAAGGCCCAACCGGCCAGCGCGGATATCCCGGTGGTGTTCATGACCGGGCTGACCGACAGCAAGCATGTGGTGCAGGGGTTCGAGGTAGGTGGCAGCGACTACGTGACCAAGCCGATCCAGACCGACGAGGTACTGGCACGGGTGGCGGCGCATTTGCGCACCTCGCGCATTTTGCTGTCGGCGCGGGAGGCACAGCAGCCGAGTGTGCTGACGCTGGAGGATGAGCCGGCGCACCGCTTGTTGTCGGCGCGGTTTGCCCTGACGGAACGGGAAGTCGAGGTGCTGCGCTGGGTGGCGTGTGGCAAGACCAATCGGGATATCGGCGACATTTTGGGGTTGAGCCCGAGGACGGTGAACAAGCACCTGGAGCATGTGTATGTGAAGCTCGGCGTGGAGACCCGCACCGCAGCGACGTCAGTCGCGTTGGCTGCAATCTGAATGGGTGTGGGGCTTGTGTGGGAGCGGGCTTGCTCGCGAATACGGCGTATCCGTTGACATATCCTTGGCTGACCCACCGCATTCGCGAGCAAGCCCGCTCCCACATTTTGATCCTCATCGTGGCTGAAATCGTTATCCGCCAAAGGTTTGTGAGGGCCGGCGCAGTGTGGGATCGAAAGGGTTGATTCTTGGCCCGATTGCCGCCGCTTCGCGCTTGAGCAACTCCACCACCATCGGCAACCGGCTCGGCCCCAGCCGGTCGCTGATGGTCGCCACACTCAAGGCCGCCACCGCGTGGCCATCGCGGTTGAGGATCGGTACCGCCAACCCCGCCATGCCTTCCAGCACGCCGGTATTGCGCGCCGCATAACCCAGGGTGCGCACGTTCTCTACCTCCGAACGCAACAACACTTCGTCATACAGATGGAAGTCCTTGAGCCGTGGCAGGTTGTAGCGGATCACCGTTTCGCGCTCTTCCTCCGGCAAAAACGCCAGGATCGCCAGGCTGCCCTGCCCCACGCCCAACGCCACGCGCCCGCCGATATCGCCGGTGAAGGTGCGGATCGGGTACGGGCCTTCGCTGCGGTCCAGGCAGATCGCGTCAAACCCCGAACGCGCCAGCAGGAACAGCGAGTCCCCCAGCGATGCGCTGAGGCGCAACATGCTCGGCCGCACCAGGTCACGCAGGTTGCCGGTCTTGCCCGCATTGGCCGCCAGGGCGAAGAACTCCAGGCTCAGGCGATAGCGCTTGCTGCGCGCGTCCTGCTCGACCATGCCTTCGTCCATCAGGCTGCGCAGCAGGCGGTGGGTAGTCGGTTGGGACAAGCCGACTTGCTGCGCCAATTGCGTCACGCGCTCGCCGCCCTCCGGTACTTCACCCAAGGTACGCAACAGCGCGAACAGCCGGGACACCCCACCGACACCGACTTCCTTGGCGTTTTCGTTTCGTTCATTGGAATCCATAACAACAGATCTCTTAGTAAATTCCGGTGAGTGAATAAAACTGAAAATAGTAGTCCGTTCAGTGAAATTCCATCTTCCGCCCATCCTAGTCTTCGTCCTAATCTGCGTCCACCAGGGGCGAAATGAACAACAACCGGCAGCCGACTAAAGATCGAGCGCCACCGCACCCGCAACACTCTTTTCGCATCTGCCCAAAACAACAAAGCGCGTGTCGACGCGACTTAAAAAAGGTGGAACGCAACCATGGCATTTCTCCAACTCAACGCCTTGAGCAAACGCTACGGCGCCGTCGATGCGGTGGTCGCCACCGACCTTGCGGTGGAAAAAGGCGAGTTCGTGTCCCTGCTCGGCCCGTCGGGCTGCGGCAAGACCACCACCCTGCAAATGATCGCCGGTTTCGTCGACGTGAGCGGTGGGCAGATCCTGCTCGACGGCCGCGACATCACCCACGCCAAGCCCGCCAGCCGTGGCCTGGGGGTGGTGTTCCAGAGCTACGCGCTGTTCCCCCACATGAGCGTGCGCGACAACGTCGCCTTCGGCCTGAAGATGCGCAAAGTGCCCGCCGCCGAGATCGCCGCCAAGGTCAAGACCGTGCTGGAACTGGTGCGCCTGGCGCCTCATGCCGAACGCTACCCACGGGAATTGTCCGGTGGCCAACGCCAGCGCGTGGCCCTGGCCCGTGCCCTGGTGATCGAGCCGCCGGTGCTGCTGCTCGATGAACCGCTGTCCAACCTCGACGCCAACCTGCGCGAAGAGATGCAATTTGAAATCCGCCGCATCCAGTGCGCCGTGGGCATCACCACCCTGATGGTCACCCATGACCAGGCCGAGGCGCTGTCCATCAGCGACCGCGTGGTGGTCATGCAGGCTGGACGCGTGACCCAGGTGGATGCGCCCTACAAGCTGTACGAACACCCGCGCACGCGGTTCATTTCGGACTTCGTCGGCAAGGCCAACCTGCTGCCCGGCGACTTCGACCAACTGGGCGTGCCGCAAGTGCGTCATGAAAGCGGCCACGGCGAGCTGACCCTCAGCCTGCGCCCGGAAAAAATCCAGCTGGTGGACCCAGGTCACGGTCGCTTGCAGGGCAAGGTCCTCGACCGCTACTTCTTCGGCAGCCAGTGGCTGTACCGCATCCACACCCTGCTGGGCGAAATCACCGTGGTGCGCAGCAACGACGGCAGCGCGCCGCTGGGCTGCGGCGCCCTCGTAGGCCTGGACTGGCAGGCAGAGCTGCTGCGCGTGCTGGCCGCCGATGAGGTGCGCGCATGAGCCGGGGCTACCTGTTGTCGCTGCCGGCCCTGGCGCTGTTCACCGGGCTGCTGGTGTTGCCGCTGCTGATGACCCTGGTGCTGTCGTTCAACGTGTTCGACTACCAAGTGGGGGTGAAGGCGGATGAATGGACCCTGGCCCATTACCTGTCGCTGTTCAGCGATGCGTACTTCTACGAAATCTTCTGGCGCACGTTCTGGATCAGCGCGCTGGTGACCCTGTTGTGCGTGGTGATCGGCGTGCCCGAGGCCTACATCCTCAGCCGCATGGGCACCCCATGGCGCTCGATTTTCCTGATCCTGATCCTCACGCCGCTGCTGATCTCGGTGGTGGTGCGGGCCTTCGGCTGGAGCCTGTTGCTCGGCGCCGACGGGTTGGTCAACCAAGTGATCCAGGCCCTGGGCGGGCGCCCGATGAAACTGCTGTACACGCCCTTCGCGGTGGTGATCGCACTGGTGCACGTGATGCTGCCGTTCATGATCATCCCGGTGTGGACCTCCTTGCAGAAGCTCGACCCGTCGGCCGAACAGGCGGCGTTGTCCCTCGGTGCGAGCCAGGCCACGGTGATGCGCAAGATCGTGCTGCCGCAGGTGATGCCCGGTGTGCTGTCCGGCACCTTGATCGTGTTCGGCCTGGCCGCCAGTTCGTTCGCGATCCCCGGCCTGCTCGGCGGGCGTCGCCTGAAGATGGTCGCCACGGTGGTGTACGACCAGTACCTCTCGGAACTCAACTGGCCCATGGGCGCGACCATCGCGGTGGTGCTGCTGTTGGTCAACCTGCTGATCATGCTGAGCTGGAACCGCATGGTCGAACGCCGCTACAAAAAGTCCCTGGGGGTTTAAGCGCATGTCCAGAAACGGTCCTTTGGCCCTCGGCTTCCACGGCCTGGTGGTGCTGTTCATGATGGCGCCACTGGTGGTGGTGTGCCTGGTGGCCTTCACCCCGGAAAACACCTTGAGCTTGCCCACGTCGGGTTTCTCCCTGCGCTGGTTCCGGGCGGTGTTCGAACGCGCCGACTTTATCCAGGCGTTCTATAACAGTCTGATCCTGGCCTTTACCGCCGCCAGCCTGGCAACGTTGATTGCCGTGCCGGCCGCCTTGGCCATCAGCCGTTATCAGTTCCCAGGGCGCAATTTTTTCAGCGCCCTGTTCCTGTCGCCGATCATCATCCCGCACCTGGTGCTGGGCGTGGCGATGCTGCGCCTGTTCGCCCTGATGGGCGTCAATGGCAGCTTCACCTGGTTGATGCTGGCCCACGTGGTGATCATCACCCCTTACGTGCTGCGCCTGGTGCTGGCGGCGGCCATCGGCATTGATCGCAGTGCCGAGCAGGCCGCCGAATCCCTCGGGGCCAGCCGCTTTACGCTGTTTCGCCAGATCACCCTGCCGATGATCCTGCCGGGTGTGGCAGGCGGCTGGTTGCTGGCGTTCATCAACAGTTTCGATGAGGTGACGCTGTCGATCTTTGTCAGCTCGCCGGCCACGCAAACCCTGCCGGTGCGCATGTACGTGTACGCCACCGAGTCCATCGACCCGATGATGGCCGCCGTTTCCGCGCTGGTGATTGCGCTGACCGCCGCCACCATGATCCTGCTGGACCGGGTCTACGGCCTCGACCGCGTGCTGGTGGGGAAACACTGATGGCTTTGTTCAAACGCTTGGCCGAGACCGGGCGCCCTGCCCTGGCCTTTACCCTTGACGGACAACCGGCGACCGGCCTGCTCGGTGACACCGTACTCACCGCCGTGCTGACCTGCGCCGAGCACCTGCGCGGCAGCGATTTCAGTGCCGAACGGCGCGCCGGTTTCTGCCTGATGGGCGCCTGCCAGGATTGCTGGGTACGGCTTGCCGATGGCCGGCGCGTGCGTGCGTGCTCGACCCTGCTGGAAGCCGGCCAGTCGATCAGCCGCGACCCGGGGCGCCAGCCATGAAGCCGGTGGTAATTGTGGGCGCAGGCCCGGCCGGCATCAGCGCGGCACGCACCTTGCTCGACCATGGCATCAAAGCGTGCCTGGTGGATGAAAGCGTGCGTGGCGGCGGGCAGATCTATCGTCGCCAACCGGCGAATTTCCAGCGCTCGGCCAAGCAACTCTACGGCTTTGAAGCGGGCAAGGCCGAGGCTGTGCACCGCACGATGGACGAACTGGCGCCCTTGATCGACTACCGCCCGGAAACCCTGGTGTGGAATGCCGAGGATGGCCGCCTGGACCTGCTCAATAACGGCCATGCCGAAAGCACTGAGTATGCGCAGCTCATCGTCGCAACGGGTGCCACCGACCGCATCCTGCCGGTGCCGGGCTGGACCCTGCCCGGCGTGTACAGCCTGGGCGCGGCGCAGATCGCCCTGAAGTACCAGGGCTGCGCCATCGGCGAGCGCGTGGCGTTTTGTGGCAGCGGGCCGTTGCTGTATCTGGTGGCTTACCAATACGCCAAGGCCGGCGCCCAGGTGGTGGCGGTGCTCGACAGTGCGCCGTTCAGCGCGCAGTGCCGTGCCTTGCCTGCGCTGCTCGGGCAACCGGCAACCTTGGCCAAGGGCATGTATTACCGCGCATGGCTCAGCGCCCACGGCATTCCGGTGCACCAGGGCGCCACGCTTGCGCAGATTGACGGTGAGCAACGGGTCACCGGGATTCGCTGGGGTTCGCGCACCCTTAAATGCGATGCGGTGGCCTTCGCCCATGCCCTGCGCAGCGAAACGCAACTGGCGGACTTGCTCGGTTGTGAATTCACCTGGAATGCCCTGAACCGCGCTTGGTTGCCGCAACGCGACAGCGCGGGACGCAGCAGCGTTAATGGGGTGTATCTGGCGGGCGACGGCGCAGGAATCATGGGCGCCGATGCCGCACAGATGGCGGGCGAGCGAGCGGCATTGGCGGTGCTGGAAGATTCGGGTATCGCAATTAATCAGCGCCGCAACGCCGTGCTCGAACAACAACTGGCCGGTATCCAGCGCTTTCGCCATGGCCTGGAAACCGCGTTCCCCTTCCCCGAACAGTGGGCGGCACACGCGCCGGACGCGTTGATCCTGTGCCGCTGCGAAGAAGTCAGCGTTGGCGACGTGCGCGCGGTGGTGGATGAAGGCCATTGGGAGATCAACCGGGTCAAGGCTCACTGCCGCGTCGGCATGGGCCGCTGCCAAGGGCGCATGTGCGGCTTGGCGGCAGCAGAGATCGTGGCCGAACGCAGTGGCCGGGGCATTGAGGAGGTCGGCCGGTTGCGTGGCCAGGCACCGATCAAGCCCCTGCCGTTTGGCGTGGAGGTGCAGCCATGATCGACGTGATCGTACTGGGCGGCGGGATCGTCGGCGCCTCGGCGGCCTTGACCCTGGCGCAAAAAGGCCAACGTGTCGCGCTGGTGGAGCGAGACTTTTGCGGCTCCCACTCCAGCGGCGTCAACTATGGCGGCGTGCGGCGCCAGGGGCGGCCGTTGCATCAACTGCCGTTGTCGCAACGCGCCCATGAACTGTGGGCAGACTTGCCGGGGCTGATCGGCATCGACGGCGAATACGTGCGCTCCGGGCATTTGAAGCTGGCGCGCAGCCATGCCGATTTCGCCGCCTTGCAGGCCTACGCCGAGCAGACCCGGGGCTTTGGCCTGGGCTTGCAGCTGCTCGACTACACCGAGCTGCGTGCACGTTTCCCGTGGGTGGGCGATATCGCCGTGGGCGCGTCGTTGTGCCCGGAAGACGGCCACGCCAACCCGCGCCTGGTGTCGCCGGCCTTCGCCCGTGCGGCGCAACGCTGCGGCGCCACGGTGTACGAGCAGGCCGAAGTGGTCCGCATCGAACACGACGGCCGCCAGTTCCAGGTGAGGTGCGCCAATGGCCTGCAGTTGCAAGCGCCGTGGCTGTTGAATTGCGCCGGCGCCTGGGCGGGCACCGTGGCCGAGCAGTTTGGCGAGCCGGTGCCGATCACCTCGGCGCACCCGGCCATGCTGGTGACCGAGCCGTTGCCGGTGGTGATGGACGTGAGCACCGGCGTGGAAGGCGGCGGCATTTATGCGCGGCAGGTCGCCCGGGGCAATTGCATCCTCGGCGGCGGTCGTGGCTTTGCCCTGGGCCCGCAGCAAGCCCGACCGGGGCAAGCGGCGGTGCTGGAGATTTTGCGCAATGCCGGCGAGCTGTACCCGTTTCTCAAAGGTGCCCAGGCGATCCGCACCTGGAGCGGCACCGAAGGTTACCTCCCCGATCATGAACCGGTGATCGGCCCCAGCAGCACCCAACCCGGCCTGCTCCACGGTTTCGGCTTTGCCGGCGCCGGGTTCCAGCTCGGCCCCGCCGTCGGTGAAGCCCTGGCAGAGATCGTCTGCACCGGGGCCAGCCGGCAACCCATCGAAGCGTTTTCCATCCGTCGTTTCCAAGCCTGAGAGGAAAAACATCCATGAACCCACGTATTGCGCTGTCCTGCTTGTCCCTCGCCCTGCTCGCCTCTACCGCCCATGCCGCGCCCACGCTGTACCTGGGCATGAACGGCGGCACCATGGAACGGGTGTACGCCGACAAGGTGCTGCCCGCATTCGAAAAGGCCAACAACGTCAAGGTGGTGATCGTGCCCGGCACCTCGTCGGACATCCTCGCCAAGGTCCAGGCCAACAAAGATAACCCGCAGATGCACGTGATGTTCCTTGACGACGGCATCATGTACCGCGCCATCTCCATGGGCCTGTGCGACAAGCTCACGCCGAACCCGACTCTCGACCAGATCCCGGCCAAAGCGAAGATCAAGGAAGAGGCCGTGGCCGTGACCCTCGGCGTGACGGGCCTTGGCTACAACGCGAAGATGTTCAAGGAAAAAGGCTGGGCAGCGCCGACCTCATGGATGGACCTGGCCGACCCGCGCTTCAAGGACAAAGTGGTGTTCCAGTCCCTGGCGTCGTCCACCTTCGGCTTGCACGGTTTCCTGATGTTCAACCGTATCCAGGGCGGCGACGAAACGAACGTGGAGCCGGGCTTCAAGGCCTGGCCAAAAACCATCGGGCCGAATGTGCTGGAATACATTGCCAGCTCGGCGAAGATCTCCGAAATGGTGCAAACCGACGAAGCGGCGATCTTCCCGCTCACGCCGACCCAAGTCACCACTCAGCAACTGCTGGGTGTGCCGATGGAATATGCGCAACCCAAGGAAGGCGCGGTGGTGCTGAACGTGGCCGAATGCGTGATTGCGCGCAACGACCAGCCGGAACTGGCGCAGAAACTCGCCGCCTTCCTACTGACCGCCGAAGCCCAGGCGCCGGCGCTGGAGGAAGGCGACCAGATCCCGTCGAACCCGACCACACCGACCACCGACAAAACCCGCGCGCGGGTGGAAGCGATGCAGGGTTACTTGCAGACGGCGATTTCGATCGACTGGGACAAAGTGAACCTGGCGCGGCCGGAATGGAATGCGCGGTGGAGCCGCTCGATCGAACGCTGACCCCTGTGGGAGCTTGCCTGCGATGCTCGTTAACGGTGACGCGGCGCCGTTGCGATTATCGCCGGCAAGCCGGCGCCTACAGGGGGGTGATGGGTAGCGCGCGTTTGTGGGCGGTCTTCAGGTAGGCTTGCTCCACGACGTGGCGTACCCGCTCGCTCACCGGTTCGCCCATGAGGTACGCGTCGATCTCGGCATACGAGCAACCATAGGCATGTTCATCCAGCTTGCCCGGCACCAGCTCTTCCAGGTCGGCGGTGGGGTGTTTGTGCACCAGGTTGTCCGGCGCCCCCAGGGCCGTGGCCAGCAGGCGCACCTGGGTCTTGGTCAGGCCCGACAGTGGCGCCAGGTCACAAGCACCGTCACCGAATTTGGTGAAGAACCCCATCAAGGCTTCGGCGCCGTGGTCGGTGCCGACCACCAGGCCGTTGTGCAGGTTGGCCACGGCGTACTGGGCGATCATCCGCGCACGGGCCTTGACGTTGCCTTTGATGAAGTCGACATGGGCCGCGCTGGCTTCGCTGGCGGTGAGGCTGGCCATCAGGCCGTCGACACTGGCGGCGATGTTCAGGGTATCGATATGGTCCGGGGTGATGAAACCCAGGGAAGCCTGGGCGTCGCGCTCGTCGGCCTGGGTCTTGTAGGGCAGGCGCATGGCGATGAAGTGCGCGGCATACCCTTCGCTGCGCAATTGCTCGGCGGCCAGTTGGCACAGGCGGCCAGCGGTGAGGGAATCGACGCCGCCGCTGATACCCAGCACCAGGGCCTTGCCGCCCGAACTGCGCAAGGTGGCCTTGATGAAGTCGATGCGCCGTTGAATTTCCTTGGCTTCACCGCCTTTGACCAACTGCCGATTGATGTTCAGTTCCTGTGCGATACGGTCTTGCATGTCACACCTCCACATTGCCCACATTGAACACCTGTGCTGCGTACTGCAAAAACGAGGCGTCTTCGCAGACGTTCTTGACCGGGTCATCCGAGAACTTCACCACCGGCTCGCCGTGCACCCGCACCAGTTTCATCACGATGCTCAACGGTTCCACGCCTTCCACATCGCAGGCCAGGCTGGTGCCCATGCCGAAGCCGAACTTGGCCTTGCCGCGCACGTGACGCAGGATCGGCAGGCATTTTTCGAAGTTCAGGCCGTCGGAAAACATCAGGTCCTTGGTCATCGGGTCGATGCCCAGCTGCTTGTAGCGGGCCAATACCTTATCGGCCCAGGCGATGGGGTCGCCGGAGTCCTGGCGCAGGCCGTCATACAGCTTGGCGAAGTACAGGTCGAAGTCCTTGAGGAAAAAGTCGGTGCTGATGCAGTCGGTCAGGGCAATGCCCAGGCGGCCACGGTATTCACGCACCCAGTTTTCCAGCGCGGCGTTCTGACTTTCGCGCAAGCGCCCCAGTTGCTGGTGCACCATCAGCCATTGGTGGGCCATGGTGCCGATCAGCGGCAGGTCGAATTCATAGGCCAGGTGCGCGTTGCTGGTGCCGACGAATTGGCCGGGGAAGTCACGGCGCATGATGTCGACCACTTCACGTTGGGCCTTGAACGACAAGCGCCGGCGTGTGGAGAAATCGGAAACACGCAGGTCGGCCAACTCGTCGCGGCTGAGGTTTTTCTGCAGCCAGTCGAACTTCTGGTAGAGCTTGCGGGTGACGTCTTCCAGGGTCACGTCGGGGTACTTGTCGCGGTTGCGCAGCTCGCTCACCAGGGCCAGCACCGGCTGCTCGAACATGATGCAGTGCAGCATCGGTCCGACCACGCGGATGTTGAGTTGGCCGTCGACTTCACTGACGTGGATGTAACGCAGGTTGAAGCGGAACAGGCCGAGGAAACGCTCGTAGTCCGGGGTGAGGTATTCGCGAAAACGTGGGTTGAACAGAAAACGCAGCTCGCCTTCGCGCATGTGCAGGCCGGCCATCCTCTCCAGCTCGGCGCGCAGTTCGGGGATCAGGTGGCCGAGCTTTTCCTTGGACCGGACGATGAAGTTGTACTCGACATCGACGTTCGGGTGCTGGTGCAACACGGCCTGCATCATGGTGAAGGTGTAGTAGTCGGTGTCGAGCAAACCCTGGATCACCGGGGCTTCGTAGTCGTAGGCACTTTCCATGGTGTGTCTCCTTAACGCGTGGCCATCGCGGCCAGTTCTTCGCGGGTGCTGCTGATGACGGCACCGGCCTTGAGCAAATCGTTGACGGCCTGCACACCGCCCTCCTCGCTGATACCTCGGCACGCCGGCAGGTGCAGGATCACCTCGAAGCCCGCCTTGAGCAGTTGCAACGCGGTGGTCTTGACGCAGTAGTCCAGGGCCAGGCCGCCGACGATCACCCGACTCACGCCTTTGGCGTTGAGGTACTCGATGACGCCAGTGGAGAGTTTGTCGTGCAGGTCGTGGTAGCAGGCGCCATAGGGGTGCAGGTCGGGTTCGACGCCTTTCCAGATGAAGTAGTCGTACTCATAGGGCGTGGGCAGCTCGTCGAGCAAGGTGAAACCCTCGGTGCCCGGTACGCAGTGGCTCACCCAGGTCACGTCGGCGTGGGCCAGGCCAGTGGCTTGCAGCATGTCGCTGTGTTGCGACACCACCCAAGGCGCGTGCGGGGTGTGGGCGTCCTTGCTGCCGACGCGGTGGCCGGCCAAGCTGGCCATGTAGTTGAGTTCGGCACCAATCTGGTCACCGCCGGCCACCGGCAACTCGTTGGGGCACAGGGGCGTGAAGCTCTTCTGGGCATCGACGTCAAATGAGGCAATGGCAGTTTTCGCAAGGGTCATGATGGTTCTCCTGTGGCCTGGAAACAAAAGTACACGTCATGTACTTTCATTGCAAGAAACATTTGGTTATCTATGCTGGAGCGAGTACATGACATATCTGCTCTATCCGTTAGACTGTGCCCCGCCACTGTTCACAAGGACTGCCCGATGCCCCTTCACGCCTACCTCCACACCGTCGACCTGTGCGTGCTGTTCTACTGCCGCGCCACGGGCGAGCTGAAACTGCTGCTCAACAAGCGCGACGCCGAACCCTTCGCCGGGCATTGGGCGCTGCCAGGCGTGGTGGTCAATGGCGACGTGCAAGATCTGAGCCTCAAGGATGCGGTGGAACGGTTGCGCGCCAGTGACAAGGTCGGCCTGGAACTGGCCTGGAGCGAGCAAGTGGGCACCGTGGGGGATGCGTTTCGCGACCCACGCTGCTGGTCATCGTCGACCTATTACCTGGCAATCGTCGCCGACGAGGTGGCGCTGGGAGAGCATCAGGCCTGGTTTTCCCTGGATGACGTGGCGGATGGCAGCCTCAAGCTGCCGTTCGATCACAACCTGATCGTGGCGGCCGTGCAGGAGCGGCTGCTGTCCAAATCGCTGTACAGCAGCTTGCCGCTGATGTTTTTGGGTGAGGAGTTCAGTGCACCGGAGGCGACCGCGATCTTTTCGTTGGTGCTGGCGCGGCCGGTGTTGAAGACCAGTATCCGCCAGCGGTTGTTGAAGCTGACTGAGGCGGGGTATTTGCGGGAGACGGGGCGTAAAAAGCAGGGTGACGGGGGCCGGCCGCAGGCGACGGTGGCGGCGCTGAAACCGGGTGAGATCTACTTCTTCGACCGCAGCTTCGCCGAGTAACGCGATTTAAAAACACCGAAGATCACCTGTGGGAGCGGGCTTGCTCGCGAATGCGGTGTAACAGTCCCAGATTCAGCGACTGACACTACGCATTCGCGAGTAAGCCCGCTCCCACATTTTTGGTCGACGTACGGCTTTAGTTCATCCAATTGCCGCCGTCGACGTTGTAGGTCTGGGCGACCACGTAGTCGGCGTCCTTCGAGGCGAGGAAGATCGCCATGCCGGTCAAGTCCTCTGCCGTGCCCATGCGCCCGAACGGCACTTCGGCCCCTACCCGCTGCTTCTTCTCGCCAGGCGCCAGGCCTTCATGCTTGGCGAACAGTGCATCCACCCCGTCCCAATGTTCGCCGTCGACCACGCCCGGGGCGATGGCGTTGACGTTGATGCCCTGCTTGATGAGGTTGAGCCCCGCCGATTGCGTGAGGCTGATCACCGCCGCCTTGGTCGCGCAGTAGATCGCCACCAACGGTTCGCCCCGGCGCCCGGCCTGGCTGGCCATGTTGATGATCTTGCCGCCGTGGCCCTGGCTGATCATCTGCTTGGCCGCGGCCTGCAGGGTAAACAACGTGCCGGCAACGTTGATCGAAAACAGCCGCTCATAGCTGTCGCGGGTGATATCGACGATGGGCGCCAGGTCGAACAGCGCGGCATTGTTGATCAGGATATCCAGCTTGCCCGCGTGGGCCACCACGGCGGCAATTGCGCCGTCGATGGAGGCCTGGTCGGTCACATCCATCGCGACGGCATACGCCTTGGGGCCGAGTTCAGTGGCGGTGGCCTGGGCCCGTTGCAGGTTGATATCGGCGATGGCAACGGTGGCGCCTTCAGCGATATAGGCCTGGGCAAAGGCGCGGCCGATGCCGCGCGCCGACCCGGTGATCAACGCGCTTTTACCTTCCAGTCGTTTCATGACGTTCGTGTCCTTGGGAATTATTTGGGGTAGCCGGCGCGTTTCATCTCGCGTTCGGTGGTGGACTGGGCTTCGAGCAACGCCTGGTCAACCGACATGCCACCGGTGAGCGCCGCCGAAAACAGCTTGCCCACCGACGTGCCGATCGCCTGGAATTCAGGGATGGTCACGTATTGAATGCCCACGTACGGCACCGGCTTGGCCGACGGGTGTGCAGGGTCGGCGTGCTTCATCATTTCCAGGGTTACCTGGGCAAACGGCGCGGCCTTCAAGTACGCGTCGCTGTAGGTGGACTGGCGGGTGCCTGGCGGTACGTTGGTGATGCCTTCTTTATCGGCGACCAGTTGGATGTAGTCCTTCGATGTTGCCCAGGTAATGAACGCCTTGGCCGCCTCCTTGTGCTTGGAGGTGGCTGGAATGGCCAGGGACCAGGCGTACAGCCAGGACGAGCCCTTGTCGGTAACCTCGGTGGGCGCGGCGGCGAAACCGACGCTGTCGGCGACCTTGCTCTGGCTCTTGTCGGTGGTGAAGGAGCCGGCGACGCTGGCATCGACCCAGATCGCGCATTTGCCGCTGTTGAACAGCGCCAGGGTTTCGTTGAAGCCGTTGCTGGAGACGCCAGGCGGGCCGTATTTTTTCAGGGTGTTGACGTAATAGTTGGCGGCGGCCGTCCACTCGGGGCTGGTCAGCTCGGGCTTCCACTGCTCGTCGAACCAGCGCGCGCCAAAGGCATTGGCCATGGTGCTGAGCAAGGCGATGTTCTCACCCCAGCCGGCCTTGCCCCGCAGGCACATGCCGTATTGGTCTTTGTCTTTTGCCGTGAGCTTGGCGGCGAATTCGCCGAGCTGGGTCCAGGTCGGGTGCGCGGGCATGCTCAGGCCGGCCTGTTTGAACAGGTCGGTGCGGTAATAGGTGACGGTGCTTTCGCCATAGAATGGCAAGGCATACAGGGTGTTGTTGACCGACAGGCCCTGGCGTACCGAGGGAAAAATATCGTCAGCGTCGTACGCGGCCGGCAGTTGCGTCAGCGGTTCCAGCCAATGCTTGGCGCCCCACAACGGGGTTTCGTAGGTACCGATGGTCAGCACGTCGAACTGCCCGCCCTGGGTGGCGATGTCGGTGGTGAGGCGTTGGCGCAGCACGTTTTCTTCCAGCACGACCCAGTTGAGCTTGATGTCCGGGTGCTGTTCTTCAAACACCTTGGACAGGCGCTGCATGCGGATCATATCGCTGTTGTTGACCGTGGCGATGGTCACGGTGTCGGCGGCGTGGCTGGGCATGGCCAGCGCCAGGCCGGAAAGCAGGAACAACGCTTGCGGGAGCTTGCCTTTGCAGATCTGGAACATGGCGGTTTCCACCTGTTGTTTTTGTTGTCGAGGCCTGATTACAGCAGCTTGCCCACCCCCTCACAAACGAATGGCGAATGCCCGACTGATACTTTTTTAACTTCGCGGCACGGATCAAAAAAGTATCAGTGCCGGGCGAAACCGAGGGTAGCGCTTACCCGTGCGGGGCGCGTATGTTGAAGCGAGTCCACGCCCACCCAGAGGCCGCATCATGCCTGTCAGCCGCGCCCAGCTGTTCGAGCACCGCCCTGCCGAACTCGAAGTGATCCTGCCCGAGCCGGACCACTGTTTCCGCTGGTTCGAACACGACTACCCCTTTGATCTGGCGCGCTGGAACCATCACCCCGAATTCGAAATCCACCTGATCCGCCAAGGCAGCGGCAAGCTGGTGGCCGGCGACTACATCGGCGCCTTCAGTGCCGGGCATGTGGCGTTGATCGGCCCGGACCTGCCCCATGACTGGATCGGCGACCTGGCTCCCGGCGAGTACCTGACCGGCCGCGACGTGGTGCTGCAATTCGACGGCGCCGCCCTCCTCGCCCTGCGCAAGACCCTGCCGGAACTCGGCGATTTGCAGCAATTGTTCGAAACCGCCCGGCGCGGCCTGGAATTCAGCGGCGACACCGCCGTACAGGCGGCGCAGTTGATGGAAGCCATCGGCAAGGCCCACGGCCTGCAACGGCTGATCCTGTTCCTGCAATTGCTGAACACGCTGAAGAACGCCCCCGCGCAGCACGTCCAGGCACTCGCCAGCCCCTGCTACGCGCCGACCCTGGACGCGCGCAGCGCCGAGCGGATCAACAAAGCCTTTGATTACCTGATGCGTGAACTCACCGGCGACTTGCGCCTGTCGGTCATCGCCCAACAGTTGGAGATGAGCGAACCGGGGTTTTCGCGCTTCTTCAAGCGCAACACCGGCCACGGCTTTATCGACCTGATGCGCAAGTTCCGCGTGCAACGCGCCTGCCGGCTGTTGCTGCAAAGCGATATGTCGGTGGCGGACATCTGCTTTGAAGTGGGCTACGCCAACCTGTCCAATTTCAACCGGCACTTTCGCATCGAGATGAACCAGACGCCGAGCGAATACCGGCGCGAAACCGCGATGCACCTGTTCAATCGCATCGAAAAAATGACACCCAGTCATTTCTGATCAAAAGGTCGACTAATCCCCATTTTTTTCAAGCTGATCAACCGATTGAGAGAAGTTGGTACAGCCTGTGCAAACGTTTGCGGAACGAACTTGGCAACCAGGTTCACCTTTACCCGAAGAATCGGGTTCAAACCGCGTACGAATAGGGATTTTCAATGCACCCCACCTCAAGGCGTCCTGCTTCCCTTGGTGTTTCTTTGCTACTGGCCGCCGTTACGGGAGTACTCAGCGCCCCCCTTTTGGCGCAGCAAACACCCATCGATGACTCAGCACAGGGCGAAACCCTGAGCCCCGACACGAAAAACCCTGAAGCCAGCCCGGCGAAAAAAGGCGTCTATCTGTCGGAATGGTTCAACCAGGACCTCACATTGATCGGCAGCAAGGACATCAGCTTCGGCCCCAAACCCCAGGATGATGTCTACCTGGAATACGAGTACTTCGGCCGCAAGGGGCCGTTCGAGTTGTACGGCTACATCGATGTGCCGAAGATCCTCGGCATCGGTAACAGTAATGACAAAGGCGTGTGGGACCATGGCTCGCCGGTGTTCATGGAACACGAGCCGCGCATCTCCATCGACTACCTGGCGGGCCGCAGCCTGGCGATCGGGCCGTTCAAGGAATGGTATGTGGCGTTCGACTGGATCTACGACCACGGCAGCAACAAGGCCAACCGCGCCAACACCTTGTACAGCGGCTTGGGCACCGACATCGACACCCACTCGCGGGTCAACCTGTCGGCGAACTTCTATGGCCGTTACCAGTGGGAAAACTATGGCGCCAGCAACGAGTATTCGTGGGATGGCTACCGCGCGCAGATGAAGTACATCGTGCCCATCAGCAGCTTCGACAACGGCGCCTCGCTGACCTACATCGGCTTCACTAACTACGATTTTGGCTCGGACCTGCACAAGGACAATCCGGCGCGTACCGCCAACTCGGTGGTGGCCACCAACGTGCTGCTGTACTCGTTCACCCACCTGCGTTTTACCCTGGTCGGCCGTTACTTCCATAACGGCGGCAATTGGGAGGATGGCAGTGAGTTGAATTTCGGCGAGGGCAACTTCCGCGCCCGTTCCGACGGCTGGGGTTACTACGCCGGCGTGGGTTACCAATTCTGATCAAGGAGCTTTACATGAACGCGTTTACCCGTCTCTCGATTGCCGTGGGCCTGGCCCTGCTGGCCCCTGCGGTATTGGCCGATACGCCGGCTCCGATCAAGCCCAAAGTGATGCTGATCACCATGTTCGCCCCCGAGGCGCAAACCTGGATCGATCGCCTGGAACTCAAGCGGGAAGTCCGTGTGCCGGGCTTGTCCGCCGAATACCCGGTGATTCGCTGCAACACCCAGGACGTGTGCCTGCTGGTGACCGGCATGGGCCAGACCAATGCCGCCGCATCCACCCTGGCGCTGGCCTTGTCGCCCAAGTTCGACCTGCGCCAGAGTTATTTCTTGATCGCCGGGATCGCGGGTATCAGCCCTAAACACGGCACTATCGGCACAGCCGCGTGGGCCCATTACCTGGTGGAATTCGGCACCCAGTGGGAGCTGGATTCGCGGGACGCGCCAAAGGACTGGCCGACCGGCTACATCGGCATCAACACCAAGGGGCCCAACGAAAAACCACCGTTGGACTACAAGACCGAAGTGTTTGAGCTCAACCCCAAGTTGCAGGCCAAGGCATTTGCCCTGTCGCAGAAAGTCGAACTGACCGAAAGCAAGGAATCCAGCGCCTGGCGCAAGCACTACCCGGCGGCACCGGCCAACCAGCCGCCACAGGTCACCCGCTGCGACACCCTGGCAGGTAATACCTGGTTCTCCGGCACACGCCTGAGCGAGCGCGCCGAGGTCTGGACCAAGCTGCTGACGGACAACAAGGGCGAGTACTGCACCACCCAGCAGGAAGACAACTCCACCTATGAAGCCCTGCTGCGTGCCAGCCGTGAAGGTTTGGTGGATATCCAGCGCCTGGCGGTGGTGCGCGCCGGCTCCGACTTCGACCGGCCGTACCCTGGCTACAGCGAAGTGGACAACCTGCTGAAATACGCAGACCAGGGCGGCTTTGTACCGGCGCTGGAGAACCTGTACCGCACGGGCAACCCGCTGGTGCAGGCGATTCTGAAGAACTGGTCGGCCTGGGAAAAAGGCGTTCCCGAGGCCTAGTGAAGATCAAACTGTGGGAGCGAGCTTGCTCGCGAATGCGGTCTATCAGTAACAGATTCAGTGACTGGCACTGCGCATTCGCGAGCAAGCCCGCTCCCACCGTATTGACTGTATATCAAGGCAGGAAGATGATCTTGTCCGCACTGCCGCTGTTCACGTCCTCATAGCACTGCAAACCGTCGGCCAGCGCCACTTCGCGCAGGCCGCTCGGCAGGGGCAGCAAGCCCTCGTCAAAGAAGCCGCCGAACTGCTCCAGCATCACTGCGCACTGCTGGCAGTTGTAGAGCAATGAATTGATCCCCACCACCGAACCGCCCTTGCGGTACAGGGCCAGCGCCGGCAATTGCACGTGGCCGTCAACCGGTGCGGCGATGATCGCAATACGCCCGAACGGCGCCAAGCCAGCAACCGCCGCCGGTAGCCAGAAACCCGTGGTGTCGAAGATCACATCGGCGCCGCCCTTGAACACTGCACTCACCTGCGCGCCCAAGGCATCCGGCTCACCCAGGGTGATCGCGTCAAAGCCTTGCGCCTTCAGCACCTGGACCTGATCCGCCTTGCGCACTGCGCCCAGCACTTCGGCACCGAGGATCTTGGCCAGCGCCAACGCTGCGCTGCCCACCGCCCCGTTCGCGCCGATCACCAGCAACCGCGTGCCTTGGGTGACACCACTGCGCGCCAGGGCATCCCAGGCGGTGGTGTACGGCACGCCAAGGCTGGCGGCCTGGGCAAAGCTCAGGTGGGTCGGTTTATGCGCCACGCCTTCGGCGGCCACCGTGAGGTATTGGGCGTGGGAACCGTCGGCAAAAAAACCGAGGTCGCGGCCAGTGCCCCAGACTTCCTGGCCGATCAGTGCTTGCGGGCCGTCCACCACAACGCCAGCAAAGTCACGCCCGGGAATGCGCGGCAGCGTGGTGTAAGGGAAGCGGCCAAGTACGTTTTTCACATCGCTGGGGTTCAGGCCGGCCGCCTTGACCTGCACCAGTACCTCACCGGCAGCGGGCACCGGGGTGGCGACGTCGACAAAGCGCAGGGAAGAAAGGTCGCCGGTGGCGGAAAATTGCAGTGCTTTCATGGCCAATATCCATCGAAAGGAGGGAAGGAATTCAGGACAACCAACCGCTGACCAGCTGCCGGCCCACGGGCCAGAGCTTTTCGCCCAGCAGCATGCCCATCAGGCCCACCAGGGCGATGGCGGGTGGCGCGGGCGAACGGAAATCCAGGGCACCGTAGATCACGCCGACCAATAGGCCGATGGCGAGGGAAATCAGGTAGTTCATGGGGGTCATGCCAGTTGGGTGGATGGGCTCAGTGTAGAGAGCCCATTGCTGAAGCATCGGCCAAGTGCTTCAGGATTTCGGCCAAACCCTCAACCCACGTACTGCGAAGGCGCCACGCCGAGCGCGCGACGGAACATGTCGCTGAAACTGCTGGGCGAGTACCCCAGGGAGCGGGCGATGCCGCTGACGGACTGGCCCTGGATCAGCTCCGCCACCGCCGTGGCCAGTTGCACCTGGCGGCGCCATTCGGCGAAGCCCATGCCCAGATGGGTCTGGAACAGGCGCGACAAGGTGCGCACGCTGGCACCGGCGGCGTCGGCGTGCTGTTCGAACGGGATCTCCAGGGACGGCGCCGCCATCACCGCCTGGCAGGCATTCACCAGTCGCCGGTCGGCCTCCACTGGCATGGCGATGCGGATCTGCGAACGGCGCGCCCGTTGCAGCTCCAACAGGGCCAGGCTGACCACTGCGTCGTAATACGCCGGCTCGCCGTTATCGCCCTGATCGACCAGGGTGACGATCAGCTCGCGCAACAACCCACCCACCTCGATCACCTGCACCTGGCTGTCCAGCGTCGCCGCCAACGCCGGGCGCAGGTAGATATTGCGCATCTGCAGGTCCGAGACCACGCGGATCCCATGCTCCACCCCCGGCGGTAGCCACACCGCACGCTGCGGCGGCACCACCAGGGCTTCGCGGGGCGTCTCGACCCACATCACCCCGCTCATGGCATACAGCAACTGGCCCCAATCGTGGCTGTGGGGTTCCACATACAACCCACGCGGGTAGGTGCGCGCCAACGGTTGCACGGGGACGGCGTGATCAGAGAGGTCAGGGGGTGCGGCCAGGGCCATGAAGAAGGCATCGATCAAGGGTGAGCGGCCATGGTAATGACCGCCACCGGATAATCCGAGCGGATTTTTACAGGTTTCAGCCGTGGGCCGACTTGGCGCACTCGCAGCCCGTCGCCGCAGCGCAGGGCTCGCCATGGGCATGGTGCTCGGCGCAGCCTTTGCAGCAATAGCCTTTACCGTCCTTCATCACCGCATTTTTGCCCAGTACGCACTTGCAATGGGGGCAGGCACAGGTTTTATCAGCCATGGTCAGACTCCTTTTTCATGGTCGTCCAGGCGCAGCGGGCGCCACACCTTAAGCAGTGACTATAGGCAAGCCATCAGGGTTCAGCGCCATTAATCGGCCAGACGGCTATTGCTGCGGTACATGAACACCAGCGCCAGCGCCAACAGCAGCATCGCCAGGAGACGGCTGCCCGACAGTTCGATGGCCGGGTTGCCCAGCCAGCCGAAATTATCGATCAGCATGCCCATGCCCAACTGCCCGACGATCACCGCCACCGTCGCCACGGCCGTGCCCACCACAGGCACCGCGCCGACCATCACCATCATGTACACCACGCCAAACAAGGCACCGGTGAGCTGCCATTTCGGCACGTCCAGCAGGCTGACGGCCTGGGCCGGTTCGAAGAAGAAAATCAGCAGTGCCGTGCTGATAGCACCCACCGCAAAGGTCAGCAAGCTGCTGCGCAATACGCCGACCGCCTGGCCCAAACGCCCGTTGATCGCGGCTTGCACGCTCAAGACAGCACCCGCTGCGATCACCAGCACCAACAACAGAATCAGATTCATCGCCTTACCCTCGTGCAATCAGAACAAGTGCCGCCACAATCAACGCCAGGGCAACCCAACGCTCGCCATTGACCCGCTTGCGCTGGGTGCCGAACCAGCCGAAGTGGTCGATCAGCACACTCTTGCCCACCTGCCCCGACAGGATCGCGATCATGGTCATCGCAATGCCGATGTGCGGCGTGGCGAGGGTCAACACCACCACGTACATCGGCCCCAGGAACCCGCCGATCAACTGCCAGCGTGGCAAGTCGGTCAACGCCGGGCCTTTTTGCGGGCCGCTGAACAGCAGCAACAGAAACAAAATCGCCGAACCGACGCCGAAAATGCTCAGGGTTGCCCATAAGTGGCCTACCTGCACACCCAACGGACCGAGCAGCCCGGCCTCTACTGACAGGCCCATGCCCGCCAAGATCACCAGCGGCAACAACAGCAGCCGCAACAGGTTTTTTTTCGGCGTGGCCGAAGCCACACCCGCCATGGAACTCGCTTGCATACATCACCTGCGCATCAAAGAAAGGAAACATGGCGCGCATTATCCGGTGGCCGTGCTGTGCGATAAATGGGAGCATGCCGACAACACCTTTGCGCAAAGCGCACAGCCTGGAGAGCATGATGCAAGGCTTGAATGAATTGAGTTTCAAGGCGCTTCGACTGTTTGTCGCGGTACTCGACCACGGCAGCTTCTCTGAGGTCGCGCGCCGCGAGAGCCTGGCGCCCTCCTCCATCTCCCGGCAGATCCAGTTGATGGAACAAGCGCTCGGCCAACAGTTGCTGTACCGCCACACCCGCGCCGTGAGCCCCACCGAAGCCGGCCGCGTGCTCGGGCGCCATGCGCGCTTGATGCTCGAACAACTGGAAAGCGCCAGCCAGGCCTTGCAGGAACAGGAGCGCGAGCCCAGCGGCCTGGTGCGCATCAACGCGCCGATGGTGTTTGGCCAGCGCCACCTGTCGCCATGGTTGGGCGAACTGTGCCGGCGCTACCCGAAGTTGCAGCTGGATATCCAGCAGACCGACACCTACGTCGACCCACTGCAAGACGGTACCGACCTGCTGTTTCGCATCGGCGTGCTCAACGACTCCAGCATGCAGGCGCGCATCTTCGCCCCCCAACGCTTTCGCATCGCCGCAAGCCCGGCTTACCTGGCCCGGCATGGCACACCCCGGCACCCCGACGAGCTGGCCCACCACCAATGCCTGGCCTACAAAGGCATCACCGGCCAGCAACGCTGGTTCTTCCGCCGTGACCAGGGTGACTGGACCCCGTATAGCGTGAAAGGCCCCATCACCGGCAACCACGCCGACACCCTCACCCACGCCGCCGAACAAGGCCTGGGGCTGGTGGTGTTTCCGTCCTGGCTGATCGGCGAAGGCCTGCGCGCGGGCACCTTGCAGGCGGTGCTGACCGAATACGAAGTGGCGACCACCCTGGAGCCGCAGCAGATCGCCGCGCTATGGCCGGGCAGCCGCCGGCTGTCGCTGAAGGTGCGCACGGTGATTGATTATTTCGTGGAGTGTTTTGGGACGGTGCCGTATTGGGATCGGTGAGCCAGTCAAACGATCAAAACACCCACTGCCCAATCAACCAAGCATTCGCCCCACTGATCACCGCGAACAAAAACCACGCCAACAGCTTCGTGGGCCAGCGATTCACGAACGGCCCCATCAATCGCTCGTCACCGGTCATGCGGATCAACGGGTACAGCGCAAACGGCAGCTGCAGGCTGAGCACGACCTGACTGAGGATCAGCAGTTTGCCAATCGCGTCGTCGCCCATCAGCCATACGCCGAGGAACGCCGGGATCAGCGCCAGCCCGCGGGTAATGAGACGGCGTTGCCAGCAGGGAATCCGCAGGTTGAGGTAGCCCTCCATGATCACCTGGCCGGCGATGGTGCCGGTGAAGGTGGAGCTTTGCCCGGAGGCGAGCAAGGCGATGCCGAACAGGATGCTGGCGAACGCGCCGCCCACCAGGGGATCGAGCAAGTGGTAGGCATCCTGGATCTCGACCACATCGGCATGGCCGGTGTTGTGGAAGGCGGCTGCGGCGAGCACCAGGATCGCAGCGTTGACCAGCAAGGCCAGGGCCAGGGAGCCGATGGTGTCGATCCGTGCCAGCTTGACGGCGTCCCGCTTGCTGGCCAGGTCCTTGCCGATCAGGCGGGTTTGCACGACCGAGGTGTGCAGGTAAAGGTTATGGGGCATCACCGTGGCACCCAGAATACCGATGGCCAGGTACAGCGGCGCAGCATCGCTGATGGCCGACAAGGATGGCGCAAAGCCGCTGAGCACGTCCGGCCAGTACGGTTTGATCAGCACCAGTTCAATGAAGAAACACACGCCGATGGTCGCCACCAGCGCCAGCATGATTGCCTCCAGGCGACGGAAGCCACGGTTTTGCAGGGCCAGGATCAGCAACGTGTCGAAGGCGGTAATGACGATGCCAGTGGTCAGCGAGACGCCCAGCAGCAGGTGAAACGCCAGGGCACAGCCCAGTACCTCGGCCAGGTCGGTGGCGATGATCGAGATTTCCGCCAACACCCATTGGGTGCGGGCCGAGCGCTGGCTGTAGCGCTCGCGCGACAGTTGCGCCAGGTCCTTGCCGGTGGCGATGCCCAACCGTGAACACAGGCACTGCACCGCCATGCCCGCCAGGCTGGCCAGCAACACCACGAACAACAGGCTGTAGCCGTAGCGTGAACCCGCCTCGATGGCGGTGGCCCAGTTGCCGGGGTCCATGTAGCCGATGGAGATCAACAGGCCGGGGCCGGCGAACATCAGCATCCGCTTGAAAAACGAAGCCTTGGGGTCGACGGCGACGGAGCCGGCCACTTCCGGCGGGCAAAACGGGGCGGTAGCGATTTTCGGCAGGCTGAATTTCACGCGGTATCCCAGGCAAACACACAAGACAGGGAAACAGCTTATCAGTCGGACGCGACCGTGCGCATCACCGTGTCCCGGGGCAGGTCAAACGCCTCCACCACTTGCACCACCAGGTCCATCTCCTGGTTCAACGCCTCGCGCTCCATGCGTTGGCGAATAACACCCACCACCAGCACCGCCAGGGTGGTGATTGAGTAGGCTGGGCCGGAAAACGCCCGCACACCACTCACCAGCAACATCGCCGCCGCCAGGGCCTGGCCCACCACCGGAATGGCCGTAGCCGCCCCGCGCCGCAGCATGAACCCGGTGAGTCCCGCCAGGGCCGTGCCGCTCAAGGCGGTTGTCGCCGAACGGCCCACGTCGAAACGATTGAACACACCCTGCTCTTTCTGCGCCGCCGCCTTCAGTTCGGCGTCGAAGGCCTGGCGGTCGGCGCGGTTGAGTTTGTCCTTGTATTGCTCGATAAGTGTTTCCGCGACCTGTGCCTCGATGTCTGCGAGCGCGACGCTGTCGAGCGGCTCATCGAACTTGATGCCCAGCCGCTGCGCCACATCTTCGGCGATCTGCCGATAACTCACGCCATGGCCACGGGCCAGATTCATGAACGTGTCGCCGCCCATGCGCTGCAACTCGATCGCCAGCTTCAACGGTTCGCGCACGCTGGCATCAATCGACGCGCTGCGCTTTTGCGCCATCAGCTCGGCGAGAAACTTCAGTTCTTCAGGGCGGGCCTGCACCAGCGCCGGGAACAACTCCACGTCCTCCTCGGCAAACCGCACTTCGACACTGCGTTGATCAGAGCGAATCAGGCCGCGACGTTCCTGCAGCAGGTCGGTGTATTGCACCACCGTCTTCAACTGCGGCCAGTACGCGGCATGGTCGAAGGTGGCCAGGTGCACATTGGTCACCTTGGCCTTGAGCGCCGGGGTCAGCGGGATCGCATAACGGCCGATGCAGCGCTCGGTGTCCGGTTTCATCGCCAGCGCCCAGTCCTTGCTGGAATGGCAGTTGATCACGCGCCCCTTGAGCGGCGCAGACACCTCGTCCCAAGGGCTCGACGTACAAATCGCACCGCCCATCAACAGCAGATTGTTCAACGGCAGCTCACGGGCGATATCCGGACGAGCCAGCACACTCTTGACCAGGATGCGCGCGCCCAGGGAGTGCCCGATCAGGTTGATGCGCCGCACTGGCAATGCTTCGGCGTGCAGGTAACCCGCCAGCTCGGGCAACAGGGTCTTGGCCACTTCATCGACACGCGCCTCGACACTTTTGTAGTGGTCGAGAAAATACGCGATGGCCTTGCCCACGCCCACGGTGGCCGCGCCCAGGCCTCCGCCGCCGAGTATCGAACCTATCACCTCCTTGAACGGGGCAAACAGGTTCTCCAGGAAATGCCCCGCCGGCCAGAACAGCATCAGGTTGGTCGAGCCTTCGATGCTGGCCAATTGGTCCTTGAAGCTGCCCAATTGCTGGCGGTTAAAGAACGCCGAGTAACCGTGAACGTAGAGATTGAGCACCTCTCCCTGAGGCTCGCCGCACAATACAAAGGTGGGCTTGCGGGTGCGGTGCATTTCATCCCACTGGTGTTGCATGGGCCGGTGACTCCTGGTGACGATGGAGGGCGATACTACCAAAGCGCGGCCGCAAAAGAGGTGAATCCTGACCGACGTGTTGAAGATTCAGAACAACGCGGCCGCCTTCGACTTGGCCAGGTAGCGCGCCGGCGACTCGCCCAGGTTGCGCCGGAACACAGAGGTAAAGGCGCTGGAACTGCTGAACCCCAACTCCAACGCCACCGCCGTGATGGAAGCGCCATGGCTCAGGCGTGCCGTGGCCTCCAACAGGCAGACCTGTTGGCGCCAGGCCACGAAAGTCATGCCGGTGCTTTCGAGAAAATGACGGGTGAAGGTGCGCCGGCTCATGTTCGACCAGGCGGCCATTTCATCCAGTGAGATGGTTTGCGTGGGTGCCTCCAGAAAGCGCTGGCAGGCCTGGGCCAGGCGTGGTTCGCCGGGCAGCGGCGCACTCAGGGGCAGCTCGGGCATGGCGCCCATTTCGTCGATCAACAGCGTCAGCACACAGCGCTGTCGCTCACTGGCAGGCGCCGACGGCTCGAATGCCAGCGCCGCTTCCAGCAGATGGCGCAGCAGTGGCGATACCTCGAAGACCTGGCAACGCGCCTGCAAACCGGCGCGCTCGGTGGCCTGGTCGTCGAGGTAAGTGTTGAGCATCACCACCTCACCACGCATGTGCATCTCATGGGGCACGCCGGCGGGCACCCAGATCGCCCGCTGCGGCGGGACCACCCAGTTGCCGAGGTCGGTGAACATCTTCAGTGCGCCGGTGGAGGCATACGCAAACTGGCCACGCGGGTGGGTGTGCCGTGGGAAGACGGTACCGCACGGGTATTCACGCAGGGTGACCAGCGCTTCGGGAACATGGGCATCAAAGGTCGGAATCATGGCCCGATAATGTCAAAGCATGGCCCGACATAGCAAGCGGGCCATCCGGCAGCGCCCTAACCTGTGGGCAATCGAACAGCCCTGCCTGCCCCAAGGATTTCCCATGCACAAGAAACACCTCGCTCTGGCCGTACTCGTCACGCTGATCTGGGGCTTGAACTTTCCCATCACAACACTGGGCCTGCGCTCGATCGACCCCTTTGTGCTCACGGGCATCCGCTTTGCCCTCGCCGCCTTGCCCCTGGTGTTCTTCATCAAGCGCCCCCGCGTCAACTTCGGCTATGTCGCCGCCTACGGCGTGATCTTCGGCCTGGGCATGTGGGGCGTGATCAATTACGGCATCCAGGTCGGCGTCAGCCCGGGCATTGCTTCGCTGATCATTCAGCTCAGCGTGTTTTTCACCCTGGGCTGGGGCTGCGTGTTGTTCAACGAAAAAATTCGCGGCACCCAGTGGGTGGGCGCCCTGCTCGCGCTGATTGGACTGGGCGGCATCATCGCCACACAGCAGGGTGAGCATGCGGTGCTGGGGGTCATGATGATCGTGTTCAGCGCCCTCGCCTGGAGCGTGGGCAACGTGATCATCAAGCAATCGGGGGTCAAGGAGATCTTCTCGTTCATGGTGTGGGCCAGCCTGTTTCCGCCGATCCCGCTGGGGCTCATGGCCTGGTGGCTGCACGGCAGCGCGTCGTTCGCCCAGGTGCAGGCCAGCCTTGACCTGACCGCCGTGCTGTCGATCCTGTTCCAGGTGTACCTGGCCACGCACGTGGCCTACTGGGGCTGGAATTCGCTGCTCAAGGCCTACCCGGTGTCCACCGTAGCGCCGCTGTCGCTGCTGATTCCCGTGTTCGGCATCGCCAGTTCCGTGTTGATCCTCGGCGAACAGGTCAGCACCGTCGAGTGGATCGCCATCGCTATCATCATCACCGGCCTGGGCGTCGGCCTTTACCGCAAGCCGGCTCCGCGCGTGGCGCCCGATTGTGCACACCGATAGACAGTCATGGCAGAAAACCGGGATTTTTCCGCTGCTGCGTGTTCACTAGGATTCACCGGGTTTTCCATTGACTCGAGGTCACCCCATGAGCACGCCCGAATTCTTTGTCACCCCAGGTTATGGCGATTACATGCGCGAGCACCTGCACTATTCCCAGGCGGTGAAAGTCGGCAATCGCATTGAAACCTCAGGCCAGGGAGGCTGGGACGATGAGTTCCAGATCCCCACCGACCTGGCCGAAGAAATCGCCCAGGCCTTCCACAACCTGGAGCGAACCCTCGCCAGCGCAGGCGCCGGTTGGGAGCATGTGATTCACGTCAACTCCTACCACGTCGGCGGCTTCCCGCCCGAAGTCAACGAGGCAATGGTCAAGCAGTACCGCCGCTACATGCCAAACCATGCGCCCATCTGGACCCAGGTCGGCGTCGACGCCTTGGGGCTGCCGACCATGCGCGTGGAGATCCGGGTGACGGCCATTATTCCTTGACGCCGAAGGTGCGGATCACCCACTCGGTAAACACCTTGAGCCGCGCGCTCTGATGACGATTGGGCGGGTAAAGGATGTGCAGCGGCGTGGCCGGGCGTGACCAGTCCGGCAACACGCTGATCAGTTGGCCCGCATCGATGTAGTACTGCACGATCGATGTGAAATGTTGCCCGACGCCCAGCCCGGCAAGCAGCATTTCCTTGAGCCCGTTGCCTTCGTTGGTCGAGAACGCGCAATCGCCCACTTCAATGTGCTGCTCACCCTTCTCGAAGATCAGGGGTTCAGGCTTGCCGGAACCTGCAAAAAAATACCCTGCCCGCAGGTGGTTCTGCTCCAGGTCCTGGGGCGAAATCGGCAGGCCACGGCGCTGCAGATAGCTGGGCGCGGCGCAGGTCAGGTATTCCAGGTCGGCCACCTTGCGCCCGATCATCCCCATGTCCTCCAGCTTGCCGGCCCGGATCACACAGTCGGCCCCCTCCCCGACGATGTTCACCGCTCGGTCACTGATCCCCAGGGCAACCGTGATATCGGGGTACTCGCGATGAAAATCCACCAGCGCCGGAATCAACAGGCAATTGGCAAACGACGCCGGCGCATCCACCCGCAGATGCCCACGGGGCGTGAGGACCTGTCCACGGGCCAGGCTGTCCACCTCATCCAGCTCGGCCACCAGCCGCCGTGCATGCCCGTAGTACTCCAGCCCTTCGGCGGTGGGTGCCAAGGTGCGGGTGGTGCGGTGCATCAGCTTGATGCCCAGGTGTTGTTCCAGGTCGGTGATCAGCTTGCTGACCGTGGAACGTGGCAGCGCCAACTGGTCGGACGCCCGGCTGAAAGAGCCGGTGTCGACGACACGGACGAAGGCACGCATGGCGAGAAGTTGGTTCACGGGGCGATTCCGCGGGTGGGGAGTGACGGCTATTGTCCACCAAGCTGCACAATACCGACAGAACGCCAGGCAACAAAAAGCCCGGCACTCAGGCCGGGCTCCTGCCCATCACGGTTGCGCCTCTAGCAGGCGAAGTTGTCGATCCTGACCTGGCCATCCGGAAACGTTGCGATAATTTCCAGCTCCCCTCCCATCGCGCGGATGTAATCACGCAAGGTGCTGATGTACATGTCAGTGCGACGCTCCATCTTGGAGACTGCCGCCTGGTTGATGTTCAGCGCTTTGGCCAGGCTCTCCTGGCTCAACTGCTGCGCCTTGCGCAGTTCATGCAACGGCATTTCCTTCAGGTGCTGACGCAGTATTTGCTCGGCATCGGCGCGCGCCTCAGGCGTCATGCACGCTTGAAGGTCAGCGAATTTTTTAGCCATGGTTACGGCCCTCTTTACGCAATGTTTCCAAATGCACGTCATACAGCTTTTCTGCCATGGGAACGTGCACGTCGTACCAACGGTGCTGTGCAGTTTTATCGCCGCCAATCAACAGAACGGCACACCGCCTGGAATCGAATGCATACAACACCCGAAAAGGCCGACCTGCATGCTGTACGCGCAACTCGCGCAAGTTGCCATGTCGAGTGCCCTTGATATCGCTGCTATGGGGAAAACGCAGGCCCGGCCCAAAAAGCCCAAGCAGGTCAACGCTGGCAGATACCGACGATTGCTCCCGTGCATCAAGACCGCCCCACCAGTCTCCGAATTCATCCGTGTATTCAATGTCCCAGACCATGCAAATATGCCACCCAAGGAATATAAACTCAAGGGCATAACTTTAGGATCACGGCGGCCTCTGTCGCCACCCAGGTTCCTAGGCAAATTGTTTGTACATTCTTCAGCACGCACCTGCTTCCGCAATCCCGGTGCTTGTAGGGTTCATTGAATAGGATTCAAAAAATTCCAAAAAAAAACCGCCCTTCCGGGCGGCTTAAGGAACTCGGCTTTGATCAGAAACCGAGGTAGAAATTGACAGTGACAACGACAGATCCTGTGTGCCAAAACGGTAGTCGACCCTCGAAAACGTCATTGAATTAAATGGTATTAATACTTTCGTAAATGCCCAGCAGAAATGGGATTCCACCCCACACCCATCGCTGCACGCGGCAAAAATACAATTTTTCGAAATGTAAAAAGCGCTCTAATAGCCCCTGTTTTGATCCGCTTCAACGATCCTGGAGTTCGCAATGCCCCATGAAGGCAACCTGTTACAAGCAGCCGTGGTGTTCCTGCTCGCCGCCGTGCTGACCGTGCCCCTGGCCAAACGCCTGCAGCTGGGCGCGGTGCTGGGCTATCTGTTCGCCGGTGTGATCATCGGCCCGTCGGTGCTGGGCCTGGTGGGCAACCCGCAAAGTGTCGCGCAGTTCTCCGAGCTGGGCGTGGTGTTGCTGCTGTTCATCATCGGCCTGGAGCTGTCGCCCAAGCGGTTATGGGTGATGCGCAAGGCGGTGTTTGGCGTCGGCCTGGCCCAGGTGCTGCTCACCGGCCTGGTGATGGGCGTGGTGGCGCTGTGGCTGTTTGGCCAATCGTGGAACAGTGCCATCGTGCTCGGCCTGGGCCTGGCACTGTCGTCCACCGCGTTTGGCCTGCAAAGCCTGGCCGAGCGCAAAGAACTCAACCAGCCCCACGGCCGCCTGGCCTTCGCAATCCTGCTGTTCCAGGACATCGCCGCCATCCCCTTGATCGCCATGGTGCCGCTGCTGGCCGGCAGTGATCACCCCACCACAGAGGCCCAAGGCTTGCAGCATGTGCTGCAGATTCTCGGCAGCATCGCGGTGGTGATCATCGGCGGGCGCTACCTGTTGCGGCCGGTGTTTCGCATCGTGGCCAAGACCGGCCTGCGTGAAGTGTCCACCGCCACCGCGCTGCTGGTGGTGATCGGCACCGCCTGGCTGATGGAACTGGTGGGTGTGTCCATGGCCCTGGGCGCGTTCCTCGCCGGCCTGCTGCTGGCAGACTCTGAATACCGCCACGAGCTGGAATCCCAGATAGAACCGTTCAAGGGCCTGCTGCTGGGGCTGTTCTTCATCAGCGTGGGCATGGGCGCCAACCTCAGCCTGCTGCTCAGTGCGCCGCTGGTGGTGATCGGCCTGACCCTGTTGCTGATCGGCCTGAAGCTGCCCCTGCTGTACGCCGTGGGCCGGCTGGTGGGCGACCTCAACCGCGAAAGCGCGCTGCGCCTAGGCGTAGTGCTGGCGGCGGGCGGTGAGTTTGCCTTCGTGGTGTTCAAGATCGGCCGCGACCAGGGCCTGTTCGACCCTCACCTGTACGACGTGCTGGTGCTGACCATCACCCTGTCCATGGCGGTGACGCCACTGCTGTTGCTGGTGTGCCCCAAGCTGTTCAAGCCCAAGGCCAAGCCGGTGGAAGTGCCCGAGGAATACCGCACCATCGAAAGCGATGCGCCCCGCGTGGTGATCGCCGGCATGGGTCGCATGGGCCAGATCGTCGCGCGAATTCTGCGTGCGCAAAACATCTCGTTCATCGCCCTGGACACCTCGGTGGAAACCATCGAGCTGACCCGCAGTTTCGGCGGCATGCCGGTGTTCTATGGCGACCCGCAACGCCCTGAGATCCTGCATGCGGCCAAGGTCGACCAGGCGGAATTCTTCGTGATCGCCATGGACGACCCGGAGATCAACATCAAGACGGCGGAGCTGGTGCGCAACCTCTACCCGCACATGAAGATCATCGCCCGCGCCCGCAACCGCCAGCACGTTCACCGCCTGGTGGACCTGGACGCATCACCGGTGCGCGAAACCTTCTACTCCAGCCTGGAAATGAGCCGCCGTACCCTGGTCGGCCTCGGCTTGACCCAGGCCCAGGCCGATGCGCGCATCACCCGCTTCAAGAATCACGATCTGCAAGTGCTGGCTGCCCAGCACGCGGTGTACGACGATGCGGCCAAGGTGATGCAAACCGCCCAGGAAGCCCGGGCGGAACTGGCGCGGCTGTTTGAGATGGACCGGCTTGAGGAGGAGTCCGATAAGGTGTGAGGCGGCAGATGAACGATATTGCGAAATTTCTGACAGAATACGCCGCAATTTCGTTCATCTCTGGAGCGCTACATGGCCACCCTCACCAAGACCGCCGCCCTGCTGGCCCTCGCGCTCAGTGCAAGCGTTGCCTTCGCGGCCAGCAAACCCGCACCACAGAAAGCCGACACGCAAACCATCTCGACCTTGGGCGGCAAGTTCACCTTCAAGCTGCCCAAGGCGTATGTGGCCGACACGCTGCCTACCGGCAAGGCCGAAGACGGCACTGCTGACACCCAGGGCACGCTGTACGCCAACCAGACCACCAAAAGCGTGGTGATCGTCGCCGAAACCGCGCGTAAAGATGGGGTCACCATCCAGGACAACGACACCCAGTTCCTCGATGGCGCCGTGGCCGGGTTTATCAAGGACCAAAGTGCCGCCCTGCCCGACTTCAAGAAACAAGGCGAAAAGAAGCTGACCTTCAAGGGGCTGGGCCTGCGCCAGGTCGACAGCACCGCCACCCAGGGCGGCGGCAAGACGCTGAACTCCACGTTCCTCGGCGGTTCGGGGAATCACCTGCTGGTGATCCAGGCCATTTCCCGTGGGGATGATGTGAAGGGGCATGCGGAGTTGGTGAAGCAGATTACCGGCGGTAAATAACCCCGCTACGTACAACACAAATCGAATGTGGGAGCGGGCTTGCTCGCGAATGCGGTGTACCCGTCACAGATAGGTTGACTGATCCAGCGCATTCGCGAGCAAGCCCGCTCCCACATTTTTTGACCGCGTTTATTTCAGGCTTTTTTCCAGCCAGGCTTTCAAATCCTGCACTTCGGCTTCACTCACGGTATGCGGCATGCCCGGGTAACCGTGAAACTCCGGCTTCAACCCCAACCCCGTCAACACTTCGTTCGCCCGCGTGGCCGACGCATAGGGCAGCGCCTGGTCCAGCGTGCCGTGCCCGATGAAGATCGCCAGCGCTCCCAACGCGTCATTCGGTTTCAGCTCGGCCTTGAGCACTGGCAGCACACTGCCACTGAGCGCCGCGATCCCGCGTACCCGCTCCGGCTGACGCAAGCCCACCTCGTAGGACATGATCGCGCCCTGGCTGAAGCCCACCAGGAATACCCGATCGGGCCGGGTGTGGTACTTGGCCGTGGCCTTGCCGATAAAGTCTTCGATCAATTTTGCACTGCGCTGCAGGTCGGCCGTTTCGCCGTTGTACTCAGCTTCACCCTGGGTCTTGGTAAACCAGCGATAACCCTGGGGGTCTACTGGCATGGGTGCCCGTGCCGAAAGGTAAGTCCAAGTGGACGGCAGCGAATCCTTGATGCCAAACAGGTCTTCCTCGTTGCTGCCAAACCCGTGCAGGAAAATCACCAACGGCTGGTTGCGTGCGTCACTCTGGGTCTGTTCCAGGTACGCCAACGGCAAGTCGGTGTGCAGCGAATCGTCAGCATGAGCAGCACCGACCACCAGGGCCAGCGCCAGGGCATACAGTTTGAGCATGGGACGTTACCTCAGGGTTTGCGCAACAAATAGGTGTCCATGATCCAGCCGTTGGCCAGGCGCGCGGCCTTGCGCACCCGTTGAATCTCTTCTGCCACATCAGCCACCTTGCCGCTGATCAGGATCTCGTCCGGCGTGCCCAGGTAGGCGCCCCAATAAATATCCAGGTCCTGATCGGCCACGGTACGGTAGGAATCTTCGGCGTCGAGCATTACCACCAGGGTGTCGGCGTCGCTGGCCTGCCCTGCTGCCAAGCGGCGCCCGGTGGTGATCTCGACGGACTTGCCAATGCGGTTCAGCGGCACTTTGTGCTGCGCTGCCAGGGCCTGCACGCTGGTGATGCCGGGGATCACTTCGAATTCAAAGGTGCAACGGCCACTGGCCAGGATCGCCTGCAGGATCCGAATGGTGCTGTCGTACAGCGCCGGGTCGCCCCAAGCCAGGAATGCGCCCACTTCGCCGTCGGCCATTTCCTCATTGATCATGCGTTCGAAGGTCTGCTGCTTGTCGCGGTTCAGGTCCTGCACGGCGGTGGTGTAGTCGATATCACCGCGCACACGCTCGGGGCAGTCGGCCTCGACAAAGCGGTAGCCGGGCTCGGTGATGTAGGTCTCGCAGATCTCGCGGCGCAGGTCGATCAACTTGTCCTTGCTCTGGCCCTTGTCCATCAGGAAGAACACGTCGGTGCGGTTGAGCGCCTTCACGGCCTGCATCGTGATGTAGTCAGGGTTGCCGGCGCCAATGCCGATGATCAGGATGCGTTTCATGGGTTGCTCTCATTGCGGGGCGTGGATTTTGCCATGTTCGCGGGCTCAGGCGTGAGTTTCCAGGCGCAGGCGCCACACGCGGTTGAAACGCAGCTCGGTGCATGACAGCGGCTCGACGTCGACCCGGTAGAACATCGACAGCGGCAACTGCAGCACGTGCAACAACGCGGCACGGATCACAAAGGGATGGGTAACGGCCACGACATGCCCCGGTTGGCTTTCCAGGGATGTCATCCACTGTCCAACCCGCAGGCAGATCTGGTCCACCGACTCGCCACCGTGGGGCGCGCTGGCGCTGTCGGTGAGCCAGGCACTCATGGCTTCATCGTCCAGTTGGTCGATGGCCTGGCCTTTCCAGTGGCCAAAATCGCCGTCGCGCAAGGCGACTTCTACCTGTGCGTTGTCACCGAACAAGCCAGCGGTCTGCCGGGCCCTGGCTTCCGGCCCGCAGATCAGGCGGTGTTTTTTCGGGTAGCGACCGGCCTGGGATAGCGCCTCACGCTGCCAGTCCAGCACGACAGATTCGTCATCGGGAAACCGCCCCTGCTTCTGCGCCCGCGTGGCGGCATGGCAGATCAGGCTTAAACGGGTGGTCTGCATCACAAATTCACTCTGTTTCGGCGCGCAGTCAGCGTAGACTGGCAAAGTTGTTTCAACATGTTACAACGAACATGAAACAGGAAGCCGGTTCGAAGCCGGCGCGGTCGCGCCACTGTATTCGGCCCCACAGCCGTAAGCCAGACCCTGTTTCAGCTCCCTATGCTTTCCATTTCGGGACGCGTCATCCCTGGAGGTTTTCATGGCTAATACCGCTGCAACCCACCCTGATGTCTATGTGCCAACGATTCCCCTGGGCGAAATCCTCCCTTGGGCGATCTTCGGCGGCCTGCTGTTGATGCTGGCGATCTACTTCGTCGGCGCCGAGCAAGGTGCCACAGCGGTTTTCAAGGGCATGTACGTGCACGAATTCGTCCACGACGGTCGCCATCTGCTGGGCTTTCCCTGCCATTAATCAACAAGAGAGACAGGACATGACAGGGCAATTACTCGTTCGCGGGATGCTGGTGGGCCTGCTCGCCGGCGTATTGGCATTCGGCTTCGCCAAGACCTTTGGTGAGCCACAGATCGACAAGGCCATCGCCTTTGAAGACCAGATGGCACAGATGCACGGCGATGCGCCGGAAGAAGAACTGGTGAGCCGCGACGTGCAAAGCACCTTCGGCCTGTTCACCGGTGTGGTGGTGTATAGCGTTTCCCTGGGCGGGATTTTCTCCCTGGTGTTTGCTTACGCCCTGGGCCGCATCGGCAAGGTCGGCCCCCGTGGCCTGGCGGCACTGCTGGCGTTGGCGGCGTTTGCCACCCTCATCCTGGTGCCCGGCCTGAAATACCCGGCCAACCCGCCATCCGTGGGTGACCCGGAGACCATCGCCCAGCGCACCCAGCTGTTCTTCCTGATGCTGCTGGTGTCGGTAGCGGCCGCGGTGATCGCGATCAACGCCGCACGCAAGCTGATTGCCCGCCGTGGCGTGTGGGCCGGGGTAATCCTGGGCGTTGCGCTGTACATCGTGATCGTGTCGGTGGCCGGCAGCCTGTTCCCGGTGATCAATGAAGTGCCGGAGCAATTCTCGGCCGTGCTGCTGTGGAAATTCCGCGTCGCGTCCCTGGGCATCCAGCTGGTGCTGTGGACCACCCTGGGCCTGGTGTTCGGTGCGGTGGCCGAGCGCTTCTTGAGCCAGCCACGCGCACGCTTGAACTCCTGAGCTAGATTCCGGGATGGGCCAGGTAGAACACCTGATAGCCCGTCCCGGGATGCGTCACATCCAGTGCCTTGGCCGACAAGGTGATGCGCACCAAACGCCAGGCTTGCACATCCAGCGCCAGGAACACCGCGAAGGTGTCACGGCTGTCCGCCACTTGCAGGTTGCGCACTTTCTCTTCAGCCAGTATCGCGGCCCGATCCGCCCCCGGCGCCAGTGGCCACTCTTCCCGATACAAACTCAACGCCGCCTGCGCCGGCCCACGTTGCACATCCAGCGGCAGCCAGCTTTCGATATGCGGGCGGCCGAAACTGTCGAGCACTTTCTGGAAGCGTGACCCCAGCAAAAAGTCGGCGGCCTGCAACGGGTCGGACCACAGGTACACCGACGCATACACGTTGCCGCCCTGCTCCTGAGCGATAAACGCCTTGAACAGCAGCCCCTCGGCGTTATCCCACAATGGCCCCAATTGCGCGGCACGCCGGCGAATCACGCCCATGTCGTAGTCGGCGGGCAAACGGTGCGAATACTGTTTGGCGAACATACAAAAACTCCTGTGCAAGATGAGGTTCCAGCTTGCGCAGCGGCGATGATTTCAACAAGATATGAGCCGATATATGTGCGATAAGGAACCGATATGGCTGACGCACCCAAACCCCTGGATATCGACACCGTGCAAGCGTTCGTGCTGGTGGCCGACTTCACCAGTTTCACCCGCGCCGCCGAGGCGCTGGACACCTCCCAGGCCGCCATCAGCCTCAAGCTCAAGCGCCTGGAGGAACGCCTCGGTTATCGCCTGCTGGAACGCACGCCCCGGCATGTGCGGCTGTCGCCCCAGGGCGAGCAATTCATCGTCGCCGCCCGCGCCCTGCTCAACGCCCACGAGCGCGCCTTGGGCGACATGGCCGCCCAAGTGCAACGACGTCTGGTGATCGGCATCAGCGACCACGTGGCCGGGCCCGACCTGCCGCTGTGGCTCAGCCGCCTGGCGGCCTACGACCCGTTGGTGATCCTCGAAGTGCGCATCGCCTCGTCCCGCGACCTGGTGGCCGCGTTCGACCGCAACGAACTGGACGCCGTGATCGTGCGCAACGAAGGCGACCGCCAAGACGGCGAAGTCCTGGCCGTGGAACGCTTCGGCTGGTTCGCCGCCCCCACTTGGCAACACCCGCCAGGCACGCCACTGCGCATGGCGACCATGGCCGCACCGTGCGGGGTTCGCCACCTGGCCACCCGCGCCCTGGACGAAGCCCACATCGACTGGACCGAGGTCTTCGTCGGCGGCGGCGTAATGGCCGTGGGCGCCGCCGTGAGCGCCGGCCTCGGCGTCGCCGCCCTCGCCCATCGCGTAGCCCCACCCGGCGCGGTGGACGTGAGTGCGCAATTTGGACTGCCCGCATTGCCCGTCAGTGAAGTGGTGCTCTTCAGCCGGATCAGCGATGCACGTTCGCGGGAAACCTTGCGCGCGCTGAGTGCAACCTTTCGGGGGGTTCTACAACGCTGAACCCGCCACCCGGTTTGGCACATGCCTGATTCACCGAGGCGCCTGCATCGCCGGCAAGCCGGCTCCTACAGATCCACACCACTAAGGTCGGCTACTAGGCCGCCGTGCTCTTGCTTTTGCTTTTGATCTTGGGCGCCCCATCAAACACGCTGGCCGAACGCAGGCTTGAATCCGTGGGTAACCCGGCAGGACGCCGGGTTAGCCGCCCCGCGCCATGGATGGCGCGGGGCGGCGGCCCACGGATTCAAGCCGGAGTGAGGGCATGCCGAGCCTAGGCGAGGCACCGAGTGTTGGGGCAAGAGCCTTTTGGTTACTTTTGGGCTCTTTCCAAAAGTGACCCGCCGTAAGGGCGGAACCAATATCAGCCGTCACCCCAGCAACGGATATGTACTCAATCAAACCACTCCCGCCGCCCCTCAAACGTCCCCACAATCAACTCCACCACCCTCCTCACCGCATCAGCATCCTGCACCCGCGCATTCACCGCCAACCACACCTGCCGCTGCATACTCTCAGCCAGCAACCCCGGCAACGCCACCAACCCCCGGTCAAAACTGCTCATGTAATGCGGCAACAACCCAATGCATGCCCCACAGCGAATCATCTCCAACATCAACGAATACGCCTGCACCTGCACCACCGCCGCCAGCCGCTGCTCCACCACCGCGTTCCAGGGTTGCAACGCCTCCACCTGCACATCGGGCTGCCACTGCACCAGCATGTAATCGTCCAGGTCCTCGACACTGTCCGGCCGCGTGGTCAACCGTGAATAACGCTTGGCGATATGCGGCAGATAATGCAACCGCGCCAACGCCCGAGGCGGCTGCGTCGGAAAACTCGGCCCCGGCAACGGCCCGTCGGCATCCGACAGCCAAAGCACCACATCCGCATCCACCGCCTGCAGGGACAACTGGCTGTCGAGGGAAATGATCTCCAACCGCACACTGGCATTGCGGCGCAACAAGGCGATCAGGTCGCGCCCAAGAATGTCATGCAGGATCGGCTCGGCCACCGCCAGGCGAATCAGCGGTTGCTCCACCACTGGCAAGCGCCGCTCATGGGCCAGCGCCACCAGGTGCGCTTGCAACTGCTGACCGTCACGGCTGAGCACCAGCCCATTCCCCTGGTAAGTGAACAACGAGTGGTGCAGCTGTTCCTCCAGCTGCGCCAAGCGCTTGCGCAGCAGTGTCGCCTTGATATTCAAGCTGCGCGCCGCCTGCATGAAACAACCACAGCGCGCGCTCACCAGGAAATAGCGCGCCACCTCCGGTTCGATCTCGCCGGCCTGGGCCAGCCAGGCGCTGCGCGGCGCCATCGGCTCACGATAGGGTGCAGCCCCCTGGGGGGCAGACGGTTCTAGAAATGCCATGGGAGACTCCCTGTCTTGTAGGTCTTGTGCATCCAATGCGTGTTGGCGTGTGCTACTCCAGCACCTTGTTCAACTCAGCACCGTCGATGCTCAAGGTGGCGGTATTGAGCATGCCTTCCAGATAGGCCTTGGCGATCTGCTCCTGGCGCTGGGCGCGCAGGGCCTGGGTCAAGCGTTCGCGCAGTTCGTCCAGGGTGGCGGTGCGTGCCGGTTGCTGGCCGATCAGCTTGAGCACGTGGAAACCGGCCGGGCTTTGCACCACCTCCGACACGGCCCCCACCTTGAGGCGCGACACCGCGTCGCGGACCTGGGGCACCAGTTGCTGCAACGGTTGCATACCTGAGTCGCCACCGCGCTGGGCGGTGTCCGGGTCTTGGGAATATTGCGTGGCCAGGGCGGCGAACTCACTCGGTGCGGCCTGGGCCCTGCGGCTCAGTTCCTGTGCCTGACGGCGCACGGCGTCGGCGCCTTGTGGGTCGTTGACCGCCAGGAAGATCTGGCTCACCCGGTACATCGGCGGCGTCACCCACTGGGCCTTGCCGCTGTCGTAGGCCTGTTGCAACTCGGCGGCGCTGGGGTAGTCGGCTGGCACCTGGCTGACCGACAGCATGTAGTCACGGAACACGATCTGCTCGGTGGCGGCGCGGGTCTGCTGCTCCACCTCCGGGCGCTGGCGCCAGCCTTGGGCGTCAGCCTGTTCGAGCACGGCCTTTTGCGCCAAGCGCGACCGGATCCAGGTTTCCAGCGCACCGCGATTGCCGCGCAGTTGTTCGCGGGACTCGGCGGGCAAACTCGCCAGCACGCTTTTCAGCTCGGGCAGGTCGATCTGCTGGTTGCCCAGGCGCGCCACGGCCGGGCCGTCTTGCAGCGGCTTACCGGCCGGCGTCGGTTGCTGCGCAGCCACGGGGTCGTTGCCCGGGCGCAAACCCAGGCCCACCGCGACCACCAGCAACGCCAGGGCACCGGCGCTGACCATCAGGGTTGGCTTTTTCACAGGACTGGCGCCTCTTCACCCTCAGGGGCAGTAGCGGCCTGGGCCTGCAATTGGGCGGCCTGCTGGCTGTACTCGCGCAGGTAGACAATGAACTCCTGCAACAGGCGGTCCCACAGTTCCAACTGGCTGCGCAAGTGGGTAGCGCCGACACCGGCCACCACCACGTCCATTTCCATCAGCAGGAATTCACCCTGCAACGACAGCCGTGCAAAACGGCGCGAAGCGTTCCACACCTGGGCCAGGCCTTCGGGCAACTCACCCTGCACGCGCAGCGCGCAGCTGTAGGTGAAGTCCACGTAGTTGCCCGGCTCTACCGCCGCGTTGCCAAAGCGCACGGCAAAGCCGATGCCCTGACTGGCACTGAGCAGTTGTACAATACCGTTCTGTTCGGTCTGGTTGACCCGGTAGCCGGCTTCCTGCAGCAGCTCGGTGAGGCTCTGTGGGGTCACGCTGGTGATCAGTTGAACGTCGCTCATCGTAGTCTCTTCCTTGTCGATCAATGATTAAGGGCGGTGTGCGGCGCATCGAAGCGGTTCTGGTAAAGCTCGTCGCCAAACCCCTGGGCCAGTTCCTCGAACTTGACCCGCGCGCTGCTGGCGAAGGGTTGGCGGATGCTCATCACTTCGGCCACGTCGATTTTTTCGTAGGCCGCGAGCAACTGCCGGGCCACGCCGTACATCTGTTGATTCTTGACTGAACATTGCTGCACTTGTGTGTCACGTTCGGTCAGTTGCGCCTGCAAGCGGGCGCGCTCGGTTTCCTTGCCCTTGGCCAGCACCAGCAACTCGTCGTAGGCCTTCTTGAACTTGCCGATCTGCTCATTGCTCGCCGCCACCTGGGCCTGCGCCTGGCTGTGCAGGTTCTGTTGCTGGCCGGCCAGTTGTTCGGCTACGCCACGGGCTTTTTCCAGCTCGGCGGTCAGTTGCTTGATCTGCGCCTGGGCCTGCTTGGCCTGGTTTTCGGCGGCAATACGCGCCGCGCTGGCCTGGGCCTGTTCGCTCTGCAGCGCCTGCAATTGCTGGGTGGTGCTGCGCAGTTGCGTACGCAGGCGCTCTTCCATGCCTTCCGCCGAGGCCGCCGTGGCGACGAACAGCAACAGCAGCCCGCCAATTCGCATGTTCATGTGGCATCTCCCTGCGCATCAGAAGCGCGTGTTGAGTTCCAGTTGCATCACATCCACTTCGAACGGCGCGCCATACACTTCGGACGCGCTCAACCAACGCGCACTGGCGTAGATGTTCTTGTCGATGCCGTAGTTGCCGCCAATGAAGTAGCCTTTGGCGTTGGTGCCGCCCAGGTGGAAGGACGAGTCGTTGAAGCCGTCGGGCAAGGCGTCAGGCTGGATGTATTTGTAGCCGGCCAATACGTTCCAGTCGCCGCGCTTGCGCATCTCCAGCGCACTGCCGAGGGTAAACTGCACCATCAGCGCATTGCCGCCACTTTCAAACTGGCCCTTGCTGTTGATGTTGTTGACGATCTCGCCTTCGCTGCGCTTGAGCATCTCGCCCTTGTCGTAGGCCAGGTTGTGGATGAAGTTGCCCTGGGTGCGCAGTTTGAAGTCGCTCGGCAGCTCGGCATCCCACGCCAGGTTCAGGTCCAGCACATCGAACTTGGAAGCCAGGCCCACGTACTGCGGCTGTGGGGTCAGCCCAGGTGTGGCCGGGTTGGGCGAGATATTGCGCAGCAGGAACACACTGTTGCCCTTCTGCATGAAGGCCAGGCGTGAACCATCGGAGTCGCAGCCCGGCGCCCCGGCCCAGGGCGCACACGGGCTGGAGCGCTGACCTTCGATATCGTCGAAGTGGTAGTAGGCCACCGCCCCCTTCAGGCTGTTGTCGCGGTTGATCTTCCAGTTGGCACCGATCTGCCCGCCGAACAGCCATTTGGTGTCGCTGTCTTCCTTGTCGAAACCGTTGCTGCTGGCCGCGTCGGAGGTGTACTCCACCGGGAACACACCCAAGGTGCCGAACAGCCCCCATTGGTTGTTCAGGGCGTGGTTGAAATTGGCAGCGATACCGTCGAAGTTCAGGTCACCCGAATACATCATGTCGGTGGAGTAGAACGGGTTGGCGAAACGGCCGGCCGTGAGGGTCACGTCCTGTGTGGCCTTCCAGCTCAGGTAGCCCTGGTCGAGCCAGATGTCCTTCTTGCCAAAGCCGCCGCCCAGGGTCTGGGTGGTGGACACCGGGTTGTTGTCCGAGCCGGTGCCGATGCGGATACCCGCGGTCCATTCCGGCGAGATCACGGCTTTCATACCCAGGCGCGCACGCAGGCGAAACAGGTTTTCCCGGTCCTTGGTGGTGTTGAGCAGCGGCGGCAACTTGGTGTTGGTGTCTTTGTTGACGTCGTACGGCCCGCTTTCATTGAGCTTGGCATAATCGACCAGCTCATTGCTGTTGTTGCCCGAGAAGTAGCGCGACTCATCCCGCAGGCGGATGTCGCCGTCGAACGTCACACGCGACACCCAGTCAGGAAAGGTATTGGGCTGGGCCCAGTTTTCATTCTTGGCGGTGGCCATGACTTCGGCCTTCACCTGGTCGCGGATCTGATCACGCACCGCTTGCGGCACGTACTGCACCCGCACATCCCCAGGTGCCGCCACAGGGCCGCTGGCAACCACCGGCGCGGCGTTGGCCTGGCGCGCCTGCTGGGCTTCTTTTTCGGCCTGGGCAATCAGCCCATTGGCGGTGTCCTGGGTCAACACACCCTGCTGCACCAGCAGGCGGATCAGGTTGATGGTGACGTTTTCCGAGGGGGCGACCGGCGCTGCTGTCGCCTGGCCGACCAGGGTCGCGATGACCATGCCAACCGCCAGGGTCAGTCGATTCACGGGGGAAATCATGTGTACGCAACTCCTGTAAAAAACCGTAGAAAGAGGGTTCGATCAATCCGGACGCCGGCCCTTGAGGGACAAGCGCATGGGCAGCGTCAGCGACGCCGGCGGCTTCTGTGTGGCGCGCGGTGCCTGCACCAGCGCGAGCATCTGGGCGTCGGTCTCGCTATCACCACTGGACTTGGCCACCACCGCCCGCGTGACCTGGCCATCCGCGCCCAGCCACAGGTCGATCTGTATGGCGAAGGCCTTCTTGCGCAGCTCCGGGTCCTCGCGCATCAGGCGCTGGTAAGTGCCCGCCAGGTACTGCTTGTAAGTGCCGGTGCCCAACCCGCCGCCGCCACTGCCCGCCATGCCGCCGCCCTTGCCGGCGCCGATGTTGAAACCATCGTTGCCGGACTGCGCATCGCCATCGATCTGCATCGGGTTGGCCAAGTCCTCGGCCGGTGAAGGCGGTGCCTCTTCGGCGGGCTTGACCTCTTCGGGTTCGGGGCTGGGCACCGGTTCCGGCACCTTTTCTTCCACCTGGGGCTCGGGCTCCTTGGGTTTTTCCGGCGGCGGTGGCGGCGGTGGCGGCAACGGGATAATCGTCGGCACCTTGGGTGCTTCGCGGCGCACGCCACTCATGTCATTGGCCCACTGCCACAAGAACCAGGCAGCCACGGCGCCCAGCAGCAGGCCGGCGCCCCATTTCAACGGGCGCAATGGCGGTTTCTTCTTCACCGCCAGGGGCGCGATCGGGATCTGTGCGGTCATGACTCAGCCCTGGCTCGGTTTGCCGGTGACCAGCCCGACCTGGGACAGCTCCAGCCGTCGCAGCAAATCGAGCACTTCGATCACCTTCTGGTACTGCACCAACGCGTCGCCGCGCACGATCACCGGGAAGTCCGGGTTCAGCGCTTTCTCGATGCGCAGGCGCTCTTCCAGCTCACCGAGGGTCACCGGGTAGGCATCGAGGAACACCTGGCCGCCGTCGTTGACGGAGATCGCCTTGGTCTTGGCCTCCGACAACGACACCGAGGCGCTGGCCTTGGGCAAGTGGATCTGGATGCCCGAGACCTGGGCGGTGGCGGTGAGGATGAACATCACCAGCACCACCATCAGCACGTCCACCAGGGGTGTGATGTTGATGCTGTCGACGGCGGCATCTTCGTCATCGTCGTGGGAGGCGTTTACGGAAGCCATGGCGATTCTCCTCAGGCCGGCACGCTGGCGTGGTGCTCGCGGCGATGGGCCGCTTCACTGGACTGGCTTTCGCCGTGCATTTCCGCCAGGCGGGTGATGAACTCGTCGACGAACACGCGCATGTCGGCGCTGACTTCCTTGTTGCGCGTGATCAGGCGGTTGTAGCCAAACAGCGCCGGGATCGCGACGAACAGGCCCATGGCCGTGGCCAACAAGGCCGCCGCCATACCCGGGGCGATGGCGTTGATGTTCACGTCACCGGCCATGGCCGTGCCGAGGAACACCACCATGATCCCCAGCACGGTGCCGAGCAGGCCGATATACGGGCCGCCGGCGATGGCGTTGGACAAGGTCGAGAGCTTGGCGCTGAGGGCCTGGTTTTCACGGGTGCGCACGCCGTCCATGGAGCAGCGGATTGCTTCGATGGTGGCGGCCGACACCGACGAGGTGTCGGCACCCTGGGCGCGGCGGGTGCGGATCTCCTTGACCGCCACGCGGTACAGGCGCCACAGCGAAGAGTGGGTCAGGCGCTCAGCCAGCACTTCATCGTCGTAGTACATTTCCAGGCGGGTACCGATCTGTGCGAAGTGCTCGCGGAACACTTCGTTGGCACTGCTGACGCGGCTGACCATGCGGTTTTTGCGCAGCATGATGAACCACGACTGCACCATCATCGCCACCAGCACCAGGATGATCACCCAGGCATCCACCGGCACGGCATTGAGCAGGAAACCCAGGCTGCCGAAGCCAAAGCCCGACTGTTCTTCATCCACCCCGTAGGCCACCAGTTTCGACTCGGCGCCCTGGGCACTCGCGTCAGCCAGCAGCAGCGTGGCCGGGCGGGCCACCTTGGACAGACGCAACTCATCAATGGCGCCGGCAAACGGCAGGTGGCCACTGGCGGCGTCCGGCAAGTCGGCGCCAATGGCCAACTGCGTGTTGAACGCCGGCAACGCGACCGCCAGGCTCGCGGTTTCGCGACCATTGACGTACAGCGCGATTTTTTGGCCCTCGGCGGTGAACGCCAGGTGCTGCCATTGGCCCGGGTTCAGCGGTTGGGTCGACACCGCACGCTGGCCATCGATGTCCACGAACGGCATGCCCTGGTTCAGGCCGAGCAACAGGCTGTGGCCGCCGTCACGTCGGGCGAACACCACTTGCTCGCCGCTGGCCTGGTCCAGACGCAGCCAGGCGCTGAAGGTGAATGCGCCACCAGCCGCCTGTTGCAGCGACGGGCTGGCGGGCAACATCAGCGGCTGGCCACTGAGTTGCAGGGCGCGGCCGATCACGCCATCGATGCTCGCACCGGTGGCGTTCAGCGCGGTATTGGCATAGGCCGTGGTGTCCCGGGCCGGTGTGCCGTTGGCACCGTCAAAGTGAAACAGTGCGGTGTAGTTCGGATCGAAGGTCAGTTGGCCGTTGGCGGTCGCCGCAGCCTTCTGGTTGCCGTAGTACATCCACAGGTCCTGGCGCTGGCCACCTTCGACCTTGGGCACATCGACCCAGATCAGCGCCATGCCCATCAGCGGGTCGAAGCTTTCGATCTGGTGGTTGAACACGGTCTTGTCATCGGCACTGACAAAGCGCAGATCGGCGCCGTCGTCCTTGACCCCGTCAAAGGAAAAGTTGCCGGTGTGCAGGCGCACCAGCAACGCAGTGCGGCCCAGGGCCTGGTTGATCGCCGCGCCTTGGGCGGTGGTGTCGACCGAAATCTGTTTGCGGTAATGCCAGTCGTCCTGCCACCAGGCATGGGCGGTGGCCGGGAGCGTGAAGCCCAGGCAGATCAACAGGCTCAGGAATAGGCGTTGCATGGGTGAAGTCTCCGGAAGAAAAAGTCAGAAAGTCGCCTGCACACTGAAGTGCAGTCGCGAGTCCTGTTTCTGGGTGTTCGGTCCATCGAGCAGCGGGTAGCCCCAGTCCAGGCTGCCGGACAACCATTTGCTCAAACTGGCGCGGGTGCCCAGGCCGACACTGGCCAGGCTGTATTCGTCTTCTTGCTCGGGCAGCGGGTCGTGCAGGCGCAGGCGTGCGCCTTCGGCGAACGCATAGAAACGCCACTCCTGCACGTAGCTGCCCAGGTACTTGGCCAGGGACGGCGTGCGCAGTTCCTGGGAGAGCAAATAGCCCTCGTCACCGGTGCGCTCCGCCGCCAGGTAGCCGCGCACCGAGGTGGCACCGCCGGCGGAGTACTGCTCGTTGGAGACCAGCGGCCCCGAGGCCAGCTGGAACGCCGCCTTGGTTGCCGATTGCCAATCGTTGGTGAAGGTGTAGGTGTAATTCAGGTCGCCCTTGAGCACCGCAAAACTGGCGCTGGCCTTGTAGCGTTTGTAGTCGAACTCTTCGGCGTCGCTGCCGTAGCCAAAGAACGCGCGCGTGCCCACCACCAGGCTCAAGCCAAGGCCCAACTGGGATTGCTCGGTGTAGCGATAGCCGTTGTAGCCGAGGGTGAACGGCGCGTATTTGAGCGGCACCTGGTCGCTGCTGGAGCCGAACTTCATTTCTTCGTCGAAGTCCTTGAAGTCCACGCCGAAGGAGAACGAGTTGGCCCAGGCGCCCGCCGCCGGCAGGTTGTAGATCGCCGATACGCCGTAGGAATGGCCCTTGCCCAACACGTTGCTGCCGCCGATGGTGGCGATGTTGCTGTCGGACTGGTAGCCGGAAAACTGCAAGGTCCAGCGCTCATTCAGCGGCGCGCTGTAGGAACCCGACCAGACCTTGGCATTGCTGCTGTCCTCGGGCGCCGTGAAGTAGGTCAGGGAAATGCTGTGGCCCAGTTGCCACAAGTTGTCGTACCCCAGGGTGGCGACCGAGCGCAGCTTCTCGGTGTCGGCGCTGTAGTCGTTGTTCAGGCCGAGGCTGGCGTGCCAGGGGTTCTGGTCCTCCACCTGCAGGTCCACGTCCATGGTGCCGGGGCGCGCGCCTTCACGCACCAGCGGCGTGACCTGGCGCCCCACCCCCCGGTTGAGACCGGCCAACTGATTTTGCACCGTGGCAAAATCCGGCACGGCGCCCTCCTCCAGCGCCGGCACCTGCTCGCGGATCTCCACCGGCGAATAGTGCTTGGCACCGACCACACGGACGCGGCCGATTTTGGTTTCGCTGACCTGCAAATAGACGATGCCGTCATCGACCTTCTGCTCGGGCAACTCGACGAATACCGACTGGTAACCCCGCGCCTGATAGATCTTCTGCAACGCATCGCGGGCGCCTTCGATATCGTCGAGGGTCTTTTGCGGACCGAGGAACGGGTACACCGCTTCCTCAATGGTCGCCGCGTCGAGCACGGTATTGCCGCGCACGAAGTACTCGTTGACGTCCACCCGGCGTGCCGGCGCGTCCCCGGCCTCTTCGGCCAGCACCGATTGGGCCAAGGCCCCCAGCGTCAGGCACAGCGCCAGCGTTGACTTGAACAGATGCTCCACACCGCCCCCTGGTTTTCTGAAAAAGTTGTATGCCTTCGCCGATTGCACGGCGTTCGGCCTGCTCAATTGCTGCTGGTCGAAAGATGGCTGTGCCGGGCCAGCCAGGTGTGCAACAGGGCGAAGTTCAACGAGAACTCCGGCATGTGCAGCAAGGCGCCACAGAACACTTCACCGATGATTTTCTGGATGAGTTGTACCGCCTGCGGGTTGTTCAACAGCGTGGCGATATCCCGCTGCAGGGTCTGGATGCCCCATACACGCTGGTTCAGGTCGAGGCCGACGAACCAGCGAAACAGCAGGTTGTAGTTGAGCTGTTCGTGCAGCTGTTGTTCGCTGGGCACCGAATACAGCAGTTGCAGCAGGAGGATGTGCACCACGGTGTGCGGCGCGATGGACATGCCAGGATCGGCCTGGAGCAGGTCGCGATGGTTGTCGAGTACCTCGTCGATCTGCGGGCGCAACAGCACCAGTGAGTGCCCGGAGGGGATGTAGCTGGACACTTCCTTCAAGGCGCCCTGCCAGTCGTCCTGGGAGACGATCCACACCCACGGCGCGCCGTAGCGGTATACCGAAACCGGCTTCTTGCGCGCGGCTTCGACGATCTTCGACAGGCGCTGATCGAGCTCCTGCATGCCTACTTTCGAATAACGTTCCATAGTTCCCATTTGCCCCACTCCTGGCGTCCTGCTGACGGCTTGGGAGACGACTTTTGATCGTATCCAGCGCGTTACACAGGAGAGACGGGAGGGGGTGGGAGCTACCGAACTTTTGTCATGAAAGCTTCATTTTGGATTGAGTGGGGGGCAATTTTTTGGGGGGCTTGGGGTGGGGGGTATATCCGTTATTTGGGTGATGGCTGAGTAGGGTTCCGCCCTTACGGCGGGTCACTTTGGAAAAGAGCCCCAAAGTAACCAAAGGGCTCTTGCCCCAACACTCGGCACCTCGCCTAGGCTCGGTGTGCCCGAACGAAGGCTTGAATCCGTGGGCCGCCGTCATGGGCCATCCCTGGCCCAGGACGGCTAACCC
>NZ_JANUEA010000013.1:0-187200 GCF_024810135.1 Pseudomonas sp. BIGb0164 | reverse complement strand
AATCCGTGGGTAACCCGGCAGGACGCCGGGTTAGCCGTCCTGGGCCAAGGATGGCCCATGACGGCGGCCCACGGATTCAAGCCGGAGTGAGGGCACACCGAGCCTAAGCGAGGTGCCGAGTGTTGGGGCAAGAGCGTTTTGCTTACTTTTGCGCTCTTCAAAAGTGAGCCGCTGTAAGAGCGGAACCAATATCCGCCATCACCCAAATAACGGATATGCCCCCCGAAATCCCTCACAAATTCTCATACCGATTCATATCCAACACCCCCTCTTCCACCGGCGTAGTCTCATGGATGTACTGCGACAAATCATGGAAATACTGCCAGAACAACGGATGACTGCGACGCACGCCCCAACGGTCAACGATCTTTTCAAACCGGTTCGCATCCTTGGCCCGCTCCATCTGCGCCACAAACTCGGGTACTTCCTGCGCCGGAATGTTGAACATGAAATTCGGATAACTACTCAACACCCCCGGATAAATGGTCACCGTATCCAGCCCCGGCTGATAGCGATAAGCCTCACCCAACAGGAACGCCACGTTACTGTGGGCACGGTTACGCAGCATGCTATAGACCACACGCTTGCCACTGGCGGTCTCAATACGCAGCATGGTCGCCTCAGGCAATTGGTCGATGACCTTGAGCCCCGCTGCCGGACGTGACGTCAGGCGACTCAGCGCCTGTTCGGCGTCCTGCAACGCCGGGTCGATACCATCGCGGGAGCAATACGCGCCATCACAGCGGTTGATCGGGTCCGGGCTGGCGTTCAGGTCGCCGTAACGGGTGAGCAATAGGTTGGCAAAATCACGTTTGGGGTCTTTCTCATTCAGGTGCAGACCGGTCGGCTTGTCGTCGTCAATGGCTTCATAATCCAGCCACATCTTGAGCTTGCCGCTGTTCTGGTACCAGTCATCGAGGAACCCGTCGCGGGAGTCGGCCGGCATCAGGCGCAGGAAGTTCTGCTCGGCACCGTTGCGGATCAGGTCGAAATACAAGCGGGTCTGGGCCTGGTGCGACACGTTGCCAAACACGTCAAAGTTCACCGCCAACTGGTAATAGGTGCGCTCCAGCAGCGGGTAGTCGAACAGCCACATCGTCTGCGGCACTTCGCCGATCAAACCCTTGGTCACCGACGCACTGTCAAAGTGGCGGAAGATGGTCAACAAGGCATTGTCGTTGCCCGCCCACAGGGTCGACCAGCTCGGTGGCGGCACATCGGCGTAACTGTCGCGGCGCAAGGCTTCGTACTGGTTGCGCTTGTCGCGATAAGAGAGCCACAGGCTCAGCACGCTGCCCACGTCGTCATTCTGCCCCGGCATCGCCAGCAACGGCGTGGCCTGGCCGCGGTAGCGCGCATCGGTGATGTACAGGTCGTGGTCCGGGTCCTGGAACAGGGTCCAGAAGTTGTCACGGATCACATCCGTGGCGATCTGCCCACGGCACACCGGCCCGCGGATAAAGGTGCGCACAAAGTATTCGGCGTTATCGAGCATGAACTGGTAGCGCGCCTTGGCCGGGATGGCTTCGAACGTTTCGAACGGGTTGGCCCGGCGCCCTGGCCCATAGCCCGGTAGCGCATTGACCTGCCAGTTGCCGGCGTAGAACAGCTCCTTGATCCGCGCCATTTTCTGCGCACTGAACGGGTACGTGATGTGGGTTTTGTGCACGATCACGCCCTGCACCGGCCACAGGCGGTAGTACACCTGGGTGCCCGGGTCATCGTTGGGGCGACGGGTGGCGATCAGGTCAATCGGCTGGCCGCTGGGCGTGCGCGAACGCACCCACTGGAAGAAATGCCCCGGCTCGCCGTTCTCGAAATAGATATGCGCCAGGAACAGGTGCTCGAACAACCAGCGCGCCACCAGGCTTTCCCGGGCGCCGGGCTGGTTGAACAGGTTTTCCCACTGTTGCACTTGCAGCGCTTCCTTGGCGCTGGGGGCCAGGCCTTGCTCGTCAATCGGCGCGCCGGAGGCGAGCCAGCGTTGCAACGTCTGGTATTGCTGGTCCGTCAGGCCGGTGACGGCCAGCGGCATGCCTTCCTTGGGATGGGCGCCCGCGTAGGCATTGAACTCGCCGGGCATGGCGCACATGTTTTCGCGGTTCAGGCCCAATACGATGTCTTCGGGCAACTTGGCGTTAGGCTGCAGCGGTGCGTTGTGCCCCAGCTCCAGCATGCGCGCCATCAGCGCCGCCTGACTGCCCTGGGCATCCAGCACCGAATAGAAGCCCTTTTGCTGCCAGGCTTGCTTGCCGAAGGCGTCATAAAACAACCGCGTGGTTGGCGTGGCCTGGCTGCGCTCACCGTCGTAGACCGGCACTTTGCTCGCGCCCCGGGCCGCGCCTTCGGCACTGCCCAGGTTGAGCTGGCAGGCAGAGTCGTAGCAGGCATGGCAGGCCACGCATTTCTCGGTAAAGATCGGCTGGATATCGCGGGTATAGGAAATCGCCGGAGCGGGACTTTGTGCCTGGGTGCTGCTGGCAATCAGCAACAGCACGGCGCTGACGATAAGACGAAGTGACATGTATCCGGTCCCGATTCAATGCGTGCGCTTAAAATATGGCGGTGATTCTACCGGGCCACACCCCCCAACAACATGAACGATATTCATGCAAATACTGTGCATGCTCTAAATCGGCACAGGTTTGCTATGATTCACGCCCTCCGAAATGCCTGACCAGAGTAGTCCCATGTCCGATCGTAGCGTTCGTCTGCAAGCCCTTCATCAAGCCCTCAAGGAACGTATCCTGATCCTCGACGGCGGTATGGGCACGATGATCCAGAGCTACAAGCTTGAAGAAAATGACTACCGAGGCAAACGCTTTGCCGACTGGCCGAGCGACGTCAAGGGCAACAACGACCTGCTGGTGATCACCCGTCCGGACGTGATCGGTGGCATCGAGAAAGCCTACCTGGACGCCGGCGCCGACATCCTCGAAACCAACACCTTCAACGCCACGCGCATCTCCATGGCCGACTACGGCATGGAAGAGCTGGCCTATGAGCTAAACGTAGAAGGCGCACGCCTGGCGCGCAAGATCGCCGACGCCAAGACCGCCGAAAACCCGGCCAAGCCGCGTTTCGTTGCCGGCGTGCTCGGCCCGACCAGCCGTACCTGCTCGCTGTCGCCGGACGTGAACAACCCCGGCTACCGCAACGTGACCTTCGATGAACTGGTGGAGAACTACACCGAGGCCACCAAGGGCCTGATCGAAGGCGGCGCCGATCTGATCCTGATCGAGACCATTTTCGACACCCTCAACGCCAAGGCCGCGATCTTCGCCGTGCAGGGTGTGTTCGAAGAACTGGATATCGAACTGCCGATCATGATCAGCGGCACCATCACCGACGCCTCCGGCCGCACCCTGTCGGGCCAGACCACCGAAGCGTTCTGGAACTCGGTGGCCCATGCCAAGCCGATTTCCGTCGGCCTGAACTGCGCCCTGGGCGCCAGCGAGCTGCGTCCGTACCTGGAAGAGTTGTCGAACAAGGCCAACACCCACGTCTCCGCGCACCCGAACGCCGGGCTGCCCAACGAGTTCGGCGAGTACGACGAACTGCCGTCGCAAACCGCCAAGGTCATCGAAGAGTTTGCCCAGAGCGGCTTCCTCAACATCGTCGGCGGCTGCTGCGGCACCACGCCGGGCCACATCGAAGCCATCGCCAAGGCCGTAGCCGGCTATGCACCGCGCGTGATCCCGGACATTCCGAAGGCTTGCCGCCTGTCAGGCCTGGAGCCGTTCACCATTGATCGCAGTTCGTTGTTCGTCAACGTCGGCGAGCGCACCAACATCACCGGCTCGGCCAAGTTCGCCCGCTTGATCCGTGAAGACAACTACACCGAAGCCCTGGAAGTCGCCCTGCAGCAGGTGGAAGCCGGCGCCCAGGTGATCGACATCAACATGGACGAAGGGATGCTGGATTCGAAGAAGGCCATGGTGACCTTCCTCAATCTGATCGCCGGCGAGCCGGACATCTCCCGCGTGCCGATCATGATCGACTCCTCCAAGTGGGACGTGATCGAAGCCGGCCTCAAGTGCATCCAGGGCAAGGGCATCGTCAACTCCATCAGCATGAAGGAAGGCGTGGAGCAGTTCATTCACCACGCCAAGCTGTGCAAGCGCTACGGCGCCGCCGTGGTGGTGATGGCGTTCGACGAAGCCGGCCAGGCCGACACCGAAGCGCGCAAGAAAGAAATCTGCAAACGCTCCTACGACATCCTGGTCAATGAAGTGGGCTTCCCACCGGAAGACATCATCTTCGACCCGAACATCTTCGCGGTCGCCACCGGTATCGAAGAGCACAACAACTACGCCGTCGATTTCATCAACGCCTGTGCCTACATCCGTGACGAACTGCCCTACGCCCTGAGTTCCGGTGGCGTGTCCAACGTGTCGTTCTCGTTCCGCGGCAACAACCCGGTGCGTGAGGCGATCCACTCGGTGTTCCTGCTGTATGCGATTCGCAACGGCCTGACCATGGGCATCGTCAACGCCGGCCAGTTGGAGATCTACGACCAGATCCCGGCCGAGCTGCGCGACGCCGTGGAAGACGTGGTGCTCAACCGCACACCGGAAGGCACCGACGCCCTGCTCGCCATCGCCGACAAATACAAGGGCGACGGCAGCGTCAAGGAAGCCGAGACCGAGGAATGGCGTGGCTGGGACGTGAACAAGCGCCTGGAACACGCGCTGGTCAAGGGCATCACCACCCATATTGTCGAAGACACCGAGGAATCGCGGCTGTCGTTCGCACGCCCGATCGAAGTGATCGAAGGCCCGTTGATGTCCGGCATGAACATCGTCGGCGACCTGTTTGGCGCCGGCAAAATGTTCCTGCCTCAGGTGGTGAAGTCCGCACGGGTGATGAAGCAGGCCGTGGCCCACTTGATCCCGTTCATCGAGCTGGAGAAAGGCGACAAGCCGGAAGCCAAGGGCAAGATCCTGATGGCCACGGTCAAAGGCGACGTGCACGACATCGGCAAGAACATTGTCGGCGTGGTGCTGGGTTGCAACGGCTATGACATCGTCGACCTGGGCGTGATGGTGCCGGCGGAGAAGATTCTGCAAGTGGCCAAGGAGCAGAAGTGCGACATTATCGGGCTGTCCGGCCTGATCACGCCGTCCCTGGACGAAATGGTGCACGTGGCCCGCGAGATGCAGCGCCAGGACTTCCACCTGCCGCTGATGATCGGTGGCGCCACCACCTCCAAGGCGCACACGGCGGTGAAGATCGAGCCCAAGTACAGCAACGATGCAGTGGTGTACGTCACCGACGCCTCCCGTGCGGTGGGCGTGGCCACGCAGCTGCTGTCCAAGGAGCTGAAAGCCGGCTTTGTGGAACGCACCCGCGAGGAGTACGTGGAAGTGCGCGAGCGCACCTCCAACCGCAGCGCCCGTACCGAACGCTTGAGCTACGCCGCGGCCATCGCCAAGAAGCCGCAGTTCGACTGGAACACCTACACGCCGGTGGTGCCGACCTTTACCGGTTCCAAGGTGCTGGACAATATCGACCTCAAGGTGCTGGCCGAATACATCGACTGGACGCCGTTCTTCATTTCCTGGGACCTGGCAGGCAAGTTCCCGCGCATCCTCGACGACGAAGTGGTCGGTGAAGCGGCCCGCGCGCTGTATGCCGACGCCCAGGAAATGCTGGCCAAGCTGATCGATGAAAAGCTCATCAGCGCCCGTGCGGTATTCGGCTTCTGGCCGGCGAACCAGGTGCAGGACGACGACCTGGAAGTCTACGGCGACGATGGCAAGCCCCTGGCGACCCTGCACCACCTGCGCCAGCAGATCATCAAGACCGACGGCAAGCCGAACTTCTCCCTGGCCGACTTCGTGGCCCCCAAGGACAGCGGCGTGACCGACTACGTGGGCGGGTTCATCACCACCGCCGGCATCGGCGCCGAAGAAGTGGCCAAGGCTTACCAGGACGCGGGCGACGACTACAACTCGATCATGGTCAAGGCCCTGGCCGACCGCCTGGCCGAGGCCTGCGCCGAGTGGCTGCACCAGCAAGTGCGTAAAGACTACTGGGGTTATGCCAAGGACGAAGCACTGGACAACGAGGCGCTGATCAAGGAGCAGTACAGCGGCATCCGCCCTGCCCCGGGCTACCCGGCGTGCCCGGATCACACCGAGAAAGGCACCCTGTTCCAGTTGCTCGACCCAGAAGCCCGTGAAATGCAAGCCGGCCGCAGCGGCGTGTTCCTCACCGAGCACTACGCCATGTTCCCGGCGGCGGCGGTCAGCGGCTGGTACTTCGCCCACCCGCAGGCGCAGTACTTTGCGGTCGGCAAGATCGACAAGGACCAGGTGGTCAGCTACACCGCGCGCAAAGGCCAGGACCTGGCCGTGACCGAGCGCTGGCTGGCGCCGAACCTGGGCTACGACAACTGATCTGACACAACACCGATCAACCTGTGGGAGCTGGCTTGCCTGCGATGACGGTCTTTCAGTTGATGACAATGTCGACTGACAAACCGCTATCGCAGGCAAGCCAGCTCCCACATGGGTTTTATGGTGTTTGGGCTATGCTTTCCTCCAGGCTCCGTCTTGCGAGGGATGTATGGACGATCCAGTCAACAACAAGCCACCTACCTTCTGGCAGATGCTCCACAGCGTCATGGCCGCCGCCTTTGGCGTGCAGAGCGGCAAGAATCGCGCCCGCGATTTCACCCACGGCAAACCCAGCCACTTCGTGATCCTGGGCATCCTGTTCACGGGGGTGTTCGCGCTGACACTGTTTGGCATCGTCAAACTGGTGCTGCACCTGGCCGGCGTGTAAACCCAACCTGACTGTAGGAGCTGGCTTGCCAGCTCCTACAGGGGTCTGTAGCTATGGCTACTGGTGGCTGACCCAGAACACCGCGGTGCCCACCACCAGGATGATCAGGAACAGAATGGCCCAGGCATCAACGGTACTATCGGGTTTACGGGCTTTTGTAGAATTGCTCATCGCATCGCCTCTTGTCGGTTTTGTAGGTGATTGCACTAAGACTCGACGACAGTAAAGTTGATGATTGCCCGCATGACAAATGTGGGTAATGCGATAACCGTTCTCAATAGGCGATTTGGTTATTTGCATATACTCAAACATCACTTTTGCGCATAAACGCAAACTGGTATCGTGCGCCGGCTCCGTTGGGAGTGCGCGGCCGTGCGCGCAGATTTGCCGAGAACAGGACCTATATGTACGTATACGACGAATACGATCAGCGCATCATCGAGGACCGCGTCAAGCAGTTCCGTGATCAGACCCGACGCTATCTGGCAGGTGAACTGAGCGAAGAAGAGTTCCGCCCTCTGCGCCTGCAAAATGGCCTTTATGTTCAGCGCTTTGCGCCGATGCTGCGAGTGGCCGTGCCCTATGGCCAGCTGACTTCGCGCCAGATGCGCATGATGGCCAAGATTGCCCGCGACTACGACAAAGGCTATGCCCACATCAGTACCCGCCAGAACGTGCAGTTCAACTGGCCGGCGCTGGAAGACGTGCCGGACATCCTGGCTGAACTGGCCACCGTGCAGATGCACGCCATTCAGACCAGCGGTAACTGCCTGCGCAACGTGACCACCGACCAATTCGCCGGCGTTGCTGCCGATGAACTGATCGACCCACGCCCCTGGTGCGAAATCGTCCGTCAATGGACTACCTTCCACCCAGAATTCGCCTACCTGCCGCGCAAGTTCAAGATCGCCATCAATGGCTCGACCTCGGACCGTGCAGCGATCGAAGTGCACGATATCGGCCTGGAGCCGGTGTACAACGCAGCCGGCGAGCTGGGCTTCCGCGTACTCGTGGGTGGCGGCCTCGGTCGTACCCCGGTGGTGGGTGCCTTCATCAACGAGTTCCTGCCGTGGCAGGACCTGTTGAGCTACCTTGACGCGATCCTGCGGGTCTACAACCGCTATGGCCGTCGTGACAACAAGTACAAGGCCCGGATCAAGATCCTGGTCAAGGCGCTGACCCCTGAGGTGTTTGCCCAGAAAGTCGACGCTGAAATGGAACACCTGCGCGGCGGCCAGACCACCCTGACCGAAGCCGAAGTACATCGCGTTGCCAAGCACTTCGTCGACCCTGAGTACAAGGCCCTGGCCAATCAGGACGCCGAGTTTGCAGCGCTCGATAAAGAACACCCGGGTTTCGCCCGCTGGCGTGGCCGCAACACCCTGGCGCACAAGAAGCCGGGCTACGTGGCCGTGACCCTGTCGTTGAAGCCTACCGGTGTTGCACCGGGCGATATCACCGACAAGCAGCTGGACGCCGTGGCCGATCTGGCCGACCGCTACAGCTTCGGCCAACTGCGCACCTCCCACGAGCAGAACATCATCCTCGCGGACGTTGAGCAGAGCCAGTTGTTCACCCTGTGGGGCGAGCTGCGCGAAGGCGGTTTTGCCACGCCGAACATCGGCCTGCTGACCGACATCATCTGCTGCCCGGGCGGCGATTTCTGCTCCCTGGCCAACGCCAAGTCGATCCCGATTGCCGAATCGATCCAGCGCCGTTTCGACGACCTGGACTACCTGTTCGACATCGGCGAGCTGGACCTGAACATCTCCGGTTGCATGAACGCCTGTGGTCACCACCACGTCGGCCACATCGGCATCCTGGGCGTGGACAAGAAAGGCGAAGAATTCTACCAAGTGTCCCTGGGTGGCAGCGCCAGCCGCGATGCGAGCCTGGGCAAGATCCTCGGCCCATCCTTCGCCCAGGAAGCCATGCCTGAGGTGATCGGCAAGTTGATCGATGTGTACATCGAACAGCGCACCGAAGATGAGCGTTTCATCGACACCTACCAGCGCATCGGCATCGACCTGTTCAAGGAGCGCGTCTATGCAGCGAATCATTAAGAACAACGAAGTCCTCGACGAAACCTGGCACCTGCTGCCCAAGGACGCGAGCTTCGACGGCATCTCCAACTGCGACGACCTGATCGTGCCGTTGGCGCTGTGGCGCGAACACGGTCACGCCCTCAAGGCCCGCGACGGCGGCCTGGGTGTGTGGCTGGACGCCGATGAAGAAGCCGAAGAAATCGGCGCCGACGTGGAACACTTCCAGGTCATCGCGCTGAATTTCCCGGCCTTCACCGACGGGCGCAACTACTCCAACGCACGCCTGCTGCGTGATCGCTACGGTTACAAGGGCGAGCTGCGGGCGATTGGCGACGTGCTGCGCGACCAGTTGTTCTACCTGCGCCGCTGCGGGTTCGATGCCTTCGCCTTGCGCGCCGACAAAGACCCGTACGAAGCGCTGGAAAGCCTCAAGGACTTCTCGGTGACGTACCAGGCTGCGACGGATGAACCGTTGCCGCTGTTCCGCCGCCGCTGAACCTTGGCGTACAAAAAGCCCTGGCAATGCCAGGGCTTTTTTTATGCGTCGTTTTTGATGGCGGCCAGCACACGCTGCTGGCCCATGGAACAGGGAACGCCTTCAGGGTGCGCCCGCACCGTCTCGATCACCCCCAGCAATTGCGCCTTGCTGTGGGCCAACTGCGCTTGCATCTGTTCGATCTGCTGCACCTTGCGCTCCAGCGCGTCGATCAGTTCCTCGCGCTTGTGCTCGCCCGGAGCCGGCATCAAGGCCTTGAGTTCCTGCAAGGTGAACCCGGCCTTTTGCGCACTCTGGATCAGTTGCAGGGTCTGTAGCGCCTCTACGGCATAGCGCCGGTAGCCATTGGCCTGGCGCCCCACCTGGCTGATCAGGCCTTCGGCTTCGTAGAAGCGGATGCGCGATGCCGCCAAGCCACTCTGTTTTGCCAGCTCACCAATATTCATCGCCACGCCCTGCTTGACATTAAAGTTAACTTTAAGCTTAGCCTGAGGCCTCCCCCGCTCAGGAGTCAACCCATGTCACCCTTTGAAGCCTTGCAACTGCCCAACGGCCAAGTCCTCGCCAACCGAATCGCCAAGGCGGCGATGGAAGAGAACATGGCGGATGCTCGGCAAGCGCCCTCCCGCGAATTGAAGCAGCTGTACAAGGCCTGGGCCGACGGCGAACCGGGCTTGCTGTTGACCGGCAACGTGATGATCGACCGTCGCGCCATGACCGGCCCCGGTGGCGTCGCCCTGGAAGATGAGCAGCACCTGGCGAGCTTTCGCGAATGGGCCGACATCGCCCGCGCCAAGGGCGTGCACTTCTGGGTGCAACTCAACCACCCCGGCCGCCAGACCATGGCCAACCTGGGCCAGCAAGCGCTGGCGCCGTCGGCGGTCGCACTGGACCTCGGTGGTTTTTCCAAGATGTTCGCCAAGCCCAAGGCGATGACCGAAGACGATATTCAAGACGTGATCCAGCGCTTCGCCACCAGCGCCCGCCTGGCCGAGCAAGCCGGCTTCACCGGCGTGCAGATCCATGCGGCCCACGGTTACCTGCTCAGCCAGTTCCTGTCGCCGCTGAGCAACCAGCGCACCGATCGCTGGGGCGGCAGCCTGGAGAACCGCGCCCGCTTGCTGGTGGAGGTGATCACGGCCGTGCGCGCCAGCGTCAGCCCCGGGTTTTGCGTGGCGGTGAAGCTCAACTCGGCAGACTTCCAGCGCGGCGGCTTCGACGCGGCGGATGCGCGGGCGGTGGTCGAGTTGCTCAACACCTTGCCGGTCGACCTGCTGGAGTTGTCCGGTGGCAGTTACGAAGCCCCGGCCATGCAGGGCGAAGCGCGGGACGGCCGGACCCTGGCCCGTGAGGCGTACTTTTTGGAGATGGCCAGTGAGCTGGCGGCCATTGCCACCATGCCGGTGATGGTCACCGGCGGCATTCGCCGCTTGCCGGTGGTGCAACAAGTGCTCGACAGCGGCATCGCCATGGCCGGTATCGCCACAGCGCTGACCCTGGAACCCCAGCTGATCAAACACTGGCGTGAGGGGCGCGACCTCAACCCGCAATTGCAGCCGATCCGCTGGAAGCGCAAGCCGCTGGCCTCCCTCGCCACCATGGCCGTGGTGCGCGAGCAACTGCGCCGCCTGAGCCGCGGACGCCTGCCCAACCCGAGCGTCGCGCCCCTGCTGGCTCTGGTACGTGACCAGTGGTTTATCGCACGACGCACCCGCCAATACCGTGCGGCCATGACGCAATCTTCACAATAAGGACGGAGCATTCGCCGTGATCGAACTGTCCTCTACTGATCAGCCGTTTTTAACCTCACTGACGATTGGAGTGCTTCATGGCGAACATCAACCTGGCCCAGCAATTGGCAACCACCCTTGAACAGGCGGGCATCAAGCGCATCTGGGGCCTGACCGGCGACAGCCTGAACGGCCTGACCGACGCCCTGCGCACCATGGACAGCATCGAGTGGATGCACGTGCGCCATGAGGAAGTCGCCGCCTTCGCGGCTGGCGCCGAGGCGGCAGCCACCGGCGAATTGACGGTGTGCGCCGGCAGCTGCGGGCCGGGCAACCTGCACCTGATCAATGGGCTGTTCGACTGCCATCGCAACCACGTGCCGGTGCTGGCCATTGCGGCGCAGATCCCCTCCTCCGAGATCGGCCTGAACTACTTCCAGGAAACCCATCCCCAGGAACTGTTCAAGGAGTGCAGCCACTTTATCGAGCTGGTGACCAACCCCGCGCAGATGCCCCAGGTGCTGCACCGCGCCATGCGTTCGGCGATCCTCAACCGTGGCGTGGCCGTGGTGGTGATCCCCGGGGACATTTCGCTGCTGGAGGTCGAGGACACGCTCAAGCCCTGGCCTGCCCTGCACGCACCGCGCACCTTACCGGCCGAACAGGACCTGCAACGCCTCACCGAGCTGCTCGATGGCAGCCAGAAAGTCACCCTGCTGTGCGGCAGCGGCTGTGCCGGCGCCCATGACCAGGTAGTGGCCTTGGCCGATACCCTGGGCGCACCGGTGGTGCATGCCTTGCGGGGCAAGGAGCATGTGGAATGGGACAACCCGTTTGATGTGGGCATGACCGGCCTGATCGGCTTCAGCTCGGGCTACCATGCCATGCTCAACTGCGACACGCTGATCATGCTCGGCACCGACTTCCCCTACCGCCAGTTCTACCCCACCGACGCGAAGATCATCCAGGTCGACCGCAACCCGCAGGCACTGGGGCGCCGCGCCACCCTGGACCTGGGCATCGCCGCCGACGTCAGCGAAACCCTTGACGCGCTCTTGCCGCGCCTGACCCGCAAGACCGATCGCAGCTTCCTCGACACGTCGTTGAAGCACTATGAGAAAGCCCGCCAAGGCCTGGATGACCTGGCGCAACCGTCGAAAGCCAACCGCCCCATCCACCCGCAATACGTCGCGCGCTTGCTCAGCGAACTGGCCAGTGATGATGCGATCTTCACCGCCGACGTTGGCTCGCCCACCGTGTGGGCCGCGCGTTATTTGAAGATGAACGGCAAACGCCGCCTGATCGGCTCGTTCAACCATGGCTCCATGGCCAACGCCATGCCCCAGGCGATCGGCGCCCAAGCGGCGTTCCCCGGGCGGCAGGTGATTTCCCTGTCCGGTGACGGCGGGTTCGCCATGTTGATGGGGGACTTCATTTCGTTGGCGCAGTTGAAACTGCCGGTCAAAGTCATCGTGTTCGACAACTCATCCCTGGGGTTTGTGGCCATGGAGATGAAAGCCGCCGGCTACCTGGACACCGGCACCGAGCTGAAAAACCCGGACTTTGCGGCCATGTCCAATGCCATGGGGATCCTGGGCATTCGCGTGGAGCAATCCGAAGACCTGGAACCGGCCTTGCGCCGCGCCCTGGCCCATGACGGCCCGGTGCTGGTGGACGTGGTGACGGCGACTCAGGAACTGGTGATGCCGCCGAGCATCAAGCTGGAGCAGGCCAAGGGTTTCAGCCTGTACATGCTCAAGGCGGTGATGAGTGGCCGTGGCGATGAAGTGATCGAACTGGCGCGCACTAACTGGCTGCGCTGAGCCAGCTCGACTGACGTGACACTTGCCGGCGATGGCGGTTTCGTGAGCACCGCAAGGCTTTAGGGCCTATCGCCGGCAAGCCGGCTCCTACAAGGTGTGGGGTGTCAGGCGGATTGTTTTTCTACCCATTTGCCGTAGGCATCGATAAACGCCTGCAGGAAGGGTCTGGTTTTTTCCGACAGTTTGCCAGCCTCATCGAACAGGCTGCCTGCGCCGCCCAGGTAGGCTTCCGGCTGCTGCATGCACGGCACATCGAGGAACACCAGGGACTGGCGCAAGTGGTGGTTGGCACCAAACCCGCCAATGGCACCGGGTGACACGCTGATGATCGCTCCCGGCTTGCCGCTCCAGGCACTTTTGCCGTAGGGACGGGAGCCGACGTCAATCGCATTCTTCAGTGGAGCAGGCACGGAACGGTTGTATTCCGGGGTCACGAACAACACCGCGTCGGATGAGCTCACCTGTTGACGGAAAGTACTGTAGGCTGCCGGCGGCGCACCTCCGTCGATGTCCTCGTTGTAGAGTGGCAGATCGCCAATTTCCACAATGTTCAACTTCAGGTTGGCAGGGGCCAGTTCGGCCAAGGCCAGGGCGACCTTGCGGTTGATCGACTCTTTTCTCAAGCTGCCAACCAGGACGGCAATCGTGTAGACCTTGCTCATTGAGGTTTTCCCGACGTCTGACTAAAGGAGCTTTCAGTTATAGAGTCTTCACGCCGTGTTCACCAGCAGGTTTTTGCTATTCCTCCTGAACGTTACTGCGCACTCATGCGCGTAGGAAGCGTCTGAAATCTTCAACGAATAGTATTTTTTTACTATAGGTAAACTACCCCGCTCCATGACGGTCTACAGAACCGCAAATCGAGTGTTTATCTCCAGAGGTTCTAAACAGATGGCTGCAGTACTTGTCGGACAGTTCCATGCCAGAGACGCGGAAGGACGCGTGTATTCGGTGCATGAGTTCCAGGAATCCAACCCGGCGCAGGACAGCCAGGCTGGCTCGATGCCTACCACCACCTACAAATTGGCCATTGGCGACCGCGTAGAAAAGCTGGAAGGAGATGAGTTCAAACTGATTCAGTCGGGCACCATCATTGTCCGTGAATCGGAAACCACCCTCGCGTCATAAGATCTCGCCTCACTAGACCTGCTCAGTCCTGGCCATCCGCGCCATTGACTGGGCCGGCGATCACTGCCGGCTTATCTGCGTCACCTCCACCCCTTGCTCCCCCTCCACTTGCTTGAGCGTCACCAGCACCCGCCCCTTTTCACCCTCGACGACAAACATCGAGCGCGTGTAGCCCGGTGTATTCCCCGTGGTGCCATAGCCTGGGTGCGCGACCACTTCCCTGACCAGTGCAATGTCCAGCACGGTGCCCACTTGCTCGGCCACCTGTTCCTGGGAGCGGATGAACGCTTCGAGCGCATGCTTTTGCGGGGTGTTGTCGTCGGTGTTACTGAAGAGGTAAGCAGCCACGCAGCCGACGGTCACCAGGACCACCAGTTGCTTGACCGTTACCCCGAGAACATTCGAGGGTAGCGGCATTCGAGACCAGACCTGTTTTTGTTGTAAGTGCCGGTAACCGGCATTGGTCGTTGATGATCAGACGCGTCATTCTAATCAGGTCTATGGGTATTGCCAGATGATTCAGTTGTCGCCGTAGGTAATATCCTTGTTGACCCCGACACCGCCCAGCGTGCGGTCCTTGCCGAACGAGAACAGATCAAACGGCGCCTGGCCCTGGGTCGCAGGGTAATGGTACTGGTAGGCAATGCCCCACGGGTCGGTCAGCAGTTCGTCCTTGATATAAGGACCTTTCCACTGCGCCACGTCGACAGGCTGCTCAGTCAAGGCCTCCAGCCCTTCCTCGTCGGTGGGATAGCGGCCCGTGTCGTGATGAAAACCTTCGAGTGCCTTGCCCAACTCGGCCACCTGCGTTTTTGCCGTGGCGATCTCGGCCAGGGTCACATCGCCAAACAGCCGTGGCCCCACCGCCAGGGTCAATAGCCCAACGATGACCAACACCACCAGCACCGCCCAACGGGTAAACCCTCGCTGGCGGTACAGGCTGTCAAATGCTGCGGTTTTGCCGGACATCGCGACGCTCCCTCATTGTTCGTCGGTTATTACACGCTTTACATGAACCGCAGGTTGCAACGGTAGGCGAAAAGCCCACGCTGTTTTTTGCCCAGCCATTGAAACCCCATCGCACTGAACATAGACTCCGGCGATGCGTTTACGTCATATCGAAGTGATTCAGGCCATCTTGCAGACCGGACACCTCGGCACGGCCGCCGAATGGTTGCAACTCCCCGTGGGCGACGTGGACGCCACGCTCAAGGATGCCGAGCACCTGTTGGGCTTCATGCTGTTTGCCAGTGTGCGCGGGCGTTTGCAAGCAACGCGTGAGACCCTGGAGCTGCAAACACAGATCGCCCACCTCTACGAAGCCCTGGAACCGGTACAACGCCTGGCCAGCCGGCTGAAACACCATCACGCCCCGACCCTGCGCGCCCTGTGCACGCCGCCCCTGGCCAACCAGTTGTTGCCACAGAGCATCGCCGTGTTGCGGCGGCGCTTCCAGGACACCCCGTGCAACCTGTCCAGCCAGCCGACCCGGGAGATCGTGCGCAGCCTGCTGCTGCACGAGGCCGACGTGGGCTTGAGCCTGCATGACCCGGAACACCCGCAGATCCAGAGCACCGTGCTGGCCCAGGGCAAGCTGCAACTGCTCGCCCCCCATGGCTGGCTCAAACCCAAGCAGAAGTACATTGCGCTGCAGGACCTGGCCGGCCAGTCGATGATCGGCCTCGAAGGCCATGACCCCTTGAGCCGCCTGTTGGACGCCAAGCTGCAAGCCCTGCGCCCGTTGCCAGTGGTGCAGACGCGGGTGCAGACCTACCAGATGATGCGCAGCATGGTGGAAGCCGGGGAAGGCCTGGCGATTGTCGACCCGTTCACCGCCTACGGCGCCCGGGAAGCCGGGTTGGATGCGTGCCCGGTGTCGCCACCGATCCCGGTCAGCCTGTATGCGCTGACCCTCAAGGACGGCACGCCGTCACCGGCCTTGAATGCGCTGCTGGAGATCGTCACCCAGAAGGCCGAAAGCCTGCTGCCGGGTTAAACCTGTTCGACTTCGCTCTTGAACAACCGGTACCAGAAAATCGCCACTTCGCGGGTCTGTGGGTCGATGCCGCGATAGCGCAGGTGGTCGATCCCGCCCATCACATAACCGCAACGCTCATACAAACGGCAGGCGCCGAGGTTGTTGTTCTGGGTCTCCAGCATCATCCCCGGCAGGTTCTTCTTGCGGCTCCAGAACTGCGCCACATCCAGCAGCGCCTTCGCCACGCCATGGCGCCGCGCCGGCAAGGCCACCGCCAGTTCGTCGACGTGGGCAAAGCCGTTCCAGTTGGTGCTGACCACGATATGCCCCACCGCTCGGTCGTCCAGGTAGGCCATGAAGATCGCACTGTCCGGCGCGTCACGGAAACTGGCGAACTCTTCAGGATCGATCCCGTAGCACTTGCGGTACGGCACGATGCGCTCCACCGGCCACTGATCGACCCGCTTGCCCATCTGCGGCTCGCCGTAGGTGCTCACCTCAAAACTGAAGTCATTGCCCCACACGTAGGCATCAAAGCCCTCGTCGGCGACCCTTACACTGAGCCCCGGGTACTTCGGGTTCATTACAGCCTGCATAACCATCCTTAACCCTTGATGCAATCGACGGTGTAACAACGACCACTGCCGTCATCTTCGTGTTGCAACCCATGAACATCCGCGACAAAACCGGGGAAACTGCTATCGAACGTCCGGGCAAACGCCAGGTAGTCGATGATCGATCGTGTCGATTCGGTAAAGCGCTCACCGGGCATGATCAACGGAATGCCCGGCGGATAAGGCACCAGCATCACGGCTGCGATGCGCCCTGGCAAGGCATCAATGGAAACCGCCTCCACTTCCCCCCTCACCAACTGGTCGTAAGCGTCGGCCGGTTTCATCGCGATGTCCGGCAATACCGTGTACATGCGCTTGAGGTGCTTGGCCGTGGCGTTACTGCGATAACAGCTGTGCAATTGGTCGCACAGGTCGCGCAGCCCCAGGCCCTGGTAACGCGTCGGACCCTGGGCATACACCGAGGGCAAACAGCTGGCCAGGCTGACGTTGGCGTCGTAGTTGCGCTTGAACTCCAGCAACTCGGTAAGCAAGGTACTCCACTTGCCTTTGGTAATGCCCATGGAAAACAGCACGAGGAAGGAATACAGGCCAGTCTTTTCCACCACCAGCCCACGCTCCCAGAGGAATTTACTGACGACCGCGGCGGGAATCCCACAGTCGCTCAAGGCGCCACCCGCGTTGAGGCCCGGCATTACCAACGTGACCTTGATCGGATCGAGCAATACGTAGTCTTCGGCCACATCACCGAACCCGTGCCAGTCATCCTGCGGCTGCAACAGCCAATCCGCCGTGGCGACGCGGTCGATCCCGGCCACCGAGGGCGGCTGCCAGATGGAAAACCACCAGTCTTCGGCGGCGATGTGTTGGCGCAGGTTGGCCAGGGCGCGGCGAAAACTCAGGGCTTCGTCGAACATCTCCTGCAGCAACGAGCGCCCGGCCGGGCCTTCCATCATGGCCGAAGCGACGTCCAGCGAGGCAATGATGCTGTATTGCGGCGAGGTGGAGATGTGCATCATGAACGCTTCGTTGAAACGGTCGCGGTCCAGCTGGCGAGCGCCGCCATCCTGCACATGGATCATCGACGCCTGGCTGAATGCCGCCAGCAGCTTGTGGGTCGAGTGGGTGGTGAACACCAGTGGGCTGTCCGGGGTGCGCGAGGTGCCCATGCCATAGCGTCCGGCAAAGAACTCATGGAAGGCCGCGTAGGCGTACCAGGCTTCATCGAAGTGCAGCACTTCGACGCTGTTGCCCAATTGCTGCTTGATCAGCTCAGCGTTGTAGCACAGGCCGTCGTAGGTGGAGTTGGTCACCACCGCCATCTTGACTTTCGGCGGGCGCCCTCGGGTCAAGGGGCTGGCGTCGATCTTGGCGCGGATGGAATCGGGGCTGAATTCACTCAGGGGGATCGGGCCGATGATACCCAGCTCGTTGCGCTCCGGGCACAGGTACAGCGGGATCGCGCCGGTCATGATGATCGAATGCAGCACCGACTTGTGGCAGTTGCGGTCCACCAGTACCAGGTCATCGCGGCCAACCATGGAATGCCAGACGATCTTGTTGGCGGTGGACGTACCGTTGATCACGAAGAACGTATGGTCGGCGCCAAAGTTGCGCGCGGCGCGGGCTTCGGCTTCCGCCAGCGGCCCGGTGTGATCGAGCAGCGAGCCCAGCTCGGGCACCGAGACCGACAAATCCGAACGCAGGGTGTTTTCCCCGAAGAACTGATGAAACGCCTGCCCTACAGGGCTTTTGCGATAGGCCACCCCGCCACCGTGGCCGGGGGTGTGCCAGGAATAATTGGAGTCGGCCGTGTGCTGCACCAGGGCCTTGAAGAAAGGCGGCAACAAGCCATCCAGGTAGCCACGCGCCGCTCGGGCGACTTGTCGGGCCAGGAACGGCACGGTGTCTTCGAACAGGTAGAGGATGCCGCGCAGTTGGTTGAGTTCGCTCATGGCATCGGCCGGCGCGTTCTCCAGGGTGACTTGCTCGCCCAGGGCGAAGATCGGCAGGTTGGGCGCCCGCACCCGGGCCAGACGGATCAGCTCGACCATGTTTTGCAGCAGGTGGGTGTTTTCGCCGGCCCCTTCGGCGGCGATCAGCATGCACGCCAGGCCATGATGGGTAGAGGCCACCAGCCGGCCTTCGGCGTAGTCCACCGCAGAGAAGATACTGAAGCCCTCTTGTTCCAGCTCCCGGGCGATGCCCCGGACCCGATCACCGGCCACCGTGTCGGCCTTGATGTCACGGTGCACGATAAGAACAGGGAACTTCAGGTCTTTGTACATGAGTGCGTTCAGTCCTGAGGGCTATGCACTCAAGGGTAGAAGCTTGGGACGGATGACGCGAATGAAGATTTCGAAAGCCGTAGAAATCAAATGTGGGAGCGGGCGTGCTCGCGAATGCGGTGTTTCAGTCAATAAATGAGCCGACTGAACCACCGCATTCGCGAGCACGCCCGCTCCCACATTGTTTACCGCGTCGAGTCAGCCTATTGCTGGGTCAGGGTCGACCACAACGCCGGTGCACCCGCCGACTTGGCGATGGCTTCCAGGCGCGCGGCATGCTCGGCCATGTCCTGCTCGCTGGCGCGAATGATCACGCTCGGCTTGCGATCAGCCGGCAGGCGACGGATTTCCGAAGGGCGATTGCCCGAACCTTCGGCAGAACCGCTGCCGTCAGAGGCGTTGCCAGCCAGCGACAGGCTGGTCTGCCCGCCCGTCATGGCCAGGTAGACGTCCGCCAGGATCTCGGAGTCGAGCAAGGCGCCGTGGAGCTCACGACCGGAGTTATCGACGCCATAACGTTTGCACAAGGCGTCGAGGCTGTTGCGCTGGCCCGGGTGACGTTCGCGGGCCATCATCAAGGTGTCGAGGATCGAGCAGTGCTGGGAGATGTCCGCGCGATCGGTCTGCCCCATCAGGGCAAATTCGTTGTTGATGAAGCCGACGTCGAACGCCGCGTTATGGATGATCAGCTGGGCGCCGGTGATGAACTCGAAAAACTCATCGGCGACTTCCGCGAAACGTGGCTTGCCCTTGAGGAACTCGTCGGTGATGCCGTGGACGCCGATTGCGCCTTCGTCACTGTCGCGGTCCGGTTGCAGGTACACGTGAAAGTGACGGCCGGTGAGGCGGCGGCCCATCAGTTCGACACAACCGATTTCGATGATCCGGTGACCATCGGTCACCGGCATGCCGGTGGTTTCGGTATCGAGTACAACAGATCGGATGGCCATCAGGGTTCAGCTCTCAACGGGGGTGTATTTCAAGATGCGGGATATTAGCACGTCATGCCCCACGCAGCCCAAGGCCGGCCCTGGGCGTTACCGCGCTTTAATGATCAGCTCTGCTTGTAGCCGCGCACATCGTCCACGCCACGGTTGGCCAGCTGGTCAGCCCGTTCGTTGCCCGGGTGGCCGATGTGCCCGCGCACCCATTTCCAGGTGATGTTGTGGCGGTTGCACTGCTCATCGAGCAGTTGCCACAGGTCGGCGTTTTTCACCGGTTCCTTGGCGGCGGTCTTCCAGCCACGCTTTTTCCAGTTGACCATCCACTCGTTGATGCCCTTCATCACGTATTGCGAGTCGGTTACCAGCAGCACGTCGCAGCGGCGCTTGAGTTCTTCGAGGCCACGGATGGCGCCCATCAGCTCCATGCGGTTGTTGGTGGTGTTGGGTTCGCCGCCCCACAGTTCCTTCTCCACGCCCTTGCACACCAGCAACGCGCCCCAGCCACCAGGGCCTGGGTTGCCCTTGCAGGCGCCATCAGTGAAGAGTTCTACGGTATCGGTCATCGGTTACATCCATCAAGACAGGCAAGTCTGAAATCAAAAAAGGTATTAGGGTTCGCTTTGCTTGCGGTTGACCTTGGCCATCGGCATCGGCACCAGCTTGCCCATGGGCTGGCGCAGCACCTGGCGCACAGGGCGCAGCCCAACCACGATCTTGCGCGCGACCAATAGATAGAAGCCGCCACCCGACAGTTGCCAGGCACCCGCGCGGCGTTCCCAGCCGGCCAGGCGGCCTTGCCACTTGGCCGAGGCAAGCGGCGGACGATAGCACCCGAAGCGGCGTTTCTCCAGCGCAAAGCCCAGCAGGTTCAGCCAATCCCCTACGCGCGACGGCGAGATGCAGCGCGCCTGGCGCAAGCCATCATGGGCGAACACATGACGCAAGCCCCAACTGCTCCAGGGGTTGATGCCGATGATCAGCAGATGGCCACCCGGGCGCACGCTGCTGGCGGCCTCGCGCAGCAGGCCGTGGGGCGACAGGCAGAAATCCAGGCCATGCTGCAGCACCACCACATCGGCGGCATGTTCACTCAACGGCCAGGCTTGTTCCTCGCAGACGATTTCCACCCCCGGCAGCGGCGCACCCAGGCGCACATTGCGTTGCACCTGTGGCGCGGTGGGCGGTGTCTCGGCCGACGGGCCGTAATGCACCAGGTAGCCACCAAAGAAGCGGCCCAGCTCGTCTTCGAGCATGCGCCGCTCTTCGTCCAGCAAAAATTGCCCGATGGGCCCGGTCAGCCATTCACGGGCCGCGCCGATCAGGGCCAGCCATTCAGGATCGGCCTGGGCGAACGCTTTATCAGTCATTGCATTCTCCAACTCGCCTAGACGTTCTAAGATGCACCAATGTGTTCAGCTTGGCGAATCGAAGAATGATACAGATCAGTGCCCTGCCCGCCTTCACCGATAACTACATCTGGTTGTTACAAGACCCTCAAAGCCAACGCTGCGCGGTGGTCGACCCAGGCGATGCTGCGCCCGTGCTGGCTTGGCTCGGGCAAAACCCGCAATGGACCCTCAGCGACATCCTGATCACCCACCATCACCACGACCATGTCGGCGGTGTCGAACAGCTCAAACAGCTGACCGGCGCCAAGGTCTACGGCCCGGCGAACGAGAAGATCCCGGGGCGAGACGTGGCCTTGCAAGACAACGACCGTGTCAGCGTACTGGGTTGGGACTTCGACGTTTATAGCGTACCCGGCCACACCCTCGGCCATATCGCCTTTTATCACCACGGCGTGCTGTTCTGCGGTGACACCCTGTTTGCCGCCGGTTGCGGCCGCCTGTTCGAAGGCACGCCAGAACAGATGCACACCTCCCTGGAACGCCTGGCGGCCCTGCCCGCCGACACCCTGGTGTACTGCACCCACGAATACACACAAAGCAACCTGAGGTTCGCCCAGGCCGTGGAACCGGACAACGCCGACATCGCCGAACGGGTGGAGAACGTAAATCAACTCAGGGCGCGCGGCGAGATGACGCTGCCGTCCAACCTGGCCCTGGAAAAACGTACTAACCCTTTCCTGCGTACCACTGAAACATCCGTTAAACAAAAAGCGGACGAACGGAATGGCCGCGACAACCGCGCTGGGGCCGAGGTGTTTGCTAGCTTGAGGGCTTGGAAAGATAAGTTCTAATGGATCGCAATCTGATACGTATTTTCTGAATGGTTGACCGGAACCCAAGCGCTTTCTAGAATCGCCCGACATTTTTGCCCGGAACTTACTTCCAGCCAATGTCGTCATCTATTCGTAAATCCATTTCTTCAGACGCATTGACCCGCCTGGCTCAAGCTGTGGCGGTGGCTGTGTCCGCGACTCTGGCGGGCTGCCAATCGACAAATTTCGCTGCACAATCCACCGTGCAACCCAAACCGAATCTTGCTGCCAAGATCAAGCAAAAACCTATTTGGCTATCAGAGAAGCCCAGCCCCGAAGTGCCCCAGGACGTCTGGGAACGCATGCGACGGGGCTTTCAATTGCAGGACGGCCTGGGTGTCAACCCGCGCATCGAGCAACAGCGCTTGTGGTTCGCCAGCAACCCTTCCTTCCTGGAGAACGCCGGAGAACGCGGCAGCCTCTACATTCATTACATCGTCGAACGCCTTGAAGAACGCAACATGCCGCTAGAACTGGCGCTGCTGCCGGTGATTGAAAGCGCCTACAACCCAATGGCCTATTCGCGCAGCGATGCAGTTGGCTTGTGGCAGTTTATTCCTTCCACCGGGCGTTACTTCAACCTGCGCCAGACCCGCGCCTACGACGGCCGCCGCGACATCACCGCCTCCACCACCGCCGCCCTGGACTACCTGACCCGCCTGCACGACATGTTCAACGGCGACTGGTTGCTGGCGCTGGCCGCCTACAACGCCGGTGAAGGCACGGTGAGCCGGGCGATAGAGCGCAACGAGAAGCTCGGCCTGCCGACCGACTACTGGAACCTGCCCCTGCCCCAGGAAACCAAGGACTACGTGCCCAAGTTCCTGGCGCTGTCCCAGGTGGTGCTGGCCCCCGAGGCCTACGGCGTCAACCTGAGCCCGATCGCCAACCAGCCGTATTTCGAAGTGGTCGAGGTCAAGCAGAGCATGGACCTGTCCCGGGTCGCCGCGCTGGCCGAGATCGACGAAGACGAACTGTTCCAGCTCAACCCCGCGTTGAAGCAACGCACCACCCTGGACGGCCCCCAGCATTTGCTGGTGCCAAGCTCCAAGGCGCAGCTGCTCACCAGCACCCTGTCGACGATGAAGCCAGAGGAATTGCTGGCGATGCGTCCGAAGAAGCAGGTGTTCGACGAAGTCGAGACTGCACGTGTTGCCGGGCGTTCACGCAGCTACAAGGTGCGCAGCGGCGACAACCTCACGCTGATCGCCAAGGCCAACAAAGTCGACGTGCATGACCTGCAACGCTGGAACAAGCTCAACGGCCAGGCCCTCAAGGTCGGCCAGACCCTGGTGATGCAGGACACCCGCAAGCTGGTGGCCAAGGCTGACAGCAAGAAGCCGGTGCAATACAAGGTCAAGAAAGGTGACTCGCTGTACATCGTCGCCAAGCGTTTCAACGTCGAGATGCAACATCTCAAGCGTTGGAACCCGCGCACTGGCCAGGCGCTGAAGCCTGGGCAGATGTTGGTGGTGTCCGGGCCTCGCTGAGGCCTGAAGCACACCGCGGGCTAATGTGGGAGCGGGCTTGCTCGCGAATGCAGAGGATCAGTCAATGCAACCAGTGACTGACACACCGTATTCGCGAGCAAGCCCGCTCCCACATTGGATCCCCAGTGCTCTCGGCACGCTTTTTCCAACCGGAACAAGCTGTTACTGTACCGATCATAAAGCCCAAGCCGCCTGGATCGGATCTCTGACTTGAAGCGTCCCCTCCTTCTTCTAATAAGTCTGGCCTTGAGCTTTGCTGCGAACGCGACGATTACCGAGAGCCACGGTTACACGCAGTTCGGCAGGCTCAAGTACCCGGCCAAATTCACCCACTTCGATTGGGTAAACCCTGCAGCGCCGAAAGGCGGGACCTTGCGGGTCATGGCGTTTGGCACGTTCGACACGCTCAACCCCTACACCTTCAAGGGCTCGAGCCCGGTTTCCACCCCCAATTTCCTGCAGTACGGCGTCAATGAGCTCAATGAGCCGTTGATGGTCGGCACCGGCCAGTACGCGCCGTCCGGTGATGAGCCCACCTCCAGCTATGGGCTGATTGCGCAGTCGGTGGAGTACAGCGAAGACCGCAGCTGGGTGGTGTTCAACCTGCGCCCGGAAGCCCGCTTCCATGATGGCAAGCCGATCACCGCCTATGACGTGGCGTTTTCCTATCGCACACTGCTCACCGAAGGCCACCCGCAGTACCGCACCAACCTGCAGGAAGTCGCCCGGGTCGATATTCTCAACCGCCACCGTATCCGTTTTGTGTTCAAGCGCGCCGGCAACCCGTTGCTGATCCTGCGCCTGGGCGAGCTACCAGTGCTGCCCCAGCACTACTGGAAAAACCGCGACTTCAAGGCCACCACCTTTGAACCTCCATTGGGCAGCGGCCCGTACCGCATCACCAAGGTAACGCCGGGCCGGCAACTGGTGTTCGAGCGGGTCAAGGACTACTGGGGCAAGGACTTGCCGGTCAACCAGGGGCTCTACAACTACGACAAGGTCGAGGTGGAGTTCTACCGCGACAGCGACGTGGCCTTCGAAGCCTTCAAGGCCGGCGAATTCGACATCTATATCGAGCACCAGGCAAAAAACTGGGCCACCGGCTACAACTTCCCGGCGGTCAACCGGGGCGACGTGATCAAGGCGCAGATCGCCCACCAGATCCCGACCCAGAGCCAGGGCCTGTTCATGAATACGCGGCGGCCCACGTTCAGCCAGACCAAGGTGCGCGAAGCCCTGGGGCTGATGTTCGACTTCGAATGGACCAACCGCACCCTGTTCAGCAGCGCCTACAAGCGCACCTTGAGTTATTACCCCAACAGCGAATTCTCGGCGACCGGCGTACCCGTGGGTCACGAGTGGCTGATGCTGTCGCCCTACCGCGACCAGTTGCCGGCCAACCTGTTCACCCAACCCTTCAGCCTGCCGCAGACCGACGGCCGCGGCATCCCGCGCGAGACCATGCGCCGCGCCCTGGCCCTGCTCGGCGAAGCCGGCTGGAAACTGTCGGGCCAGCGCCTGCTCAACAGTGACGGCCAGCCGTTGCGTTTCGAGATCCTGCTGGTGAACCCGAACCTGGAGCGCATCCTGCAGCCCTACGTCGAAAACCTGATCAGCATCGGCATCGACGCCCGCCTGCGCACCGTTGACCGGGCGCAATACAAACAGCGCCTGGATCAGTTCGACTTCGACATGATCCTGATCACCCTCAACCAGACCCTGAGCCCCGGCCTTGAACAGTGGCAGTACTTCCACTCCAGCCAGGCGGCCATCAAGGGCAGCAAGAACTACGCAGGCATCGCCAACCCGGTGGTCGATCACCTGCTGGAGCAACTGCTGGCCGCACAGACCCGCGAAGAGCAATTGGCCGCTGGCCGAGCCCTCGACCGGGTGCTGCTGTGGCAGCACTACAGTATTCCCAACTGGTATCTCAACTATCATCGCTTGGCGTACCGCAACCGGTTCGCCTTTGTCACCACACCGCCCTACAGCCTGGGCCTGAGCGCGTGGTGGCTGAAAGCTTCGGAGAAAGCCCAATGATGTTCTTGCGTACTGCTCTGCTCTCCAGCCTGTTGCTGAGTGCCGTGGCCCATGCCGCACCGCAACATGCGCTGACGCTGTACAACGAACCGCCGAAATACCCCGCCGACTTCAAACACTTCGACTACGTGAACCCCGATGCGCCCAAGGGCGGCACCTTCCGCGAATCGAGCATGGGCGGCTTCGACAGCCTCAACCCCTATATCAGTAAAGGTGTGCCCGCCGACAATGTGCCGCTGATCTACGACACCCTGGCCATGCAGAGCCTGGACGAGCCAATCACCGAGTACGGCCTGGTGGCCGGCAAGATCGAAAAGGCCCCGGACAACAGCTGGGTACGCTTCTACCTGCGCCCCGAAGCACGCTTTCATGATGGCCACCCGATCCGCGCCGAAGACGTGATTTTCACCTTCCAGACGTTGATGAAAGAAGGTTCGCCGATCTACCGCACCTACTACGCCGACATTGACGAAGTAGTGGCCGAAGACCCGTTGCGCGTGCTGTTCAAGTTCAAGCGCACCAACAACCGCGAATTGCCGCTGATCCTCGGGCAATTGCCGGTATTGCCCAAACACTGGTGGGCCACCCGCGATTTCTCCAAGGGCAACCTGGAAATCCCATTGGGCAGCGGGCCGTACAAGGTGGCCGAGGTCAAGCCCGGGCGCATGGTGCGCTACGAGCGGGTCAAGGATTACTGGGCCAAGGACCTGCCGATCACCCGGGGCTTCTACAACTTCGACAATCGCATCACCGACTACTATCGCGACAGCACCGTCGCCCTGGAAGCCTTGAAGGCCGGGCAGTTCGACTACTGGCTGGAGTTCAGCGCGAAGAACTGGGCCAATGCCTACAACATCCCGGCCGTGGCCCAGGGGCGCCTGATCAAGGAAGAAATCCCCAACGGCAACCCCACCGGTATGCAGGGCTTCGTGTTCAACACGCGCAAGCCGATGTTCCAGGACGTGCGCGTGCGCAAGGCGATCAGCCTGCTGCTGGATTTCGAGTGGAGCAACAAGCAGCTGTTCAACGGCGCCTACACGCGTACGCGCAGTTACTTTGAAAACTCGGAGATGGCCGCCACCGGCCTGCCCGGCCCGGATGAGCTGAAAATCCTCGAACCGCTGCGCGGCAAGGTCCCCGAAGAAGTCTTCACCCAGGCGTTCGAACCGTCCAAAACCGACGGCAGCGGCATGATCCGCACCCAGCAACGCGAGGCCTACCAACTGCTGCAAGAGGCCGGCTGGCGCATCGTCGATGACAAGATGGTCGACACCACGGGCAAGCCGGTGACCATCGAGTTCCTGCTGGCCCAGACCGAGTTCGAGCGCATCCTGCTGCCGTTCAAGCGCAACCTCGCCGACCTGGGCATCGACCTGGTGATCCGTCGGGTGGACGTCTCGCAGTTCATCAACCGCATTCGCTCGCGGGACTTCGACATGCTGGTGGGCAGCTTCCCGCAGTCCACCTCGCCGGGTAATGAACAGCGCGAATTCTGGTCGTCCTCCAGTGCCGACAAACCTGGCAGCCGCAACTACATGGGCCTCAAGGACCCGGCCGTCGACCAGTTGGTCGAAGAGCTGATCGATGCCGACTCGCGCAAGAGCCTGGTCGCCCACGCCAAGGCGCTGGATCGCGTGCTGCAGTTCGGCTACTACGTGATCCCCAACTGGCACATCAAGACCTTCCGCGTGGCGTATTGGGACCACCTCGGCCACCCCAAGGTCTCGCCGCGTTATGACGTCGGCACCGCCACCTGGTGGGCCAAACCGGACGCCAAGCCGGCGGTCTCCCTGGACACTACCCAAAGCGCCGATCCGGCGAGTGGAGGCGATTAAATGCTGGCCTATATCATTCGCCGCCTGTTGCTGATCATCCCCACGCTGTTCGGGATCCTGCTGATCAACTTCATCATCATCCAGGCCGCCCCCGGTGGGCCCGTGGAACAGATGATCGCCAAGCTCGAAGGTTTTGAAGGCGCCACCAGCCGCATTGCCGGCGGCGGTGCCGAGGTCTCGGTGGCCGGCTCCAGCTACCGCGGCGCCCAGGGCCTGGACCCGGCCCTGATCAAAGAAATCGAGAAGATGTACGGCTTCGACAAATCGGCGCCGGAACGCCTGTGGATCATGGTCAAGAACTACGCCCGGCTGGACTTTGGCGACAGTTTCTTCCGCGACGCCAAGGTCATCGACCTGATCAAGGAAAAGATGCCGGTGTCCATTTCCCTCGGGCTCTGGAGCACGCTGATCATGTACCTGGTGTCGATCCCACTGGGGATCGCCAAGGCCACGCGACACGGCAGCCACTTCGACGTGTGGACCAGTTCGGCGATCATCGTCGGCTACGCGATCCCGGCGTTCCTGTTCGCGATCCTGTTGATCGTGGTGTTTGCCGGGGGCAGTTATTTCGACTGGTTCCCGTTACGCGGGCTCACCTCCAACAACTTCGACGAACTGAGCTGGGGCGGCAAGATCCTCGATTACTTCTGGCACCTGGCGCTGCCGATCACAGCCCTGGTGATCGGCAACTTCGCCACCATGACGCTGCTGACCAAGAACAGCTTTCTCGACGAGATCAACAAGCAATACGTGATCACCGCCAAGGCCAAGGGCCTGACCAACCATCGAGTGCTCTACGGCCATGTGTTTCGTAACGCGATGCTGCTGGTGATCGCCGGTTTCCCTTCGGCCTTCATCGGTATCTTCTTCACCGGCTCGTTGCTGGTGGAAGTGATCTTCTCCCTCGACGGCCTGGGCCTGATGAGCTTTGAAGCGGCGATCAACCGCGACTACCCGATTGTGTTCGGCACGCTGTTTATCTTCACCCTGCTGGGGCTGATCGTGAAACTGATCGGCGACCTCACCTACACCCTGGTCGATCCGCGTATCGACTTTGCCAGCCGGGAGCATTGAGATGAACCTGTCCCCCCTCAATCGCCGTCGGTTCGAGCGGTTCAAGGCCAACAAGCGTGGCTGGTGGTCGCTGTGGCTGTTCCTGATTCTGTTCGTGCTCAGCCTGGGCGCGGAGTTGATCGCCAACGACAAGCCCCTGGCGGTGCACTTCGATGGCGACTGGTACTTCCCGGCGCTCAAGCGCTACCCGGAAACCACCTTTGGCGGCGAGTTCCCGCTGGAGGCCAACTACAAGAGCCCGTACATCCAGGAACTGCTAAAAGCCAAGGACGCCTGGACCCTGTGGGCGCCGATCCCGTTCAGCTACCAGAGCATCAACTACGACCTCAAGGTGCCGGCGCCTGCGCCGCCCTCGTCGGTGAACCTGCTGGGCACCGATGACCAGGGGCGCGATGTACTGGCGCGGGTCATCTATGGCTTCCGGGTGTCGGTGCTGTTTGCCCTGACGCTCACGGTGCTCAGCTCCATCATTGGCGTGATCGCCGGCGCCTTGCAGGGTTTTTATGGCGGCTGGGTCGACCTGGCCGGGCAGCGCTTCCTAGAGATCTGGTCCGGCCTGCCGGTGCTGTACCTGCTGATCATCCTCGCCAGTTTCGTGCAGCCCAACTTCTGGTGGCTACTGGGGATCATGCTGCTGTTCTCGTGGATGAGCCTGGTGGACGTGGTGCGCGCCGAGTTCCTGCGCGGGCGCAACCTGGAATACGTGCGCGCGGCCAGGGCCTTGGGCATGCAGAACGGCGCGATCATGTTCCGCCATATCCTGCCCAACGCGATGGTCTCGACCATGACCTTCATGCCCTTCATTCTCACCGGCGCCATCGGCACCCTCACCGCACTGGACTTCCTCGGCTTCGGCTTGCCGGCCGGTTCGCCGTCCTTGGGCGAGTTGGTGGCCCAGGGCAAATCCAACCTGCAAGCGCCGTGGCTGGGCATGAGTGCCTTTGCCGTGCTGGCGATCATGTTGAGTTTGCTAGTGTTTATCGGCGAGTCTGCTCGCGATGCCTTCGACCCGAGGAAATGAGATGAATCAGGACAATCTGATCGAAGTCCGCGACCTCAGCGTCGAGTTTGTCACCGGCGATCACCACCACCGCGTGGTGAACAACGTCAGCTTCGATATCAAGCGCGGCGAAACCCTGGCGCTGGTGGGTGAAAGCGGCTCGGGCAAATCGGTGACGGCCCACTCGATCCTGCGCCTGCTGCCCTACCCGCTGGCGCGGCATCCGTCGGGCAGCATCGAGTATTCCGGCCAGGACCTGCTGACCCTCAAAGAGAAAACCATCCGCCATATTCGCGGCAACCGCATCGCGATGATCTTCCAGGAGCCGATGACCTCGTTGAACCCGCTGCACTCCATCGAGAAGCAGATCAACGAAGTGCTGGGCCTGCACAAAGGCCTGCAGGGCAAGGTCGCCACCCGGCGCACCCTGGAACTGCTGGAACTGGTGGGGATTCCCGAGCCGCATAAGCGCCTCAAGGCCCTGCCCCACGAATTGTCCGGCGGCCAGCGCCAGCGCGTGATGATTGCCATGGCCCTGGCCAACGAGCCGGAGCTGCTGATTGCGGATGAGCCCACCACCGCCCTCGACGTGACCGTGCAGCTGAAGATTCTTGAACTGCTCAAGGAATTGCAGGCGCGCCTGGGCATGGCACTGCTGCTGATCAGCCATGACCTGAACCTGGTGCGGCGTATTGCCCACCGCGTGTGTGTGATGCAGAAGGGTTGCATCGTCGAGCAGGCCGATTGCGAGACGCTGTTCCAGTCGCCACAGCACCCTTATACCCAGGAACTGCTGGCGGCGGAACCGAGCGGTGGCCCGGCGACCAATGAGGTCGGCCCGCCGTTGCTAGAAGTGGATGACTTGAAGGTCTGGTTCCCGATCAAGAAGGGCTTTCTGCGCAACACCGTCGATTACGTCAAGGCCGTGGACGGCATCAACTTCAGCCTGCCTCAGGGCCAGACCCTGGGCATCGTCGGCGAGAGCGGCTCGGGCAAATCCACCCTGGGCCTGGCAATTCTGCGGTTGATCGGCAGCAAGGGTGGTATTCGTTTTGAAGGCCAACCACTGGACCAGCTCAACCAGCAACAGGTGCGCCCGCTGCGCCGGGAAATGCAGGTGGTGTTCCAGGACCCGTTCGGCAGCCTGAGCCCGCGCATGTGCGTCAGCGAGATCGTCGGCGAAGGCCTGCGCATCCACAAGATGGGCACCCCGGCCGAGCAGGAAGCGGCGATCATCGCCGCGCTCAAGGAGGTGGGCCTGGACCCGGACGCCCGCCATCGCTACCCCCACGAGTTCTCCGGCGGCCAACGCCAACGCATCGCCATCGCCCGCGCCCTGGTGCTCAAGCCGCGCCTGATCCTGCTGGACGAGCCCACCTCGGCCCTGGACCGCACGGTGCAACGCCAGGTGGTGGAATTGCTGCGTAGCTTGCAGGCCAAGTACAACCTGACCTACCTGTTCATCAGCCATGACCTGGCGGTGGTCAAGGCGCTGAGTCATCAGCTGATGGTGGTCAAACATGGGCAGGTAGTGGAACAAGGCGATGCCCAGGCGATCTTCGCCGCACCGCAGCATGGCTATACGCGGCAGTTGCTGGAAGCGGCGTTCCTGGTGCCTCGCTCATGACCGCCGCGACGGCACCGCTGTTCTGGCGTGACCCGGCGTTGGCGTTTATCGAAGCGCGCACGATCGCTGACGGGCGCAAGGTGACTTACACCCGCCATTCCCACGAGCATTTTTCCATCGGCGCCGTGACCACGGGGTGCAGCTACTACCATTACGGCGCGCAGACGTTCGAGATCAGCGCTGGCACCGTGGTGCTGATGAACCCAGGCGATGTACATGCCTGCAACCCCATCCATGACCAGCATTGGTCTTATCAGATGCTGTACATCGACACCCTCTGGCTGACTGACCTGCAGCACCAATTGGGTTTCAGCACGGATCAGGGCTACCGCCCCTTCAATACGCCTTATACCCGCGACGCGATGTTGTACGCGGGCCTGCTGGCGTTGTACCGGATACTGGTGGATGAGCGCGCTGAACCTCTGCAAAAGCAAAGCGCATTGGTGAGTTATTTCACTGAAGTGCAGCAGCGACTGAACCCGGTCGATACGCCGTTGCGTGAGGTCAATGGCAAGCTGGAGCGCGCGGCCGACTACATCCGCGAGCACTGCACTCAGGCCCTGAAGCTGGGAGACATTTGCCTGGCGGCCGAGCTGTCGCCCTCCTACCTGATCCGTGCCTTCAAGCAGTATTACGGGCTGACGCCCCATGCGTTCCTGGTGAACCTGCGCATCCAGTTTGCCCGCGCCAAATTGCGCCAGGGCGAGCTGATCGCCGATGTGGCGCTGGCCGCAGGGTTTGCCGACCAGGCGCATTTCCAACGGGCCTTCAAACAGCATTGTGCGGCCACGCCCGGGCAATACCGTGACGTGCTCAAGCCATCAGCAAATACCCCACACTGGCCACCAGCAACGCGGCCATTGAGCGGTTGAACAGGCGCATGCCCTGAGGGTTGCTCAAGTAGCGACGCAGAAAGGTCCCGGCATAGGCCCAGCACGCCACCGACAGGTAACAGATCACCAGGTAGAGCGCCGCAAACAGCCACACCTGCCGCGCATCGCCATCGGCCACAAACAAGCCCATGCCTGCCACACAGGCCAGCCACGCCTTGGGGTTGAGCCATTGCATGATCGCGCCATACAGCATCGACGGCGCCGTGGCCGTGCCGTCGGCGTCCAGCCGGCCATCGTCCGCCGCGAGCTTCCACGCCATGTACAGCAAAAAGGCCACCCCGCCCCACTGGATCAATTGCGTCAGGATCGGCCAACGCACCAGCACTTCGTGCAACCCCAGGCCAATCAGCACCAGTAGCACCGTGAAGCCGCTGGCGGCACCGAACACGTGCTTCTGGCTGGCGACGAAGCCAAAGCGCGCCCCCGAACTCAGCGCGACCACATTCACCGGGCCCGGCGTGATAGACGTGGCCAGGGCAAAAGCGGCCATGGAAAGAAGAGCGCTCATTGCAGTTCCTTTTAGTCGACGAGTCACGAGGGGATACGGTAAAGGGCCGGCTTCGCGGGGTATTGAAGAAAATAACCCTCTGTGAATTATTTTGTATACGACTGTAGACTTATACTGATTTCAGCCCTAGAGTCAGCCTCACTTCGTTCACACAAGCGGGAGAAAAGTGATGGCTGAGACCGTTCTGGTCACCGGTGGTACGGGCTACATCGCCGGCTGGTGCCTGGCAGGCCTGTTGCAACAGGGTTATCAGGTGCGCACCAGTTTGCGCAGCCCTGACAAAGAGGCTGGGGTGCGCGCCGCGTTGAGCGGCCTGGGTATCGATCATCACCGGCTGACGTTCTTCATCGCCGACCTCACCCGCGATGAAGGCTGGGACGCTGCCATGATCGGCTGTGATTACGTACTGCACGTGGCCTCGCCCCTGGGCCTGGACGCGCCGCAACACCTGGACGACATGGTTGCCCCGGCACGGGACGGCACTTTGCGCATCCTGCGTGCCGCCACCGGGGCCGGCGTGCGCCGGGTGGTGATGACCAGCGCCGCCACCGTCGCCACCCCGCCGCTGCAAAGCCCCGACAGCCTGAGCGACGAGACGGTGTGGTTCGACCCCGCTGAAACCCATGTCACCCCTTACCGCCACGCCAAGCGCCAGGCGGAGCGTGCCGCCTGGGACTTCATGGCCAAGCATGAAGGCCCGACGACCTTGACCACCGTGTTGCCCGGTGCGGTCTTCGGGCCGATCATGAGCCGCGATACCCTGGGTTCGGTGCAAGTCATCGCGCGCCTGCTGCAAGGCCGCGCCAAGGGCAACCCGCGCCTGGGCTTCGAAGTGGTGGATGTGCGTGACCTGGCCGACCTGCATATCCGCGCCATGACCGCCCCCGCCGCTGCGGGCCAACGGCTCCTCGGCGTTGGCAGGTTCATGTGGATGGCCGAGATTTCCCAGGTGCTGCGCGACCGGTTGGGTGACGCCGCGCACAAAGTGCCCACGCGCACTATCCCCGACTGGCTGCTGCGCCTATTGGCGCGCTTCGACCCCCTGCTGCGCGGCCTCACCCCCAACCTTGGCCGCGCCCACCGCCACAGCGCGGAAAAGGCCCGCCTGCTGTTGGGCTGGCAAGCGCGCCCGGCGGAGGACACATTGATCGATTGTGCCACTGGCCTGATCGACCACAAGGCGCTTTAGACGCTTTTATTCCATTGATATAGCTGAATTTTTTTCTTTCAGCCGACGATTTCCGATAGGCAAAAATGCGTTTTTGCCGATCAGCGGCGGTGCTAGAGTTCAGCGCCTACTCACTGCAAAAAGGAACCGCCATGTCACGCCGTCTACTGGCAGCCGCCTGCCTGTTGCTGTCTTTTTCCGCGGCTCAGGCCGCTGAACGCTGGGAAACCCTGCCGCCGACACCCGCCCCCGTGGCCGGCGCAAAAACCGGCTATGCCCCGGTCAATGGCATCAAGGTCTACTACACCCGCACCGGCCACGGTTCGCCGGTGGTGTTACTGCACGGCGGCCTGTCCAACTCGGATTACTGGGGCAACCAGGTCAAGGCCCTGTCGGCCAAGCACGAAGTGATCAGCATCGACAGCCGTGGCCACGGGCGCAGCTCACGCAATGAACAGCCGTACGGCTATGACCTGATGGCCGACGATGTGGTGGCCGTGCTGGACAACCTGAAAATCCCGCGTGCCGACATCGTCGGCTGGAGCGACGGCGCAATCATCGGCATCGACCTGGCCCTGCGTCATCCGGACCGCATCGGCAAGGTCTTTGCGTTTGCCGCCAACACCCAGACCGCCGGCGTAAAAGACGCCGTGGAGAAAAACCCGACCTTTGCCGCCTTTATCGAACGCGCCGGCAAGGAGTACGCCAAGCTGTCGCCAACGCCGAAAGAGTACGACGCGTTCGTCGAGCAGATCAGCCACATGTGGGCCAGCCAACCGAACTGGACCGACGCACAACTGGCGAGCATCAAGACGCCGATCCTGATCGCCGATGGCGACCATGACGAAGCGATCAAGCGCGAGCACACCGAGTACATGGCCGCGACCATCCCTGGCGCCGGCCTGCTGATTCTGCCCAACACCAGCCACTTTGCCTTCCTGCAAGACCCGGCGTTGTTCAATGCCGCGGTACTGGGCTTCCTCGACAGCAAATAGACCCTGTACCCTGTGGGCGCGCACGACCTGCGCACCCACAGCCCCCAGTCATGTCAGGACGCCCATGCCCAACCCCACTCCACGACGGCGCAATGCCGCCGCCACCCGCGATGCCATCCTGTTATCAGCGCGCAAGGCCTTTGCCCAATCCGGCTACGACGGCGCCGGCGTGCGTGAAATCGCGGCCGGTGCGGGCGTGACGGCGATGCTGGTCAACCGTTACTTCGGCTCCAAGGAACAGCTGTTTGCCGAGGTGATCGCCGACACCATGGCCAGCCCGATCATCCTCACCGAAAGCAACCTCAGCGCGGAAAACCTCGGCCGCACGATCGCCACGGCACTGGTCAGCATCACCGAAGCCGGCAGCACACCGCTGGAAGGTTTCCTGATCATGCTGCATTCGGCGTCGAGCAAACGCGCCGCCGTGATCGGTCGCGAACAAGTGGAAAAAGGCCATCAGGCAACCATGGCCGCCGCGCTCAAGGGCGCGCACCACGAAGAACGTGCGGCCCTGGTGATGGCACTGGTCTCGGGCTTTCAGGTGATGCGCCAGATGCTCGAACTGTCGGCGCTGGCCAAGGCTGATCCGCAGGTGCTGATCGATCTGTTGACGCCCCTGTTCCAGCAACTCGTGGACGGCTGAGCGCGCTTATTTCACAAACAACTCGCGGTCCCGGGCCTTGACGTGGCCGGGGCTGTAATACGCGTCGAACCAGGTCTTCTGTCCTGCAGCGGGCGGTTTGGCCAGGCGCAACGTTTGCAGCGCGCCGGGCTTGCTCGCATTGACCCGGAAGTGGAAGTGATCGAACAGGCGCAGCGCCTCGATCGCATACACCACGGCGATCTTGCGGTCTTCGATGCGGATCAGGTGGTCACCGTTGTTCTTCTCACCGCCGCCCGCCAGGTTGGACGAACCGGTGTACACCGTGGGGTTGGCGCCATTGAAGTCGGTGACCACAAACTTGTTGTGCACCATGTTCCCCGCATTGCCCGACCATTCAGCCTTGAACGGCGCCGGCACGTTGCTGGCCAGGTAACCGAACGGCAGCAAGCCCACCGAGCCATCCGGCTTGCGCACCGCCAGCTTGCCGGTGCGCTGGGCCACGCCGTAGGAGAACAATGAGCGCTGCATCAGCGTGTCCAGGGCGTCACGCACCTTGCCGTTGATCAGGCTCAGAAACACGATGGAGTACAACACCGAACTGGTGGCCTGCTCGATGCTGGTGGCGATGGGGTCCAGGGACAGCGCGCTGTCAGCATGGGGCGCGAAGCACAACGAGACTTTGGAGCCCGGCTGATCGCGCACCACCCACCATTGTTGCGAGAGCGGGTGCTTGCGAAAGGTGGTGGGCGCCGACCAATAGGCCTCGAACACTTCGGCAAACTTGCCGGCCACCGTGGCGTCGTCAAACAGCAGCACGTTATTGGCTTGGATATACAAACCGCGCAGGGCGAAATTGGTCGAGCCGCCCAACACCCGGATCGCCTCTCCGGCGCGCCGCACGATCAGCACTTTGTTGTGTTGCTGGCTGGAGAAATGCAGGCGCCGGATCTGCGCACCCGCTGCCGTCAGGCGCGCAGCACTGAGGCTTTCGCAACTGTCGGCGGTGCCCTGGTCACCGTGGTCATCGATGATCGCCCGTAAGCGTGGGCCGAGGCCTTCGAGGCGGCGCAGGATATCGGGTTCCTTGCTCTCATAGATCAGCGCGTCGAGGGTCAGCTCGGGGTCGTTGGCCACCTGATCCAGCACGTTGAGGATCAGCTGCCGCGCTTCGAAACCCAGCCAGGCGTAGTTGCGTTCGAAGGGCGTCATGTCCAGGTCCAGGTAGGCCCGAGGCGCGGAACCTGAGGGCGGCAGGATGCGGGTTTCATTGTTGAAACGATCGCCGTAGGCCTGGGATGAGGCGAACCCTCGGGTAAAGCCGATGTTCACGATGTCGCTGATGGTTTGCGCTTCCAGGGACACCTGGTTTTCCAGGCTGACACCCTTGGACAACGTGCCGTCTGCGCCCATGTAGCACGCGGTGACGCGGTAGCGGAACACGCCGGGCAGGATCTCGCTGGGCACGTGGATCCAGCGGAATTTCTGGAACGGCGCCTCGGTGGACGGAAAGCTGCGCGGCTGCTCCGGGGTGGGCGGGTAGTCGAAGTGCAGGCGGTTGTGCAGCACGCCCCAGTGGTCGGCGCCGGGGTAGCGCACTTCGATGCTGAACCCGACAAAATCCGGCGTCGCCAGGTCCGGCGCCAAATCGAAGGCCAACAGCGCCGCCCCCTCGCCACGGTACAGCTTGAAGGTCAGCCCCTGGAACGTGGTCTTGCTTTCGAAGTCGGCGCTCAAGCGATGTCCTTTGTGCGAAGAGGCGGTGTGTAGAGTCTAGCGCGTGCGCCTGATCAAGCCACTGGTGCCTGGGTAACGATGTCTTCGAGGCCCAGCACGCGACCGTCCTCGGACAGCACCTCCACCTTGCGCAACGGCTTGAGTAAGCGCGCGTCCAGTACTCGCCGCCCTACCGTCTCCGGCTGGGTGTGGGTTTCACCCCATTGCGCCAGGGTCACCAGTACCGGCATCAGTGCGCGGCCTTTGTCGGTCAGTTGGTATTCACTGCGTGCGCCCACTTCGCTGGTTTGCAGCAGGCCTTGCTCGACCATGTCCTTGAGGCGCGTGGCGAGGATGTTTTTCGCTACGCCCAGGCGTTTCTGGAAATCACCGAAGCGCGTCACGCCGGCAAACGCATCGCGGATGATCAGCAGCGTCCACCAATCCCCCACCACATCCAATGCACGGGCGACCGGGCAACCGTCACCTTCCAGGCATTTGCGTTTCATCGTGGGGCCTCCCGGCAGTCAGAAATATTAGGTTGCATTATAGGACCGATGCGCTCAGGATAAAAACAGTTTCATCATTAAACCTAAATCAGCGTACGGAGCTCATCATGGATATTCGTGGAAAAGTGGTATTGGTCACCGGCGCCAATCGTGGCCTGGGCAAAGCCTTCGTGACGGCCCTGCTGCAAGCGGGTGCCGCCAAGGTGTATGCCGGTGCACGGGATGTGGCCAGCGTGAATATTTCCGGCAGCACGCCCATCGCCCTCGACATCACCGACGAAGCCAGCGTGCAGCGCGCCGCCGAGCAATGCAGTGACGTCAGCGTGCTGATCAACAATGCCGGTGCACTCAATCGCGGCGCCCTGTTGGATGCCGACAGCGTCGACAACCTGCAGCACCATTTTGATGTGAACACCCTCGGCACCCTGCGCGTGACCCGTGCCTTTGCGCCGGTCCTGGCCAAACACGGCGGCGGCGCGTTGATCAACATCATCTCGGTATTGAGTTGGCTGAGCAGCCCGGGCGCCGGGGCCTACAGCGCTTCAAAATCGGCCCAGTGGGGCCTCACCAACGGCCTGCGCAGCGAATTGCGCGAGCAGCAAACACTGGTGATCGGCGTGCACCCCGCCTACATCGACACCGACATGACCGCCGGTATCGAAGCGCCGAAGAGCACACCCCAAGAAGTGGTTGCACTGACCCTGCAAGGGCTCAGCGAAGGCCGCGAAGAAGTGGTGATCAGTGACATGGGCCACGCGGTGAAGGCCTCGCTGTCCACCGAACGTCCGATCTACCTCACCCGCTGATCAACGAAAAATGCGCGCCCACCCCGGCGCGCACGCCCTCACCCACTGCCAAGGCCACAGAGCCTCCCGCGAGGGCGACATCGCCACAGGCAAACACGCCGTCCACCGAGGTCTGGCGTGTTTCGTTGGTCTGCAGATACGGCCCTGTGGGGCCATCGACCTGCTCGCATCCCAATTGGGCCGCCAGTGGGCTGATGCGGGTACGCGACAGGGTGAAGATGCCGTCGAGCTTGAAGACGCGCCCATCGACCAACTCAAGATCCGCACGCTCACCGCTGATGCGCTTTACCCCAGCACTTTCCACCCTGACGCCCCGCCGTGCCAGTTGCGCCTGCTGCTCGGCATCCGGCGCGAACACGCCGTTGGTGAACAAGGTGGTGCTGCCCCAATCCGGCAACATCAACGCGTGGTGCATCGCCAGGGGTGAAGTGGCCAGGACGCCGATTCGGCCCTGGTCCAACTCATAGCCGTGGCAGTAAGGGCAATGAAACACCCGCGTGCCCCAGCGTTCCTGCAAGCCGTCGATCGGCGGCAAGTCATCGACCACACCGCTGGCCAGGATCAGGCGCTTGGCGCTGAACGTGCCGTTGCATTGGGTACGCAGGCTGAAACCCTCAGGCTGACGCAGCGCTTCAAGCGCGGTGTCCTGTACCCACGTCACCGTCGGGTACTCCATCAATTGGCTGCGCCCTTCGGCCGCGATGACCGCGGGTGACTCGCCATCCTGACCGAGAAAACCGTGGGAAGTGGCCGCGAACCGGTTGCGCCGAAGCCCCGCATCAACCACCAGCACCTGGCGCCGCGCCCGCGCCAGTTGCAGGCCTGCGGACAAGCCGGCATAGCTGCCGCCTACGATAATGACGTCGTACATCATGGCTCTGATCTCGCTGTGCATGCGCCCTGGTTGTCCGGGCACTTTCACGACACACCATAAGTTACGTAAAAATACGCCGTCAAGAGTCTCGCAACTTTTTAGGTTACGAACGATACTTTGCGTCGAATCGACCTGAGGTTTTTTGATGAGAAACGACACCCGGCTGTCCCGCATGCTCCACGTGCTGATCCACATGGGCCGCCACGAAGCGCGCGCCACGTCGGACACCATCGCGCAAATGCTGGGCACCAACCCGGTGGTGGTGCGACGCACGCTCGGGTTGCTCAAGGAAAAAGGCTATGTGCGCTCGGAAAAAGGCCACCAGGGCGGCTGGACCCTGGGCAAGCCCTTGAGTGAAATCACCTTGCTGGAGATCCACAACGCGCTGGGCACGCCGTCGATCTTTGCCATCGGCCTGTCCACCGACCACCCGCAATGCCTGGTGGAGCAAGCGGTGAACGCGGCACTGACGGACGCGTTCGAACAGGCCCAGGCCCTACTGCTCAAGCGCCTGGGCGATGTCACCCTGGCGCAGTTGGCCGACGATTTTGACGAGCGCTACCGCGTAGCCATGCTGCCTTAGCGCTGTGAAGGGATGCGGATATCGCCGTCACGGCATTGGCTTTTGACACTGCGCGGGCAGCCGGCGAAGGCCAGGTCCTTGGTCAGGCACACGCGCACTTCCGACAGCACCTTGCCTTTGCAGATCACTGCCAGCCCATGGTTGCCCATGCGCGGGTTGCTCTGGCGAAACAGCGCATCGATCTCGCTGGCCTGCAACGACGGCGGCGTGTTGAACGGCTGCAACTGCTGCGGAATCACAACCGCACCCAGTGCCGCATCGGTTTTTTCCAGGTACGCCAGCGGCTCCAGCCCGCTGCAGGTGCCATGCTTGGCCCATTCGTGCCTGAGCAGCGAACGGGTCGGAAACAGCGTCGCACCCTTGTCGATCTCTTCGCGGCTCAATTGCGATTGCGGCGCGCAAGAGGCGGGCCACCCGCCCCGTGCGTATTGCGGCCACAAGCCGTGTAAGACAAACCCGTAACCCTTGCCAGAACACTGCTCGTTGTCCGGGTGCGTCAGGCAAAACGTCGGCGACCATGACAACGACAACACATAAAAATCAAACACCCCAGGCGTGCCCTGCTCTCGTGGCGCCGCCATCGCACCCGTGGCAATCGCCAGCCACATCAACATCCAGTACTTCATCGGTCTATTCCTTGAGAAAGTCATTCACCCATCAACCCTAGCCCGACTATTCGGGTTGATGGGGGTTACGCAGTAGCACCCGGTCCAGAATCTTGTCGGTTTTCAACGCTTCGATCGCCAGCGACGGGTGTTCAGCCTCACCCCGGATATGCGCATTCATGCCCAGTACGTGATGCCATTGGATATGTATATGGCACGGCACCTCCAGCACCTCGTTGGACTCGCCCTCAAGCCGCAGCGGCTGGTCGTCGAACACGGAAAACCGAATACGCCCGCGGCTGCCGATCATCTCCACAAGGTCTTCGCGCCGGTCCGCCACAAAGTTCCAGCAGCCCATGCCGAGTGCGCCCGAGGCAAAGCGCCAGCTGGCGGTGACGGCGTCCTCGGCGGCATAGCGGCCCTCCTGGCGCGCGGTAAAGCCGGACACGTCGACAATATCCCCGGCCAGGTACTGGAACAGGTCAAAGCCATGGCTGGCGAGGTCGGCAAAGTAACCGCCACCGGCGATGGCCGGGTCGGTGCGCCAGTTGGCGGCGTTGGCATCCTCGACGGCGGCGGGCTTGCACAGGGTCCACGTCAGGTGACGCAATTCGCCGATGCGTCCCTCGTGCAACCAGTCGCGCACTTGCTGGAAGCGTGGCAGCGAGCGACGGTAATACGACACAAACAGATGCAGCCCGGCCTTCTCGAAGGTGCGCTGCATCAGGGCGCTCTGCTCGGCATTCAATGACATGGGCTTTTCGACACAGCAATGCTTGCCGGCTGCCGCCACCCTCAGGCTGTACTCCAGGTGACTGTCAGGGGGCGTGGCGATGTACACCGCGTCCACCTCGGGGTCGTCGATCAGGGCCTGGGCGTCGGTGTAGAAACGGGCAATGCCATGGCGCGCCGCGTAATCGCGCACGGCGTCCTCGCGGCGCCCCATCACGGCCACGAGCGCCGAACCTGGCGCTTTGTAGAAAGCGGGTCCACTCTTCAACTCAGTGACACTGCCGCAACCGATCATGCCCCAACGTACGGTGTTCATCTGTTCTCCTCGTCCGTTTTCATCAATCCGGCAGTATCCACATCCCCGCCGACACGCGCCATAACCACTGAGCATGACAATTGCATTACACTTTTATGACATTCATCCCGTGCAGGGGCAGACACGATGAAAATCAGGGCAACGGTCATTTGCGAACACGAGGGGCACATCCTCTTCGTGCGCAAGGCCAGATCGAAATGGGCGTTGCCGGGCGGCAAGGTCGAACGCCATGAGCGCGCGGTCGGCGCGGCTGAACGCGAGCTGCAGGAAGAAACCGGATTGAACGTGGACGGCCTGTTGTATTTGCAGGAATTGAAAGCCCGCGACACCGTCCACCACGTGTTCGAAGCGTCAGTGGTAAACATCACCGATGCAAAACCTTGCAACGAAATAGTCGACTGCCAGTGGCATCCCTATGGCGCCATGGATGAACTGGACACCACCGACGCCACCCGCCACATCGTCAAAGCCTTCCTACGTCGCCTGTAACTCAGCACTCTGGCCGCTGGCCAGCAACCCTCGCTTCACACTGCCATTTGCGATCTGCCGTTCGACAAAGGATCTGACGAACGCGGCAGCGGCCGCATGCGCCACCGGTACGGCCATGGCCTGGCGGATGGTCATGAAGTCATCTTCGAGCAGACGCCGTTGCGCACTGACCTGGGTACGCAGGAAATCCCGCACGCCCGCCGCCGCATCCAGTTCCTGCTCGACAAACCAGTCCACCGCCGCCGCCGAAGTGGGCGCACGCACCAGTTCCGCATGCTTGAGCGTACGGCTCAAATACAGGTCATAAGCGGCGCCCTGGCCCACGGCGATGCGCCGGCCCGGTGCGTCCAGTTGGGCGACGTGAGTGAGGGACGAATCCATGGCCACCAGGCACGTGCCCTTGATCTCCACGTAAGGCGCGCTGAAGGCAATCTCCTGCTCGCGCACCGGCTCGATCGCCAGGAATGCCACACGCCAGGCATCCTCGGCCAAGGCGGCGAAGACCTTGCCCGCCGCCTCGAAGGTGATCAATTGCAGTTCGACGCCCAATACCTCGGCCAACGCCTTGGCCAGTTCCACCGAAACCCCTTGGGGTTCGCCACCTGCACCGCGTTGCGCCAGTACCGGGTTGCCGAAGTTGATCGCGGCGCGCAGCACGCCCTCAGGGGCCAGTTGTTGCATGACACGTGGGTCAACCATCGAGTGCTCCTTGGCGGGTTCGTTGCACGGTCTTGCGAATCACGAATGGCAAGACCCCACCGTGCTCAAGGTACCCAAGCTCCTGCTGCGAGTCGAGGCGCAAGGCCAATGCACAGTGGGACACACTGCCGTCAGCGCGATCGATCAGCAGGGTGATCGGGTTCTCACCCACCTGGAGGGTCTCCAGCCCCAGGAACGTCAACCGCTCACTGCCGTCGAGCTGCAAGTCCTGCACCGAAGCGCCATCGGCAAACACCAGCGGCAACACGCCCATGCCAATCAGGTTGCTGCGGTGAATACGCTCGATACTGCGCGCCACCACGGCCTTGACCCCCAGCAGGCTCAACACCTTGGCCGCCCAATCGCGGCTGGAACCGGCGCCGTAGTTGACCCCGGCAAACAACACCGTCGGCGTGCCCGCGTAGCTGTGCGCTGCCAGGTACAGCGGCAGGTATTCACTGTGATCGGCATTCCAGGCCCACACGCCCTGGCGCGGTGCTTGGGTGCGGTCCAGCAGGTTGTTCAGGCGCGGGTTGGTGAAGGCACCGCGCACCATCACTTCGTGGTTGCTGCGCCGAGTCGAATACTGGTTGAAGTCCGCCTCGGCCTCGCCACGCTCACGCAGCCAGGCACCGGCCAGGCTGTGGGCCGGGATGGTGCCGGCCGGCGAGATATGGTCGGTGGTCACGTTATCGCCAAGCACCACCAACGCCCGCGCATTGCTCAGGGCCAGGCGGTTGACCGGTCGGGGTTGCACACCCACCAGATACTGCGGGCGGCGCAGGTAGGTGGAATCGGGGTTCCAAGCAAATTGCACGCTGCCATCGGCCTCCAGCGCCTGCCAATGGTGGGTGCCGCGCCAGAGCAAGTCCTGGCGCTGCCGGAACACCTGCGGGCGCACCACCCGCGCCACCAGCGCGGCCACGTCGGCATCGCTGGGCATCAGGTCATGCAGGTACACCGGCAGGCCCCGGTCATCCAGCGCCAATGGCTGGGAGGACAGGTCGATGTCGATGCTGCCCGCAATCGCATAGGCCACGCACAGTGCCGGCGAGGCCAGGTATCCGGCGGGCACCCGGGGGTTGACCCGGCCTTCGAAATTACGATTGCCCGACAGCACCACCACGCCCTTGAGCCCCTGCCCGGCAAACGCCTCGACATGCGCCTCCAGGCTGCCGGAGTTGCCGATGCACGTCATGCAACCGAACCCCGCCAGGTCAAACCCCAGGGCGGAAAAGTCCTCCAGCAACCCGGCCTCGCCGAGGTAGTCCGCCACCACCTGCGACCCCGGCGACAGCGATGTCTTGACCCACGGCCTGCGCCCCACGCCACGCTCACGGGCGTTGCGCGCCAACAGCCCGGCCTGGATCATCTGCGCCGGGTTGGCGGTGTTGGTGCAACTGGTAATGGCCGACATCACCACCGCGCCATGGGTCAGCGGCGCCTCAAACGACGGCTCGAAGAACTGCTGCCCTGGCTCACCCTGCACATGCCGGTGGAAGGACGCGCCGGCGCCCGCCAGCGACTGGCGCTGATGCGGCTGATGGGGTCCGGCGACACTGGGCTCGACCTGCGCCAGGTCCAGTTCGATCAACTCATCGAACTGCGGCTCCGGTTCACCCGCCTGCCGCCACAAGGATTGCGCCGCCATATAGGCCGAGACCTTGGCCAGCAGCGGCGCCGGTCGGGCGCTCAATTCCAAGTAGGCCAGCGTCTCGTCATCGAACGGGAAAAACACCACGGTCGCGCCATACTCCGGCGCCATGTTCGCCACCGTACCGCGTGCCGCCCACGTCAGGTTCGACAGGCCCGGCCCGCTGAATTCGACAAACTTGCCCACCATGCTGCGCTGGCGCAGCAGTTCGGTGACGGTCAGCGCCAGGTCGGTGGCGGTCACGCCTGGGCGCAGGGCATTGCTGACGCGAATCCCCACCACCTGGGGAAACGGGATCGGCACCGGCTCACCGAGCATGGCCGCCTGCCCTTCCAGGCCACCCACACCCCAGCCCAGCACGCCGATGGCGTTGATCATCGGCGTATGGCTGTCGGTGGCGACCATGCAGTCGGGGTGCAGCAGCACACCGCCGTCGGCGGTGGGGCTTTCCCACACCACCTGGGCGATGGACTCCATGTTCATCTGATGGATGATCCCGGTGCCCGGCGGGATCACCTTGAAGTTGTCCAGGCTGGCCTGGGCCCACTTGATAAACCGGTAGCGCTCGCTGTTGCGGCGAAAGTCGATGTCCAGGTTGGCATCCACCGCACCGGCTTCGGCGTAGTGCTCGACGATCACCGAATGGTCGATGGTCAGCACCGCCGGAATCGACGGGTTCACTGCCGTCGGGTCGCCGCCCAGTTCCGCCACCACGTCGCGCATCCCGGCAAAATCCGCCAGGGCCGGCAGGCAGGTGGTGTCATGGAACATCAGGCGATTGGGCTGGAACGGCACCTCGCAGTCCGGCCCCCCCGCCGTCGCCCGCGCCAGCACCTGTGGCAAGGATGCCGGCGCACAACGCGCGATGTTCTCCAGCAGAATGCGCAGGGAGTACGGCAGCCGGTGCAACTGCGCCGGGGTCAACAGCTGATGCAGGTCGATGTAGGCGTAGCGCTGCTGGTCGATGGTCAGGTGGTTGAGAAAGTCGCTCATAGCGCTGCAAACACCCGCTCGATACGAGCCAGGCCCCAGTCCAGTTCCTCACGGGTGATGGACAGTGGCGGCGCGATACGCAGCACGTTTTCGTGGGTTTCTTTGGTCAGCAGGCCTTCGGCGAGCAACGCTTCGCAGATCGGCCGCGCATCGCGGTCCAGCTCCACGCCCACCCACAAACCGCGCCCGCGAATCTCACGGACCGCCGGTACGTTCATCGCCTTCAGGCGCTCCACCAGGTACTGGCCCAGCGTCGCGCTGTTATCGATCAAGCCTTCCTCTTCCAGCACGTTCAAGGCTTCCAGGCCAACGGCGGCGGCCAGCGGGTTGCCGCCAAACGTGGAGCCGTGGCTGCCAGCATCGAACAGGTCCATCACCGAGTGGTCCGCCACAAACGCCGACACCGGCATGATCCCGCCGCCCAGGGCCTTGCCGAGGATCAGCGCATCCGGGCGAATGCCCTCGTGCTGGAAGGCAAACCACTTGCCGGTACGGCCCAGGCCCGACTGGATTTCATCGAGGATCAGCAAGGTGTTGGTCTCGTCGCACAGCTGGCGCAGCGCACGCAGGAAACCGGCGGGCGGCACCCGGATACCGGCTTCGCCCTGGATTGGCTCGATCAGTACTGCGCAGGTGTCGGCGGTGATCGCTTGGCGAAAACTGTCGATATCGCCAAAGCGCGCTTCGGTGAAGCCATTGCAGAACGGGCCGAAATCGGCCTTGTAATCCGGCTCGGAAGAGAAGCCGACAATCGTGGACGTGCGGCCATGGAAGTTGTTGTCGGCCACCACGATTTTGGCCTGGTTCGCGGCAATGCCCTTGACCCGGTAGCCCCAGCGGCGCGCGGCCTTGATCGCGGTTTCCACCGCCTCGGCGCCACTGTTCATCGGCAGCACCGAATCAAACCCGGTAATGCGGCACAGGGCCTGGAGGAAGTTGCCCAACGGCTCACTGTAGAACGCCCGTGACACCACGCTGATCTTGTCGATCTGCGCCACGGCGGCGGCGCGGATACGCGGGTGCACATGGCCGTGGCTGACAGCCGAATAGGCCGACATCATGTCCAGGTAGCGCTTGCCGTCATTGCCAATGACCCACACGCCTTCGCCCTTGACGATGACCACCGGCAGTGGCGAATAGTTATGGGCGCAGAAACGGTTTTCGAGGGTGATTGCCGGGTTGGAGTGCATGGGGGGTGTCCTGCAAGAAGAAGGTTTATCAAACAATGAAGATCAACTGTGGGAGCTGGCTTGCCTGCGATAACGGTCTGTCTGATGTACCGCTATCGCAGGCAAGCCAGCTCCCACAGTGAATTGCATTTCATGGCCGCAAGATCACGCGCTGAGCAGCTTGCCGCTGCGAATCGGCGTGGCGCCGGAGACCCGGCCCAGCGGGTCGCCCGGTTTCACGAAGCGCACATCACGGCGCATGTACAGCACTCCGGTGGTCTGGCTGTTGACCGTCACGGTCTGGCCGCTGTGGGGCTCGACGATGTCGAACAACGCCTGCCCCGCCTCAATGCGGCTGCCGACCGCGGCGCGGTGCACCAGCACGCCCGCGCTCGGCGCGTAGAACTGCTCGCTGCCCGCCAGTGGCGTGGCCGGGTTGCGTAGGGCCGGCAAGGGGCGCGGCGTGCCTTCGATGGCGCCCAGGTGGGTCAGGTAATCAATAATGGCGGCGGCGTCATGCTCCGCCAGCTCATAGGAGACGTCGCGCTGGCCACGGTGCTCCACCGTCACCGCAATGCTGCTGTCGGGGATCGGGAAACGCTCGCCCAATTGTTCGCGCAAGTTCACCCACAACAGGTACAGCGCTTCATCGAAGGAATTGGCCTGGGAGTCGGTGGCCAGCAACGTAGCTTCGGCGCCGATGTAACGGGCCAGGGGTTCGATGGTCGGCCACACCGACTCACCGGTGTAGAGGTGCATCGCCGCTTCGCGGGAGCAATGCAGGTCCAGCACGATGTCGGCGTCATGGGCCAGCAGCATCAGGGTCTGTTGCAGCGACTGGTATTCGTCCATCGGATGGGCGGCGCGCAGGCATTCGCCCCAGGCAGTGCGGATCAGCTCGCGGTTGGCGTGGATATCCTGGCCCAACTGGTGTTCGACCTTGCCGACAATCGCCTGGTATGGCACCGGGAAACCCCGGTTGTAATTGCGCCCGCTGCCCAGTTCAAAACGCCCGCTCGGGGCGCCCATGATGTACTGGCCCAGACCCGCCGGGTTGGCCACTGCCACCAGCACAACGTGCGCATTCAGGCGCCCGGCACTTTCCAGCGCCACCAGGTGCCGACGCAGCTGCGCGGCCACCAGCATCGCCGGGGTTTCATCGGCATGCAGCGCCGCCTGAATATAGATTTTTCGACCTGCACCCGCCGCGCCGTAATGCTCACTTTCCACGTACCTGTGGGTGCCCGGTGTCGCTTGCAGCAAGGGGTGTTGATTAAGTTTCATAAACCGGAAATCTCGATATTCGAGTGATGGACCTTGAGAAAAATACTAACGAGACCGGGTGATCGCCCGTAAGGGCGGCTACAGCTATCTCGATCTGATAATCCGATCAGTGTGGGAGCAGACTGTCTGGGGGCGCTTCGCACCCCAGCGCAAGCAAGCTTGCTCGCCACAGCAAGCCCGCTCCCACAGGGGTCGACTACCAGAGCGCCAGGGTGTAGCCCAACAGCACACGGTTCTCGTTGACGTCGTTGTAGAAGTTGCCCTTGGCCAGGGCGTTGCGCCAACGCATCGATACGCCTTTGAACGGACCGTTCTGCACCACGTAGCTGATGTCCAGGTCACGTTCCCATTCACGGCCCTCGCCGTTGAAACCGACCACCTCGGCCGAATCACCCTTGGCGTACTTGATGCCCATCAGCAGGCCTGGCAGCCCCAGGTCGGCAAAGTTGTAGTCGTAGCGCGCGTGCCAGGCCTGTTCCTTGGTCTGGGTGAAGTTGGTGAACTGGTACTCGGTGAACAGGTACGTGATCGAACCGTCCAGGTAGGTAAACGGCGTGGTGCCGTACTGGCGCTGGAAACCACCGCCGATGCTGTGGCCGCCGTATTGGTAGGTCAGGCGCGTACTCAGTGCGCGGTTGTCGACATTCCCCGCCAGACCCGCGCCGTCCTTGTCCGCCTTGAAGTAGCGCACGTCGGTTTTCAGGGTGCCGGGGCCCAGGCCGAAGTTGTTTTTGAAGCCGCCATATTGCTGGTGGTAGATGCTGTCCAGCGCCGCGTAGTGGTAGCTGAGCAAGGTGTTGGGTGTGAGCGAATAATCGCCACCGGCGAAGCGGAACTGATCGCTCAGGGCCGTGCTTTTGTAGACTTTGCTGACGGTGGTCAGCTTCATGTCTTCGTAGTTGGTGGAGTCGCGATCCTTGGCCTGGTCCAGCTGGCCAAGGCTGAGCTTGAGGTTGCTGATGTCGTTGGACACCAGTTGCGTGCCGCTGAACGACTGCGGGAACAACCGGCTGGTGTTGGGTTGCAGGGTCGGAAGGTCCGGCACCAGGTAGCCCACACGCAGCTCGCTCTTGGCGAAGCGCGCCTTGGCGGTCACGCCGAGCTTGGAATAACTGTCGGAGGCGCGCTTGTCGCTGTCACGTTGCAACAGGCCGGTGCCGGACAGCCCTGGGCTGGAGTCGAGCTTCAGGCCCAGCATGCCGATTGCATCCAGGCCGAAACCCACGGTGCCGTCGGTATACCCGGACTTGATACCGAGTAGAAAGCCTTGGGCCCACTCCGCACGCATCGACTGGGAAGCGGCTTCCCGGTAGTCACGGTTGAAGTAATAGTTCTTCAATTCCAGCGTACCGCTGCTGTCCTTGATGAAGTCCGCATGGGCGGCGAACGGGATCATCCCGCTGCTCACGACGCCTACGCCGGTGATGAATTGAGTCAGGGATTTTTTCATTTTTTTAGCTCCTGGCAGTGAGGGGTTGGGGGTGTTTTTATTGTTCTTCGGGCATGGCTTCGCCGTTCGCGCAAGTCGCTGATTTGCGCGGCGGGTGAAGTCAGTCCTGGTTACAGCGCTAGCGGTACGGGGCCCTGGCGGATGCGGTAGCCCCCGTTTTCAAGCTTCTCCAAGGGGCTGGCGGCGGCCAGCAACTTGCGGGTGTACGGGTGTTGCGGGCGGTCGAAGATCTCATCGCGCGCGCCCATTTCCACCACCCTGCCCTCGCTCATCACCGCCACCCGGTGCGCGATGCGCTCTACTGCCGCCAGGTCGTGGGAGATAAACAGACAGGCAAAGCCGTACTGGGCCTGCAAACGCTCGAACAGCTCCAGAATCTGCTTCTGGATGGTCATGTCCAACGCCGAGATCGGCTCATCGGCAATCACCAGTCGCGGGTGGCGCACCAGGGCGCGCCCAATGGCGACACGCTGGCGCTGGCCTCCGGAAAGCTGGTGCGGGAAACGGTCGACAAACTGCTCGGCCAGGCCGATGTCCAGCAGCGTCTTCGCCACCCGCTCACGCTTCTGCTCGGCGCTCATGCCGGGCACGTGGCGCAAGGGTTCGGCGAGGATGTCGCCGATCTTCATGCGCGGGTCGAGGGACGAGTACGGGTCCTGGAAAATCATCTGGCATTGCAGGCGATGTTCGCGGTTGCCGGACTTCAGAATGTCCACGCCCTCGAACTCGATGGCGCCGGCACAGGCTTTGTTCAGGCCGACAATGGCGCGGCCGAGGGTGGTCTTGCCCGAACCGCTGCCGCCCACCAGGGCCAGGGTTTCCCCCGGCGCAATGCTCAGGTTGGCCGAGTGCACCACCCGCTTGAACGCGGTGCGCCCCCAAAGGCTGCGCGGGCCAGGATGCTCGATGCACACGTCCTTGACCGTCAGCAGTGGGCCGTCGGCCTGCGGCAAGTCTGCCAGCACCCCGCGACGCGGCAGGGCCTCCAGCAGTTGCCGGGTGTAGTCGGCCTTGGGCGCCAACAGGATCTGTTCGATGGTGCCCTGCTCCACCGCACGGCCTTCGCGCATCACCACCACCTTGTGGGCGTAGCGCGCCACCAGCGACAGGTCATGGCTGATGAACAGAATCGCCGTGCCCTGTTCGCGGGTCAGGTCGAGCATCAGCTTCAACACGTCCAGCTGCGCCAGGCAATCCAGGGCGGTAGTGGGTTCGTCTGCGATCAGCAGCGCCGGGCGCAGCAGCATCACCGAAGCGAGCATGATGCGTTGGCGCATGCCGCCGGAGAACTCATGGGGGAATGCGGCCAGGCAACGCTCGGCATCCTTGATGCCGATGTGGCCGAGCATCTCCAGGCTGCGCTCGCGAATCTGCGCCTCGGTCAGCTTGGTGTGCAGGCGCAGCCCTTCGGCCATTTGTTCGCCAATGCTCATGGACGGGTTGAGCGACACCATCGGTTCCTGGAACACCATGCCGATCTTCGCCCCGCGCAGCTCGCGCAGTTGCTCGGGCTTGAGGCTGTTGAGGTCATGGCCCTGGAACCGCACCTGGCCCCCACAATGTTCCAGCGGCGGCGGCAGCAGGCCGATGGCGGCGCGGGCGGCCATGGTCTTGCCGCTGCCGGACTCACCCACCAGGGCGACGATCTCGCCGGGGGCGATGGTGAAGCTCAAGTCATTGACCGCCAGCGGGCCGTGGGCGCCGACGCGGATTTTCAGGTGATCGACTGCCAAAAGTACGTCAGGCATGCTCATTTACTCATCCGTGGATCAAGGCGGTCACGCAAGGCATCGCCACACAGGTTGAACGCCAGCAACGCCATGGCGATGCAGACACCGGGAAACAGCCCCAGCCAACTGGCTGTGGCGATATACGGCCGGCTGGCCGCGAGCATGTTGCCCCAGGTCGCCGCCGGTGGCGGCACACCCAGGCCGAGGAAGCTCAACGCACTTTCCGCGAGGATCGCCCAGCCGAACATGCTGGTAGCCAGCACACACACCGGGGCCACGCAGTTCGGTGCGATGTGGCGTAGCATGGTGTACAGCTCGGAGTTGCCGATCACCCGGGAGGCTTCGACGAACTCTTTCTCACGCAGCGACAGCACGGTACCGCGCACCACTCGCACCACCGACGGCGTGTAGGCCAGGCTCAGGGCAAACACAATGCCGTACAGGCTCGGGCCGATGATCGCCATCAGGCCCAGGGCCAACAGGATCCCCGGGAACGCCAGCAATGCGTCGTTGATCATCATCAGGCCACGGTCGACCCAGCCGCGCAGGAAGCCGGCCAGCAAGCCGAGGAACGTGCCGGCGATAATCGCCATGCTCACGGTCAACACACTGACCCACAGGCTGGTGTGCGCGCCGATCATCAGGCGGCTCAATACATCGCGGCCGTATTCATCAGTACCCAGCCAATGCGCGGCGGTCGGTGCCTGCAACCGCGCCAGCAGGTTCAGCGCCAGCGGGTCATGGGGCGTCCACACCAGGCCGAGCGCGGCCATGATCAACAGCAAGCCCAACAGGAACGCACCGATCAGCGCGTTCAACGGCGGCACGCGCCAGGCCCTGGGGGCACGCACCGGTGCAGGCAACAGCACCTCGGGTGCAACAGGAAGCGGCTTATTCATAACTTAACCCTGGGGTCGAAGAGCGGGTACAGCAGGTCCACCAACAGGTTGACCAGCACATAAACAAAGGTCACCAGCAACAGGCAGCCTTGCAGCACCGGGTAGTCCCGGGCGTAGATGGCGTCGACCATCAGGCGGCCGATGCCGGGCAGAGTGAACACGGTTTCCAGCACCGCGATACCGCTGAGCAGGTTGCCCAGGATCAGGCCGATCAGGGTCAGCGTCGGTGCAAACGAGTTGCGCAGCGCATGCCGCCACAACACCGCACGCTCCGACAGGCCCTTGGCACGGGCATGGGTGATGTACTCCAGGCGCAGCACTTCAATCGCACTGGCCCGGGCCATGCGGGTAATCGCACCCAGCTCCACCAGCGTCAGGGTGACAATCGGCAGCACGATAAAACTCAAGGCCTGCCATGGCGCCTGGCCAAACGACACGTACCCCACCACCGGCAACCAGCCCAGCTTGATGCCGAACGCATAGAGCAACAGCAGGCCCAACCAGAAGCTGGGAATCGACAGCAACAGGGTAGCGGTCGACACCACGCCAAAGTCCAGCGCGCTGTCCTGTTTCCAAGCAGCGAGCAAGCCCGCCGGCACCGCAATCAGGGCGGCCAGCAACACCGAGACCAACACAATCCCGGCGCTCACCTGGAAACGGTCGAGAATCAGCGGCAGCACCGCTTCGTTGGTGGTGATCGAATGCCCGAGGTCGCCGCTGAGCACCGCCTTGAACCAGATCAGGAACTGCATCGGCAACGGCTGGTCCAGGCCCAGGGACGCACGCGCCACCTCCAGGCTGTGGGCATCGGCCATGTCGCCGAGCATCAGCAACGCCGGGTCACCCGGTACCAGGCGGATGATCGCGAAGACCATCAGCGAGATCAGCAGCAAGGTCGGAATCGACATGGCCAGGCGTTGAGAGATAAAACGGAACATCCTCAATTACTCCCGGAGTTGGGGACGCTGACGGTCCACAGGCGCGGCTTGGACACCGGCCAGGTGCGCAGGCCCTTGACGTAGTCACGACTGGCGGCAATCGCGTTGCCGTTGTACATCGGGATCATCGGGACGTCCTTGATCATCTGCTGGTGCAATTGGTCGAACAGCGCCTGGCGCTTGGTGATGTCGCCTTCGCGCTGGGCTTCACGCAGCCAGTGACGGGCGTCGGGGTTGTCCCAGACCTTGCGCGCTTCCTTGTCCTTGTCGCCGGTCATCGAGTCGAAACTCAGGGCCGGGTCGAGGCGCTCGGAATACGGGAAGGCCATCATCTGGTAGTTGCCACTCTGGTAGCGTTCCAACTGGGTGCCCCACTCCAGGGTTTCCAGCTCCAGGTTGATGCCGCTGGCCTTGGCCATGGCTTGCACAAACACGCCCATGTCGAAGATCGCGGCGTAGCGCTTGTTGACGATCAGCTTGATCGGCTCGCCCTTGTAGCCGGCTTCACGCAGCAGTTGCGCCGTCTTGGCCGGGTCGAACGCAAAGCCCTGGTCCTCGACGGCGGTGTGGTAATGGCTGCCGCTGGCGACCATCGAGTTGTTGGCCTTGGAACGCCCGCCGGTGAGGGCTTCGACGATTTGCGCCGAGTCCAGCGCATGGGCGATGGCCTGGCGCAGGCGCACATCTTTGAGCAGCGGGTCGCGGGTCTGGAACAGCAAGGCGTTGACCGACATGGTGCCGCTGGAGGTCACCCGCACATTCGGGTTGGCCGCCAGTTCGGTGGCGTCCAGCGGGGTGACGTCGATCAGCAGGTCAACGTTCTTCGACAGCAGCGCCGCCTTGGCCGCCGCCGGGTCCGGGATCACCAGCAGGCGCACGCGGTCAAGGGTGGTGCTCTTGTTACCGGTGTAGCCGTCGGGGGCTTTTTCATCGCGGGCGCTGTAGTCGGCGTTACGCAGCAGTTCGACATATTGACCGGGCTTCCAGTCGCCCAAGCGGAACGGGCCGGTGCCGATCGGGGCTTTCCAGCTGCCGTCGGCCGCCACCGAGTCCGGGTGCAGGATGCCACTGCCGCCACATTCGGGCAGCGCGGTGCTGGTGAGGAACAGGCCGTTGGGCTTGTCGAGGGTGAACACCACTGTCAGCGGGTCCGGGGCGCTCATGTCGACGATCTTTGCGCCGCCATGCCCATCGAATTCAGGCGCGCAACGCCATTGGGTCTTGGGGTCGAGGAAGCGCTTCCAGGTCCACAGCACCTCGGCGGAGGTCAGCGGCTTGCCATTCTGGAACTTCACCCCGTCACGCAGGTGGAAGGTGTAGCGCAGGCCGTCGTCGGACACCTGCACGTCCTTCGCCAGCAGCGGGCCGACGGTGGCGTCTTCGCGAAAGGCCACCAGCCCTTCGGTGATGTGCATGATCACCGCATCGGAGTTGGTGTCGCGGTTCACACCCGGGTCGGTGCTGCGGATGTCAGCGTTGAGCGCCACCTTCAACACACTTTCAGCATGGGCAGTGCCCACCAGTGCCGCAGACAAGGCGCCTGCCAGGATAAAAGTCTTGTTCATGGATAACTGCACCTTAAAGATTCCTTACGCATGGAGTTCGGACGCTGGCAGGACCCAATAAGAGGCACGGCCGAACTCCTGGATAATTGTTGTTGTTCTGGTCGCCTTCACGGTTGGCGAATGTTCCTGGACCGATCTTATTCTTCGTGCGGCAAGCTTGAGAAGAACGCTCCAAGTGATCAGGCTCGGCTTTTCCGATCACCTGCCGAGCCGCGCGTGACCTGCCTGCAGCCTACCGAAAAATCAGGGATTGGAGCCGTTTGCATGCGTTCAAAAATAATGAACCTGATCGGCCAAACCGATCTGTGCGCACCTATAGCCATCAGATAAGCTGGCGGGCATTCAATGGTTTAAATGCTGAAACCTGAGGCAGTCCTTCATGACTCTCACCCACCTTCGTGCATTCTGTGCCGTGGTCGAAAAAGGCAGTTTCCGCTCTGCCGCACGCCAGTTGGATGTGGCGCAAAGCACCCTGACCCAATCGATCCAGACCCTGGAAAAGGAACTGGGCGTGGTGCTGCTGCAACGCTCCAACCAAGGCATCAACCTGACCCCGGCCGGCGAAGTGTTCCTGGTGCGTGCCCGCTCCATCACCCTGGACTGCGAACGCGCCTTGCTCGACCTGCAACCCTGGAAAGGCGAGCCTGAAGGCCATATCGACCTGGGTGTCACCTCCGAACCCCTGGCCGAGCTGCTGGTGCCGGTGCTGAGCAACTTCACCCAGCGCTTCCCGCGTATCCAGGTGCACGTGGCCAGCGGCACCACCAAGGGCCTGGTAGAAAAGGTCCGCGACGGCCGGCTGGATTTCGTGTTGTGCCCGCTGGCGCCCAATGTCACCGACATCGACCTGTCCATCGACCGCCTCTACCCGTCCAGCGCCGGCATCATTGCGCGCAAGGGCCATCCCCTGGCCCAGGCCAGGTCGGTGCGGGAACTGGTCGACTGCCAATGGATCAGCGTGCGCTCCACCGGCGTCATCGGCGGCGCAGAAAACCGCCTGGTGGAGCTGTTCCGCACCCAGGGCCTGGCACCGCCGAAAATCGCCATCACCACCGACTCCCTGCTGGAAACCCTGCACATCGTCTCCGAAACCGACTACCTCACCATCGAGCCGCGCATGCTGCCGGGGATGAAGCTGTTTTCCAGCGCCTTGACCACCATCGCCATCGAAGAGCCGCTGGCGTCGCGCGATGTGTGCCTGATCAGTCGCCGCTCCTCGCCCCTCACCGGGGTCAGCCAGGAGCTCACCAGCATGCTGATTTCCTATTCCCGGCTGGTGCACCGCAACCGTTGACCCACCCTACCCGCGAGCCCCTACATGCCCCCGATTTCCTATGATGGTTTGCCCCGCGCCAGTGCCAGCAGCGTGGGCGTGGACCCCGACCGCCTGATCGCCTTTCTCGACGAGGTCAAGGCCGCTGGCCTCGACCTGCACGGCTTCATGCTGTATCGCCATGGCCACGTCGTCGCCGAAGGCTGGACCTGGCCGGTCGACCCCAATGAGCCTCGCGTGCTGCACTCCATGGCCAAGAGCTTCACCGGTTGCGCCATCGGCCTGGCGATCGATGAGGGGTTGCTCAGGCTCGATGACCGGCTGGTGACCTTCTTCCCCGACGACGTACCGGCCGACGCCGACCCGCGCCTGAGCGATATGACCGTCGAACACCTGCTGACCATGCGCACCGGCCATGCCAGCAACACCTCCGGTTCCGTGTGGCGCGGCATCGACACCAGCTGGATCGCCGAATTTTTCAAGATTCCCCTGGCCTATGCGCCCGGCACCGAATACGTCTACACCAGCGCCGCCAGCTACATGCTCTCGGCGCTGATCAACCGCGTCACCGGGCAAACCCTCCACGACTACCTCAAGCCGCGCCTGTTCGAGCCGCTGGCCATTCACAACGAAACCTGGGACATCGGCCCCGACGGCGTGAACCCCGGCGGCAATGGCCTCACCGCACCGGTGTCGGCGGCACTCAAGCTGGCGGTGCTGCACGGGCAAAATGGCGTATGGGAAGGCCGACAAATCCTGCCGGCAGCCTGGGTCGAAGCCGCGACCCGGCCCCAGGGCGGGCCGGACAGCCGCTACGGCTACCACTGGATGATGAAACCGGGCGGTGCCTTCAGTGCACTGGGTGTGTTTGTGCAGATGGCGGCGGTGTACCGCGAACATGGCGCGACGCTGGTAGTGGTCGGCGGCATGAAGAACTCGGCCGAGATCATTCCGTTTATCGAGCGGTATTTTCCGGCGGCGTTTGGCGGCGGTGGGACGCCCGAGGCGGATGCGCGACTGGAGGCGCGCTTGGCGAGCATGGCTGAGCGGCCGTTATTGGTTTCAGCCTGTGCGGCACCCGCAGACTCGACGCGCGTGTTTGCGATGGCCGAGAACGGGTTGGGCGTGAAGCAGTTGTCGTTCGACTTCCGGGCGGGTGTGCTGACGTTCGAATTGACCGACAACCAAGCGACTCACCGCCTGAGCGTGGGCATCGACGACTGGCTGCCAGGCAACACCAGCATGCCCGGCCGCGCCTTGCACCATGGCTATGAATTCCACAATGCGCAGATCGTCGCCGGCGCTCGCTGGCTGAATGCCCAGACCCTGGAAATGACCTGGATCTACCCGCAGACGGCCTTCAGGGACCGGGTGGTGTGCGTGTTCGAAGGTGACGGCGTGAGCTTCGCGCGCACCGTCAACGTCAACAGCGCAGAGCGAGAGCAGGCAGTGCTGGTGAGTACAACACAATCCTAAATGTGGGAGCGGCGGTTCGACGCTCCCACATTTTGATTTTTGCCCGGCCTTAGAAAAACGCGTGGGTATAGGTCAGATAAAGCCGGTTCTCATCCAGGTCCCGCTGTGTAGCCACGGTGCTGCGCAGCATCGCATTGCGCCACTGCACGGCGAACCCGGTGAGCGGCTTGCTCTGGAAGGCATAGGTCAGCATCACATCACGTTCCCACTCGTGCTGCGGGCCCTGGTCGGACTTGATATCCCCGCCACGCTGGTAGACCACTTGGGAGGTCAGCCCCGGCAACCCTAACGTGGCAAAGTTGAACGCATGTTGCGCCACCCAGGTGTTCTCCCCGGCGCGCTGGAAACGTGCGCCGGTCTGGCGGTCGGTGATCAGGTAGGTCGCCGAGCCGTCGCCTTGATTGAGGAACGGAAAGTCGCTGGAACCGTTGAGGTGCTGGTAGCCCAGGCTCACCGCATGGCCGCCCAGGCTGTAGGTGAACAGCCCCGCCAGCACGCGGTTATCGACTTCACCGTTGTTGTGGTAACCGGTGCTGCGATAGCCCTCGGCACGCCCGGCAACGTTGCCGTTGCGGCCGTCCGATGAACTGTCGAAAAAGCGCAGGTCAGTTTTGAAGCTGCCCACCGGCAGGGTCAGGGTGTGGACCAGGCCGACGAAGTGCTGCTGGTAGAAGTCTTCGAGGTCGCCGTAGTAGTACTGCAACAACAGGTTCGGGCGCAGCGTGTAATCCACGCCGGCGTAGTAGAACTGGTTGCTGCGCTTGCCGGTCGGGCCGCCAGCCCCGCTGATGGCGAGGTCTTCGTTGTTGGACGAGTTACGGCTTTTCACACCGCTCAAGCGTCCGCCGATCAGGGTGAAGTTGTCGAAGTCCTTGGACGTGGCCTGCCAACCCTGGAAGGTTTCCGGCAACAACCGGCCATCGTTGTAGACCACCACCGGCAACCTTGGCATCAGGGTGCCCACTTTCAGTTCAGTCTTGGCCACGCGCACCTTGCCGGTCAGCCCCAGGCTGCTGAAGTCACTGACCGCGCGCCCGTCGCTGTCGGTGGGGAAGACGAACCCGCCCTGGGTCACGCTGTTGGGGTTGCCGTGGGTGCCGCGCCCGGAATCCAGGCGAATGCCGAGCATGCCCAGTGCGTCCACGCCAACACCTACCGGGCCCTGGGTGTAGCCGGATGTGAAGTTGAGGATAAAGCCCTGGCCCCACTCCTCCAGCTTGGACGGCTGGGCCGGGCCACTGCGGTTGTCCTGGTTGAAGTAGACGTTGCGCGCCTCAAGCTTGGCGTGGGCATCATCGATGAAGCCTTCGGCCTGGGCGACCGAGCTGACGGCGAGCAAAACGCAGGCGCACGCAGGCGCCGCTTGGAATACGGAAGTTTTCATTGGGTGTACCCGTTGGCTTTTATTGTTGTGTGGGGTGCAGCTAAAACTTGTAGGAGCCGGCTTGCCGGCGATGGCGGTTTTGAGGCCTGCGATGAAGGCAAAGTCCTCATCGCCGGCAAGCCGGCTCCTACAAAAACAGGGGTGTCAGGTTGGGAGTACGGTGACCTCAGGCCCGCGCTTTTTTTCGGTCATGCGCTGCAAAGAGAAGATCGCAATCGAACCGAACAACGCGGGAATCGCCAGCACCACAAAGAACACTGAGGGCTGGCCCAGCTGCGCGATCAGCCATGCGCCGAGCACCGAACCGATGATCGAACCCACCCGCCCGTTGGCCATGGCCCAGCTCACGCCGGTCGCCCGTGCTGCCGTCGGGTAGATGCTCGCCGACAGCAGGTTCAAGCCGTTCTGCGCCCCGGCAACGCCAAAGCCGACCATGAACACCGTGAGCCCCAGCCAGAACGCGTCCGCCAGCACAAAACCAATCAGCGCGATCACCAGCGCCGAACCGAGGTAGGCCAGGCCCAATACCCGATACGGGCTGACACGGTCCATCAGCAACGCCATGAGAATGGCGCCCACGGTGCCGCCCAGCGGCACCATCGCACCGATCCGCGCAGCGGCGGCGATGTCGTAGCCGGCGTCCTTGAGGATGCTCGGCAGCCAGCTGGTCAGGAGATAGAACACAAACAAGGAGCAGAAGAACGTGCCCCACAACAGCACGGTGCGCAGGGCACGGTTTTCGATGAACAGTTGCGAGATCGGCGAACGCACGGCCACCGGGCTTTGCGGCTCGATGAAGGTGACGTCGTGCAGGTCGTTGCGGCCGGTGATCTTGCCCATCACCTTGCGCAGCGCATCGGCATGCTGCGGATGAGCAGCCATGAAGCGCACCGATTCGGGCAGCAACCACGCCAGCAATGGCAGCAACAGCAACGGCACGATGCCACCGATCATCAGCACGCCACGCCAGCCGAACACCGGGATGATCTGGCTGGCCACCGCACCGCCGAGCGCCAGGCCGGTGGTGAACCCGCTGTAGCTCAAGGTGACCATGATCATCCGGCGCCGGGCCGGCGAATACTCGGCGCTCAAGGTGATGCACGTCGGCATCGCCCCGCCCAGGCCGATGCCGGTGAGAAAGCGCAAGGCGGTGAGCATGTCGATGGAGGTGGAATATGCCGAAGCCAGGGTGCCGAGGCTGAAGATCAGCACCGAGACCAGCAACACCTTCTTGCGCCCGTAGGCATCGGCCACCGGGCCGAAGATAAACGCGCCGACCATCAGGCCGAACAGCCCGGCGCCGAAGGCCGGGGACAGTTGCGCCGGTTGCAGGCCCCATTCCTGGCGCAGGGCCGGGGCGATGTAGCCGATGACGGCGGTGTCGAAGCCGTCCACCAGTACCACCAGGAAGCACAAGACCAGCACCATGATCTGGTAGCCGGAAATCCTGTTGTTATCAATTGTTGCGCCTAGGTTGGCAGTCTTGCTGTTCATCAATGTTCCCCTGTTTTTGGAGTTGTCTTGGGGTGAAGCCAATGTACTGCAACGCAAATTTTCCAGTTTGAAATCCGATCACCTGTGGGAGCGGCGGTGCGACTTGCTCGCGAAAGCGGTGTGTCAGTTAACACATCAGTGGCTGGCCCAACGTCTTCGCGAGCAAGTCGAATCGTCGCACCGTCGCTCCCACATTGGGTTCTCCACCAGCAAGTGAAATCACCGGTTAAGCAGGTCGAGTGCGACGTCGACGATCATGTCCTCCTGCCCGCCCACCATGCGGCGTTTGCCCAGTTCCACGAGGATGTCCACGGTCTTGAGGTCGTAGCGCCTGGCCGCGACTTCGGCATGCCGCAAAAAGCTCGAATACACCCCGGCGTAACCCAGGGCCAGGGTCTCGCGGTCCACCCGCACCGGGCGGTCCTGCAGTGGGCGCACAATGTCGTCGGCGGCGTCCATCAGTGCGTACAGGTCAGTGCCGTGGTTCCAGCCCATGCGGTCGGCGGCGGCGATGAACACCTCCAGCGGCGCATTGCCCGCACCGGCGCCCATGCCGGCGAGACTGGCGTCGATGCGGTCGCAGCCCTCCTCCACGGCGACGATGGAGTTGGCCACCCCCAGCGACAGGTTGTGGTGGGCATGCATGCCGGTTTCGGTCTCAGGCTTGAGCACGGCCTTCACCGCGCGGAAACGCTCACGGATGTCGTGCATGCCCATGGCGCCGCCGGAGTCCACCACGTAGATGCAGGTGGCGCCGTAGCTTTCCATTTTCTTGGCTTCGACGGCCAGGTTCTGCGGGCTGGTGAGGTGGCTCATCATCAGGAAACCCACGGTGTCCATGCCCAGGGTGCGCGCGAACTCGATGTGCTGGCGGGCGCAGTCGGCCTCGGTGCAATGGGTGGCTACCCGCACCACCCGCGCCCCGGCGTTGTACGCGGCCTTGAGGTCGTGCACCGTGCCAATGCCCGGCAGCAACAGGGTGGCGACCTTGGCGTGGCGGATCACATCGCTGACCGCCTCGATCCACTCAAGGTCGGTATGGGCACCAAAGCCGTAGTTGAAGCTAGAGCCTTGCAGGCCGTCGCCGTGGGCCACTTCGATGGAGTCGACACGGGCCTTGTCCAGGGCGCGGGCGATGGTTTGCACGTTGTCGAGGGAATACTGGTGACGCACGGCATGGCTGCCGTCGCGCAGGGTCACGTCGCTGATATACAGCTTCTTGCCAGGGTTGAAGGTCATGGTCGGGGCCTCACAAAGCCTGCGCCATGCGCTCGGCGGTGGCCAGCGCAGCGGAGGTCATGATGTCGAGATTGCCGGCGTAAGCCGGCAGGTAATGGGCGGCGCCTTCGACTTCGAGGAACACCGTGGTCTTCAAGCCGCTGAAGCGGCCCAGCCCGGGAATGTTCAACGGTGCGTCGGGCGTGATCACGTCGAACTGCACCTGCTGTTTCAGGCGATACCCCGGCACGTAGGCCGTGACCGCATTGGCCATGTCTTCGATGGACGCTTGTACTTCAGCCTGATCCGCCGCCTCCGACAACACGTACACCGTGTCACGCATCATCAGCGGCGGTTCGGCCGGATTGAGCACGATGATCGCCTTGCCCTTGCCCGCGCCGCCTACCGCCTCGATGGCCTGGGCGGTGGTTTCGGTGAACTCGTCGATGTTCGCCCGGGTGCCGGGGCCGGCGGATTTGCTGCTGATGGAGGCAATGATTTCCGCGTAATGCACCTTGGCCACCCGGGACACCGCCGCCACCATCGGAATGGTCGCCTGGCCGCCGCACGTGACCATGTTCACGTTCAGCGCCGCCAGGTTGGCGTCCAGGTTCACCACCGGTACGCAATACGGGCCAATGGCTGCCGGCGTCAGGTCGATCACGCGGATGCCCGACTTGTGCTGGCGCAGCAGTGCATCGTTGGCCACATGGGCGGTGGCCGAGGTGGCGTCAAAGACAAAGTCGATCCCGGCAAACTCCGGCATGCGCACCAGGCCTTCAACCCCCTCGTGGGTGGTGGCAACGCCCAGGCGCCGCGCCCGTTCAAGGCCGTCGGAGGCGGCATCGATGCCCACCATCACCGCCATCTGCAACTGCTGGCCATGGCGCAGGATCTTGATCATCAGGTCGGTGCCAATGTTGCCCGAGCCGATGATTGCGACGTTCTTCTTGTGTGTGCTCATGTCAGCGCCCCAGGGCCTTGGCGGTTTTGCCGGCGATCCCGAACTGGGTCTTCGGCACTTCGGTGATGATCACCCGCACGGACTCCGGCGGGGCCTGGATCGAGTCGACCGCAGCCTGGGTCAACGCCTCGATCAGCCGCGCCTTTTGCTCGTCGTCGCGGCCTTCAATCAGATAAACCTGCATGATCGGCATGGTGCTTTCCTCACTCGGACTTGGCGGCAAAGCGCATGGACACGCTGCCCAGGTGCTGGTAGCGCACGGTGATCTGGTCGCCCGCCGCCACCGCAATGGCTTCGGTCACGCCACCGGTCATGATGAAGGTGCCGGCAGGCAGCTCCTTGCCCTGGGTGGCCAGCATGTTGGCGAGCATCGCCACGCTTTGCGCCGGGTGGCCGAGCACGGCGGCACCGGCGGCGGTGGCGACCACTTCACCGTTCTTTTCCATCACCACGCCCAGGCACTTGAGGTCGATGCCCAGCGGGCTGCGAGCCTGCCCGCCGGTGACAAAACGGGCGGACGAGGTGTTGTCGGCGATCACGCTTTTAAGGTCGAAGCGGAAGTGTTCATAACGCGAGTCGATCACTTCCACCGCCGGCAAAATGAAGTCGGTGGCCGCCAGCACATCCCCCACGTGCACGCCCGGGCCTTTGAGCGGGTGCTTGAGCACAAAGGCGATTTCGGCCTCGACCTTGGGGTGGATCAGCCTATCGACGTCGATCACCGAACCATCGGCGCAGGCGCCGTAGTCGGTGATAAAACCGTGGATCGGTTCGGTGACGCCCATCTGCTTCATCTTGGCAAAGGACGTCAGGCCCATCTTCAGGCCGACAATGCGCACGCCTCGTGCTTCCTTGTTGGCGCGGATGGTGTTCTGGATCGCGTAGGCATCCTCCCAGTCCATGTCCGGGTGGGCGTCGGTGATCTTGGTCACGGCTTCACGGTTGAGCTCGGCGTTTTCCAGGTGAATGGCCAGTTCGGCGATGGTTGCGGCTGACAGGTTCATGGGGTGGTCCTTCAAACAAAACGGATGGAAGCCGAGCCGATACCGCCCAGGCTCATGCGCAACTGGTCACCCGGCTGGACCGGGACCATGGCGGCCAGGGAGCCGGACAGGATCACCTCGCCTTTCTTCAACGGGATGCCCAGACGCCCCAGGGTATTGGCCAGCCATACCACGGCATTCGCCGGGTGGCCGAGGGCCGCCGCACCGGCGCCGGTGGCGACGATCTCGCCGTTCTTTTCCAGGGTCATGCCCACGCACGCCAAGTCGATGTCACGCGGGTCGGCCACGCCGTCGCCGAGCACGAACGCCGCGGCCGAGGCATTGTCGGCGACGGTGTCCTGGATCTTGATTTTCCAGTCCTTGATTCGCGAATCGACGATCTCGAAGCACGGCATCACATACGCGGTGGCGCGCAGTACATCAGCCACGGTCACGCCCGGACCGACCAGGTCCTGTTTGAGCACAAAGGCGATCTCGCCTTCGGCCTTGGGCGCGATGAAGTCGGCGCACGCCAGCGCGGCACCGTCGTTGACCAGCATGCCGCTGAGCAGGTGGCCGAAGTCGGGCTGGTCCACGCCGAGCATGTCCATCACCACTTGGCTGGTGACGCCGATCTTCTTGCCGATCACGGTTTGCCCGGCATCGAGGCGCGGTTGCAGCATGGCCAGCTGGATCTGGTAGGCGTCGGCCACCGTCAGCTCGGGGTATTGCTCGGTCAGCGGCGCCAGCGGTTTACGCGCGGTGAGTGCCTGGTGCAGTTGCGCGCCGAGGGGGTTGAGATGTGTCATGGCGGACCTCACAGACGGATGCACACGTTGCGCAGTTCGGTGTAGAACTCCAGGGAATGCACCCCGCCCTCACGGCCAATGCCCGATTGCTTGGCGCCACCAAACGCGGTGCGCAGGTCGCGCAGGAACCACGAATTGATCCAGCAGATGCCCACATCCAGCGCGGCGCCCATGCGGTGGGCAACCTGCAGGTCGGTGGTCCACACGCTGGCGGCCAGGCCGTAGGGCGTGTCGTTGACCAGGCGCACCACCTCGTCTTCATCATCGAACGGTGCGATGTGGCAGCACGGGCCGAAGATTTCTTCACGCACAACAGCAGAGTCTTCCGACAAGCCGGTCCAGATCGTCGGCTGCACCCAGGCGCCTTCGGCCAGTTCGGCAGGCATGTCCGGGATGCCGCCGCCGGTCACGACGGTGGCGCCGTCTTTGGCCGCCTGGGCGTAATAGCTCAACACCTTCTGGCGGTGGCCCACGGAAACCAGCGGGCCCATGGTGACGCCAGGAGCATTTGGCGGGCCGACCTTGATGGCTTCGGCACGCGCCTTGAGGGCGGCGACAAACGCCTCGAACAGCGGCCGTTGCACGTACACGCGCTCAGTGCCCAGGCACACCTGGCCGCTGTTTTCGAACACCGCGCGGGCGATGCCGGCCACGGCCTTGTCCAGGTCGGCGTCGGCGAAAATCACCCCGGCGTTCTTGCCACCCAGTTCCAGCGAGACCGGGCGTACGCCCTTGGCCGCGGCTTTCATGATCGCTTCGCCGGTACCGGTTTCGCCGGTAAAGGTGATGCCGTCTACGTCTTGATGTTCGGTGAGGAAGGCCCCCGCCGAGTGTTCGCCAAAGCCGTGCACCACGTTGTAGACACCTGCGGGCACGCCGGCGTCGCGCATCACTTCACCGAGCAAGGTGGCAGTGGCCGGGGTTTCTTCCGACGGTTTGACCACCACGGTGTTGCCGCAGGCCAGGGCCGGGCCGACTTTCCAGGTCATCAGCAGCAGCGGCAGGTTCCACGGGCAGATCACCCCGATCACCCCGCGCGGGTTGCGCACCGCGTAGTTGACCGCCTTGCCGCCGTCGGGGGTGTCCATGGTGAAACTTTCGGTGGGCACGTTACGGATCAGGTCGGCAAACACCTTGAAGTTGGCAGCGCCACGGGGGATATCCAGGTGACTGGCCAGCGCGTGGGGCTTGCCGGTGTCGGCCACTTCAGCGGCGACGAACTCTTCGGCGCGCTGTTCGATGCCGTCGGCCACCTTGTGCAGCAAGGCGGTGCGTTGGGCGATGGTCATCTTGCCCCAGGGGCCGCTCAGTGCGGCGCGGGCGGCTTTGACCGCCGCGTCGACCTGCTCGCGGCCGGCCTCGTGAACCTGGCCGATCACGCTATTGTCGGCCGGGTTGCGGTTGTCGAAGGTGCGCACGCCCTCGACCCATTGGTTATCGATGAAGTTATGAAAATGCTTGGTCATGGTTGGCGCTCGTCTCTTGTTATCAGGTTCAGCTCGGCATCGCCGGCGGTGAGGTAGTCCCACATGCGTTCAAAGATTCGCCCGCTGGCGGTGGCGCGGCGGTCCGCTTCTTCACGGCTCAGCAGCGGTGCGTGGTCGGCCACGCCGGCCGCCAGCAGTTGCAGTTCGATACGGGCGGCGTCTTCGAGGTAGAACACCAGGGTCAGTGCTTCCACCAGGGAGCCGCCGACCACCATGGCGCCGTTGCCACGCATCACCAGGGCCTGGGCGCAGCCCAACTGTTCGGCCAGGGCGGCGGCCTGCGAGTCGTCGCGTAGCAGTTGCGGGTCATCCCACAGCGGCACGCCGTCCTTGAAATAGGCGCCCATGCCGTGGCGCAAACGCGGGGTCAGCCCGGCGCAGGACAAGCTCATCACCTGCATCGGCATGCAGCGGATCACCGCGTTGACGTCTGGCCGACGCTGGTAAATCTGTTGATGAATGCGCACTTCACCCAGCACACCCTCCGGCAGCGGACCATGCACCGGCACCACGGTGCCGGGCTCGCCGGGCGGGATCAGGCCCATGGGCTTGGCGGCGCACACCAGGAAGTGCTCGGCATCCAGACGCAGGCTGCAATGGCCGTAGGCGTGCACAAAACCGGCGTTGGCCAGGGCACGCGCGGCCACCCGCACTTCGGCTTCTTGGCTGACGCGGCTCATGATTTGAACTCCGGAATGTCCGGCTTCGAACCCCAGGCACAGAACGAGCTGGTGACCAGCGGGAATTGCCGGGGCTGGTGGGTGGCCTCGTCTTCCGGGGCGATATGACTCACCCCAGTGGAATATTCGTAGGTCATGCCATCTGGCCCTTCGAAGTACAGGAACATCGCCCCTGACGTCGGGTGACGACCCGGCCCGAACAGAATCCTGATCCCGCGTTCCTTGAGGAAGTACCAGGCGCGCATCACGTCATCGATGCTTTCCACCTGGTGGTTGATGTGCTGTACGCCGGCATGGCTGGAGGGGAACAGCGCGATCTTGTGATGCACCTCATCGATGCGCAGCAGCGGCGCTTCACCGATGCGGTCACTGACCCGTGCGTTGGCCAGGGTGGTCCAGAACGCTTCGTCGCGCTTGGCGTCGGTGGTGCGCAGGCCGATATGGCTGAAACCGGTGATACCGGCATCGCGGGTGGCGAAGTAACGGCTGCCACTGGCATGGGGGCGCAGCACCAGTTCGATGTGATTGCCGCTGGGGTCGCGAAACTGAATCAGCTCGTTGACGTGACGCACCTCGGCGTCCTGGCGACTGCCATGGCGCACGGCAAAGCCGTTGTCTTCGAGCAATTGGGCGGCGTGGTCGAGTTCGTTCCAGCTGGTGACTTCGAAGGCGGTGGTGGTTTCCCGTGGGTCGCCTTCGTAGTAGCACAGGGTGTGGTCGCGGCTGTCGGAGCGAAAATAGATCGCACCGTTGGTCTCGCGCACCACCTGCAGGCCGAGCATCTGCGTGGCGTACAGCTTGGCCTGGGCAAGGTCCGCCGTGCCCAGACGCACATAGCGGATGTCATGCAGATTGATCATGAGGGTGCCTCTTGGTTTTATTCTTGTCTGGACACCATCCTCGCCGTGGGGCACAAATAGCAGAAGCAAATTCTAGTTATTCAAACTATTTGATCTGGTTATAGTCATGCGCACGGACCTGAACCTGCTACGCGTCTTGTTGGCCATTCACGATTGCGGCAACGTCACCGCCGCCGCCAAGCGCCTGGGCATGAGCCAGCCCGCCGCCAGTGCCGCGTTATCGCGCTTGCGTCACTCCCTCGGCGACCCCTTGTTCGTGCGCAGCGGCACCGCCATGGAGCCCACGCCACGGGCGCGCAGCATCGTCGAACGCACCCGCGAAGTGATCGCCACCATCGACCAGGAAATCCTCCCCAGCCCCACCTTCGACCCGGAGCAAAGCCGCGAAACCTTCACCTTCTGCCTCAGTGAAATCGGTGAAGTGGTGTTCCTCCCCGCCCTCTTCGACCGCCTGCGCAGTGCCGCGCCCCACGCCAAGATCCAGTGCCTGAGCCTTGGCCCCAAAGACCTCCACGACGCCCTGCGCGAAGGCCGCGTGGACTCGGCGCTGGGCTACTTCCCCGACCTCGACGCGCCGAACATCTACCAACAACGCCTGTTCGACCACGACCTGGTCTGCCTCATCGGCCGCCACCACCGCATCACCGCGCCGCAACTGAGCATGGAAGAGTTCTGCACACTGGAGCACCTGCAGGTACGCGACGGCAGCCGCAGCCAGGAAATGTACGAGAGCTTTCTGGCCGAGCAAGGGATCGAAAGGAAGATCGTGGTGCAGATGTCCCACTACATGAGCATGTCGGCCATCATCGAGCGCTCGGAGTTGATCGCGGTGATGCCGAGGTCGGTGGCACATATCTATGAAAAGCACTCGGCGGTGCGAATGATTGAACCGCCGGTGGAGATACCGCCGTATAGCTTGAAACACCACTGGCATGCGCGGAATCAGAAGGATCCGCGGCATTTGTGGTTGAGGAAGGAGGTGGTGGGGATTTTTGGGGATGGGCGAAAATAGTACACCGCTAACCCCCTGTGGGAGTGGCGGTGCGACGATTCGACTTGCTCGCGAAGGCGGTGTGTCAGTCGACTCAGATGCCAGCTGGCCTACCGCTTTCGCAGGCAAGCCAGCTCCCACATTTTGAGCTGTGTTCGGTCGAGAAATTGGGTACACCGCTGATCCCCTGTGGTGGCGGGCTTGAAGAGTGCTTTAAACCTCCACTTCCTTCTCCAGCACCAAGGTAATCCCCGTTTGCGAGTACACCTTCGACCAGGTGTTCATCGTCTTGAAGTTATCGTGGTTGTCGCCATCGGCCGGGTCCATGAAGTCTCCGCCCGGGCGCAGCATTACGTAGTGCAGCCCCACTACAAAGGTGGTGACCACACACAACGCTCGGCGATTCGCGGCCATCGGCGGCGGCGCGCCGTGGATCACGGGGAAGCCTGCCTTCACGCAAAGCTCTTCGCACTTGGGGTACAAGGTGGCCAATGCGCTGGCCAGAAAGCCTTCCATGTAGATGGTCACGTTCAACCCCAACGTCCGCGCCGCCAACGCCACGCTGTGGGGGTAGGAGTAGCCGGCTTTGGTCGGATCGAAGGGTTTGACCACCCCGCCGGTCAGCGCGCCGGAGGTGAATTTGTAGAGTTCCACCTCACACATGTTGGTGCGCAACGCATCGGTTGCGGTCATGCCACCGGGCAAAGTTGCCTCCAGCTCCACTGCCGCGCACAACAACGACGCAGCCCCACAGGAAAAATCAAAAGCCTGTTTCTTTTTCGCAGCCGGCATAAGCACACTTCCATTGAGTTCATGCGGGCTTAACAACTCAAGAGCGGGGTTTATTCCCCGCCGTCTGGATGAATTTTTCTTTAGCCTTGACCTGCCCGCGCTGGTACAGCGCCTCGACCAGTTTCTGCCGTTCGTCCTGGGGTAAGTTGCTCGCAAATTGCGCCAGGGTGGTGTCCACCAGGGCCCTGAGCGCAACGTCTGCCTCGCGGGCCTTGGCCAGTTCGGTGACCAGCGCGTCGCGGTCCAGGGTCGGCGATTCCAACTGCTTGATCACGCCAAGGCGGGCTTCGCGACCGGCCATGATCAGCGGCTGGCTGTCGGCACGGTTCTGGCGCAGCAGTTGGCGCAGTTCCTTGCGCCGCTCGGGCGGCAACTTGATCATCGCCTGGCGCAGGCCATGCTGGTTGACCACCGCTTCGGCGGGCTTGGCGGCTGTGGTCCAGTGGTACAAGCCACCGCCGACGCCGCCGATCAAAAACACATTGAGCAACACCGAGACGACCAACCACGGCTTGAGGGATTTGGGGGTCATTGCTCGGTTTCCTCGGCGTTGACGGTAAAGACGACGTCGGCGTCGCCCTGATCGAAGACGCTGGGCAGCACTTCGGATGACGACATCGGCAGCGGCACGCTCAGCGACGCCACCAGCACCCCGGCCGCAATACCGGCGATGCCCACCCCCACCAGGCCGGCGGGTGACAACCAACTGGCGTAGCGCGACCAGAATGACGCACGGCGCGGCGCCGACTGGCGAATCTGTCGGGCCAGCGCCGGGTCGGCGAACGCCAGCTGATGGCTGTCCAGCTGGGCATCCAGCCAACTGGCTTCGCGCAACGCCTCGCGGGCGCTGGCATTGCCGTTATCGAGCAGCGCCTGGGCGGCGGCTTGTTCGGCGACGGGCCAGCGGTGCAGGCTGGCCCCGTAGGCATCAGCCAGATGAGCAAATCGTTCGGGCGTCATGGTTTTTCCCTTCCTGGGCGGGCAAGCCCTGGTGTGTCGGCAAGTTGATTGCGCAACTGGCGTCGGGCCCGCGACAGCAGGCTCTCCAGTGCCTCGACGCTAATATTCATCAGGGCCGCGGCGTCGATGTTCGACAGCTCCTGGTAATACTGCAGCACAATGGCTTCGCGCTGGCGCTCGGGCAACGTCGCCAACGCGGCGGCCATCCTCGCACTGCGGTCGGCGGTTTCCAACTGCTCATCAAGGGACGGTGCGCTGTCCGCCAGCTCCAGCACTTCGTCCTCGTCCAACGGGCGCTCCTTGCGCCGACGCAAGCGGTCGTGGCACAGGTTCAGCGCCACCCGATGCAGCCAGGTGTCAAACCGCGCTTCGCCAGCACGCCAGTTCGCCGCATGGCGCCAGATCCGCAAGAAGCTTTCCTGGGCCACGTCCTTGGCCTCGTCGGCGTCCCCCAGGATCCGACCGGCGAGCGCCAGCAGACGCGGCAGCTTGCGCGTCACCATCTCGTTGACGGCCGCAGGTTCGTTGTTGCCGATACGTGCCAGTAGCTCAACGTCCGGATCAGTGTCTTTCAATCGGGTAATACTCGGTCCGGAGGCTAAGTTTCAGGGTTCAGCGGATCCAATGCCCTTCGCGCCAGTACCAGTTCGGCCCATGGGATTCCCAATGGCCGGGCTCCCAGCGCGCGTTGCGCATCACTGGCTGCCAGTGCCCCGGCACCCAGGCATAGGCACCGCCTTCCCAGCGCCAGTGCCCACGGTCCCAGGCGTAGCCGGGGCGTTCGGCGGGTATCACTTCAACGCGCTCGGCCGGTGGCGCCTGGCGAATGATGACTTCGGTCTGGGCAAACGTCGGGGTGCTGACAAACGCAGCGAGTGCCAGCGGGGCAAGCAAGACAAGGCGCAATTTGGCCAGTGGTTTCATGGCAACTCCTCATACGGCGAGCGAAAGTGCACGCTGCTGATGGGTTGAACGCCAGGTGCGGGAAGAATCCGTCGCGAACACCGCAGATTTTTTTACGCAATGCGTAAGAGGAGTATTGCCCAGGGGATGGCGGCGCTTGATGAAATGTTTGAAAGCATCGCGACGGATATTCCAGGGTGGCGGCGTTCAACCTGTAACGCCGAACACACCAAGAGGAAACATCATGTCCCGTCGCCTATCTATGCTGGTTGCCGCCCTGCTGATCGTGAGCCTGAGCGGCTGTGTGATCCTGCCGGAACATCGGCATTGCTGCTGGCGCTACTACGGCGCGGTCTCGACCCAGGCCGACAGCGCCGTGTCATGACGCTTAGCCTACGGCTGCAAACCCGCGGCGCCCGGCCTTGATCTCGGTGCGCAGCTCGCCAATCAGGTTTGAGATGGAACGGATGCTGTCCAGGCCTTCGGGCGAGACGCGGGTCAGCAGCAAGTCGACGCGCCCCGTCACCGGCTCGAACACGCTGATGCGCAGCGAACCGTCGCTGTTGAGGCTGCAATCACAAGACAGCGGCAAGAAGCCTGACGCCATGATGCGACTGAATTCAGTGATCGAAATCATCATAAGCCCCCGTCCCTGGGCCCTGCCCTGTCGGTGTGATGGAACCAGAGTAGATGAGCTTGCGACCCTGGCGTAACAATTAATGCAAAAGTGTTAGCTACCGCGCATTTTGCCTCGTAAACGCTGGTGCGTTGGCGCCAGGAACCCGGCACTTGACCTCTCGTCCGGTGCGCTGGCGAAGGCTTGACTCAAGGGCCGGTTCAAAAGACGCTCATGGCATTTCGCCCTCCCTTCGAGCAGCCCACCCATGAGCATCGCCCCACCGAGCCAGCCCGACAGCGACGTCTACAAAACCCTGCTGGAGTCGACCAAAGCCATCCCCTGGCGCATCGACTGGCAGACCATGACCTTCAGTTACATCGGCCCGCAGATCGAGACACTGCTGGGCTGGACCCCGCAAAGCTGGGTCAGCGTGGATGACTGGGTCGAGCGCATGCACCCCGATGACCGCGAATACGTGGTGAATTTCTGCGTGTCGCAGTCCCGTGCCGGTGTGGACCATGAGGCCGACTACCGGGCGCTCACGGTGAATGGCGACTACGTGTGGATTCGCGACGTGGTGCACGTGGTGCGCAAGGATGGCGAAGTCGAAGCGCTGATCGGCTTCATGTTCGATATCAGCGAGCGCAAGAAGACCGAAGAGCACCTGATTCGCTTGCAAAAGCAGCTCGAAGAATATTCCTACCAGGACGGCCTGACCGGCATCGCCAACCGGCGCATGTTCGACATGGTTTTGGAACGCGAGTGGGCCAGCGCCCAGCGCAGCCAGTTGCCGCTGTCGCTGATCATCCTGGATATCGATTTTTTCAAGCAGTACAACGACCACTACGGCCATATCAAAGGCGATGAGTGCCTGCGCCAGGTGGCGCGCACGCTGTCGCTGGCGGCCAACCGGCCACGGGATTTCATTGCGCGCATCGGCGGCGAGGAGTTTGTGTGGTTGCTGCCGGAGACCGATGCCGCCTCGGCCAAACAGGTGGCGCAGCGTTGCCTGCACCTGATGTGCCAGCAGCAGATCGAGCACGGTTTTTCACCGGTGTCGAAATTGCTGACCCTGAGCCTGGGTGTGGGCACCCACCTCGTCACGCCCGACAGCGCCATGCTGGGGTTTGTCGAGGAGGTGGACAAGTTACTGTACCAGGCCAAGCGCAACGGGCGCATGCGCGCGGAGTTCGCCGAGGTGGAAGTTTGACGTTTGAGTCAAATCGCAGGCAAAAAAAATCCCAAGTAGCTGATGGAAACTTGGGATTTAAAAATGCATAAACCGTGGGAGGTGAACGCCCGGCTATAGTACCGACTGTAAAAACCTGTAACAAGATTATTTTAATCCTTTCGTCGGATTAAAAGTCGCGTAAGTCATTCAATAACCACACATTTTTTAAGGTAGCACGACGCACTTGTGCCACTTTTTGGTGCAAGTACTGCGACTATCACCTGACACTTCCCCGGTATATATCCGCTGTATAAATAAGGTTATTGATTATAACGGTGCGACACTTTCGGAAGAGCGAGCCTTTAGTTGCCTGCACGCCTCGGGCGGCTGGAGGTTGGCCGGCAAGGCCGCACGGGCCACGCTTTCGATATGTTGGCAAAGGGTAAGGCGTTCGGCGGCCTCCTCCCGTTCCTGGTCCACCCGCGCATTGAGCCGCACAAAGTAAACGCCCAGCAAAACCGCGACGCACAGCACGCCGACCACAAAGTAGCGAAAGCTTTTGGAGGACGGGGCTTCGGGTGGGTTCATGGCACTACAGCGCCCTGCTCTTCTGGTAACGAACGTCGTCGCCGTCGACCTGATCCACCACCGACCAACCCAGGCGTTGGTAAAACCCATTGGCGCGTATCTCATCACGCCCGTCGGTGACCAGGAACAACGTGTCATGGCGTTCAAACAAGGCTGCCTCGGCAACCGCCATCAATTGGCGGCCCAGCCCTTGGTTCTCATAGGCCGGCCGCACGAACATCGCAAACACTTCGCCACTGTCCAGGTCGACCATGGAAAACCCGGCAGGCTCACCATTGACCTCGGCGATCCACACACAGGGCGCTTCACGGATGCTGTCTGCCAGCACTTCAGGGGTAATACCCCGCTCGGCCATTTGTTCTCGGCTCAGGTGGTTCTGCGTCACCGAGGTCCGAATCGCAAACAATGTGTCGATGTCCTGCAGTGTCGCCAGCCGTATCCGCGTATTCATGGGCGCTTCCTCCGTTGAAGCACGCAATTGTATGCAAATAGAAACATATGCATTGTCGTGGTTTTGTAAAAAGCGCGGGATTACAGGGATTCAGTGTGCTGCTGGCGGCGGAATTGCCCGGGCGCCAAGCCGTGGGCCTTGCGGAAACAGCGGGAAAAGTACGCCTCATCGGTGAAGCCACAGCGTTGGGCGATAACGCCGATCAATTGCGCACTGTTGAGCAACAAGGTGCGCGCCAGTTGCATGCGGCGGTCGAGCACCAACTGGGAAAACGGTTTGCCGGTCTCCTTGCGCAACAAGTGGGTGAGGTAGTTGGGCGACAGGAAGGCCGCAGCAGCCGTGTCTGTCAGGTTGAGGGTGGGTTCGTGCAGGTGCTCGCGGATGTGCCCCTGAACCCGTGCCAACGCGTCCTTGCGCCCGCGCCGGGTGGCATTGCTGGCGGCAAATGCCTGCAGCGGTTCGGCGTAGGCCTGGCACACCAGGCCGATCAGCTGGAACAGGTAGCCCTTGAGGCGCTCGCGCGCGCCGAAGGTGCGGTGGGCGTCGAGGGTACGCATCTGGGTGAGCCAGGTTTTCACTTCTTCGAAGGCGGCGTCGTCGAGGATGAAGTCCAGTTGTTCCTGGAAGCGGAACGGTGCCAGTTCCGGCGCCTGGCCGATGGGGATGTCTTCCAGGTCCAGTGGGTCGCACGTCAGCTGCGGCAGGAAAAACGCCTGGCTGAAGTTGATCAACATGAACTCGCCATCCTCGGGATGAGGGATCACGTGCAGGCGATGGGGCAGGATGAACGCCAGGGCCTTGTGCGGAAACGGCCGCACCGCGCCGCCGATATGCTGCACGGTGTCGCCACCGAGGTTGATCTGGATCTGGAAATACTCATGGCGATGGGGACTGGTCAGCGCCGCCCGCCCGCGCTTGTCGCGGATGTAGAAGTCGGGGCGGTCGCTGCGTTGTTCCATGCCATAGGTGGTGACGCGGGTGCCTGGCATAACAGTCTCTCGGGTGGCCTGGGCACCACTTTAGCCTCAACCCTGGCTGAGGGTGAAACTCAACTCGCCAATGCCGTCGATGCCGGCCGTGAGCACATCCCCCGGCTGCACGGCGCCAACACCTGCGGGCGTGCCGGTGAAGATCAGGTCGCCCGCCTTGAGCGCCACGGATTTGGACGCGTGGCTGATCACTTCGCTGACGGACCAGATCAGGTCGGCCAGGTCACCCACCTGGCGTTGTTCACCGTTGACCTTGAGCCAGATTTTCCCCGTTGAGGGGTGACCGATGGCACTCACGGGTTGCAAGGCAGTGGTCGGCGCCGACTCATCAAACGCCTTGGCCCATTCCCACGGACGGGAGAGTTTTTTCGCCTGGGCTTGCAGGTCACGGCGGGTCAGGTCGATGCCGACGCCATACCCCCAGACATGGGACAACGCCTCTTCAGGGCTGATATCCACCCCACCCTTGCCGATGGCCACCACCAGTTCCACTTCATGGTGCAGGTCGGCGGTCAGCGGCGGGTAAGCGATCACCCCTTCGGCGGGCACGACGGCATCCGCCGGCTTCATAAAGAAAAACGGCGGCTCGCGGTCTGGGTCATGCCCCATTTCGCGGGCGTGCTCGCTGTAGTTGCGCCCCACACAAAACACCCGGCGCAGCGGGAAACGTGCGTCGCTGCCCTGGATGGCAAGGGAGGGAATGTGCGCGGGGGTGAATACGTAATCAGTCATGGCCTATGCCTCTTCGTTTACCTGGCGCCAGTATGGCGAGGGGCACGAGGGCAAAGTTGGACAGGCTTACGCAGATTTTGTACTGGCCGGTGCTTGCTCTTGCAGCGCTCGGTCCAGCAGGCGGTACAGCGGCAGACACGCAGCCTGGATCAACAGCATACGGATAACTTGCATGGCCGTGACCAAGGTGACCGCCAACCCCAAGGCTTCGGCGGTGAGGCTCATTTCCGGGGCACTGCCGGGCATCATGCCCAGGGCCAGCGACAGCCACGGCATGCCCAACCCGGCACCGAGCCCCCACGCGGCCAGCGCAGTGGCAATCACTGAGCCCGTCAAGAGCACCAGCACCTTGGCCAGAAAACCCGGCGCACGGCGGAAAAAACGGCGGTCGAACGCAACACCCAACGCACACCCGATCAGCAACTGCCCGCATCCGCTGAGCCAGCCCGGCATACTCATCGACAAATGGTTGCAACCCACCCCCACCGCACAGATCAGGAACGGCCCGAAGGTCCAGGGGTTGGGAAGGTTGCAGCGCTTGAACGCCAGCGCGGCGAGAAAGCCCATTGCCAGGATAAAGATCAGCCAAGGCCAGATGACCGGCAACGGCTCGTGCGCCACGGAATGGGACACGCCAAAGGTAGCCACCGCGGGCACCGCCAACAGGATCAGCAGCAACCGAATGCTGTGGGCCGCCGCGATAAAACTGGTGTCCGCCTGACGCTGCCGCCCCAGGTGCACCATCTCAGTGGAGTTGGCCGGCATCAGCGCGAAGAACGCCGTGTTCAAGGCAACGCCCCATCGGTGCAAGACCAGCACCGACCCCAAGGCCAACACCAGCGTGAGCAATACTGCCGTTACGATCAGCCCCAGATGCCCCGCCACTTGCTGCATCACCGGCACGGTGAAATGGCAGCCGATGGCCACGGCCACGATCAACTGCCCGGCTTTGCGCCCGTGGGGAATTTCCGGCACCCGGCTGCCCGCGCAGCGGGTCAGCAACACCGCGAGCAATGAGCCGACAACCCAAGGCAAAGGCCACCCTGCCCACTGGGCAAGGCTGCCGCCCAAGGCGCCAACAATGAGGGTGGCGAGCCAGTAACAGCGAAGGTGGAGGGGCATGATGACATCCGGCATGGAGAAGAATGCCGACAGGTTATAGACTGCCGCGCATCACAAAAAATATCCATTTGTGAAGCCATTCATCACTCTTTGTTATGTGAGCCGGAATGAACCTCAGAGCCCTGGAATACTGCGTCGAAATCGCCCGCCAAGGCAGTTTCACCAAAGCCGCGCAGGCCCTGCATGTGGCGCAGCCGGCATTGAGCATGGCGGTCAGCCGCCTGGAAGATGAGCTGGGCGTGGCCTTGTTCAACCGGGCCACACGCCAGATCAGCGTGACGGCCGAAGGCCAGCTGTTTCTGGCTCGCGCCGAAGCGTGCCTGGAGGGTTTGGCCGGCGCACGCCGCGAACTGCAGGACTTGACGCAACTGCACAGCGGCGAAATCCGCGTCGGTGTGCCACCGATGTATGGCATCCGCCATATTCCGGATCTGTTGATGCAATTTCGTGCCCGCTACCCCGGAATTGCCATGCACGTGATCGAAGGCAGCGCTGACGACATCAGCGAACGCCTCGCGACACGGGCGATTGATGTCGCGTTGCTGGAGTCGCGGCGCGTCGAACCTGGCTGGGAGTCGGTGCTGCTGGGCAGCGATGAGATGGTGCTGTGCGTGAACGAGCATCATCCTTTGGCGGGAGCGGAATCGCTGTCAGCAGACCGCCTGCATGACGAACCGATGCTGGTGTTCGACAACACCTTCCTGCAACGTCACCTGCTGGATACTTTTTGCAGTACCGCACGGGTGCGGCTCAACATCGCCCTGGAAAGCAACTTCGTGCCGCTGGTGATAGCGGCCACGCGCAGCGGGATGGGCGCTTCTACTCTGCTGCGCTCCGTTCAGGAGCAGGAGCCAGGGTTGGTGGGGGTGTCTTTTGCGCCGGCGCAATTCATGCACTTCAACCTGTGCTGGCGCGCCGATGAATACCTGTCCCAAGCCAATCGGCGCTTTATCGACATTGCCAAGGTGTTTTTCCAGGAAGATGCCGGCTCACCGCTGTCACGCTGAGCCAGTCAGGCCATTACTTGCGCGCCACTTTGTAGCGTAGGCAATCCTGGTAAAAACTCTGGCGGATTGCCTCGGGTTTCAGCCGGGAACGGCTGTCATAGGTCTGCTCGGTGATGCCCATGGCCATCATGCGCATCCACGATTTGCTGAACTTGATGGTCTGGATCTTCTGCCGCGCAGCATACAGCGACACACCCGACAGCTTGAGTTCCTGGGCCCTGGCGGCCGTGCCAGCGCCCCAACTGCACATGTACTTGTCACCCTCGCGCAGCTCCCGTGCCTGCACGGCAGCCGCGCCGCCTGCCAGGGAGCAGGCGATCAGCATGATTCCAACAGTGCGCATTTGCATCCCCACCTAACCACCTGAAAATAAAAGCGATTCTGGCGAGGATTTTGTTACAAAGGGGCCATTAAATTGCCTTATCGGTGGTTTTTTACCACTGATAAGTCGCACTCGCCTGCACGGTGCGTTGCGAGCCGTACCAGCACCACGAGTACGAGTAGCACGAGGCCACGTACTCTTTATTCGCCAGGTTGGTGGCGTTCAATGCCAGGCGCAGGTTGTCCTTGAGGCGGGTGATGTTCGGGATGTCGTAATGCACCGCCGCGTCGAACAAGGTGTAGCCCGGCACCTTCAGGGTGTTGGCGGTATCGCCCCAGGACGACCCGACATACCGCGCCCCGGCGCCCGCACCAAAGCCTTTCAGGCTGCCATCATGAAAGGTGTAATCCGCCCACGCCGACGCGGTATGGCGCGGCACGCCGTAGGTGGTGGTGCCCTCGGCGGCAACGGCCGGGCCTACGGCAATGTCGCTGATCGGCGCATAACGCACGGTGCTGTTGGACTTGCTGATACGGTTGTCCAGGTAGGCGTAGGCCGCGGTGATGTCCAGGTTGTCATTGAGACTGGCCTTGCCTTCGAGCTCGAAACCACGGGACTGCACTTCGCCATCCTGGCTCTGGCAGCGGCCGGTACCGCACAAATGCGTCGGGTCCGGGTCGGTGGTCAGTACGTTGGTCTGGCGCAGGTCGAAGATCGCGGCAGTGATAAAGCTGTTGCTGCCCGGCGGCTGGTACTTGATGCCGACCTCATACTGCTTGCCTTCAGTAGGCTTGAACACCGAACCGCCATACCCCGTACCCGATTGCGGCTGGAACGACTCCGAATAGCTGGCGTACGGCGCCAGGCCGTTATCGAACAGATAGACCAGCCCCACGCGGCCGGTAAAGGCCTTGCTGTCCAGGGACGACTTGGCCTTGGCACCGGTGCTGAGGGTCTGGGTGCTGTTGTCGGTGCTGGCCCAGTCATAGCGACCACCCAGCAGCAGCACCCACTTATCCCACTTCATCTGCTCTTGCAGGTACACGCCGGTCTGCTCGCTGCGCGACGTGCCGTCGGTGGTATACGCAGGCACCGGAACCGCCGCGCCGTACACCGGATTGAAAATATCCAGGGTCGGGCCTGCGGTGTACACGCCGGAGCCCTGCTTGGTGTCGGTGCTGGTGTTCTGGTAATCGAGCCCCATCAGCAGCGTGTGCTGCAACGGGCCGGTGTCGAATTTGGCTTGCAACTGGTTGTCGAGGGTGTAGGCATCCATGTCGACGTCAGCGGCAATGGTCGAGCGTCGGATGGTGCGGTAATCCGCCATCAGGTAGTTGTTGTAGAGGCTGCGGTACTGGCCTTCGCTGCGCAGGTAACGCGCGTTCTGGCGTACGGTCCACACGTCATCGAAGTGGTGCTCGAAGGCGTAGCCGATGGAATAGTACTCGCGGTCACTCTTCTCGAAGTTCTTCTCGCCGTCATAGAAATCCACGTCGATGCTGCGCCCGGTCGGGCTGTGCAACACCGAGCCCCAGGCTGGCACCGAACCGTAGGACGCGCCCTTGGGGTCCTTCTGAAAGTGCCCGAGCAACGTGAGCGACGTCGCCTCGTCCGGGCGCCAGGTGAATGCGGTGGACAGCGACTGACGGCGGGTCTCGGTGTGGTCCACTTGCCCATCGGCATCGTCGAAAAGCCCGGCGACGCGGTAGGAATACACGCCTTGGTCATCAATCGGCCCGCTCAGGTCGAAGGTTGTGCGCTTCTTGTTGAAAGTGCCGTACTCCACGCCAACTTCATGAAACGGCGTGTCCAGCGGGCGCTTGGTGACCATGTTGATCACGCCGCTCGGCGTGCCCTGCCCGTACAGCACCGAGGCCGGCCCGCGCAGCACTTCGACGCGCTCCAGGTCGAAGGCGTCCTTTTGCGGCAATGCATCGCGGCTCGACGGCATGCGCAAGCCGTCCAGGTAGGTGGCCGGGGAAAAGCCACGGATCGTCAGCTGGTCCAGGCGCGATGCCGTGGCGCCACGGGTTTCCGGGATCACGGCGGCGCTGTAACGCAGGATCTGGTTGAGGCTCTCGGCGTTCTGCGCGTGCATCTGGTCCTTGGTGACAATCGAGATCGACTGCGGGGTCTCGATCAGCGCGGTGTCGGTCTTGGTGCCCGACAGGCTGCGCGTGGCCACATAACCGGCCACCGGCCCGGTGGGGCTTTCGGTGCGGTAGGCACCGCTGATGGTGGTGGCCTGCAACTCCATGGCACCGCCGTTATCCGGAATCGGCTCCAGCCGGTAGCGGTCGGCGGAGAGCTTCAGGGCCTGCAGGCCAGTGCCGGCGAGCAACTGGTTCAGCGCCACGTCGGTGTCGTACTGCCCGCTCAATCCATTGCTGTGCTTGCCCCGCGCCAGGCTCGCATCAAACGCCAGCACCAGGTTGGCCTGCTCGGCCAGGCTGTTGAGTGCCTGGCTCAGCTCACCCGCGGGAATCGAGAAACGGCGCAGCGCGCTGCTGCTTTCTTCGGCGAAGGCAGGTTGAACAGACAGCAACGGCACGGCAGCAAAGGCGAACGCCACTGACAGGGCCAGTGGATGCAAGGGACGAGCAAGGCGCGACATGGGAAATCCTGCGTAATAGAGGTTCTATTAACCATGACGGCCAGGTCGGAAAATCGGGCAAGGATGAGAGCCATTTTTATTTGCGTAGCTTTTCGCAATGAGCCGGATCGTCTTTTGACGTAATCCCCCGGGCTAGTTTTTCGCGGCTTTTTCCTGCTTCACGTCGTCCCATTCTGATTTTTCCAACCGTTCATCCAGCCGCTTTTTGCTGCGGCAGACTCCGATGCCTTGCCCTTCGACGAGACGTCACGGATGACTCACACCGCCCACATTGCCTTTATCGAACACGAGCTGGATGGCTTCCATCAAAGCCTGGCGGAGTATCGCCAGCAGATGGGCGCCTGGTACTCACGCGCGTTGGATTCAGCCAGCCATGCAGCGGACTTGCCTTCGTTGTTGGGGATGGAGCGGGTGTTGCGGGTGGGTGATTCGCAGCAATCGGTGAGTGTGTCCGATGCTGATTTTTCGACAGTGACCCATTGCTCGCTGGGCGGCGAGCTGAACATCGAGAGCCTGTTTGAATCGGTGTATGACGTGCCGATCGGCAACATCCCGGTTGAGGTGATCGGGCTCGATGACGGCACTTCCACTGTGGTCGTGCTCGATGAGCACGGTAAAGGCTCGCACCACTGCGCGGCGGGCAAGCGCTATCAGGTGCGGGTGCGAGGGAGCGTTTCCGAGGAACAGGTGGACGCACTGTTTGCCTCCTATGCCGGGCTGACGGCGGATCTGGAAGAGTGGCTGCGGTCGCAGTGGTCTGGGTTCAAGCCGCACTGGGAGCGCTCGACCGCCAGTGCCATTGGCAACGGTATTTTGGCCGGCAGTTGGGCGGCGATCAAAGAGGTGTGGGACAGCATCAAGCGGGTCCAGGCGATTCTTGAAGACCCGTTGAAGTTCGGCGAGCAGCTCGGTGACCAGGCCATCAAGTTGGCGCAATTGGCCGCTGACACGCCCAGGGTCATGGAACAAGCCATGCTGCTGGCCAGTGACGAGGCGGCGCTGTACCTGATGCTGCGCACGGCGATGCTCTGGCTCGACGCGCTGCCCCCCGGCGAGATGGCCGAGAAGGCAGCCGGGTTGGCGGTCTCGTTGCTGATTGACCTGGTGATTGGCGCGGTCTTGACCATCGCGTTGCCAGCGGCGGGCGTGGCTTACCTGGGGTTGCGCCTGGTCAAGTACGGCACGCAGATCCTTGATGCGGCGGTGGGTTTTGTTAAGAGCCTTTTGGCGATTCTGACGAAATTCATGCAAGCGGTGGATCGCTACAAGGCCGTGGCGGTTCGCGGCGTGGTCGGCGGGCTGAAGCAAGGCACGATGCAGATGCGCTGGCGGGCACGGCAGAACGCGGTGCTGACGCAGAAAGAGCATGTGGATGATGTGCCTGCGTCAGGGAAGAACCAGAACGGTGATGCGGCGACCTGCTCGGCGACTACGTGCAAGAACGGCTGCCCGGTGTCGATGGTCACCGGCGAGGAATTGCTCACCCTCACCGATGGCACTTTGGATGGGATATTGCCGTTCGAGTGGACGCGGTTGTACCGCACCAGCGCCGTGGAAGTGGATTGCGGGTTGGGGTTTGGTTGGAGTCATGCGCTGGCGCACCGGCTGGAGGTTTCCGGTGATTCGGTGGTGTGGACCGATCATGAGAACCGCTCGACTGAGTTTCCACTGCCCTCCTCCGCCCGCCCTGCGATCACCAACAGCTTGGCCGAAGCAGCGATTTATCTGGGGGTCTTGCCCGATGAATTAGTGCTGGCGCAAGGCTCGCGCTTCTACCATTTCGTTAATGGTTTTCTGACAGCGATCAGCGATGCGTATGACAACCGGCTGCGTATCTCCCGGGATTTCAGGGGGCGCATTGAGCGGTTGGATAACGGCGTCGGGCGGTCGTTGTTCTTGCGCTATTCGTCGGGCCGCATTGTTGGTGTGGACTATCAGATTCATCGGGCCGAAGGGCCGGGTGAGTTTGTCTGGGTCACTGAGTACACCGTCGTTTCCTACGCCTATGACGACCTTGGCCGGCTTATCAGTGCGACCAACGCTGTCGGTGAAAGCGAGGTTTATCGCTACGACGATCAGCACGTCATTCTCGAACGCCAGTTGGCCGGTGGGGCAAGTTTTTACTGGGAGTGGGAACGGTCTGGCAAGGCGGCGCGCTGTGTCCGGCACTGGGCGAGCTTTTCGCAGATCGACACCCGGTATGCCTGGGATGACAACGGCCAGGTCACGGTGTTTAACGCCGATGGCAGCCAGGAAGTCTATGTGCATGACGGGCGTGCGCGGTTGGTGCAACGCATTGATCCGGACGGCGCTGAACACTTCAAATCCTACGACGAAAAAAGCCGGCTGACGGTTGAGCAGGACCCACTGGGCGCGATCACGGCCTATCAGTACGACGAAGCTGGGCGTTTGGTGGCGTTGTTTCCGGGGGACGATGAGCCGACGTCCTACGAGCATGACAACGGATTCGTACGGGTTGTAAGGCGCGGTCAGGCGGTCTGGAAATATGAGCGAAATGACAGGGGCGATATCACCCGCAGGATTGATCCTGAAGGCCACAGCACCGACTACAGCTACAACAAATATGGGCAACTGACGGGGGTTTGGTTTCCGGATAACAGTTGTCAGCGGCTGGTGTGGAATGAACGCGGGCAGTTGCTTGAGGAGCATCTGCCGGAGGGTGGGATCAAGCGGTATCGCTATGACGACCTTGGCCGTCAGGTGGCGCGGGAGGATGAACATGGCGCGCTGACCCAGTATCAGTGGGACAGCGTAGGGCGACTGGTTCGGGTGGTGTTGCCGGGGGGCGCTTGTAGGGAATACAGCTACAACCCTTACGGAAAAATCACGTCTGAGCGGGATGAGTTAGGCCGCGTTACTCGTTACGAGTATGCCGATGGGCTGCATCTGATCAGCCGTCGTATCAATTCCGACGGCACCCAGGTCAAGTATCGCTACGACAATGCGCGGTTGTTGCTGACTGAAATCGAAAACGAAGTCGGTGAAACCTATGGATTGCAGTACCACCCCAATGGCCTGATCCAGCAGGAGATAGGGTTTGACGGTCAGCGCACGGCTTACGTCTATGACCTCAACGGTAACCTGCAGGAAAAGACCGAACACGGTGACGACGGCAGTCAGCTGGTTACCCGCTACGAGCGCGATCCTGCCGGCCGCCTCGTAAGAAAAACCCTCCCCGATGGCAAAACCGTCGACTACACCTACGACCGCCAGGGCAACCTCCTAGGCGTCGAGGACGGTCACTGGGCTTTAGCCTACGAGTACGACAGCCAAAACCGCCTCACCGCCGAACACCAGGGCTGGGGCACCTTGCGCTATGGCTACGACGCCTGTGACCAGTTGCAAAACCTGCGCCTGCCCGACAACAACCGCGTTGTTTTTAATCACGCCAAAGGCGGCCACCTCGCCACCGTCGAACTCAATGGCGAAATCCTCACCTCCCACCTGTTCAAAGCCGGCCAGGAACACCAACGCCAACAAGGCCAGCTCCTTAGCCACTACCACTACGACGACCAACAACGCCTGCACGCCCACACCGTCACCCAGCAGGAACACCACCTCTACGCACGCCACTACACCTACGACAAATCCGGCAACCTCACCCGCCTGCTCGATACCCGCAAAGGCCAGCACGACTACACCTACGACCCGCTGAACCGCCTCACCCGCGCCGACCATTCCCAAGACCTGCAAGAACGCTTCGCCCACGACCCGGCCGGCAACCTGCTCATGCAAAACCGCCCCGGCCCGGACATCGTGGCTGGTAACCGGCTGATGATTCAGGGGGATCGACATTATGACTATGACGCGTTCGGCAACCTGATCCGTGAGCGGCGTGGGCGCGGGCACGCGCTAGTCACCGAGTACCGTTATGACTGTCAGCATCGGCTGATTGGTATCACCCAACCCAACGGACGGGTGGCTAGCTATTGCTACGATCCGTTCGGGCGACGGATCAGCAAAACCGTTGATGCGATAACGACCGAGTTCTTTTGGCAAGGCGACAAGCTGATTGCCGAGCATCAGAAGGACCGCCATCGCAGCTACCTCTACGAGCCCGGTAGCTTCAGGCCACTGGCCTTACTGGAAGGTTTCGGTCCTAAACAAACCAAGCCCTTCCACTACCAACTCGACCACCTGGGCACCCCACAAGAACTCACCGCCCCCAACGGCGAAATCGTCTGGTCCGCCCACTACCGCGCCTACGGCGAAATCAGCCGCCTGGACGTCGGAAAAATCGACAACCCGCTGCGTTTTCAGGGCCAGTACTTCGATCAGGAAAGCGGGCTGCACTACAACCGCCATCGCTACTACAATCCGGATATTGGTCGCTACCTGACGCCGGACCCGGTGAAGCTGGCGGGTGGGATCAATGCGTACCGGTACGTGCCCAATCCTACGGGGTGGGTGGATCCTTTGGGATTGGCTTGCATCCCTGGAGATTGCCCACTTCGGCAAGGCAAAGCGTTAACACGAAAGCATGGGAAAAAGCCCCCGGAGGTTGGTGACCCCAACCGGTCTTCGACATATGAACAAGCACTGAATAAGGCGTTGAAGTGGCTACTTGAAAATGGCTTCCGCGCGGAAAAGCCAACTCCCGGAAGATTTGGCCCACGTATCGGGGAACCGGTTGGAATGCAGACAGCCAATGGAAAAACCGGGTACCGCGTTGAACATGACGAGAGTCACGGCGCCCATATAAATGTTTGGTCACACAAAAAGAAGGGGCCACACTTCGTTTTTGATGCCAGTCCAAAAATAGTATTAAAACTGACAAAAAGGTTTTCAAAAAAATGAGTTACTTCGACGAAGAGTTAAGTGAAGACTTAAACAACAATGATATCCCCTTTAACATCCTCTCCGAGAGCGAACAAATATCAATCACTAGAAGAATAAATAAAATTGTACCATTTTCCGTGAACAAAGTAGCTTGGAGCAGATTGAGCAACAGCATTGATTTCGGTCAAACATCTTCAGATTCGGCAATCTTGCAGTTGGCCGAAGAAATTAAGATGATCGCTGATGGCGACTTGATTTTTATCGGCGATTCGGCCTGTGATGAGGCTTACTTCATCCCCCCTGAATATATAAAAAAAGCAATCAAAATCTTTTCTGAACTACCTCAGCACACTTACATCGTGCAAGACTCGCTAGCTTGGATTGCCTGCGTTTCTTTTGAAGGTGATTTGAACTTCGCAAACCTGTCATAAAAACATAAGTAACGCAGCCTCTTAAAAACAATGACGCCTTGCATGTGGCCATCCATCCCCAGTTGAAATCAAGCTGTGTTACCGCACCCACTCAACGGCCGAACTGCGAGTTTTCGCTATGATCAGTCTAGGCGGCGAGTCGACGAAACCGATGATGACGTAAATATCGAACTCTTCTGACAAGTTAACAACCTGACTACCAAGCACTACTCGCACTGCATTCACAATTAGATCTAACAGAAAGACAGAACACAACGCGAATAGAATTAAGTTACCTGCGTAAACAAGGAAACTAAAAAAATGAAGATGATCTGTGTCCCGCTCAGTCCTGAGGCCATGCTCTTAATGGACACAGACACCTGCCCAAACTCTTTACTCAAAACAATCAATCTCACTCCTAGAGAATATAAAGAACTCTTAGAGTCCAAGGCGATAGACACTATAAACATCACCCTTGGAAAATTAATCGATGAATACGAAGACGAAAAAATTGACACCTTCAAAGATCTAAAAAAAGCACTAAACATATTACATACAATAAAAACAACTACAAACTCAACCATCATCGAAAAACTAATAAAATTAAACACCTTAGCGATAAAAAACCATACCGGGCTATTTTTCTTCTTCTAACCTGACCACCACAGAACAACCACTAACGCCAACATTCCTAGTCAAATGAAAATTAAAAACTCATTTCAAACATCATTATTCCAAGACCAAAAATAAATTAAACAACAAAAACCTTAAAATCACGAGCAGAAATCATGCTAAAACAGAATCAACGTATCGCCCTCACGGGAGCAGAAGCACTTGACGCTCTTAAAGAAATCGAATTCATATTGATATCCCTACGTAAAATGGGTAGCTATTACGCGGAGAAACCTAATTCCACTGACGAATATAGAAAAGCAACTACCGACTTCATTGACGATTGTGCGATCACTCATCGCCTAGCAAAAGTACGCTCCATCATTTCTCGAAAGTTTGACGACACTCTCGGAGAAGATGATATGGACGACATAGAACGACATGTCTCTTACTTGACGTTCTGGAAACCCGATCAGCCTCTGAATAAAAGAGTTCGCATCACAGATCCGTTTAAAATCCCAAAAGGAACGATCGAACAGATATGTTGCAAAAAAAATGAGCTATGGGTTGTTTTTTCCGATCTCAATGGCGATTTTTTAGTAATTACTTTTCATAACCCCACTGCTTTCCAGGCTTATGGCGCGCTTGGCACTGAGACACTTGGTGTAAGCGAGGAAAATATTGAGTCCTCACAAAACTCTAAACACTTCACCAACATACAAAGCAAGAAAAATTATTGTTTCAAATCTAGCGACAATTCAGAAACCGTTCTCGCAATTATCGCTGATGGATACAGCACCGAACGAATATAGCTAAACCGCAAAGAATCTATGCCCCCATGAGTAACTGCAAGGCGATGAGCGATAGTAAAATTGAAAATCTTATCAGCGAATATTTAGCGAAAGTAAAGAAAGCAATAGACTTACTTAAGTACGCTTTTGGGACCCAAAATATCCTTGGCTTACGGCACACTAAAAAATCCCGCAACGAGGCTCAGTAAGTGGCGATGTAACCTACGAACTGCATGGGATTGGCTGCCGTGTTTACATATCTGAAATATGTATCGACTTCGACTACGGCCCTGATGACAGGGTCGACGGTTTCGACCTTTGGCGGCTATTTATATACGCTTGTGAGCTTCCGGAAAAATACAAACAGTACACAGATAGAGAATTTCTGGAGAACGATTTCAACGAGTACCTAAAGCTAGGCAAAGCCAAGAAAATCCCAGGTGCGATGTCCAGTTTGTACTTTATTGAACCATGACTGTGATAACCGGGCTGATGACCGATCAGCCTCTCACTCTCACCCCCACGCCACCACCAACAACCCCACCCCCAACACCAAACACAACGGCGAGTAAAAATACGTATCCAACTTCGCAAACCTGGACCCACTCACCTTCTTGAAAAAACCCACCAGCTCCGAATCCCCAATCGCCCTGGCAAACATGATCACGGCTATGGCGCTGATTCCCCATTGCAACGCGCCATGGGACACCGCCGAGAAATACAGCCCGGCGCGCAGGCAAACCAGGAGCGCTATGGCCACCAGCCCCATCGCCACCAGAAAGGTGCCCAAGGCCGAAGGCTTGAATGCTGGCCGTGGCCCTCGGGCGAATTCGCCGGGTAACTGGGGGATGGCGGCCAGGCTGCCGAGCTTGCCGCCTGCGGCCCAGTACAAGTGCACCATGCTGATGCAGGTGAAAATCCCGACGATCCATCGTGCGATGACGAAGCTCATGGATGGCTCTCCCTGAAAACGTGCGAATGAGGATAGTCGGCCTGAGATTTTTTGTAGGCATTTCGTCGGCCGCTGATGGTAAAGTGCCGCCCCATGAAAATCGCCCGTGCCGACCGCTCGCTCATTGCCTGGATGCTCTATTGCTGCGTCCTGTTCAATGTGTTCGCGTGCAGTATTGGTCATGGGCAGATGCTGGGGATGCAGCTCAATGGCATCGGCGGGCAGTTCTGTACGGTAGACCCGCGTACCCAGGCGCCGGTACAGAAGAACTCGACCGACGAGAACCTGCCGACGCTGTCGAAGGCGTTCGGTTGCCCGCTGTGTTCAACGGGTGGCATGGGCCCGGCGCTCAATACCAGCCTCAATGTGGCGGTGCTGCCACAACCTCACGCGCCACCGCCTGCGGTGGTTGTGGCTGCCGACATCCCTGCCCGCTTCACCTGGCCCACGGCTCACCCGCGCGCGCCGCCTGTTTTTGCCTGACACCTTCGCTTTCTGATCAGCACTGACCACCGTTCCCGTTGGGGATTACGGCCGGCTGTGCGTTGTTTTCAAGCCAAGTTTTTCAGGATTCAATCATGAAGCATCTTCCCCTATTGGCGGGCCTGTTCGGCTGCCTGCCTGTTTGCGCCGTGGCTATCGAGTTGGCCCCCACCACCATTGATGGCGATCAAGCCGCTGAGCCTGGCCTGGTGCTGGATCAATCCAGCGGCATGGCGTCGCGCCTCGGACTGAGCGTGCGGGAGACCCCGGCGTCAGTCGCTATCGCCAATCACGATGACATCGAGCGCCATGGCGCCAAGACTTTCCGCGATGCGGCCAACACCCTGCCCGGCGTCAACGCGAGTGCACCGCCGGGGTTTGGCGGTTTCGTGTCGTACCGTGGTTTTACCAGCAGCCAGATCACCCAGATGTTCAACGGTATCAATGTCGCCACCGGCCTGGCACGTCCGGTGGATGCGTGGATCTACGACCGCGTCGAGCTGGTGGGCGGCCCCTCCTCCCTGATCAACGGCGCTGGCTCCGTGGGCGGCTCGCTGAACTACGTGACCAAACTGGCCACCCGTGAAGAGCAAGCTGCCGAAGGCCAGCTCACCTATGGCAGCTACGACACGGCCGGCATGGCCTTCGGTGTCAACCACGCCCTGACCGAACCGGGTGCCGAGGTGCAGCACTACGCGCGCCTGGATGTGAGCCGCAACACCAACCACAGCTACATTGATCGCGATCAGCGTGATGCCTGGAGCGTTGCGTTTTCCCTCCTGAGTGACTTGACCCCCAACCTGTCCCACACCCTGGCCCTGGAATACCAGGATGAGCACGAAGACAGCCCTTACTGGGGCACGCCAGTGCTCAACCCCAAGGCCGGCGAATTGAAGATCGACCGGCATAACCGCTTCAATAACTACAACGTCGCCGATGGTCGTTATGAACAACGCACGATCTGGGCGCGCTCGATCATCGATTACCGGATCAACGACAGCACCACCCTGAAGAACACCCTGTATCACCTGGACAGCCAGCGTGATTACCGCAACCTGGAAACCTACCAGTACAACGCCGACAACAGCGCGGTGAACCGCTCCACCGCCTACCAGGTGCGCCATCAGGGTGAGCAGAACGGCAACCAGTTCGAGCTGCGTCACGACAGCAGTGTGTTCGGTTTGTCGACCACGTGGTCCGGCGGTTTTGAATACAAGGTCAACAGCACCACCAACAACCCGCTGAACGTGCCGGGCAACAGCACGGTGGACCCGAACAATTACAACCCGGGGCACTTCTATGACATCCCGGGCACCAAGCCCGGCTTTGTCAGCGACAAGACCAACGAGGTCACCACCCGTGCGCTGTTCGTGGAAAATCGCCTGGGCCTGACCGATAAACTGTCCCTGCTCACCGGCCTGCGCTACGACGCCATCGACCTGGACGTGACCAACCACCGTACGGTGACTGCAATCAACCCACGGCACTTCACCCGCCGTTGGGAACCGATAACCGGCCGCGTGGGCCTGACTTACCAGTTCATCCCAACGGCCAATGTGTATGTGCAATACAGCACCGCCGCCGAGCAGCCGAGCACGACTACGCAAGTGTTCGACGTCTCGACGGGAAAACAGTGGGAAGTGGGCAGCAAGTTCGACTACCTGGACGGTCGCGGTTCGGCCACCGTTGCCGCCTACAAGATCGAGCGCAAGGACTTTGCCGTCACCGACCCGCTGGACCCGACCAACAGCATTCCAGTGGGCGCACAATCGTCCAAGGGCATTGAGTTGGCCAGCTCGCTGCGCATCACACCGACGTTATTGGCTGAAGGCAACTTCGCCTGGGTCGACGCCGAATACGATGACTTCAACGAGAAAATCGCCAGCGGCGCGGTGGTCTCGCGCAAGGGCAATACGCCGACCAACGTGCCCAAGCAGGTGGGCAACCTGTGGCTGACCTATGACTTTGCCGAGGACTGGCAAGGCGGTGTGGATGCACGGTACGTGGCGCAAGTGTATGCAGACAATGCCAACACCCAGACGGTGCCGGCCTATACGTTGTTCGGGACATTCCTGCGCTACAAGGTGGATTCGCACACCTCGGTGACCGGTCGCGTGCGCAACCTGACCAATGAGGTGTATGCCGAATTTGCCCATGTGTCACCGGCGTATTACCTGGGGTCGCCGAGGACCTTCGAATTGGCCGTGCAAACCAAGTTCTAAAACATACCACCCGGTCAATGTGGGAGCCGGGCTTGCCCGCGATAGCGGTATATCGGGCGATAAATTTGCTGGCTGGCTCACCGCTATCGCAGGCAAGCCAGCTCCCACATTGGGTTCTCCACTCGGCAAAATATCCCGGTTACTTGAGACTTACCTCAACCTTCTGCGCCACATCCTCAGTCAACCACGCCTTCCACACTTCAGGATGCTCCTTGAGAAACACCTGCGCCACGTCCCGCGGCGGCGTGTGATTTTCACTCATCGCCGCCAACGCTTTATTCAACGGGTCAATCGGAAACTGAACCTTGGTGAAAAACTCAGCGATCTGTGGATGCTCCTTCTGGAACGGTGTCGACACACCAATGCTCAATTTGGACGCCAATGAACGCGTCGGCCTTGGGTTGGGGTTGTCCGCATCGGTCAGCGTTTTCCAGGCGTCGGCGTCAAACGGTGGTTCTTCCAACTGAATCAGTTTGAAACGGCCCATCAGGGGAGTCGGTGACCAGTAGTAGAACAGCACCGGCTTACCGCGACGAATCGACGAGGCGATTTCGGCATCCAAGGCTGCGCCCGAACCGCTGCGAAAATTCACATAACTGTCGTCCAGGCCGTAGGCCTTGAGCTTCTGGGCGTTGACCACTTCAGAAGTCCAGCCGATGGGGCTGTTGAGAAAGCGACCCTTGCCGGGGGATTCAGGGTCCTTGAACACGTCCTTGTAGCGCGCCAGGTCCTGCACGCTCTTGAGGTCGGGCGCCAGCGGCTTGAGGCCTTTGGCAGGGTCGCCCTTGACCACATATTCCGGCACCCACCAGCCTTCGGTCGCGCCTTTGACCGTATCGCCCAGGCCCACCACCTTGCCTTCGGCTTCGGCCTTGATCCACACGGGGCTGCGGCCGGCCCACTCTTCGCCAATCACCTGGATGTCATTCTTGGCCAGGGCGGTTTCCAGGGTGATGGTGGTGCCGGGCAAGGTATCCGTGGGCAGGTCATAGCCCTTCTCCACGATAAACCTCAGCACCTCGGTGATGAGGCTGCCGCTTTCCCAGTTCAGGTCAGCAAAATGCACCGGCGCCTCGGCGGCACTTGCTGGCAACGTCGCCATCGACAGGCCAATGGTAGTCAGCGATGCAGCCAACAGCGTTCTCAATCCTTTCATGCCTTTGCACCTCGCGATGTCGCAGCAAATAGCGGATGGCTTTGCTGCCTATGCGCGAAGCCTCTAAGTAGTTAAGTCAACTCAACTGTAGTAGAGGTTCCGGGAGAGAACGGTACACGCGATGTTTATGGACTACTCGCTGGCCTTGAAGGTCACCAGTTCGCCCTTGCGCCACTTGGCGGCCTTGCCGGTCACGGCCTTGAGGGTCTTGGTCAGCCCTTCCTGCAATTGCTCGTTGGCGGCAAACACCAGCATGACGCTGTGGCCTTCCTTGAACACGATGCCCTGGCCTTCGGCAGAAGACACAAAGGCGTAATCGCCCAGGCCATATACGGTCAACTTGATGTCGCGGAACTTCAGTTCGAACTTGCCACCTTCACGGCTGGGCAATACGGCGGCACGAAAGTGATCGCCGACCTTGAGTTCCAGGCGTGGCTTGTCGTCCACGACCATCGCTGTTTCGGTATCGATTTCAGCGATGTAGATACCTTCCGGCGTCTGTTCAGTGATGTAAACAAAACGGGATTGAAACTGCTTGACCAACTTTGCGCGCAAATCACCCAGCACGAATAACGCGTGCATATCCAGATTACTGACTGCCAAGGAAACGCCCCCACATCAAAAAGAGCGCCGACCGCCTGAGCGGGCAGCACAAGAAAAGGCCGTAACGGCACGATCACACAACACATTCGTAAAAAAGCTGAAGAAGGGCCTGCAGCCGCGCCGCAAGACTCGTACAGACGTACGCGATGGACCTTTTGCAAGGTCATCCGGCATCACAGCAAATCACAGGTTCAACGACCAGAGAACACGGGTCGGCCAACTTCAGAGAATAACCCAATCAAAAATGCAGTTTTCCGACAGCCTAAACAAATGTAACGATCTGGCTAGGAACTCGACCGAGGCTGCCGCCAACAATACTAAAACAGCAACACGGGTCAAAACCACCCGAAACGCTGCTGGTGGGTCAACAAGATCGATCAACGGGAGCTGGCCATGCAACACTCACGACACGATACACCCTATTCCGCCACTCGTTCATCCTGCCAGGACGAGCAACCATATTACTGCCTGCATGGCCGTGACGGATACCCGGATCCGGTCCTCTACCAAGTGATTCCCGCCGGCAGGAATTTTTTTCATATCCGCGAAGTCACCAGTGGCCGGGTCAAAGGCTTTCGCAGCAACCATGACAAAGCCTGCGAGCTGGCCAAGAAACTGGAGGCGGTCCTGCAGGCCCCCTACGGCGTGGTCGTTTCATCACCTGAGTGAGTTTACTGCGCCGTCGCTGCCCAACAACTGCCATACTGGCCCGTCCATTGAAGTTTGTCCCTTGCGGGTCAGGTTTCATCAGTGCAGTTACCTCGAAGGGAAGGCTATACGTGACGGAATTTGATATTGGCGAATTTTTCATCCATGGCGATGCCAGGGAAGTAGACGGTGAGTTTCAGGCAGTCATCATCATGCGCGCCAAACCACCGCTGACCACGGTCACCACGCACCAGGTCGAAAAAGATCGCTGGTTCAAAACCGTCGACGCCGCGGCCATCGCGGCCAAGGAAGCCGCAGTCGCGTTGAAGGCTGCGGTGGATTGCGGCGCACTCAATTCCTGATAATCCGATAGAACTCTGAAGCGCGGCAGGCCTCCCATGCACAACGACCATCACCTTGCAGGGAGATCGATATGGACGCGCCCGTACCCACGCTGGAAACACTGTTTGAACAATTGGGCCTGGACTCCACGCCCGAGGCGATCGACGCATTCATCGTCGCGCACCCGCTGCCTGAAGACGTCAAGCTGATCGATGCGCCCTTCTGGACGCCCCAGCAAGCGCAGTTCCTGAAGGAAGAATTGCGCGAAGATGCCGAATGGGCGATTGCCGTGGACGAGTTGAACCAGCGCCTGCACCAACCGCAGTAAGGCTGCTCAATGCAGGCTGTCTGACTGTTCCAGGCGCAACAGCGCTTGCCAGGCAGCCTGGCATTCCTGGGCTTCTTCACGGCTGGCGAACGCCGTGCCGCGCTGTTCCCCGTTCAGCAGCACCACCCAACAAGCTTTCTGACCCAGCGCACGCAGGGTTTCAGGCACACCACTGCCGATCATCACGGCGACATCGACTTTGTTTTGCATGGCGCTTCTCCGCAGCATTAGTTAGCTGGCTAACAATGTTCGCCATGCTACGGTTTTCTGCCAGTAGGAAAAAGCTATCCCCGGAATAGCTGCATTGCATAAACCGCAACAATCCTAATGGGCAGGCTTTGCCCCTTCCGGCTTATAGCCCAGGCGCAGCCCGCCCCAGTGCCGGCCCTTGACCATGATCGGCACCGACAAGTCGTGCATCAGCTCGCCGGTGTCACGGGTATACGTCTGCAACAGCACCGCCTGTTGATGGCTGCCGCAACGAATGCCGGTACGGTCTTCGAACTTGCGTTTGGTGCGGTTCTGCACGGCATCCACCTGTGCATCGCCGGTCAGGGCGTGAGAAAACGCTTTGTTATGAGTCGGCACATAACCCTGGGGCGTGCAGGCAATCGCGAACACCAGCCCCTCGTGACGGGGCAGCAAGGCTTCCTGGATCGCTGGCAAGACCTGATCGGTATAGCCGTCAAAACGCGTGTGGTACTTGCTGGGGCTGGTATTGGGAATGGCGGTGTAGCTGCGATCGAACAGGTCTTCCAGGCTGATACGGCTTTGCTGCACATCGGCCTCGAACTGCTCGGCAATACGCTGGGCGCCTTCGCGGGCCAGGTCATAGATACGCTGGTGATAGTCATCCAGCCCGACTTCGGCCAGGCGTTCGCTGATGGTCTCGGCCTGCCCTTCCATTTGCACAGCCGCGTCAGCGAGCTGGCGGGTTTGCTGGTCGCTCACGGTCAGGTCGCTGCGCATCTGCTCCACGGCATGGAACAGACTGTCGAGCTGGGTGCGGTTGGTATCGGCGCCCTCGGCAATCTCATTGACCTGCCCTTCTACATCCGCCGCCAGCCTGGCGATGCTTTCCAGTTGTTCACCGGCGTGTTCCACCTGTTCGACACCGGTGTGCAGGTCCGCCGAGAGTTGGCGAATCTGCTCCACCACCTGGGCCGTGCGTTGTTGGATATCGGCGACCATCACCCCGACTTCATCCGTGGCAGTGGCTGTGCGCCCGGCCAGCCCGCGCACTTCATCAGCCACCACGGCAAACCCACGCCCATGCTCACCGGCACGCGCGGCTTCGATGGCGGCGTTCAGCGCCAACAGGTTGGTCTGACTGGCAATGGACTGGATCACCAGGGTGACCCGCTGGATCTCTTCGCTACGCTGGCTCAGGGCTTCGATCAGCTCGCGGCTGGCGTTGGCACGTTGGCTGAGCTGGTGCATGCGGGTGATCGACTGAGCCAGCACTTCCCGCCCTTCGGTACTGCGCCGGTGGGCCTGGCTGGCCGCTTCCAGGGCTTGGCGACTGCGTTGGGAGGTGACCTTTTCCGTACCGATCATCACCTCGGCGCTGCCGACGATTTGCTTGGCCGCGCTCAACTGCGATTGCAAACGCGCGGCCAGTTGCTTGACCGAATAGGCCACGCCGGCAGCAGACAGCGCGTTATGGCTGGTGGTGTACGAAAGGTCGCGAGTCAGCTCACCCATCGCATCGGCACCTTCGGCAGGCGCAATCACCGGCGCGCGATGTTTAAGGCGGGGCAGCCAGATCACCAGCAAGGCCAGTGGCAGGCACAGGTACAGCGGCAAGCTGGCAAACGCCAGGCTCAGCAGCACGAGCACCAGGGCAGTACTCTGCAAGCACGGCGTCAGCCAGCCGGGCAGCCCGCGCGCCACCGAATGCGGTGGCACTGCTGCACTCATCAGAGATCCGTCTCCAGCCATCGTTGTTACCCCACTGCTTGTCGTTATTGTGTCTGCATTAAACGCCACTATCAGGCCATTATCCATGGGCCTTTAGTGGGGTGGCTTGCAGCAGATCAATAGACGGGGCGTAACAGGTGTTTCCCGGGGGCACCGATGGCTCGGCCCCCCGTTTCACCGCATCAGGCTTGACGCTGGTGCTTGTCGATCTGCTCGTGGCGCTCTTGCGCTTCGATGCAGTACTTGGTGGTCGGGCTGATCAGCAGGCGCTTGAGGCCGATTGGCTCGCCGCTGTCATCACACCAGCCAAAGGAATCTTCCTTGATGCGCTCCAGTGCGCGCTCAAGTTGCGGCAGCATGCGCTGGTCGCGGTCGATGGCGTTCACCAGCCAGGTGCGCTCTTCTTCAACGGAAGCGGCGTCGGCCGGGTCAGCCGGGGTGTCCAGGCTTTCAATGGCGATACGGTTCTGTTCAATGCGCTCGTGGTGTTCCACTTTCATGTCTTGCAGCAACTGCTCGAAAAAAGCGTGCTGTTCGGCATTCATGTAGTCATCCGCCGGCATGGCCAGCAACTTTTCCTTTGTCATTGATTTCTCTATAAAAAATACGTGCATTAAGGCGAATAAGGGAGCGTTCCGGCCGACCTCTGCAGGTCTCGGAAGGGCGCCGTCCATTCCAAGCGCCACCCGGCACTCAATTTACGAGGGGCGGCAGTCTAAGGCCGACTTGAGGGCGCAGCAACTGAAAAGACAGGCATTTTTTCCCAGATAACCCCCAAAAGCACCAGGACGGGCTCGGCGAACGGTCATCGGAGTGCGTTTATAGCAAGAAATTCAGGGTTGTGGAGCTATATAGAAGACAAACGGTTGATAAGCCCCCAGCAATACATAACGCCAGGCCGGGGGTGAATAGGCATTAGCTGATGGCCTCTGCGATTTTGCAGTGGCACAAGGAGCTTTCATGCCTACCCCTCCCAACCCATCGGCTGCCGCCGTCAGCGCTCAATTCGCCAACCGACCCTCACTGGCGGCAGTGGCGCGGCAACTGCTTGCGACTTCGATTGCCCAGGCCTACCCCTCACTCACCCTTGACCTGCAGCGAACCCAGCTCGCCACCCCGCTGGCCAGCGGCTGGAAGCTTGAACCCTTCATGCCAGTGGTGCTGGAGTACCTGGCCAAGGGCACCCTGCCAGATTTTCGGGACCACGACGGTCGCCCCGCCTACCTGTCTGACCGACCACCCACCCGGCTCACGGCGCCAGACGGGCAGCCACTGGATATGCAGGTCATCGCAAAGCAGGTCCAGGTCCTGGCCTGGACACTGCCCATCGCCCTGCAAAACAGCCTGGCCAGTTTCTGGGGCACTGAACGCTGGCGTTGGCTCAGCGATGTATTGCGAGACACCCTGAACATCGGAGCCATCAGCCAACCCGACCTCACCCGGCCTGAACGGGACATGCTCGGCCAGCTCATCGACTGCCCCGACCGTGACCAACGTTTCACACGCTGGGGCGACACTGCCGTGCACGCCTACCTTCCCCATGCCACCCTCAAGGCCGGTAGCCGGGTACAGAAACGGCTGGGCACCGACCTGTTGCTGGTGTGCTCGCTGCAAAGCCAGGCCCGCGTGCTGCTTTGCCCCTCCACGGGTCCCTGCACAGGCTTCAACAGTGTCGACGAGGCCTTGCAGGCCTGGGTCCAGGGCATCACCCAGGACGAAATAATCGAACACATCACCCTGCAGCGCTACGAGCCAGACGGCAACCTGTTCGACACCCAGGCCGCCGCCTTGCTCAACCAGCAGTTGGAGCGCCTGCAACAGGTCAAATTGCCCCAACAGCAGACACCCGACCAACTCCAGGCGCTGTATCGCACCCTCACAAACCCGGCCAGTGTCTTTCCCAGCACTGCGCCACACCCCGTGCTCCAAGCTTTGCGCAAGCAGGTCCCTGGCTGGCTGCAACAGGCATCCGAGGAGGAGCGTGCACGCTACCGGCACTACGCCTTGCAACTGGCCAGTGCCAAAAAACGCAGCCAGGGTCGGACCTTTCTCAGTGACATCCCGGACCTGAGCACCTTCACCCGCACCGCCCTGCTGAACCAACTCAAGAGGGACCAACTGCGCCTTGAACCGAATCACACCACCCCGCTGCTGCCCGAAGACCTGCAACTGACCTTCAACGTGGCCGCTGGCTACCCAGGCGGTGCCGGGTTTGTCGACAAGGTACACATGACCCTCGTTGACCTGGCGATCAACAACTTGCAAGGCCAACCCCGAGGGCGGCTCACCGTAACCCATCGTTTCGGCGAATCGCTGCCCGCCTGGTTGACGTCCGACTATCTCCTCGGCAGTAACGGGCTTATCCAGCGCGTCGATATCGGCAAGACCTACCCGGAGCTGCTCCAGACCCGGTTACTGGCAGACAGTGAAGACGCTCGCCAACGGCAGCGGGACTTTGCCGCACAAACCGAGGCACAACTGCCCCTGCAAGCACTGGAACTGAGCCTGCGACGGCAACACGGGTTCACGCCACAAGGGGCGGCCTACGTAGCGGCGCTGATGAACACCGATCAACGCCAAGTCGATGGCCAAACCATCGTCATCCGCCACCTGGCCCTCGTGCGCAAACCACAGGTTGCGGCAGATGGGGTGAGCAACATGTACATCATCGAACCCGAAAGCGCCGAGTCAGGGGTTCACATCCTGTACCGCCCCCTGTATGCCGATGCCCTGCAGCAGTTCCCCAGCCGCCAGGCCATGCTGGACGCGATTGCCCGCCCCGGCGAACTGCAAGACAGCGTGCTGGCCTGGCTGTCCGATAGCGCACGCCCCATTTACGCCAATGGCGGATTCCACGAACCCCACTATGTGCGCTTCGGCCTGGGCAGCGAGTTCGACACACCGGAGATCCCCAAGCCCGTCACCCTGGCCACCGACGGGATCAGCGATGAACTCCTGCAATTCCTCGCCAACGGCCACCTGATGCAGTACCTGTACGGCTGCAACGCCCGCGCCCTGGTGGACCAGGCGGACCGGGAAACGGTGTCCAATGCCGAGAGCCGCTGGAAAATATTGCTCGAAGGCGCCAGCCTGCTGTTCAACACCCTGCTGCTGCCGCTGGCACGTGGGCCCTTCATGCTCGCGGGCTGGCTGTTCAGCCTGATGGATGCCGCCAGCAAGGACCTGCCGGCACTCAATAGCCAGGACCCGATCGCACGGGAGTTGGCGGTGGTGGATCTGCTGCTCAATGTGGGCATGCTGATGTTCCAGATGACGCCTTCCTCGACGGCACCGGTTATCCATGAGCACGCCAACTCCGTTCCGACGCCTTCGCCGTTTGCGGCGCGCCGTGCCGAGCAATGGCCGCAACCACCGGAGCCCGTATTGCAACAAGGTCCGGTTCTGCTGGAGAGCCAGGGGCTCACCGACACCGTGTTCGACTTCAGTTTCTCCAGTGCCCGCGACCAACTGAGCCCCAGCCAGCAGGAACACCTGTGGCGACTGCAGGCGCCGAAGCCGCAAACCCTGCCTGAACCGGTCCTCAATGGGCCGCGACGGGGTCTCTATCATCATCTGCGTGACTGGTACGCGCTGATCGAACATCGCTGGTACCAGGTCAGGCTCGAAACAGAGGGCGGCGTGGTGATCGTCGACCCCTTTGACACCACTCGGCTCGGCCCTTACCTGCAAACCGACGGCCACGGCCATTGGTCACTCGACCTGCGCCTGCGCCTGCTCGGAGGCATGCCTCCCAAGCGAATTGCTGCCGCGCGCGAACGCAAGGCCCTGCGCACGCAGCAACTGGTCGATGAGCAGGCGCTCTTTCTCAACAGCCGCCAGCAAGCGCTGCAGACCAAAGTCGACATGGCGCAACAGCTGATGCACCGCGCCGCCAGCAACACCCAATACTCCGACGCCGCCCGGGCCAACACCCGCACGAATTTCGACCGCGCGCTGCACGAGCAGATAAACGCCTACCAGGCGCTGCTCGACAGCCGTCAGGAACGCATGGAGCTGGGCATCCCCATGCCCGTCAACGCTGCGGCGGTATTCCTGGAGAACACGGTGAACAACGCCCGCAAGTCGGTGGTGGTGGCCGACATGGACCGCCAGGCGCTGTATGCCGAACACCCTGACTTCAGTTGTCCTTACGAACAGGCGTTGCCGTCGATCATCGCCAACCCGGCGCACTATGCACAATTCCTCATGAGCCTGAGCCGCATCAATGAACGCCAGATTCAGGCCCTGGAGCTCAAGGACCGTCACCTCCTGGAGCTGTTCAACGTTGGCCAACCCGGGTTGGACGCGTTCAACCGCCTGACGCTCAATCGCCCGGATGAGCTCAGTGCCCTGTCACTCAAATACCTGCAGTTGCAAAACCTCAAATACCTGAGCCGAAGGGACTGGCGCGCCGGCTTGTTCACCAATGAACTGGACCTGGCCCTGGACCCACTGGGTCCACACCTGCGCACCCACAGCGAACTGAACCTGCTCAACCTCAGCCCGGCCGATCGCATGGCCGTACTGGACAGCCTGTTCCTGCAGTACGGCCAGGCCGTAGACGCGCTGCAAGGCGTAGCGCTGGTGCACGCCGAAGCGCTGGACAATACGTACTTCCAGCCCTTGCAGGCCTTGGTCACCTCCTTGTATCAGGACGTGTTGCTGCAATTGGCCGCTGAGGTCAAGCCATCTGCCGAGATGCCCAAAAGCCCGCCAAAACGGGCGATGACCGCGCCTGGAAAACCGCAGAAAAAAGTGATCAAGACCCGCAGGCAAGGCATCCTGATCGGTGACGTGAAGCCCGCCGGCAGCACCTTGCCCATCGAGGTGGTGGAGGTTCGCACCGAACAGGCAAACGAACTGCTGGTGACCTATTCACAGCACGAGAGCGGCTGGGATGAGGTCCTCGAGCAGCGCCGCCCAAGCGCGCCCGCGCCCGACACTCGCGCCTTGAACGTGATCAAAGGCGAGGCACGCAAGCGCGTCAAGGACCTGGCCGCCATCATTCAGCGCCAGGAAGGTTACGCAACGATGTCGCGATTCCCGATCGAAATACAGGAAAGCCTGGAGAACGAGGCTGCACGCTTCACCGAACTGGCGGGCGAACTGGAGCGGGCGATTGCAGCCCTGGCGCCCGACCTGCAACTTACGGCCGACCGCAACCTGGCGGCAGAACTGCGCAGTGCGTCCGATACCATGATTGCCAAGGGGCATGAGCTGCGGGTCCAGCGCACGTTGGAGCTGCCCCCCACCGACAGCCATGTGGCGTACCTGCTTGGGCAGGACAAGATCCAGCTCGCCAGCCTCGGCCCACGGGTAGCCATGCGTGGGGAGCGAAAGGACTTCATCCAGGAATATGCCGTCAACGACAAGCGCGGCTTTCCGTTGTGGTATGCACACTTCCATTACGCCAAGGCGGACACGCCCAAGGCCGAGTACAGCGTCGCCCACCTCAAGACCAAGGCCCAGCGCACCGAGAGCTACTACTCACTGCTGAACAAGGCACAAAGCCCACAGAGTGTGGTGGACGTGCATCGCGGCGGGATCAGCCGGGAGCTGGCCGAACGCCGGTTCCTCCCCCTGGCGCCTTGATGCAGTGAGCAGGCTTGCCCTGCGCGGCGGTGTGTCAGGTTGGCTTCAGGTGGCTGGTGTACCGCGGCGCGGCGCAAGCCCGCTCACTACAAACTGCAGCTGACTTGTAGTGAGCAGGCTTGCCCTGCGCGGCGGTGTCAGGTTGGCTTCAGGGGGCTGGTGTACCGCGGCGCGGGGCAAGCCCGCTCACTACAAACTGCAGCTGACTTGTAGTGAGCAGGCTTGCCCTGCGCGGCGGTGTCAGGTTGGCTTCAGGAGGCTGGTGTACCGCGGCGCGGGGCAAGCCCGCTCACTACATGCGCCAGGCGCAGTGCACCATCGCGCATTTCCGAGGAGGCAGCACTAACGTTTGAGCTTGCGCTTGTTACGGTATTGGTCGATCACCACCGCGATGACGATGATCAGGCCCTTGATGATGTCCTGGATGTACGCATCCACCCCGACAAAGGTAAACCCGCTGGCCATCACCCCGAGGATCAGCGCGCCGATCACGGTGCCGGTGATGCGCCCTACCCCGCCCGCCAGGCTGGTGCCGCCGATCACGGCCGCCGCAATCGCGTCCAGCTCATAGGACATGCCCATGCCCGCCTGCCCGGTCGCGGCACGTGCCGAGGCCACCACGCCGGCCAAGCCCGCCAGCAGGCCCGCAATGCTGTACACGATGATCAAGTGGCGCTTGACGTTGATGCCCGAGGTCCGCGCCGCCTGCATGTTGCCGCCGATGGCGTAGGTGTATTTGCCGTACTTGGTGTAGCGCAGGGCAATGTGGAAGATCACCGCCACCACCAGGAAGATGATCACCGGCATCGCGCCATGGCCGATGGCCGTGTACGAATCCGAGAGCATGCTCACCGGCTGGCCTTCGGTGTAGTAACGCGCCAGGCCACGGGCCGAGACCATCATGCCGAGGGTTGCAATAAAAGGTGGAATCCCCGTGACGGCGATGATGCTGCCGTTGATTGCCCCGGCCAACAGCCCCACGCCCAGCCCCATCGCCACCGGGATCCACACCGGCAAGTCGGTCAGGCTGGGGAACACCGCCCGGGAAAAGTCCGACGTCTGCGCCAAGCTCGCGGCAATCATCGCCGACAGCGCCAGCACCGAGCCGGAGGACAGGTCGATCCCTGTGGTGATGATCACTTGCGTCACACCGATGGCCAGCAGGCCGATGATCGACACCTGCAGGATCATCAGCACCAGACGCTGGGAGTTCATCAAAAAGCTCTGGTCGCGCACGATCCAGCCGAACAGTTCAAACACCAGGCCGATGCCGATCAGCACCAGGAAAATGCTCAGTTCGGTCGGCATGCGTCGACGGTGCTTGACCGGTGCCGTGGCGGGCTTGTTGTCTGTTATTGCGTTCATAGCCAATCACCTTCTTATTCTGTAGTCAGTGGACTGCGGTCATACCGGAAGCCAACTGCATGACTTTTTCCTGGGTCGCTTCGCTGCGGTCCAGGGTGCCCATCAGGTCGCCCTCGTGCATCACCATCACCCGGTCGCTCATGCCCAGCACTTCGGGCAGCTCGGAGGAAATCATGATCACCGCCATGCCTTCACTGGCAAGGAAGGAAATCAAACGGTAAATCTCGGCCTTGGCGCCCACGTCGATGCCACGGGTGGGTTCATCGAGGATCAGCAAGCGTGGGTTGGTCATCAGCCAGCGCGCCAGCAGGGCCTTCTGCTGGTTGCCGCCCGACAGGGTGTCGATACACTGCTCCAGGGACGGCGTCTTCACCCGCAGTTTCTTGCACATGTCTTCGCACAAGGCGCGCAGGGCTTTCTGCTGGATAAAACCGTTGCCGGTGTAATGCGGCAACACCGCCATTTCCATGTTCTCCAGCACCGACAGGCACGGGAACAGGCCACTGAGCTTGCGGTCCTCGGTCAACAGCGCAAACCCCTTTTCGATGGCCATGTGCGGGTCGGTGATGCGCACCGGCTTGCCGTCCAGGGTGATCTGCCCACCAGAGCTTGGGGTGATGCCAAAAATGGTTTCCGCCACATTGGTGCGGCCTGAGCCCATCAACCCGGCGATGCCAAGGATTTCACCCGCATACAGGTCGAATGACACGTCCTTGAACACGCCATCCAGGCGCAGGTCGCGCACCGACAGCAGCAGGTCGCCAATCGGCGTCTCACGCACCGGGAACAGCTGGCTCAGTTCACGGCCGACCATCATCGAGATCAGGCTGTCGCTGTTCATGCTGTCGGCGCGTTGCAGGCCGATGTAGTGGCCGTCACGGAACACCGCCACTTCATCGGCAATGGCGAACACTTCGTTCATTTTATGGGTGATGTAGACGATGCCTTTGCCCTGGGACTTGAGGTCGGCAATGATCGAAAACAGGTGGGCCACTTCCTTTTCGGTAATGGCCGAGGTCGGTTCATCCATGATCAGGATGTCGGAGTCGTAGGACACGGCCTTGGCAATCTCGACCATCTGCCGTTCGGCGATGCTCAGGTTGCCCACGTGTTCCTCGGGGTCCAGGTTGATGCGCAGGCGTGCCAGCAATTCGGCGGTGCAGCGGTGCATTTCGCGGTGGTTGACCATGTGCAGGCTGTTGAGCTGCTCGCGGCCGATCCAGATGTTCTCGGCGATGCTCATGTGCGGCATCAGGTTGAGTTCCTGGTGGATCATCGCGATCCCGGCCTTCTGCGCTGCCAGGGGCGTTTCAAACACAATCGGCTTGCCGCGCAGGCGAATCTCGCCGGCGTCGGGCTGGTAGATGCCGGCGATGATCTTCATCAACGTCGACTTGCCCGCACCGTTCTCGCCCATCAGCGCCAGCACCGTGCCGGGGCGTACCCGCAGTTGCACGTCGGCCAGGGCCACGACACCGGGAAAGCCTTTGCTGATGTTGACGATTTCCAGCAGGTAGGGTTCTTCCAACGGCTGAGGCTGGATACCGGGAGGCTGCGAGACAGTCGCTTGAGCGAGCATAGAAGGTACTCCATCTGCGGGGCGACCGAGGCCGCCCCGCCGGCTTATTGTTGTTATGTCAGGGCTATTTGAAATCTTTGACGTTGTCCGGAGTGATCAGCTGGAACGGGATCACCACGTTCTGCTCGATAGGCTCGTTCTTGGCCATCTTGCGTGCTGTCTCCACCGACTTGTCGGCCTGGCCCTTGGCGTCCTGGAAGGCCGACACGGTCATGTCGCCCTTGGTGATCGCGTTCAAGCCATCTGGGGTGCCGTCGACACCGGCGATCAACACGCCCTTCTTGCCCGCCGACTTGAGCGCCATGGAAGCACCGATGGCCATCTCATCGTTGTTGGCCAGCACCGCCTGGAAGTCGCGGCCCTGGGTCAGCCAGTCGTTGACCAGGGTCATGCCCTTGTCACGCAACCAGATACCGGTCTGTTCCTGTTCCACCTTGATGCCCGGGTATTTGGTCAACACTTCCTTCACACCCTTGGTACGGTTGGTGGTGGAGTTGTTCGCCAGGTCACCCAGCAGGATCACGATATTGCCCTTGCCGCCGAGCTTTTCGGCGATGTACTGCATTTGCAGCTTGCCGGCCTCGACGTCGTCGGAGGTCACGGCCGCCACGCCTGGGGCCAGGGTCGGGCTGTCAGGACGACGGTTGACGAACACCAGCGGGATTTTTGCTGCAGTAGCCGCCTTGATGATGTTGGCGGTCGAGGCGGTGTCCACCGGGTTGACGATGATCGCGTCGACCTTCTGGCTGATGAAGTTCTCAACCTGGCTCAGTTGCTTGACCACGTCGGCGCGGGCGTCTTCGAACTGCAGCTGCACACCGTCCCCCTTGGGATAGGACTTGGCTTGCTTGTCCATGTCTTCGCGCAGGTAAGTCAGGAAGGTGTCATCGAACGCGGACATGCTCACGCCTATCTTGAGGTCGGCAGCCGAGGCAAAGCCACTGGCAAGCAGCATGGACAGGGCCAGCGCGGTAAAACGGATCGGGGTCTTCATGAACGGTCTGTCTCCAATTTCTTGTTGGTTTTTTGGACGTTGCGTTTATCAGAGCGGTACGGGCGAAGACGGCAGTCGAACCACCGGCGCCCCTGGAATGCAGCACACCAGCGCGTCTTTATTTTCGACGATCAGCACATTGAGGAAGGAGAAGTAGAACGGCCGGGCGCGGGGCAGGCCGCGTGGCGTGTGGGCAGGGCGTAAAACTCGCAGTACAGCGTTGAAGATTTTCATCTGACGGTACCTGGTTGTTTTTGATCTTGTTTTTGTTGAGCCGCTCGAATCGAGTCCGAACGTACTTTATGCAACCTGGAAAAGACTTTATTGGAAAATAATTTCCATATCAACAAGTTTTAGAATTTTATTCTATTTTTCTGGAAAAGCCCTACAGCGCCTTCGTTTCGACCACCTGACGACGCTCATGACTGAGCCGTGCGGCGTCCAAAATACGCGTGGTTTCCAGTGCATCAGCGGCCTCCACCGGCAGCGGCCCCTGCCCTTGCACAGCACTGTGCAACTGTCGATAGAACTGCGTCCAGCAGCCTTTTTCCGATGGCACCCGCTCACGCTCCTCGCCCTGCTCGAACCAGCCCCAGCGCCGGTGTTCTTCCGCGCCCCAGTGCTCGCCTTCGGTTTTCGGCGACTTGCCGGCCATCAGCAACGCCTCCTGGCCATCCAGCCCGTCGACGGTGTAGCACCCGGCGGTGCCGCTGACCCGAAAGCGCGGCCCCTGGCTGTTTTGCAACGCGCTGCCCCACAGGTGCGAAATCACCCCGTTGGCGTGGCTCAGCGACACAAAGAAGCCATGGTCGAGCGTAGGGTATTCAGGGCTGAACTGCAGTTGTGCGAATACCCGGTCGACCGGGCCGAACAGTTGCAACGCCTGGTCCACCAGATGGCTGCCCAAATCGCGCAACCAGCCGCCACCGCTGGCGTTGCCCACGGCCTCGGGGGTGTAGCGTTCCACACGGGATTCGAAACGGGTGATGGTGCCCAGGGCGCCGGCATCGATCAGTTTGCGCAGGGTCAGGTAATCCGAGTCCCAGCGTCGGTTCTGGTAGACGCTGAGCAGCGAGCCCTGACGCTCGGCCGCCGTGATCAGGGCCTGGGCCTGTTCGGCGTTGGCGGCAAAGGGTTTGTCACTGACCACGGCAACACCGTGCTCGATGGCTTCCAGCACCAGGGCCGGGCGGCCTTTGAGGGTGGTGGAAATCACCAGGGCGTCGACGCCGGCTTCGACGATCTGGCCGATGGAGTCAAAGGCCTTCACGCCCGGATGGTCAGTATTCAATTGCTGGCGGCGCTCGGCTGAGCGCGTGACCACGCCGACAAACGTGGCGCCTGGCAGCGTGGCAATCAGCGGCGCATGAAAGAAGCGCCCTCCGTGGCCGTAGCCAACCAATCCAATTCTCATGAGTCGATTCCTTCTTGAATTGGAAACCCGGTCAACTGTGGGAGCTGGCTTGCCTGCGATGACGGTGTATCAGGCACTGCATTTTTAACTCAAAGACCGCTATCGCAGGCAAGCCAGCTCCCACATTTTTGACCGAGTTTCTTCAGTGGTTCAGCCGTAGAAGTGCGGACGCTCCGGCAAGCTCACCTTCACGATCTGTTCACTGCCTTGCGCTTCAATACACGCATCCGCCGCCACCGCTGCCGCAAACCCATCCCACGCCGACGGCCCGCCGACTTGCCCGGCCCGCACGCTGTCGATAAAGGCCTGCAACTCCACGTCATAGGCGCCGATGAACCGATCCTTCCAGTCCATCAGAATGGCGTTGGACAGCTTCGCACCACTGCGCAGTTGCACTTGCGACGGCTCCGGCAGCTTGGCGATACCGGTCTCCCCCACCACTTCGCACTGGATGTCGTAGCCGTACTGGCAGTTCACGAACACTTCCACGTCGATGCGCGTGCCCTTGGCGGTTTCCAGCAGCACGATCTGCGGGTCGCGCAGGTGGGCCAGGGCCTTGCTGGATTTGCGCGGGAACACCACTTGCACCGACACGTAGTCGTCGTTGAGCAACCAGCGCAGCACATCCAGCTCGTGGATCAGGGTGTCGGTGATCGCCATGTCGGTCTTGTAGTTCTCGCCCACCGTCGGGTTGCGGTGCGCGCAGTGCAGCATCAAGGGCTCGCCGATCTGGCCGCTGTCGATCACGGCTTTCAGGGCGCGATAGCCTTCGTCATAAGGGCGCATAAAGCCGACTTGCACCAGGCGTTTGCCAAACGCCACTTCCGCGTCGACGATCTTGCGACAGCCTTCGGCGGTGACCGCCAGGGGTTTTTCGCAGAACACCGGCTTGCCGGCAGCAATGGCGGCCAGCACGAATTCTTCGTGGCTCGGGCCCCAAGAGGTGACGAGCACCGCCTCCACTTCAGGCGAACGGATCAGCGCATGGCCGTCGGCGTACACCTCGGCGCTGATATTCAGGTCGGCCACCACCTTGGCAGCCTGCTCCAGGTTGATGTCGGTCACCGCCACCACCTGGCTGTTGAGCAGGGTCTGGCTGCAACGACGAATATGGTCCCGGCCGATGGCGCCCGTACCGATGACTCCAAGCTTCAAAGACATACAAAACTCCTCTTGTTATTAGTACTGCCGGGCCTTCGCCAGGTGTTCATTGAGTTTTTTCGCCGCTGCATTCGTGCGTTCGCTGGTGGAGACCTGCGCCACGCCCACCCGCCACCACGACAGATAGCCGTGGACCATGGTCTTGGGCAGCACTTTGATGTCGATCAGCGTCGAGACGGTTTGCGTGCGCGCATCCGCCAGGGCCGCTTCCAACTGCTCCACGGTGCTGACCTTGTAGGTCTTGCAGCCGTAGGCCGCCGCGCTCATGGCGAAGTCCACCGGCACCAGGCCGCCGTCGAGCTTGCCGCTCTCGGGGTTGCGGAAGCGGAATTCGGTGCCGAAGCTGTCCATGCCATTGCCGATCTGCAGGTTGTTGATGCAACCGAAGGCCATGTTGTCCAGCAGCACCACGTTGATCTTGCGCCGCTCCTGAATAGAGGTGGCCAGTTCCGAATGCAGCATCATGTAGGAGCCATCGCCGACCAGGGCGTAGACCTCTTTTGCCGGCTCCGCGAGCTTCACGCCCAGCGCCGCGTTTATCTCGTAGCCCATGCACGAATAGCCGTATTCGACGTGGTAGGTGTTCACGCCCTTGCTGCGCCAGGCGCGCTGCAAATCGCCAGGCAGGCTGCCGGCTGCGGCGACGATGATGGCGTCGTCGGCCAGGGTTTCGTTGAGCACGCCCAGCACGCGACTCTGGGTCAGGCAGGAGCCGGTCAGCTCGATGAATTCGCGCAGCACCGCGCGGTCCAGGTGGTCATCGACCTCGGGCACAAAGTTGTCGCCGGCATATTCCACCTGATGCACACGGTCCACTTCGGCGTCCAGCTGCGCCTTGGCCTCGGCGACCTGCCCGCCCCAACCGGCACGGTAGTCGCCCAGGGCATCGGCGAGGGCTTCGAGGGCGACCTGTGCGTCGGCCAGCACTTGCACACCGTCCAGTTTCAACGCATCGCAAGGGCTGATATTGAGGTTGAGGAATGTCACGTCCGGGTGCTTGAACAGCGACTTGGACGAGGTGGTGAAGTCGGTGTAGCGCGTACCGACACCAATGATCAGGTCCGCCTCGGGCGCCAGCAGGTTGGCCGCCAGGCAGCCGGTCTCACCAATGCCGCCGACGTTCAGCGGGTGGCTGGACACTACCGCACTCTTGCCCGCCTGGGTTTCTGCGAAGGGAATATCAAAGCGCTCGGCAAAGGCTTGCAGCGCGGCATTCGCGCCGGAGTACTTCACCCCGCCGCCACAAATGATCAGCGGCTTGCGCTTGCCCCGGAACGCGGCCAGCGCGTCGCCGATCATCGCCGTCGTGGCCGGGCGACGCTCGATACGGTGCACACGTTTTTGCAGGAAATAATCCGGATAGTCCCAGGCCTCGGCCTGCACGTCCTGGGGCAATGCCAGGGTCACGGCGCCGGTTTCAGCCGGGTCAGTGAGCACGCGCATGGCGTGGATTGCCGCCGTCATCAGTTGCTCGGGGCGGTTGATGCGGTCCCAGTATTTGCTCACGGAACGGAAGGCATCGTTGGTGCTGATGCTCAAGTCGTGGAATTGCTCGATCTGTTGCAACACCGGGTCCGGCTGGCGACTGGCGTAGACGTCACCAGGCAGCAACAGCAACGGAATCCGGTTGGCGGTGGCGGTGGCCGCCGCGGTCAGCATGTTGGCGGCGCCGGGGCCGACCGAAGCAGTACACGCATAGATCTTGCGGCGCAGGTGCTGCTTGGCAAAACCGATGGCCGCGTGGGCCATGCCCTGCTCATTGCGGCCCTGGTGCACCACCAAGTCGCCGGCGTCCTGCTCGAGGGCCTGGCCCAGGCCCAGCACGTTGCCATGCCCGAAAATCGTAAACACCCCGGCGACGAATTTGCTCTGCACGCCATCGACTTCGATGTATTGGTTATCCAGGAACTTCACCAGGGCCTGGGCCATGGTCAATCGTGTTGTACTCATGTTCACACCTTGTGAATGCAATTCGATCGTTCAACCCCGATCCACTGTAGGAGCCGGCTTGCCGGCTCCTACAGGTTGATCGTTGTCAGGTTCGAGATTTCTGTAGGTGGGCAATACTCGCGCCCAACGCCTGCTGGATATCCGCCAACTCGTGCACGCTCTCGGCGAACGGTTCAAACGACAGGTAACCGCTGTAACCGGTGCTGAGCAATGTGTCGATCTGCGCAGCATTGCCCAGAATGTCGCCCTCGCCCACCAGCACGCGGTGGCCGTCGCGGATCAAGTTGAGCGGCGCCTCGGCATCTTCTACGCCGGAGATATGCACCAGCCCGGTCAGTTCCGGGAAGAACTCGTGCTCGCTGGCCAGGTGATGGTGGAAGGTGTCGTGCACCAGGCGGAACACATCCAGGCCACCAATGGACTGGATCGCGTCCACCGCCACGCGTTTGCGCCGCAGTGAGCATTCTTCAAAGCCCAAGGGTTCGATAAACCCGAGAATCCCATGGTCACGCAGGATCAACGCCAGCTCGCTCAAGGCCGTGCGCAAGCCAGCTGCACGCTGGGCTTCGGTGCGGGTGTCGCCGCGCTCATTGAGCGGGCACATCACCAGGCCCTTGGCCCCGCATTCACGGGCGTAGGTGGCGAGCTGGATGGCCTGGGCACGGCGCTCGTCATTCCACACATCGAACGGGTACAGCGCGTTGATCGACAACACCGTGATGCCCTGCACCGCGCACAGTTCACGCACGCGGCTGGCCGGGGTGCCGAATTCAATCTTTTTGTCCCCGAGGTCATTGCGGATTTCGATGGCATCGCACTTCAACGCCGCCGCCAATTGGATGAAGTCCGGCAGGGACAGGTTGGGGGCGACCATGCGGTTAAGGGCAAAACGTAACGGCGACTTCATTGTTGTTGTTCTCCGTCCAAACCGGTTAAAGGTCCAACAGCCAACTGTGCTGCGGGTCGTTATGGAAATGCCAGGCGCGCTTGGGGCCGGCCATCACGTTCAGGTAGTACGACTCGTAGCCGTACGGCACGCTGACCGGGTGATACCCCTTGGGCACCACCACCAGGTCACTGTTTTCCACGGCCATGGCCTGGTCGATGCTGCGATCGTCGGTGTAGACGCGCTGGAACACGAAGCCCTGGGGCGGGTTGATCTGGTGGTAATAGGTTTCTTCCAGAAAGCTCTGGTGTGGCAAGTCGTCGGTGTCGTGCTTGTGCGGCGGGTAGCTGGACGAGTGGCCGGACGGCGTGCGCACTTCCACCACCAGCAGCGAATGCGCCGGCTCGCTGTCGGGCAGGATGTCGCACACATAGCGAGTGTTGGCGCCTTTGCCGCGCACACTGCGCTTGCACTGCTCGGGGCGGATCAGCCGGGGTTCGTAGCCGCTGGCACCCGGCGCGGCGCAGACGGCAATCTGCACGTCGCTCAAGGCGGTAACCTGGGCATCGGTGCCGGGCGGCAGGTAGGCGGCGAAGGGTGATTTGTCTTCGAACACCGACTGGCGATCACCGAGGTTCTGCCAGTTGAAGCCCTCGCCCTCGATGTTCACGCGACCGCTGAGCAGCACCAGGCACAGTTCTTGATCGCCGGCGGTCACCGGCAAGGTTTCGCCCAGGCTCAGGCGATACGCGGCGAAGCCTACGTACTCCAGGCGCCCGTCTTCCAGGGCGACCATGGTTTGCCCGCGTTTGCTGCTTTTGACCAACAGGCTCATTGTCCAACCCTCTCAGTGAGAAGCGCACGCAACGTGTCATAACCCTTTTTCGCATAGATGTAGCTGGGCGCCACAGCCGGGTCCTGTTCGGCTTCCACCACCAGCCAGCCTTCATATCTGGCGGCCAGCAGCACATCGAGCAGTTCGGCAAAATCGATATCGCCGTCGCCAGGCACGGTGAAGGTGCCGTTTACGATGCAATCGGGAAAGCTCCACATCTGGTTGCGCGCCAGTTGCACCACCGGTTTGCGCACGTCCTTGAAATGCACGTGGCAGACGCGGCCGATGTGTTTGCGCAGCACGTCGATGGGCTCGCCGCCACCCATGTAGCAGTGGCCGGAATCGAACAGCAGGCCGACTTCGGGGCCGGTGCGACTCATCAGTTGGTCGATGTCTTCCGGAGATTCGACGTAGGCGCCCATGTGGTGGTGGTACGCCAGGCGCACGCCCTGGGACAGGGTGAAGCGCGCCAGTTCAGTGAGCTTGTCGGCATAGTCCTGCCAGGCCTGTTCACTGTGAAAACGCGGGCGTTCGATCAGGCGGATTTTCGAGCCCTGGATCGAGTCGGCGACCTCGCCGTACACCAGCACGGTGGCGCCGTTCTGTTTGAGCAGCTCGACATGCCCGGCGATGGCTTCGATTTCTTCGGCCACCGAGCGACGCGCCAGGCGGCTGGAGTACCAGCCGGAGACAAGGGCCAGGTCATAGGGGCGCAACACATCGCCCACGCCCTTGGCGTCCTTGGGGAACTTGCCATTGAGTTCAAAACCTTCGTAGCCGATGTCCTTGCCCTCGCTCAAGGCAGTGCTCAGGGGCGTCTCGCCGCCCAGGGCCGGCAGGTCGTCGTTGCTCCAGGAGATCGGGTTGATGCCAATTCGGATTGCGGGCATGGCTGCACCTTTTATTGTTTTCAGATATCACTGAGATCTGGCTTCTGTGGGAGCTGGCTTGCCTGCGATGGCATCAACTCGGTATGTCTGATGGACCGAGTCGTCTGCATCGCAGCGGTGCGGCGACCCGACAAGCCAGCTCCCACATTGGATTGCATTTCAGATTGAGAGCATTTTCAGTCCCGCGCTTGGCGCCAGGCGTTAATAAGCTGTTCGAAGGTGGCCTGCACCTGCTGGATCAGCGTCTCGTCATCAATCTCCCCCGCCAGCCACGCGCGGCTCGGCTCCTGGAAGATCGTGCGGCCTACGGCAAACCCTCGGCAGGTGGTGCTCTGGGCGGCCTGTTGGAAGCCCTCGGCGAGGCATTCGGCCGATGCATTCAGGCCCAGCAGCACCACGCCTCGGCAGTACGGGTCGCGTTCCTGGATCAACTCGTCGAGTTTTTTCCAGTCTTCAGCCGACTGCGCTTCGATCTTCCACCACGCCGGGTAGATGCCCAGGTTGTACAGGCGCTTGAGGCTGCGGTAGAGCACGTCGGGATAAGTAGACGGGTGATCCTTGGGCGGGATGACTTCCAGCAGCAGCTCATGGCCACTGACTATTGACGCCTCGTACACCGCCTTGAGTTGGGCTTCCTGCTCCAGGCGCAGCATGGGTTCGTCGTCGGGGTGGAATTGCACCAGGCACTTGATGATCTGTTCTTGCGGCCAGGCGATCAGGTTGCTGCCCACCGAGCGGCCGTGTTCGAACGCCAGGGGCCGAGAGTTCTGCACCTCCACCGGGCGCGCGATCCACCAGCCACGACCGCTGGCGGCGTTGAGCGCGTCCTGGCCGAAGCGCTGGTCGGCCAGCAGGCCCACGTCAGCTTCCACGCCTTGCTCGGCGAGTTTTTTCTCGACGCGTTCGATGGCCTGGATAAACAGTTGCTTGGCATCGCTGATGCGCGCCGGGTCCTGGCCGCCCTTCTGTGCCAGGTCCACCAGTTGCCAGCGATGGTCGAAGGCAAACACGAACAACTGCTTCCAGGCTTTGCGCGGCACCGTCACCCGGTGCAGGCGTTGCAGGGTCACGTCCTGGTCGGGCCGGGTGATCGGCACCGGGCTGTTGAACAGGTAGTCCAGTTCAGCGGGGGTCGGCATGGCCGGTGCACAGGCGTGGCGCGACACCACCAGGCCGCCACAGGCGTTGGCCAACTGGCTGCAGCGCTCATCACTGGCATCTTTGATCCAGCCGCTGAGGAAGCCCGACATAAAGGCATCGCCCGCGCCGAGCACATTGAGCACCTCGACGCGCACGCCGGGGTAGATCGCGCCGTCTTCCAGGCGTGCCGGGATCGCGCCGTGAATCACCGTGCAACCCTGCGGGCCGAGCTTGACCACCAGCGTGGCCGGGCTCAGCGAGCGCACGGTACGCAAGGCGGTGAGCAGGTCTTCGCTGCCACCGGCGATCAAAAATTCTTCTTCGGTACCGACGATCAGGTCAAAGCGCGGCAGGATGTTTTGCACGTGCTGGCTGACATTCTGGTCCGCAACAAAGCGCGTCTCGCCGTCGGCCTTGCCCGCCAGGCCCCACAGCACCGGGCGGTAGTCGATATCGAGCACGCGCTTGACGTTGTGCTTGGCGGCGTAATCCAGCGCCTGGATGCTGGCCTTGTACACGCCCTCGGTGGAGAAATGCGTGCCGGTGATCAACAGGGCTTTGCTGGAAGCGATGAAGGCTTCGCTGATGTCTTCGGCGCGCAGGGCCATGTCGGCGCAGTTTTCGCGGTAGAACACCAGGGGGAAGGTTTCGCGGTCCTTGAGGCCCAGCAGCACCAGGGCGGTGAGGCGCTCCGGGTCGACCTTGATGCCGCTGACATCGCAGCCTTCGCGGGCCAGGGATTCCACCAGGAAGCGCCCCATGTGGTCGTCGCCCACCCGGCTCAGCATGGCCGACTTGAGCCCCAGCCGCGCAGTGCCGAAGGCAATGTTGGCGGAGGACCCGCCGAGGTACTTGGCGAAGCTGGACACGTCCTCAAGCCGCGCACCCACTTGCTGTGCGTAGAGGTCGACGCCCAGGCGCCCGAGGCAAATCAGATCCAATTGACGCCCACTGGCAAAACGAGTCTGGCCCATGCTGGCTCCTGTTATTTTTATCAGCCTGCGTTGTGCCGCCGTGGCGACGGCAAACGCTCTTGGTGGGAGCAGACTAGAACGTCCGGCGACGGCAATCAATATTTATTCCATAATTATTTTTAGTGGAATATTTTTTCCAATACGCCACCTTGAAGGCTCTGCCCCGACACTGCATCGATTCAGCAGGCCAGGCACGCCGTGATGCCGGGGTATTTTTTTGCGCCTACCCTGTAGACTTGCGCCACCCATCAGCGCATCAGACGAACAAGCCAGAAGGATTGCCCATGTCCAGCACCGATCACGAGACCACCCTGGAAGGAACCATCGCCAGCCCTCCGATCAATGCCGAGCGCCTGTTGCAGCTGATCACCGACGAATACGAAAGCCTGCCGCGCCAGCTCAAGCGCATCGCCAGCTACATGAGCCAGCAGAGCGACCGGATCATGGTCGACCGCATCAGCGACATCGCCCGCGAATGCGAGGTGCACCCATCTGCCATCGTGCGGTTCTCCCAGCGGTTCGGCTTCAGTGGTTTCAGCGAAATGCAGGCGCTGTTTCGCGAGGCCTACACCCACAAGACCACGCCGGTGCAGAACTACCAGCAGCGCATCCGCAGCATGATCGCCAACAAGTCGCAGAAAGCCAGCGGCGGCGACCTGGCGCGGGAATGTGTGAACGCCACCCTGTCCGGCATCGAGCGCCTGGGGCTGGAACTGGATGATGCGGCCTTCGAAAAAGCCGTGGACCTGGTGGTCAATGCCGACAACATCTACGTGGTCGGCGTGCGCCGGTCCTTCGCGGTGGCCGATTACCTGGTCTACAACCTGCAGCACACCAACAAGCGCATCCACCTGATCTCGGGCCTGGGCGGCAGCTACCGCGAGCAGATGCGCAGCGTGCGCGCCAACGACCTGGTGATCGCCATCAGCTTCACGCCCTACGGCAAAGAGACCCAGCACTGCCTGCGCATCGCCCAGCATCACCAGGCCAAGACCCTGATCATCACCGACAGCAACCTGTCGCCCCTGGCCAAGCGGGCGAACGCGGTGCTGCTGGTGAACGAAGGTTCCTCGTTTGCCTTCCGCTCGTTGAGCGCCACCTTGTGCCTGTGCCAGGCGCTGTTCATCGCCGTGGCCTACCGCCTGGAACTGAAGGTGGACGAAATCCACGAACAGGTTGGGTTCGACGACTGACGCCTGTCGCACCACGCCCCCTGTAGGAGCTGGCTTGCCAGCTCCCACATTTTTGGGTCAGTGTTTGGCTTTACGCATCAGGTAGTACGCCGCCGGGATGACGAACAGCGACAGCAACGGCGCCGTGAGCATCCCGCCAATCATCGGCGCCGCAATGCGGCTCATCACCTCACTGCCCGTACCGCCGCCCAGCAAAATCGGCAACAGCCCGGCGATGATCACCGCCACCGTCATCGCCTTGGGCCGCACCCGCAGCACCGCGCCTTCGCTGAGGGCGGCCAACAGGTTGCCGTCCTTGCGTTCGGCCCAGGCGTTTTTCAGGTACAGCAGCATGATCACGCCAAACTCCGCCGACACCCCCGCCAACGCGATAAACCCCACGCCCGTGGCCACCGACAGGTTGAAACCCAGCCAGTAGAGCAACCACACACCGCCCGTCAGGGCAAACGGCAGCGTCGCCAGAATCAACAGCGCTTCCTCCACCCGGCGAAAGGTCAGGTACAGCAGTACAAAAATGATCAGCAGCGTGGCCGGCACAACCAGCTTCAAACGCTGATTGGCGCGCTCCAGGAACTCGAACTGCCCCGAGTAACTCAAGCTCATCCCCGGTTGCAAATGCACCTGCGCGTTGATAGCCGTGCGTAGGTCTTTCACCACCGAGGCCAAGTCACGATCACGCACGTCGATGTACACCCAGCCCGAAGGCCGCGCGTTTTCACTCTTGAGCATCGGCGGGCCATCGTTGACCTGGATTTTTGCCACCGTGCCCAGGGTGATCTGGCTGCCCTTCGGTGTGTACACCGGCAGGTCCCGCAGCGCCTGCACCGAGTCGCGCCATTCCTTGGGGTAACGCAGGCTGATCGGGAAACGCGCCAGGCCTTCCACGGTCTCGCCGATGGTCTCGCCGCCCACCGCCCCCGACACAATCGACTGCACATCGGCGATGTTCAGCCCATATTGCGCGGCAGCGGCACGGTCAATGTCCACGTCGATGTAACGCCCGCCGGTCAAGCGTTCAGCCAGCGCCGAACTCACCCCCGGCACGCCTTTGGCGACCTTTTCCACGGCCTGGGTCACGGCGTCGATCTGCATCAGGTTGCTGCCCGCGACTTTCACGCCAATCGGGCTCTTGACCCCGGTGGCGAGCATGTCGATACGGTTGCGGATCGGCGGGATCCAGATGTTGGTCAGGCCCGGCACCTGCACCACACGGTCCAGCTCCTTGACCAGCGCATCCGGGGTCATGCCGGGGCGCCATTGGTCCCTGGGCTTGAACTCGATGGTGGTCTCGAACATCTCCAGCGGCGCCGGGTCGGTGGCGGTTTCGGCGCGCCCGGCCTTGCCGAACACGTGGGCGACTTCGGGCACGGTCTTGATCAGCCGGTCGGTGCGTTGCAGCAACTCGCCCGCCGTTTGCGTGGACAAGCCCGGCAACGCAGACGGCATGTACAACAAGTCGCCCTCGTCCAGCGGGGGCAGGAATTCCCCGCCCAGCTTCGACATCGGCCACAGCGCACTGGCGACCATCAGCAACGCCACCAGCAAGGTCATGCGTGGCCAACGCAGCACAGCGTCCAGGGCCGGTTGATAGAGCTTGATCAGGCCACGATTGAGCGGGTTGCGCTGCTCATCGGGAATGCGCCCACGAATCCAGTAGCCCATCAGCACCGGGATCAAGGTCACCGACAAACCGGCGGCCGCCGCCATGGCGTAGGTCTTGGTGTAGGCCAGCGGGCCGAACAGGCGGCCTTCCTGAGCCTGCAAGGTAAACACCGGAATGAACGACAAGGTGATGATCAACAGGCAGAAAAACAGCGCCGGGCCAACCTCCACCGCCGCCTCCGTCATTACCTTCCAATGCGCTTCACCTTTCAGGTCCCGTCCGGGATTGGCGTGGTGCCAGGCTTCGATTTTCTTATGGGCGTTCTCGATCATCACCACCGCCGCGTCCACCATCGCCCCGATGGCAATCGCGATGCCGCCCAGGGACATCAGATTGGCGTTGATGCCTTGGAAACGCATGACGATAAAGGCGATCAGCACCCCCACCGGCAACGAGATGATCGCCACCAGGGATGAGCGCAAGTGCCACAGGAAAATCCCGCACACCAGCGCCACCACCAGGAATTCTTCCAGCAGTTTGTGGCTGAGGTTGTCCACGGCGCGGTCGATGAGCTTGCTGCGATCATACGTGGTGACGATCTCCACGCCGGGCGGCAGGCTGGCTTTGAGCTGGTCGAGCTTGACCTTGACCGCCGCGATGGCTTCCCGCGCGTTCTTGCCGCTGCGCAGGATCACCACACTGCCCACCGCCTCGCCCTCGCCGTCCAACTCACTGATACCCCGACGCAGGTCCGGGCCCAACTGGATGTTCGCCACATCGCCGAGGGTGACTGGCACGTTGTTCGCGTCCAGGCGTAACGGAATGGCGCGGAAGTCAGCCAGGCTTTTCAGGTAGCCGGAGGCCCGCACCACGTATTCAGACTCGCCCAGGTTGAGCACCGAACCACCGGTTTCCTGGTTGGCCTTGTCGATGGCTTCCTTGACCTGCGCCTGGGTGATCCCGCGACTGGCCAGCGCCAGCGGGTCGAGCTGCACTTGGTACTGCTTGACCTGGCCGCCGATGGTCGCGACTTCCGCCACGTTGGGCAGGGTCTTGAGCTCGAACTTGAGGAACCAGTCCTGCAAGGCGCGCAATTGCGCCAGGTCATGCTGGCCGGTGCGATCTACCAAGGCGTACTGGTAGATCCATCCCACCCCCGTGGCGTCAGGCCCCAGCGAGGGTTTGGCCGACGCCGGCAGGCGCGCCTGCAACTGGCTGAGGTATTCCAGCACCCGCGAGCGCGCCCAGTACAGGTCGGTGCCTTCATCAAACAACACGTACACGTAGCTGTCGCCAAAGAACGAAAAACCGCGCACGGTCTTGGCCCCCGGCACTGAGAGCATGGTGGTGGTCATCGGGTACGTGACCTGGTTCTCGACAATCTGCGGCGCCTGGCCCGGGTACGGCGTGCGGATAATCACCTGCACATCCGAGAGGTCCGGCAAGGCGTCCACCGGGGTGTTCTGCACCGACCAGATGCCCCACGCGGTGATGAACAGCGTGGCGAGCAACACCAGGAAGCGGTTGGCCACCGACCAGCGAATCAACAAGGCAATCATGGCTGGGCTCCCGGCTGCATGTTCATCGCGGCTTCGGCGGGGGTCACGGTGATGCCCTTGAGACTGGCCTCCGAATCGAGCAGGAACTGCCCGGAGGCGACCACCTGCTGGCCTTCCTGCAAGCCGCTGACGACTGCGGTCTGGTCCTGGCTTTCAGCCCCCACGTGCACCTCGACGGGCCGGTAATGACCACCCTCCTCGGCCAGCATCACCAGCACCCGCTTGCCGGTGCGGATCAACGCTTCGCTGGGCACCTGCAGCACCGGTTGCGCGCTACTTTGCGCCAGGCTGACCTGGGCCGTCATGCCGGGGCGCAAGGTACCGTCGGGGTTGGGCAGCTCGACGCGAACCTGCAGGGTGCGGCTGTCCAGAGCTGCGGCCGGCAGGATCGCACTGACCGTGCCGGTAAGCGTTTTGCCCGGCAAACCGACAAAGCGGCTCTGCACGCTTTGCCCCACGTGCAAGGCAGCGCCCTGGGCTTCGGGCACAGCGACCTGCAACCACACGTGATCCAAGCCATTGAAACGCGCCAGGGTCTGCCCCGCCGCGACCGTCATGCCCTCGCGCACCTCCAGGGTCTGCAGCGCGCCATTCAACGGGCTGCTGACGGTCAACACCGACTGCACTTGGCCGCTGCGTTCCATCTGCGCGATCAACGTCGCCGGCATGCCACTCAGCCGCAGGCGTTGGCGAGCCGCGCCGATCAGGCTGCCCTCACCGCTGCGGCGCAGTGCCAGGAACTCCTCCTGGGCGGCTGCCCATTCGGGTACCAGAATGTCCGCCAACGGCGCCCCGGCCTTGAGCACGTCCCCCGGCGCCCGGGCGTACACACGCTCGACAAACCCCGCCGCCCGCGCCTGCAGCACCGCCACGTCACGGTCGTTGAACGCCAGGGTGCCCGATACGTCCAGCGTGGTGGTGAGTACACCCCGGGTCACCGGCGCCAGGCGCACCCCGATGTTCTGGGCCAGACGCGGGTCGATCTGCACCGCCGGCGTTGCCGCCGCTGCGCCACCGTCGGCGTAGCGCGGCACCAGTTGCATGTCCATGAAGGGCGACTTGCCGGGCTTGTCGAATTGCTGTTGCGGGTACATCGGGTCGTACCAATACAGCGCCTTTTTGTCGTCTTTAGCCGGTGCCGAAGCGGTGGGATGCAGCTGTGCCACCCCATAACCTGCGCCCAGCCCCAGCAGCACTAGCGCAGCCACGATTCGATTATTCATTGGCAGGTTCCCCATAGGCGAAATACAGCTGGGCGCCGACCAGGGCGCGTTGTTCCAAGGCATCAATCTGTTTGAAACGGGCTTCGACCAACTCACGGCGGGCGCCGACCACGCTCATCAGGTCAGCCTTGCCCGCCCGGTAACCGGCCAGGCTCAGGCGCACCTTTTCCTCGGCCAGCGGCACCAGGCTGTCCTGGCTGCGTTGCACCGCCCGGTCCAGGCGCTGGTATTGCGCCAGGTCGTCATCGAGCCTCTGCACATGCTCACGGGTGGCGGCTTCACGCTCGGCATCCAGCTGGTCCAATTCAGCCTGCTTGGCAGCGATGCCAGGGTTCTGGCGGCGGCCAGGAAAAATCGGCAGGTCAAAGGTAAACTGCACGTTGACCATGTCACCGAACTCACGGCCGCGATGGCCGTAATCGACTTCCCAACTCCAATCCGACGTCTTTTGCGCCTTGGCTTCCTGCAACCGCGCTTGGGCCTCGCGGGTACGCGGCGCGTAGGCTTGCAGCTCAGGGTGTTGGTGCAGGTTGTGGCTAAGGCCGTGGCTGTCGAGCGTCCAGTTGGGCAACGCACCGCTGGGGGCTTCATTGGCGGCCGGGCCGATCCAGCGCTTGAGGGCTGCACGGGCTTGGGCACGTTGCTCGGTCAGCTCGTCTTCGCGCCCGTTCAGGTCGGCGGCTTCCTGCCGGGGAATCACCGCATCGGACGCCTGGCCACGCCCACCCGCCAATTGCGCCCTTACGCTGTCTTGCAGCAGGCGGTTCTGCTGGTAGAACGCCGGGAACAGCGCTTGTTTTTGCTCCACCGCATAGGCGCGAATCCACGCCTGGGCGGTGGCCTGGCGCACGTTCAGGCGTTCGATCCGCCCTTCGGCCGCCGTGCGTTCGACGGTGGCATCGGCCAGCTCGACCCGTGCCTTGCGCTTGTCACGGCTGGGCACCTGCTGTTGGATGCCGATCATCTGTTGGGTCATGTCATCGCCATACAACGTGCCGCGATTGGGCCCGCCGATGGGGAAGTTCTGCAGGCCAACCACCAGCTTGGGGTCGGGTAACTCGCCGGCCGGGATCGCCGCCTGGGTCGCGGCGTGCAGCTTGGCCGACTCGGCCGTCAACGACGGCGCGTTGTTTTGCGCCAGGCGCAGGGCGTCATCCAGGGTCAGCGCGCTCGCCAACGCCGGCCACGCCAGCACGCCCATCATCAGGGCGCGCAGGTAGAGGGCATTCATGGTGAAGATTCCTGATCTGTTCCACTGCGCGCCGCGTTATGCGGCCCACAGCAAGGTCATCCCGAAAGCGGAATGAGGCTTGAGGTCAACAGGAATCAGGTACGGGGTGGGCGCCAGACGCCGGACGGCGTGCGGTCGGGGATGAAGTCCGAGGCGAAGTTTGCGGCCAGGGGATGGGCCAGGGTCAACGGCGCCTTGAGCACCGGCATCGACAATTGCAACAGGCCGCCGGTCTTGCATTCCTGGCCGGGTTTGCACGCCTTGCCGTGGTCGACGCCGCTCTGGCAGCAGTCGGGAGACATGTCGCTCATCAGGCGCATGTCGCTCATCTTCATCGGGCAAGGCTCGGTGCTCGACGGCACACCCGCCATCCCGGTGAGGGGAAGCGTGAGACTCAGCAGCATGACGAGGATGACACGTAGAAGGCGGCTCATGGGGCGCGAGTCTAGCCAAGCACGTGTTAAGCCGCCATTAACAAATGTGGGAGCGGGCTTGCTCGCGAAAGCGCCGTGTCAGCCAACTCATCAGTCGCTGACACACCGCATTCGCGAGCAAGCCCGCTCCCACAGGGGACCGAGCCAGGCTCGGGATCAGTGCATGAAGATCGCGATCAGGATGATGACCGGGATAGGCACACCGAGGAACCACAACAGTAATGAGCGCATGACGTTCTCCTTGAATTAACGTACGAAGTGTTCGGTTTCGACATACACCACGGCATCACGGCGGCGACCGCCGTAGGTGGCCGCGAAGCTGGCAAAGAACGCACCGATTAGCAGGGAAATGAAGGTCCACAGCGAGGTATAGGCGGCGACTTTTGCAGCGGTATCAGCAGCCTGCTTGGCTTTGAGCTTGGCGTCTTCCACGGCTTTGCGGGCGTCGCCATAGACTTTGTCGATACGCGCTTCGGCGTCGGCCTGGCTGAGGTTGGTGCGCTGGCTGATCAACTGGGCCAGGTAGGCGCGATCCTCTGGGGCCAGTTGGCCGTCGTTGGCGAGGGTACGGGTGAAGATGCGCGCGACCACGCCGTGGGCCGCGTCATCGCTGACGGCAACCGGGCGGTCGTCGCGGAACAGGCTGTCGACGTAGTAGCCGAAGTCATCGCCTTTCACCCCTTGGGCGGCACTGCCGACGGCTTGAGCTGCGCCCGAAGCCACACTCGCACCGGCTTTCACGCCGCCACCGACCACACTGCTGAGGGAGCCGACCACCAGCATCGCGGTCACCAGCGTGGCCACGGCCCAGGCCAGGAAACCGTGGGCGGTGTCGCGAAAGTACACCTCATCGCCGTGCATATTGGCCCACTTCACGCGTAACCGGCCGGCGATGTAGCCGCCCAGGCCCGACGCGACAATCTGGGTGAAGGCCAGCCAGACTATCGTGGAAATGCCAAGCCCCTTGGCGCTCATACCGCTGTCGGCCCACGGCGACACCGCCGAGAAACCCAGGCCAAAGCCCAGCAATACGAGGATCAGGGACAGTGCCGCCGCCGCAGCGGCCCCGGCAAAGATCGCCCCCCAGGAAACCCCGGAGCGCGTGCTCGACTCTTGCAGCGTGGATGAGGATGTGATCATTGTTGTTGTACTCCAGGCAGAAAAATAGTGTTACAAGTCTCAAAAGAGACAGTGCAGGCACCATGCCAGTCGTCGCAAAAATAAAATGTCTTGTTTTTCAATGCGTTAAATAACTTGAACTTCCTAGGACCGTGCAACTTGCAAGAACTGATCGATTGCGGCGGGCGTTATGCACTCCCGCCCCCCCTGTAGGGAGCCGGCTTGCCGGCGATCGCGGCCTCTGCCACAGCGCAAGGCTCAGGGGCCTCATCGCCGGCAAGCCGGCTCCTACGGGATTGTAGGGTGGGTTCTGTTATCGGTGGCTGGGTTTCCTGCCGGCCTGCAACATGAAAATGTGTCGGTTTTGCCAAGATGAAGTTTAATTTAGGAAGCGTTCAGGCATTTCTTGGCAAAATGGCCCCACTTCTGTCGTGTGAACCGCTCACCAGGTAATCCTATGACCCGTATTTTGACAATCGAGGATGACGCCGTAACAGCCCGCGAGATCGTCGCCGAGCTGAGTAGCCATGGACTGGATGTGGATTGGGTGGACAACGGCCGCGAAGGCCTGGTCCGTGCTGTCAGTGGTGATTACGATCTGATTACCCTCGACCGTATGCTGCCGGAACTCGATGGCCTGGCCATCGTGACCACCCTGCGCACCATCGGGGTGTCGACGCCGATCTTGATGATCAGCGCCCTCTCCGATGTCGACGAGCGGGTCCGTGGCCTGCGAGCCGGGGGCGACGACTACCTGACCAAGCCGTTCGCCTCCGACGAAATGGCGGCCCGCGTTGAAGTGCTGCTGCGCCGCAAAAGCACGGTGAAGGAGTTCGAGACCGCCCTGCGCGTGGCCGACCTGGAACTGAACCTGATCAGCCGCGAAGCCAGCCGCGCCGAGCAACCCCTGAGCCTGCTGCCCACCGAGTACAAATTGCTCGAATTCCTGATGCGCAACACCGGCCAGATCCTGTCGCGAATGATGATTTTCGAGGAAGTCTGGGGCTACCACTTCGACCCGGGCACCAACCTGATCGACGTGCACATCGGTCGCCTGCGCAAGAAAATCGATCCACCGGGCCTCACGCCGCTGATCCGCACGGTACGAGGCTCCGGCTATGTCATTGCTGAACCCCTCTAAGGGCTGGCGTTCTTCCAGCAGCCGCTTGCTGGCGCTCTACAGTTCGTTGTTCGTGGCGTGGAGCTGCATCCTCATGGGGGTGCTGTACTACGAAGTGTCGGGTTACCTGGGCGACCTGTCGCGCCACTCCCTGATGCAGCGCCAGCACCTGTTCCAGCGTTTCGACGGCGAAGAGCTGGTCGAAGCGCTGACCACCAGCATGACCTTCGACATGAAGGGCGTGGATGCCTACGGCCTGTTCGATGAACAGTTCCGCCCCTTGAGCGGGCCGATTCGTGCCGTGCCGCCGGACCTGCCGCTGGACGGCAAGATCCACGCCCTGGCCAATTGCGTCGACTCCGACGACCCGAAACTGCCCAAGGACAGCTGCGACGCCGTGGCCACCCACACCGAAGACGGCCGCTGGCTGGTGCTGGTGCGGGCCAACGGTTCGCTATTCGGCGTGACCCGGATCATCTGGCATGCGCTGTTGTGGGCGTTGTCCCTGACCATCATCCCCGGTGCGGCCGGCTGGCATCTGTTGCGCCGCCGCCCGCTGCGGCGTATCCGTGGGATCCAGGCGAGTGCCGAGGCCATCGTGGCAGGCGACCTCACCCATCGCCTGCCGCTGTCGAACCGACGTGATGAGCTGGACATGCTGGCGGCCATCGTCAACGCCATGCTCGACCGCATCGAGAAGCTGATGAACGAGGTCAAAGGCGTGTGCGACAACATCGCCCACGACCTGCGCACGCCGCTGACACGCCTGCGGGCGCAGTTATACCGCATCAAGCAGGAAGCTGAACAAGACTCGGGCTACGCGGTAAAACTCGATGACGCCATTGCCGAAACCGACACCCTGATGGCGCGCTTTCGCGGGCTGTTGCGCATCTCGGAGCTGGAAGACCACCAGCGCCGTTCAGGCTTCCTGGTGATGGACCCGTTGCCGCTGTTGCGCGAACTGCACGACTTCTACCTGCCGCTGGCCGAAGAAGGTGAATTGCAGCTGCGGCTTGAGGCGCCGGAGTCCCTGCCGTGGATCACCGGCGACCGCGCCCTGTTGTTCGAAGCCCTGGCCAACCTGCTGAGCAACTCGATCAAGTTCTCCCCACCCGGCGGCGAGGTGATTCTGCGCGGGGTCAATGATGCGGGCAGCACGCGCATCGAAGTGCACGACTCCGGCCCCGGCATACCGGTGGCGGAACGCGATGCGGTGTTCCAGCGCTTCTATCGCGTGGATGAAAGCGACCAGCAAGGCGGTTTCGGGTTGGGCTTGTCGATTGTGGCGGCGATCATCAACTTGCATGGGTTCAAGTTGGAGGTGGGCACCAGCGAGCAAGGCGGTGCCCGCCTGATTCTCGAGTGCCGCCAACAACTCATGCCCGAATAACACGAGCACCACACAACTCTGTGGGAGCTGGCTTGCCTGCGATAGCGGTGGATCAGTCAATCATTCCGGTGACTGATACACAGCTTTCGCAGGCAAGCCAGCTCCCACATTGGATTTGTGTTGTCTAGCGAGTCGGGTTAGAAGTTGGCGCGCAGGGCCTCAAGGCCGCCGCTGTAGACGCCGGCAAACAACTCTTCGACCGCCGCATCGGTGGTGCCCGCTACCGGGGTGAATACGCCGGACCAGGTCACCTTGGCCGACGCATCGGTCAAGGCCTCAACCTGCAAGGTCGCCAGGTACGCGCTCACCGGGAACGGCGATTGCTCGATGGTGTAGCTGTAGGTGCGAGCCACGTTGTCAAACGTCTGCAAGCGTTCGACCACCACCCCGCCGTCAGCGGTTTGCAAATGGCGTACGCGGCCGCCGTCACTTGGCTCGCTCTTGACGATGAACGGCAGCCAGTCCGGCAGCGCGTTGAAACCACCCACCAATTGCCAGACCTGATCGGCCGATACGGGTACTTCGATTACAGAAGAGGCTGTTGCCACAATAAATACTCCACACCATTAAAAGAATTCAGATCGCCATGCTGTCGACAACACCACCGTCGACCCGCAATGCCGCGCCTGTGGTTGCCGAAGACAGCGGTGAGGCAATGTACGCCACCAGGTTCGCCACTTCATCCACATTGGCCGCACGCTGGATGATCGACGTAGGGCGCGCCTGGCGCACAAACACGTCGGCCTCGTCCCGCGCACTGCGCCCCGACTTGGCGGTGGCGTCCTTGAGCATATGCTCCAGGCCATCGGTGAACGTCGGCCCCGGCAGCACCGCATTGACTGTCACCCCAGTACCGGCCAAGCGCTTGGCCAGGCCGTGGGACACCGCCAGGTTGGCGCTCTTGGTCACGCCGTAGTTGATCATGTCGGCCGGGGTCGCCACGCCGGACTCCGAGGACAGGAAAATCACCCGCCCCCAGCCCTGTTCGACCATGCCCGGCACATAGTGCCGCGCCAGGCGCACGCCGGAGATCACATTGACCTCATAGAAGCGCGTCCACTCACTGTCGGGCGCCTCGAAGAAGTCCACATCGTTGAAGATGCCCAGGTTGTTGACCAGGATGTCGGCGCGAGGTTCGGCGGCGAACAGCGTTTGCGCGCCCTCGGCCGTGCCCAGGTCGGCCACCAGGCCACGCAGGTCGGCGCCCGGTACCGCCTGGCGGATACTTGCGAGGGCCTCGTCGACCTTGCCCTTTTCACGCCCGATCACTACCACGGTTGCGCCGGACTGCGCCAGGGCCTGGCTGATACCCAGGCCGATCCCGGCGGTGCTGCCGCTGACAATGGCAACCTTTCCACTTACATCAATGTTCATCGCAAGATTCCTTGAGTTAGAGCGGCAGAGGTGCGCGGTCCGAAATCAATCGGGCGTCGCGCAGGGCCAGCCAGAAGGCTGCCGGAATGGTTTCTGACAACGCCGCGACGTCTTCGGCAATTCGCCCCGGACGACTGGCACCCGGAATTACAGCAGCCACGGCCGGATGCGCCAGGGAGAATTGCAGCGCAGCGGCTTTCACGCTGACGCCGAAGGCCTGGGCAATCGCCTTGATCTGCTCGACTTTACTGATGATCGCCGGGCTGGCTTTCTGGTATTCGAAGTGCGCGCCGCCGGCCAGGATGCCCGAGCTGTAAGGGCCGCCGACCACAAACTCGACGTTCTGTGCCAAGGCAGCGTCCATCAGGCGTTGCAGGGCGCGGTCGTGGTCCAGCAAGGTGTAGCGGCCGGCCAACAGAAAACCATCAGGCTGTGCCTCGCTCAGGTCCAGGGTCAATTCGCACGGTTCGACGCGGTTGACGCCCAGGCCCCAGGCCTTGATCACGCCCTCTTCACGCAAGCGGGTCAGCACCTTGAAGGCGCCGGTACGGGCCTGGTTGAAGTACTCCAGCCATTGGTCGCCGTAGAAGTCCTGGGCGATGTCGTGGATCCACACGATGTCCAGGCGATCAGTTTTCAGGCGGTTCAGGCTGTCTTCAATCGAGCGCAGCGTGGCGTCGGCGCTGTAGTCGTTGAGCATCTTGTTGGGGCGGCCGTGTTCAAACACGCCGCTCTTTTCGCCGAGGTCGCGAGTGCTTTCTTCGACTTCATCGAGAATCACCCGGCCCACTTTGGTACTGAGCACGAAGTCGTCGCGGTTGTACTGCGCCAGGGCCTGGCCCAGGCGGATCTCGGAAAGGCCCGAGCCGTAGAACGGCGCGGTGTCGAAGTAACGCACGCCTTGGTTCCAGGCCGCCTCGACGGTGGCCTGGGCCTCGTCCTCGGGAATGGCGCGGAACATGTTGCCCAGTGGTGCGGTGCCAAAGCCCAGTGGGCCGGGCAGTTTGTCTCTCAAGCTCATGGTGAATCCTCAATCGGTTCGTGGTCGCGGTGACCGTTGAGCAGATCCTAGATTGCCAAGATCTGACCGTCCAAGACATACTTCGACAGACTTGAGTCCCATGAGGTCTAACATGATCGACCTACGCCAGCTGCGCTACTTCGAAGTGGTCGCCGAAGAAGAACACGTCGGTCGCGCCGCCGAGCGCTTGCACATCTCCCAATCGCCGTTGAGCCGGCAGATCGCCCAGCTCGAAGAACGCCTGGGCCTGACCCTGTTCGAACGCAGCCAGCAGCGCATCCGCCTGACCCGCGATGGTCAGACCTTTCTGGCCGAAACCAAGGCGTTGCTCACCCATGCCAATCGCCTGGAATCCCTCGGCAAACGCCTGGGACGCGGTGAAGAAGGCGGCTTGTGCATCGGCTACATCGAGAACGCCATGCATGCCGGCGTGCTGCCCAATGCCTTGCGGGTACTGCGTGACGACCGCCCGACCGTGCACATCAAGCTGTACAACATGCCCTCCCTCGAACAGCTCGAAGGCCTGCGCCAACGCAGCCTGGATATTGCACTGGTGGGCGAACCACCGGCCGCCGATGACCCGGACCTGACCGCGCTGCAAGTATTGGACGACCCGATGTTGCTGGCCTTGCCCGAGCACCATCCCCTCGCCCACCAACAACCGCTGCTGCCCGAGCACCTGGCCGAGCAGCAGTGGATCGGCGTACAACGCAAACCCGGCGCCAGCCCTACCGATGACTTTGTAGCCGCCTGCATCCGCGCCGGTTTCACCCCACAGATTCCCATGGAGGCCAGCGAGCCGTTCACCGCCCTGGGCCTGGTGGCCTCGGGGCTGGGCGTGGCCATGGTGCAAAAAGGCCTGAGCCGCAACGCACCGCCCGGCGTGGTCTTGCGCGACCTGCCATGGCTGACCTACACCACCCCGCTGTGGGCAGCCTGGCACCGGATCAACCTGCGGCCATTGGTGGAAACCTTCCGCAAAGTGCTCACCGAACCCCAAGCCTGACGCCGTTCAAAACTGTGGGAGCGGGCTTGCTCGCGAATGCGGCGGGTCAGTCAGTGCATATGTCACTGACTGACCGCATTCGCGAGCAAGCCCGCTCCCACATTTGGATTGTGGCGTCAGTTAGACCAACTCCCGCAGGCGATACCAGAGCATGCCCAGCGCCAGCAGCGGCGAGCGCAAGGCCTTGCCACCTGGGAAGGTCATGTGCGGCACCTGGCTGAAGATATCCAGGCCGGTGCTGTGGCCGGCGTGAATCCCTTCGGCCAGCAATTTTGCACACCAGTGCGTCACGTTCAGCCCATGCCCGGAATAGCCCTGGGCGTAGAACACGTTGGGGTACTGCTTCAACCGCCCGACCTGGGGAAAGCGGTTGGCGGTGATGCCAATCTTGCCACCCCATTGAAACTCGATGGCGGCATTGGCCAACTGCGGGAACACCTTGAGCATTTTCGGCTGCATGTAGGCCGCGATGTCCGCCGGATCACGCCCGGAGTAATGGCAGGCGCCGCCGAACAACAGACGGCGGTCGGCGGAGAGCCGGTAGTAATCCAGCCCGACCTTCTGGTCGCACAGCGCCAGATTCTGCGGGATCAACTGGTTGGCCAGTTCCGCTGACAACGGCTCGGTGGCGATGATGTAGCTGCCCGCCGGCAGCACCTTCCCGCTCAGGCGCGGCTCCAGTTCCTCAAGGTGGGCATTACAGGCCAGTACCAGCGTGTCAGCGCGCACCGTGCCACCCGCGCAGCGCACCTGCACCCTGTCGCCATGGATCAGCTCCAGCACTTCAGTGTTTTCATAGATCAGCACGCCAAGGGACTCGGCCACCTGGGCCTCGCCCAGCACCAGGTTCAGCGGGTGCAGGTGCCCGGAGCCCATGTCCACCAGGCCACCGGCGTACACCGTCGAACCGACCACTTGCGGCATGTCCTGCGGGCCGACCAGGCGGGTTTGGTGGGCATAGCCCAGGGTGGCAAGGTGCTCCTGCTCAGCGTTGAACGCAGCGAATTGCGCCGCCGTGTTCGCCAGCTCGCAGAAGCCCCAGCGCAGGTCGCAGTCGATCTGATGATCACGTATACGCTGCCCCACCAATTCCACCGACTCGATCCCGGCCCGCTCCAGGTACCGCACGCCCTCCTCGCCCACGTACTTGGCGAACCCCGACACGTCATGACCGATGCCACGGATCAATTGCCCGCCATTGCGCCCGCTGGCACCCCAGCCAATGCGCCGGGCCTCCAGCAGGATCACCGACAGCCCGCGCTGGGCCAGTTCGATGGCGGTATTCACACCGGTGAACCCGCCGCCGATCACACACACATCGGCGCTCAGGTCGGCCCCCAGTGACAGGCGCTGGGGCATGGCGTTGGCCGTGGCCCGGTAATAGGAATGGGCATGGTCGTTGGACGCGATCATTTGTTGGTCTTCACTTTGCTCCAGGCGCGGGTCATCAGGCGCATGGTCGCCGGGGTGGGCGTGGTGGAAATGTAGAGTTTGTCGAGCACTTCCTGGGACGGGTACACCTCGGGGTTGTTCACCAGTTCCGGGTCCATGAAGGCCTTCGCAGCCGGGTTGGCGTTGGCGTAACCCACCGAGGCACTGACCTTGGCGATCACCTCGGGGTCGAGCAGGTAGTTGATAAAGGCATGGGCTTCTTTCGGGTTGCTGGCATCGGCGGGAATGGCCAACAGGTCGAACCACAGGTTGGAACCTTCCTTGGGAATCGAGTAGGCGATATTCACGCCGTTCTTGGCTTCCTTGGCGCGGTTGGCCGCCTGGAACACGTCGCCGGAGTAGCCGAAGGCCACGCAGATGTCGCCGTTGGCCAGGTCCGAGATGTACTTGGAAGAATGGAAATAGGTGATGTACGGACGCAGCGTCAACAGCTTGGCTTCGGCCTGCTTGTAGTCCTCGGGGTTCTCGCTGCGCGGGTCCTTGCCCTGGTAGTTGAGGATCGCCGGGAACAGCTCATCGGCCGAGTCGAGGAACGCCACGCCGCATTGGTTCAGCTTCTTGATGTTCTCCGTTTCGAACAACACGGCCCACGAGTCGATATGGTCGATGCCCAGCACTTGCTTGACCTTGTCGACGTTGTAGCCGATGCCGTTGGTGCCCCACAGGTACGGCACCGAGTGGGCGTTGCCCGGGTCATTCTTTTCCAGCAGCTTGAGCAGCTTGGGGTCCAGGTTCTTGAAGTTGGGCAACTGCGCGCGATCGAGCTTGAGGAACGCGCCGGCCTTCACTTGGCGTGCCAGGAAGTGGTTGGACGGCACCACCACGTCATAGCCGGTGCGCCCCGCGAGCAGCTTGCCCTCCAGGGTTTCATTGGAGTCGAACACGTCGTAGATCGGCTTGATCCCGGTCTTGGCCTGGAAGTCGGCCAAGGTGGTCTCGCCGATGTAGTCGGTCCAGTTATAGACGCTTACCGTCTGCGCGGCCTGGCTGGCACTGCTGAACGCCGCGACAAGAGCCAGCGGGAGAAGCTTTTTCACAAGACGCATATCGACACCCCTTTTTTTGGTTTTTTAGACGCTCAACAGCAGGAACTCACGCTCCCAGGAACTGATGACCCGCTTGAAGTTTTCATGCTCGGCACGCTTGACCGCGACGTAGCCGCGCACGAACTTGTCGCCCAGGTAGCGCTTGACCGTGTCGCAGTCCTCCATGCGCGCCAACGCATCTTCGAGGGTGAACGGCAGGCGCAGGTTGCGGCGCTCGTAGGCGCGACCTTCCACCGGCGCACTCGGTTCGATCTGCTCGATCATCCCCAGGTAGCCACACAGCAGACTAGCCGCAATGGCCAGGTAGGGATTGGCATCGGCGCCCGGCAGGCGGTTTTCCACGCGCATCGCATCGGGGCTGGAAGTGGGCACGCGCAGGCCGACGGTGCGGTTCTCTTCGCCCCACTCCACGTTGACCGGTGCCGAGGTGTCCGGCAGGAAGCGGCGGAACGAGTTCACGTTGGGTGCGAACATCGGCAACAGCTTGGGGATGTACTTCTGCAAGCCGCCGATGTGGTGCAGGAACAGCTGGCTTTTGTTGCCGTCGGCGTCGACGAACACCGGTTTGCCGGTGGCAATGTCCACCACGCTCTGGTGCAGGTGCATGGCGCTGCCCGGCTCGTCGGCCACCGGCTTGGCCATGAAGGTGGCGGCCACGTTGTGCTTGAGTGCGGCCTCACGCAGGGTGCGCTTGAACACGGTGATCTGGTCGGCCAGGTCCAGGGCATCGCCGTGGCGGAAGTTGATTTCCATCTGCGCCGGGCCGTCTTCGTGGATCAGCGTGTCGAGGTCCAGGCCCTGGGCTTCACACCAGTCATAGACGTCTTCGAACAACGGATCGAATTCGTTGGCAGCATCGATGGAGAACGACTGACGCCCGGTTTCGGCGCGGCCGGAGCGGCCTACCGGGGTTTTGAGCGGCAGGTCCGGGTCTTCGCAGCGCTGGGTCAGGTAGAACTCCATTTCCGGCGCGACAATCGGCTGCCAGCCTTGATCGGTGTAGAGCTGCAAGACCTTTTTGAGCACGTTGCGCGGCGACAGCTCGATGGGGTTGCCCTGTTTGTCGAAGGTGTCGTGGATCACGATGGCAGTGGGCTCGATCGCCCACGGCACCACGTAGGTCGCGTTGGACACCGGGCGGCAGACCATGTCGATGTCGGCCGGGTCCAGCAGGTCGTAGTAGATATCGTCGTCGACAAAGTCCCCGGTCACCGTTTGCAGCAGCACACTTTCCGGCAGGCGCATGCCTCGCTCATGCAGGAACTTGTTGGTGGGCGCAATCTTGCCGCGTGCGATGCCAGTCAGATCACTGATCACGCATTCGACTTCGGTAATCTTGTGTTCTTTCAGCCAGGCAGACAGCTGATCGAAGGGGGCGTTCATAAGGACCTCGTCATGGGTTGAGTGCTACGCCGGCTTGTACTCCTGGCGCATTGAGGTCTATCTTGGGCCGGCCTTCAAACGGCATCTATCCACTTTGCACGCACCACAACGCACCAATAGAGTGCGCACGGATCACCCATGACACAGGCAACCGCCTTGCGCGTACAGGCCTTCACCACCGGTGATGTAGCCGCCCAATGCAATGCGACACCCGGTTGGGTGCAGCAGTACCAGCAGATGTCCCCGGGGCATTTCGCCGGGCAGATCCGCTACCTCGACTTGGAGGGCGTGGAGGTGTACGAAGAGTGCATGAACACCCGCGTCGAGCAGCATTTCAATGCGCCGCCCGGCGCCCTGGCGTTCTGTTTCGACGGCAGCGACAACGCGCTGTACATGCTCAATGGCGAAAGCCGCAACACCTGGATCACCCCGGAGAACTACCGCGAAGTGGCGGTGGTGTTCGGCCCGCAGTTCGTGCAGCGCCAGGGCCTGGACGTGGCGAAGCTTGAAGGCCTGTTCATGGCGCCGCTGACCTGCCAGCAGAACGCATTGTTCACCCGTTGGCTCAGTGGGACGCTGACGCGCTTGTCCACGGTGATCGACCCTGTCAGCCGCGACACCCTCACCCAGCAACTGCTGGACGACTGCCTGTTTATCCTCGACAACGCCTGTGTGTGCCTGGACCGCAGTTCATTGCAAAAGCGCAGTGAAGAGCGCCGGCTGATGGCGCGCATCGGCGAATGGGCGGCGGACGCGCCGGATGAAACCGTCAACCTGCTGGAACTGGCACAGATTGCCGGGGTGCCGCTGCGTCAACTGCAGCAGGGCTTCAAGACCTACACCGGCATGAGCCCTGCACAGTGGTTGAGGTTGCGCCGGCTGAACGGGGCACGGCGCGAACTGCTCAGTGCCAGTGACACCACCGTCGCCGAAGTGGCGATGAACTGGTCGTTCTGGCACCTGGGGCGGTTTTCCAACAGCTACCGGGCGCTGTTCCAGGAACTGCCCAGCGAAACCCTCAAGCGCTCCACCTGAACGGCACCCCTCACTCTGTGGGAGCTGGCTTGCCTGCGATGGCGCCCTTGAAATCAGTGCATTATTCAAGGGTTTCATCGCCGGCAAGCCGACGCCTACGGGAGACTTGTAAAAGACCACGCTTATGCCTAGTTTATGCGCCCCCCTGCCCTGCGCTTTAAGGCCCTGCCCCCATGGTTTTGCGTTTTCGTCCCGTCGTCACCTCACGTTTCGCCCTCGGCTTGCTGCTCACAGGCGGTATCGGCAGCAGCTTCGCCGCAGAACTGGAATTACCGGCGGTGAACGTCCAGGGCCAGGATGAATCCGGCTATCGCAACTCAACTGCCTCGGTGGCCGGCTTCGACGAGGCGCCGCTGCTGGACACCCCGGCCTCGATCACGGTGATCAACGCGGCCCTGCTCAAGGACCAGCAAGCACGCCTGCTCAGTGAAGTGCTGCGCAACGACGCCTCGGTGGGCGACAGCTACGCGCCCATCGGCTACTACGAAAACTTTGTGGTGCGCGGCTTCTCGCTGAACGCGGCGAGCAGCTACAAGATCAACGGGCGTACCATCACCGGGGAGCAGAACGTCGCCCTGGAAAACAAGCAGCAAGTGGAAGTGCTCAAGGGCCTGGCCGGCCTGCAAAGCGGGATTTCCGAGCCCAGCGGCGTGATCAACTACGTGACCAAGCGCCCCGAAGACGTGCGCTCGGTGACGGTGTCCACCGACGACCGGGGCAGCGGTTATGTGGCCACCGACGTCGGCGGCTGGTTTGGCAGCGAACAGCAGTTCGGCCTGCGCGCCAACGTGGCCCACGAAGACCTCAACTCCTATGTGGAACACGCCAACGGCCAGCGTGATTTCGTGTCCCTGGCCTTCGACTGGAACATCAGCCCCGACGCCGTGCTGCAACTGGACGCCGAATACCAGAACAAGAACCAGCGTTCGGTGCCGGGCTATCAACTGCTCGGCGGCACCGAAGTGCCCCATGACGCCTCGCCGAAAAAACTGCTTGGCCACCAGACCGGCTCCCATCAGGTGGGCATCGACTCGCTGAACCTCAACGGCAAGTTTGAGTACCGTTTCAGTGACCAGTGGAAAGGCAGTGTCAGTGCGGCACGCAGCAAGGTGGTGATTGATGATTACAGTTCGTTTGCGTGGGGCTGTTATTACGTAGGGACTTGCAACGCCAACACCTTCAGCCCCGAAGGTGACTACGACATCTACGACTACCGCAGCCCCGACGACACACGCCGGGACGATGAAGTGCAGGCGGCCATGACCGGGCTGTTCGACACCGCAGGCCTGGGCCACGAACTGACCTTTGGTACCAGCGCGTTTCGCCGGGTGGTCGACAAGCGCGAAGCAGTCAACGAGTACATCGGCAGCAGCAATATCAACGAAGATGCACCGAGCTTCACGCCAACCGACAAGCCGTTGAACGACAGCCATCGCAACCTCGACAGCCGCCAATATGGCCTGTTCGTCACCGATCGCATCCGTTTCAACGAGCAATGGCAGACCGTTGTGGGAGGCCGCGAAGTGCGCCTGGATGAGAAGGCGTTTGATGGCACCACGGGCGATCAGACACGTCACACCCAACAATACGTGTTCCTGCCTCAGGCATCGTTGATCTACAAGCCGGTGGAAAATATCTCGCTGTACACCAGCTACAGCAAAGGTTTGTCGTTGGGCGGCACCGCCCCCTGGTTCGCGACCAACAACAGCACAACCTTGGCCCCGACCACCTCACGCCAGATCGAAACCGGCGTGAAATACGACTGGCGCCGCATCAGCTTCGCCGCCGCCGTGTTCCAGACCCGCCAGGCCTACCAGTACGCCAAGCCCGACGGCACCGGTCTCTTCACCTACGTACAACAGGGCGAGCAGAAAAACACCGGGCTGGAATTGTCGGCCAACGGCTGGGCCACCGACCGCCTGCAGATCGCAACCAGTGTGGCCGCGATTCGCGCACGGGTGACCGGCAGCGGCACGCCGGAGTATGAAGGTCACCAGGCGATCAACGTGCCCAAGCTGCGTGCCAGTGTGTATGCCGACTATGCGTTGCCGTGGGTCAACGGGTTGGCGGTGCTGGGTGGTGTGCAATACAGCGCCAAGAAATACGCCAACCGCACCGGCAATGTGGAAGTGGGGGATTACGCGGTGGTCAATGTGGGCAGCCGCTACACCACGAAGGTGGATGGCTATGAAACCGTGTTTCGCCTGAGCGTCGACAACTTGTTCGACAAGCGCTACTGGCGCGACGCGGGCGAATACCTGGGCGATGACTACCTGTTCCAGGGCGCACCGCTGACGGCGCGCCTGAGTGCTTCGGTGAACTTCTGATGCCATCGCCGGCAAGCCGGCGCCTACAAAGGTCGTGGCGACCTCGACATTTTTGCTAGCCCCACCGACACACTGTAGGAGCCCGCTTGCGGGCGATAGCGATGCCGAGGTTCGCACCGTATTTGAGGGGGTTATTTAGGCATTTTGCGAAAGCCGATGGCCAGGCGGTTCCAGCTGTTGATGGTGGCGATGGCTACGCTCAGGTCGACCTGTTCCTGGGCGCTGAATTCGGCGGCCAGGGCATTGAAGTCTTCGTCCGGGGCGTGGGTCTGGCTGATCAGGGTCAGGCTTTCGGCCCAGGCCAGTGCGGCGCGTTCACGCGGGGTGAAGAACGGGGTTTCGCGCCAGGCGGACAGGGTGTAGAGGCGACGTTCGGTTTCGCCGCCTTTGCGGGCGTCGGCGGTGTGCATGTCGAGGCAGAAGGCGCAGCCGTTGATCTGCGATACACGCAGGCGGATCAGTTCCAGCAGGGGCAGTTCGATGGACAATTTGCCGGTGGCGGCTTCCAGGGCGAGCATGGCTTTCATGGCGTCTGGGGAGGCGGTGTAGAAATCGGTGCGGGTTTGCATGGTGGCACTCCAAGGCAGTGGGGATTGATGGCTAGGTTAGTCATCGGGGCCTGGGGGAGGAATATCCAATTTGGGGGAAGAATGGGTGACCAATGTGATGGGCTGGCTCAAACCTGATGAGGAACAGCCCATTGCTTCGGTGCTGGTCACCTGTGCTGAGGCGCATGGCCTCGCAAAACCGTTCTGGGAGGCTTCATTTGCATGAGGTCTCCCAGTTTTGAAGTTTACATACAGCCTCTACTCGTCACACATCAGGTGTTCTTTTCATAACCTACACCCTGGAAAGAAAACTTTATCTCTTTGCCTGCTCCGGCCTCCTTGATCACCGTTTGACTGCCAACTATCGAGTTCTTGTACCGGCCATACAACCCCAATCCTTTGATGTCTCCGACCTTGGCCTTGCCGTTTTCATCGGTAGTAAAAGGCGCAGAAAAGCTACCTTGGGTCGACGCAACCTGAGAACTACGGTTGATTTTCGCACCGTACTGCTCGACAAAACCGATATTCCTACCGGACAACGCGACGTTCTGATCAACATCAAGGTCTTTTACATGTTGCTTGGGCCCAGGATTACCAGGGTCTGTCACATCCTGTATATATCCGCTCAGCCTCTTGGGGTTCTCAGGGTCTCGCTCTATCGTGAGGTTGTATTTATTGCCGAACTTGAAATCCACCATTGTGCTGTTGCTGCCACCTTTCCCCCCATCCGCTTCGGAGGTTCCTTTCGGCGCTTTAAAATGTGGACCAAATCCAGAAAACGTAATGAGTGCCCTGCCATCTCCACGCGGCTGTATCCCGATGTAGCCGCCCCCTAAGCGTTTGCCCTTTTCATTATTAATGTCAAATTGCATCGCGTAATAAACCCCTCCGTCCTTGGCCGATTTCCTTTGGAGGCCTTCGTTGATAACGATTGGAAAGGTGATATTGCTCAAGCCTGCGCCCGGCGCAGGTACCGAGTAACTTACTTGATACAGCCCATTCGGCGACGTGGCCTCTTTTTTAATTTCCAGTTTGGGATCGCCGACCTTATCCAACTTGGAGGTTTCGCCGGCATCCGACGTCGTGGCGGGTGTTGTTTCAGTACTTCGGGGTGGGACTGAGACAGGGGGAGTATGAGGAGAAGATGCGGGCACTATTGGTGGAATAAATGGCGTTTTTTGAATCTGCATAAGTACACACCTTCTATGGAATAGTTACCCATGGTAGAAGGCTTGCGCCAGCGCTAGCTGCCAGACAACGTACTCGCACGACTAGGACTTTACTGAAGCTTGGCGTCAGTAGAATTCCCATGGTTTTTTGTTTGTGGGCTGTCTGGCTAAGGCATCGAGTTGGGGGGGGCGGTTTGTTGGGTGGGGGGGTTGAGTCCATATCCGTTGTTTGGGTGATGGCTGAAATTGGTTCCGCCCTTACGGCGGCTCACTTTTGATAGAGCCGGAATGCCGAATCGTCGCACCGCGGCGATGGTCGTTAACGATGGCGCAAAAAAAACAGGCAGAACGCGGAGCCCCACTGTGGGAGCTGGCTTGCCTGCGATGGCATCAACGCGGTGTACCTGACTCACCGAGGTGTCTGCATCGCAGGCAAGCCAGCTCCTACACGTATCCGCTTTTGATCCAACCACTCAGGTCGGCTACCAGGCCGCCGTGCTGTTGCTCTTGATTTTGATCTTAGGCGCCCCGTCAAACACGCTGGCCGAACGCAGGCTTGAATCCGTGGGTAACCCGGCAGGGATGCCGGGTTAGCCGCCCCGCGCCATGGATGGCGCGTGGCGGCGGCCCACGGATTCAAGCCTGCGTTCGGGCATGCCGAGCCTAGGCGAGGCACCGAGTGTTGGGGCAAGAGCCCTTTTGGTTACTTTTGGCTGGGCCGGCATTCCGGGCTCTTTTCCAAAAGTGACCCGCCGTAAGGGCGGAACCAATAGCAGCCGTTACCGCAGCAACGGATATGCCCCCCAATCAAACCACCCGAGCCATATGCTCCCCAATCCTCCCCCGCAACCACCGCTCCGCCGGGTCGTTGTCATGCACCCCACTCCACACCATCGACAACTCCGCCGCATCAATCGCAAACGGCGGATCCTCCGCCCGCAACGTCGTCCCCTCAGTCAACGCACACGCCGCGTAATCCGGCACCGTCGCAATAATCTGCGTCCCCGCCAGCAACGCCCTTAACCCACTGAACTGCGGCACCGCCAGCACCACCCGCCGCGACCGGCCAATGCGCGCCAGGTCCAGGTCGATATTGCCGCTCAGGTCCCCCGAAAACGACACCATCGCATGGGGCCGCGAACAGTAGTCGTCCAACGTCAGCGGCTGCACGCCATCATCCCCGCGCAACACCTTGCACGGTATATCCCGCAGTTTCTTGCGCTTGGCATTCGCCGGCAGTTCGGTGGTGTAGCTCACCCCCACCGAAATCTCGCCACTGGCCAACAACGACGACATCAACAGGTAATTGGCCCGACGCACCACCACGATGATCCCCGGTGCCTCTTCGCGCAGTTGGCTGAGCAAGGGCGGGAACAGGCCAAATTCGGCGTCATCGGACAGGCCAATGCGAAACACCGCACAGCTGGTAGAAGGGTCGAAATCCTTGGCGCGGCTGACCGCGCCCGAAATAGTGTCCATGGCCGGTTGCAACTCCTTGAGTATCGCCACGGCACGTGGCGTGGGCTCCATGCCCCGCCCGTTGCGCAGCAACAACGGGTCGTCGAACAAGTCCCGCAAACGCCCCAGCGCCGCACTCACGGCGGGTTGGCCCATGAACAGCTTTTCGGCCACACGGGTCAGGTTCTTTTCGAACATCAGCGCTTCGAAAATCACCAGCAGGTTCATGTCGACGCGGCGCAGGTCGTTACGGTTCATGGCGTGTATCCAAACGGTTGGCAAGCCGCCAGATAAGCACGCCCGTCGGCGCCGCGATTGCACGCCTGTGCTGTCTTTTCCGGCCCTGGACCTGGCGAAATTAACAACGATTAACTCGTCAGCCAGACGGTCCGGCGCCAAGAATGAGTCGGTCTACACTGCCTCCATTCACCGGGAACGCTCCCATCGACTGCGGATATTTGTCATGGCCCGACTTGAGCACTGTGCTCCCCGCTTATCCGCTACCGGCGGCCTGTGCCCCCGGCGCGAGCGTATTGCCAAACAACTGATCCTCGCCAACCTCGGTGAAAGCCTGGCGATTGCTGACCTGGCCCAGGCCTGTGCGCTGTCGCGCAGCCATTTTTCTCGTGCTTTCAAGTGCACCACCGGGCTGTCGCCCCAGGAATGGATACGCCAACAGCGCATCCAACGGGCCAAGGAGCTGATCATCGGTTCCGCCCTGAGCCTGACGCAAATCAGCCTGGAGTGCGGGTTCTGCGACCAGGCGCACTTCTGCCACATGTTCACCCGCAGTGAAGGCGTCAACCCGATGACCTGGCGAAACCACCAATTGCGCCACAAGCCCCAAGTGATCGCGGCCTAGTGGTCTGCAGCCGCGTGGCCTATGCTGCCCAGACCCTTTTTCCAGAGCACGGCCACCCATGAGTGCCCCCCACGACCAGGCCGTGCATTTCGGCCCCTACCGCGTCCACCCGCACCAACGCCTGGTGCTGGAGGCCGGTCGCCCATTGCGCCTTGGGCGGCGTGCGGTGGACATTCTGCTGATCCTGCTGGAGCAGGCGGGCAACGTGGTGAGCAAGCAGGAACTGATCGCCCGGGTGTGGCCCAAAAGCGTGGTGGAGGACGGCAACCTGCGCGTGCACATGGCGGCGCTGCGCAAGGCGCTGGGCGACGGCCAGGCCGGGCAGCGCTACATCGTCACGGTGGCGCAGCGTGGCTACAGTTTTGTCGCGCCACTGAGCATCGAACCGATGACACTGCCCACCGACGGCGAACCCCAGCGCCCATGCCACAACCTGCCCCTGCGCCACACCCGCATGATCGGCCGCCAGGCGCTGATCGACACGCTGGTGCAGCAACTGCCCCAGCAACGCTTCATCACCCTGACCGGCCCCGGGGGCATTGGGAAGACCACCGTCGCGTTGCGCGTGGCGGAACTGCTGATCGGGCATTACCGCGATGGTATCCGCCTGCTGGACCTGGCGCCGCTCAGCGCGCCGTCGATGATCCTGCCCAACCTCGCCGCCCTGCTCGACCTGACCTGCGCCGAGCATGAGCCCCTCGCCGCCTTTGCCCATCAATTGCACGAACGCCAGATGCTGCTGGTGATCGACAACTGCGAACACCTGCTCGATGACATCGCGCTGATCAGCGAAACCCTGCTGCGCCACGCCCCCCACCTGCACATCCTCACCACCAGCCGTGAGGCGTTACGAGCCGAGGGCGAATGCGTGCAACGCCTGGAACCCCTCGCCTGCCCGCCCGCCAGCGGCAACCGCGCCCAGGCGCTGGGCTACCCGGCCTTGCAATTGCTGATCGAACGAGCCATGTCTCACCAGGACAGCTTTGAACTGAGCGAAGCCGAGCTGCCGTTGGCGATTGATATTTGCCAGAGGCTGGACGGCATTCCCTTGGCCATTGAACTGGTGGCCGCCCAAATCGAACGCTTTGGCCTGCCGAGGCTGCTGGTACAGATGGAAAACAACTTCCGCCTGCTCACCCGTGGCCGGCGCAGCGCCCTGCCCCGTCAGCAAACCCTGCGCGCGACGCTGGACTGGAGCTTTGACCTGCTCACCCCGTGCGAGCAGATCTGCCTGCGGCGCCTGGCGGTGTTTCGCGGCGGCTTCAGCCTGGCCAGCGCCGCTGCGGTGATCGCCGGGGAACAGGTCGCACCCAGCGAGGTGCTGGGGTCGATCACCCAATTGGTCGCCAAATCCCTGCTCAACGTGGAAGCCGGCGATGACGAGATGGTCTATCGCTTGCTGGACATCACCCGCACCTACGCCCTGGAACAACTCAGCGTGGCCGATGAACTCCAGACCACCCGTGAACGCCATGCAGAACGCTGCCTGGCGTTGATGAACCAGGCGCAGGACGACTGGGAGCTGATTGCCACCCAGGCCTGGATCGACCGCTACGCGCCCTTGCGTGAAGACATCCGTGCCGCCCTCGATTGGGGCTTGGGCGACAAGGGTGTGCACCTGCTGGGCATTCGCCTGACCGTCGGCGCCATGCCGCTGTGGCAAGAGCTTTCGTTACTGCGTGAACACGGCCTGTACGTGGGCAAGGCCCTGGCACGGCTCCAGCAGTCGAGCGCGCCGAGCCAGCGCCTGCACATGATGCTGCAACTGGCCCTGGGCAGTTTTTCCTATCACACCCAGGGCGGCACACCGCAGACCATTGAAGCCTTTGCCTGCGCACGGCGCCTGGCCGAAGGCGGCAAGGACCTGGCCGGCCAGTTGCGGGCGGTGTCGGGGCATATGGCGGTCAACCTGTGCTGCGGCAACTACCGTGAAGCGTTGGCGCAAAGCCTGCACTTTGACCAGCTCGGCCCGCAGACCGAACCACTGCTGGCCCTCAGCGCCCAGCGCCTGCGCGTACTGGCGCAACACTTCGCCGGCAACCAGGCGCTGGCGCTGCACAACGCCGAGCAGGTGATCCAGCGCATGGCCCACAGCGGCCATCTCAACCGGTTTACCCATGGCTTCGGCGTGCAGTACGACCAGAGCGTGGCGTCCTTGACCATCCTCGCGCGCACCTTGTGGCTGCGCGGTTTTCCGGAACGCGCCTGGCGCACGGCCAGCCAGGCCCTGGATCTGGCCTTGCAGATCAACCACGGTACGTCGATCTGCTACACCCTGGCGCTGGCCGGTGTGGTGATTGCACGCTACAACGGCGACACCTCGGCGGCAGACTCACTACTGCAGCTGTTGTTGCAGCAATCCCAAAAACACTCGGTGCAGCTGTTCCACACCTGGGCCCAGCACTACGCGGGCACGGCGCAACAAGCATCGCTGCAAGGCCTGGGATTGGTCGAAGACCTCCTGCTGACCTTCCAGGCCAGCGAGGTCAGTGACAGCGCGTTTGAGCGCGCCCGAAACGGTGCAGCCGGTTGGTGTACCCCGGAGATTCTGCGGGTCAGGGCCGAAGGCATGACGGACGCCCGTGGCGCCGAAGCGTTGCTGCTGGAGGCCATGGGCCTGGCCCATCAGCAAGGCGCGCTGGCGTGGGAATTACGCAGTGCCACGTCATTGGCGCGGTTATGGAAAAGCCAGGGCCGTTTGCGTGTCGCCCGCGAACTGGTGGGTTCGGTCTATGGGCAATTCACCGAAGGGTTTGCCACCCATGACCTAACCCGCGCACGCCGCCTGCTCGACGAGCTGCAAGACAAACGGCCGGCCTGAAAACGGTCCCAGGTAATGCCCATAGCCTTGTTGCAGGCGCGCCACTTGCTCAGGGTTGCGCAACTGCGCCAGGGCGTAGCTGCGCACACTGTTGAGCAGGCGGTAGCGCGTAGGCCCAGGGCCGGGCTCCACGGTCAGCAATGAGGTGCCCGCCAGGCGCTCCAGCAAGTACGACAGGTCGGCGTGCTCCAGCTCGGTGCCGGCGACCAGTCGACTCAAGGCCGGCAACGTCACGGCCATCTTGAACAGCGCCATCTGCAGGAACAGCCAGCGCTCGGGCAAGCTCAAGCGCTCGTAGCTCCAATCCAGGGCCGCCGTGAAGGACTGGTGCCGCTCAACCGCCGTGCGCCGGCCACGGGTCAGCACCTGCAAACCTTGCTGCAATTGTGCGTGTACGCCGTGCACCCCCAGGGCATTCACCTGGGCGGCCGCCAATTCGAGAGCCAACGGGATGCCGTCGAGGCGCCGGCAGATATCGCGCAGCGGGGCCAGTTCCTGGGGTCGCAGGGCAAAGCCTTGCTGCGCGGCGCGTACGCGTGCAACGAACACCTGCACCGCTGGGTATTCCATGGCCTGCTCGACACTGGCCCACGCCGAGGGTACCGGCACTGCCAGGCGCGGCACGGGTTGCACCCATTCGCCCGGCACCTGCAAGGCTTCGCGGCTGCTCAACACCACGCTGACCTGGGGGGCTTTCTCGTGCAGCGTGCGCACCAGATGACGGCAGGCACCGAGCAACACATCCGCCCCGTCGAGCACCAGCAACAATTGGCGCGCAGCCAGTTGGCTGGCCAATGCTGCGGCGTTGCCACAGGGCTGCAGGTGCAGGGCACTGGCGAGATGGCGCAACATTTGAGTCGGCGCGGTAACCGTCGCCAGGTCCACCCACCACACGCCGTCGCGGTAACGTGGCAACACCCGTTCAGCCAGGGCCACTGCCAGGGTGCTCTTGCCCACGCCAGCGCAACCGGTGAGGGTCATCAAGCGTTGCCCCGACAGGCGCCGTGCCAACCGCCCCACTAACTCGTCACGGCCGATCACCGGGCTGAGCCGGGCCATCAGGTTATGCCGGGGCATCGCCGTTGGCAGCGCAGCCTGTTGCGTTGCCACGAAGCAATAGCCCCGTTGAGGCTCGTTGAGAATGTAAGGCTGCCCCGGCAAGGCGCGGCGCAAAGCGGCGATGTGCACACGCAGGTTGTTCTCTTCCACCACACTGCTCGGCCACACGCGGGCAATCAGCGCCTCCTTGCTGACGTATTGCCCCGGCGCCTCCAGCAACACCGCGAGGATATCCAGCGCACGCCCACCCAACGGCACCGGCCAGCCGGCCTTGCTGACCAAGCGTTGCTGAGGATGAAACGTGTAGGGGCCGAAGCTCACCGCGTGGGGGTTGTTCATCGGGTGTAAAAGCGCTGGAACGCCCGTTCTTGGGCGGCTGCGCATCCTTTTCCGTGGGCCTTGCGCTATCTTGCCAGCCTGCCGTGACAGGACAATGCTGGCAGGGGGAGCGACACGGACATTCGGGTGCGCCAGACGGACATCCGGCGGTTAACTGAACTGTTGTCGGTACTGGGTCGGGTTCAGGCCGAGCTTGTCACTGAATAAAAAGCGCATGTAGCGCACGCTGCCAAAGCCTGCGTGGAACGCCACGGTCTTGAGCGGCAGGTCGGTGGTTTCGAGCAAATGCCGGGCGCGGTCGATGCGCGCGCCTTGCAGGAAGGCCATGGGCGTCATCTGGACTTCCTTGGCAAACAGCCGCGCAAAGTGGCGTGGGCTCATGCCGGCGAGTGCGGCCATTGATTCAATGGTGAACGGCTGGTCCAACTGCGCCAGCACCTGGTTCTGCACCCGGGTGATCGCGCTTTCATGGGGCGCCACGGCGGCGGTCATCGGGCTGAACTGGGCCTGGCCACCTTGGCGCTTCATCACCACCAGCAGCACTTTGGCCACCTCCACCGCCACCGCCTTGCCGTGGTCCTGGGCGACGACGGACAGTGCCAGGTCGATACCGGCCGTGACGCCGCCCGACGTGATCAGCCGACCGTCCTGCAGGTAGATGCGATCGGTCTCGACAATCGCCTTGGGAAACGCCTTGATCAGGCGCTCGGTATAGTGCCAGTGGGTGGTCACGCGGTGGCCATCGAGCAGGCCGGCGTGCCCCAGCACAAAGGCGCCGGTGCAGATCGAACCGAAGCGCCGCGCCCGGGGTGCAGCGGCTTTTAGCCACGGCAGCAACGCCGGGTGGCATTCGTTATAGGCGCCGGGACCACCGGGGATCAGCAGCAGGTCATAGTCATCAGCCGCCTGCTCAAGCAGCAGGTCGGGCTGCACGCTCACACCGTTGGAGGCACGCAACGGCCCAGGCTCGATGCCGAGGGTGAGGATCTGGTAGTGCTCGGCTTGCGGCAGGTAGCGGTTGGCAATGGAAAACACTTCGAGCGGGCCGGCCATGTCGAGCAGGAGGAAGTCGGGAAAAAGCGCCATGGCCACGGTTTTCATAGAGAGCAAGGTCCGTCGATAAGGGAAGCGGCAGACATTATGGCATGTCTTTTACTGTCAACTTTAAAGAGACAGTTATTCATATTTCAGCTTCTTAATGAATTTATTGGTAACCATTAACCTTCTTCTCAACGCAAGCGACCTGCACTTCGCAGACCCCGCTCACTTGAGGACAAGACCATGCTGACCCTTCGCAAAGCTTCCGAACGCGGCGCCGCCAATCACGGCTGGTTGAAGTCGTTCCACACCTTCTCGTTCGCCAACTACTGGAACCCCAGCGAGCAGGGTTTTTCCGACCTGCTGGTGATCAACGATGACCGCGTGGCGGCCGGCAAAGGCTTCGGCCAGCACCCGCACCGCGACATGGAGATTTTCTCCTACGTGCTCGAAGGCGCCCTGGAACACAAGGACACCCTGGGCACCGGCTCGGTGATCCGCCCGGGCGATGTGCAACTGATGAGCGCCGGCAGCGGCGTGGCCCACAGCGAGTTCAACCACAGCCAAAGCCGTGGCGTGCACTTCCTGCAGATCTGGATCGTGCCGAACGTGGCCGGCGCCGAACCGCGCTACCAGCAGGAGCACTTCAGCGAAGCGCAGAAACGCGGGCGCTTGCAGTTGATCATCTCGCCGGACGGCGCCGAGGGGTCGCTGCATGTTCGCCAGGATGCGCGGGTGTATGCCGGGCTGTTCAACGGCAGCGAAACCGCGAGCCTGGACCTGGCGCCAGACCGCCACGTGTACATCCATGTGGCCCGGGGCAGTGTCGAGGTCAATGGCCAGCGCTTGCAGGAAGGTGACGGTGCCCGGGTGCGGGATGAGCGCCAGATCCGCCTCAGTGGTGGCGCGGATGCCGAGGTGCTGGTGTTTGACCTGCGCCCGCAAGAACTGCCGCAGATGCCATGACGTGCACCACGATGGTCCCCTGAAACGGGCCATCGCTGGCGTCGATAGTCACCATCAGCGCAATGAAGTTCTCTTAAAAAATCCAACGCGTACCATTAAATCCATACCCAGCAGCAACCTACTTAAACACTCGGAGCACACAACCATGAAACGCCAAATCCTGCTTAGCCTCGCTTTCTCGGTACTCGCCGCCAACGCTTTTGCTCACCCTGTTGTCGCTGAAGGCGGCGCAGATCGCCTGATGGACAGCCGCGTTGCCGAGGGTGGTGCCGACCGCCTGCAAGGTAACCGCGTTGCCGAAGGCGGTTCTGATCGCTTGCTGGAACGTCGTGTCGCTGAAGGCGGTGCTGATCGCCTGCAGGAACGTGGCCTGGCCGAAGGCGGTGCTGATCGCCTGCAGGAACGTGGTCTGGCCGAAGGTGGTGCGGATCGTCTGCAAGAACGTGGCCTGGCCGAAGGCGGTGCTGATCGCCTGCAGGAACGTGGTCTGGCCGAAGGCGGTGCTGACCGTCTGCAAGAACGTGGCCTGGCCGAAGGCGGTGCGGATCGTCTGCAAGAACGTGGTCTGGCCGAAGGTGGTTCTGATCGTCTGCACAGCAACAACGCATAACCCTCGCGGTTGGCGAGGTGCCCCAAACCGGCCTGATCAGCCGGTTTTTTTTCGCCTGTGATTAATGCAGGTCGCGGTCGATCCACAGCACGGCCTTGCCGATCTGTTGCCGGGCTTCGATCCGTGCGTGCACCTGCTGCACCGTTTCCAGGCTGTAATGCCCCTCGATATCCACGCTGAGCGAACCTTCCAGCATCGCTGCAAATACCGCGTTGGCACGCCGTTGCACGGTGGCGCCGTCAGCCATGTGGTCGGCCAGCCGTGGGCGGGTCAGGAACAAGGAACCCGCTTCACCCAGTTCAATCGGGTCCAGGTCGGTCAGCGAGCCCGAGACATTGCCGTAATTGACGATCAACCCACGGGTCCGGCAGGCGCGAAAACTGTCGCGCAGGGTGGTTTTGCCCACCGAGTCGAACACCACGTCCACGCCTCGGCCCGCTGTGGCGTCCATTACCCGATCGGCAAAGCCGTCATAGGTCCAGGCCTGGTGGGCGCCGCGTTGAAGCGCAATCGCACATTTCTCGGCGGTGCTGCCAGTGGTGAACACAGTCGCACCCAAACGGATGGCCATTTGCACGAGCAATTGCCCGATGCTGCCGGACGCGGCATGAATCAGGCAGGTGTCGCCGGCCTGCAAACGCGCCACGTCATCAATCAGGTAGTGAGCCGTGCAGCCCTGGAACATCGTGGCAGCCGCCTGATCGAACGTGATTTCGCTGGGAATCTGCGCCACGTTGTCGGCCGGGACGTTGGCGTATTCGGCATACGCGCCCCAGGCAATGCACCACGCCACCCGGTCGCCTACGGCCAAGTGGCTCACACCAGGGCCCACTTCCACCACCACGCCGGCGCCTTCCACGCCCAGGGTGCACGGCAAGCGCACCGGGTAGGTCACCGACTGGGCGTATTTGCCTTGGCGCGTGTGAATGTCCATGAAGTTGATCCCGGCGCAGGCGACTTTGATCAGCACATGCCCCGGGGTGACCTCGGGTTTTGGAACATCGTGGCGCAACTGGGCGACTTCAGGGCCGCCATAGGCTTGCAGGGTGATGGCTTTCATCGGGCAACAACTCCGTTTGCTCTGGGAAGCGGCCATGGTAAAAGGGGCCTCTCAGTAGGAAAATTCCCCAATCTCTCCCAGCCTCTGTGCGGAAATACCCCGATGTTCGACTGGCAAGACCTGTATTACTTCACCGTCTTGGCGCGCACCCAGTCGCTGTCGGCGGCTGCCCGTGAGTTGCAGGTGGAACACGCCACCGTGGGGCGCCGGGTCGATGCACTGGAAAAAGCCCTGGGCGTAAAACTGGTGGACCGCCTGCCCCGTAGCCGCCCGCTCACCGCCCAGGGCCGGGCGTTGGCCGAACTGGCGGCGGGCATGGACGCGATGGCGACCGACGTGATGCGCCTGTCGCGGGTCGCTTCCATCGAGATGGCCGGCACGGTGCGGGTCAGTTGCCCGCCGTCCATCGCCAACCACTGCATCGCACCTCATGTCGCGCGATTGCGTGCGCAGTACCCACAGCTGAATCTGGTGCTGATGCCCTCCACCCAACTGGCTGCGCTGGACAAAGGCGAAGCAGATATCGCCTTGCGCACCGTGCGTCCCGACGAAGACGCGCTGGTCCGGCGCAAGGTCGGCGTGGTGCGCTTCGGGTTGTATGGCGCTGCCGAATTAGCGCAACAGCCTCCCGTTCAGTGGGCGTTCATCGCCTACGACAGCAGCCGCGACCACCTGCCCCAACAGGCCTGGATGCACCAACTGCGCGGCGTGCGCCCCATCGTGTTTGCCGCCAGCGAACTGGTCACCCAGCAAATGGCGGCCCGCGCCCAAGTAGGCGCGGTAGTGCTGCCGACCCTGGTGGGCGACCACGATCCACTGCTGACACGCTTGCCCACCGCCACCGACGGTCCCATGCGCGACATCTGGCTCACCGTGTACCCGGACATGCGTCGCTCACCTCTGGTGAAAGTGGTGATGGAGTTTCTGGTGGCGTGCATCGAAGGTGAAGCGCAGTTGCGCCGTTAAACAATTCGACCGCAAGCCGCAGAGTTCCAAGCCGGCAAGTGCCCCCTAGACTCCGCTCATCTGCCCACCGATGAGCGTCAAGGCCATGCACACCCCCAGAAACAACGCCCCCACGCACGACTGGAACCGCATCGCCCGTGAGCTCGAGGCCCACGGAAACGCGGTGCTGCCCGCGCTGCTGACAGCCCAACAGTGCGAGGCGCTCGCCGCGCGCTATGCGCAGGAAACCGGCTATCGCTCGCGGGTGGTGATGGCGCGGCATGGGTTCGGGCGCGGCGAGTACAAATACTTTGCCTACCCCTTGCCGCCGTTGCTCGATCAACTGCGGCACGCGCTCTACACAGGCCTCGCCCCGCTTGCCAATGCCTGGAACCTCCAGCTCGGCCTCGACGTGCAGTACCCAAGTGAGCTGAACGAGTTCCTGCGCCACTGCCATGCCGCAGGCCAGGCCCGCCCTACTCCGCTGATCCTCAAATATGGCGCAGGTGACTACAACTGCCTGCATCAGGACCTCTACGGCGAGCACGTTTTCCCGCTCCAGGTGGCGATCCTGTTATCGGAACCCGGACGGGATTTCGTCGGCGGCGAGTTCGTCATGACCGAGCGTTCATCCCAGGGCCAGCGCGCCGAAGTCATCCCGCTGCGCCAGGGCGATGGGCTGGTGTTTACCGTCAATCAACGGCCGGCCATGGGCCCGCGCGGCGTCCGCAAAGTCGCCATGCGCCACGGTGTGAGCCGCATCCGCAGCGGTCAGCGCCATGCCGTCGGCCTGATTTTTCATGATGCGAGGTGAACATGAACTTGCTTGAATTCGACGCCGCACTTGATCAGCTGGACTGGGCCGACCTCCACCGCCAACTCGATAGCGAAGGCTACGCCGTGCTGCCCGGGTTGTTGCGCGCAGCGGTCGTCGACGCCCTGGCCCAGTGCATCACCGCGCAGGACCTGTTTGCGCAATGGCGCTACTTCGAGACAGACCTGCCCACCCCGCTGGCCGAGTGGCGCACGGTGCTCTACCGGCGCCTGGCCCCAGTCGCCAATCGCTGGAACGAAACCCTGGCCATCGATGCGCGTTACCCGGCTACGCTGGATGAGTTCCTGCGGCAAAACCGCAACGCCGGCCAGACCCGAGGGCAGTCCCATCTGTACCGGTTGCGTGTGCATGACCAGGTGCCCCTGCATCAACGCAATGCCGGCTTTCATGTGTTTCCCTTGCAAATCGTTGCACTGCTGTCCGAGCCGGGGACGGACTTCCAAGGAGGTGAGCTGGTGATGACCGAACAACGCCCGCGCCTGCAATCGCGGCCGATGGTGGTGCCGCTTAAACGCGGTGACGTGGCGATCATCGCCACGGCGGTGCGCCCGTTCAGAGGCAGCCAGGGCTATTACCGTGTGAACCTCAAGCACGCCATCAGCCGCGTGCGCGGCGGCGAACGCGTGGGATTGGAAGTGCTGTTCCATGATGCACCTGATACCCAAGAGGGTGGCCGATGAAGACGCTCACCTTGCTCGGGGTAACGGGCAAACCTTACGCCAGCCTTGTGCCGGGCACCTGCGCCGGGCATCGCGGCACCCGGATCTACGGCCGCCTGGACTGCCGCGCCGCACGGCGAGCAATTGCCAACGGCGGTTATGTGAAACACCGCGTGTTCTTTGCCGACGAGCCCACCGCCATTGCCGCCGGCTACCGGCCTTGTGCAGTGTGCATGCCCGAGCACTACGCGATTTGGAATTCCACAAACAAAGGTGACGCATGAAGCTTTCTGACGGTGTTCGGCTACTGGTACTGGCGGCGATCTGGGGCGCGAGTTTTCTGTTCATGCGCATCGCGGCGCCGGTGTTGGGCGCGTTGCCCACGGCGTTTTTCCGTGTGCTGCTGGGGGCCATCGGGCTGGCGGTGATTGTCACCGTGCTGCGCACCCGCATCGCCTTCAACGGCAAACTCAAACCCACCCTGGTGCTGGGCGTGATCAATTCCGGCGTGCCGTTCCTGATGTACGGCGTGGCGGCCACGTTGCTGCCGGCGGGCTACTCGGCGATCTTCAACGCCACCACCCCGCTGATGGGCGTGATGATGGGCGCGCTGTTTTTCAGCGACCCGCTGACGCCGAAAAAAGCCGCCGGGGTAGTGATCGGCTTGATGGGCATCACCCTGCTGACCACCACCGGCCCGGTCACCCTTTCGGTCGCCGTGGTGACCGGCGCGTTGGCGTGCCTGGTCGCCACCGGCTGCTACGGCGTTGCCGGGTTCCTGACCCGCCGCTGGATCGCCGACAAGGGCGGGCTGGACGCCAAGCTCGTGGCCTTTGGCAGCCAGATCGGCGCGACGTTGTTCCTGCTGCCGTTCTTCGGTGTTTCAGCCGTGCTCAACCCGCCGCACAGCTGGGGCAACCCGACGGTCTGGGCAGCGCTGGGAGTGGTGGGGTTTGTGTGCACCGCGTATGCGTACATTCTGTATTTCCGCCTGATCGCCGATATCGGAGCGGTTCGTTCACTGACGGTGACCTTCCTGATCCCGCCGTTTGGCGTGCTGTGGGGTGTGCTATTCCTGGGCGAACGACTGTCCAGCGCACACCTCTACGGCGGCGGCCTCATCTGCCTGGCCGTGTGGTGTGTGCTCAGCAACAGCCGGCCCAAATCGACCTCCTGACCCTTTGCCAGGATTGTGGCAGCGCGGACGCTTGTAGTGAGCGGGTTTACCCCGCGCGGCGTAATAAGCCCCACCTCATCTGTTCCAGGGAAAATTGCGGGGATTTGTGGCGGCACGGGCGCGGGGCAAGCCCGCTCACTACAAGGTGAGAAAGCGATTTAAGCTCAGATCGAAAGAGTATTTATCGATTGGTTTTTAGAACTTTATGCTTGGCTGCATTCCATTGAAGATCGAGCGCGCCATGTCTATTCGTCGTCCCCTCGCCGTTGTCATCGGGCTTCTGGCTTTTTCCGTGGCGGTCAGCGCCGAGGCCCAGGAGACCGTGCGTATCGGTTACCAGAAATCGTCCACCCTGATTACCCTGCTCAAGACCCAGGGCACCCTGGAAAAAGCCCTCAAGGCCGACAATATCGACGTGTCCTGGCACGAGTTTCCCAGCGGCCTGCCGCTGCTGGAGGCACTGAACGTCGGCAACGTCGACATCAGCGCCGACGTGGCTGACACCGTGCCGATCTTCGCCCAGGCGGCCCAGGCCAAACTCACCTACTTTGCCCAGGAAGCGCCCTCGCCGTCGGCCCAGGCCATCGTGGTGCGCAAGGACTCGCCGATCCAGCAACTGGCCGACCTCAAAGGCAAGAAAGTCGCCGTGACCAAAGCCGCCGGCACCCACTACCTGTTGATCGCGGCGCTGGCCAAAGCGGGCCTGGCCTTCTCGGATATCGAACCGGCCTACCTGACACCGGCCGATGGCCGCGCTGCGTTCGAGAACAATAAAGTCGATGCCTGGGTCACCTGGGAACCCTTCCTCACAGGCGTGCAGCGCCAACTGCCCACCCGCACTCTGGCGGATGGCGCGGGCCTGGCCAGCTACAAGCGCTATTACCTGACGGGCACGCCCTACGCCAAGGCCCACCCTGAGGTCCTGAAGGTGGTGTACGAACAATTGGAAAAAGCCGGCCAATGGGTGAAAACCCACCCGCAAGACGCCGCCAAGGTGCTTGGCCCGCTGTGGGGTAACCTTGATGTGGCCACCGTTGAAGCGGCCAACGCGCACCGTAGCTATCAGGTGCAACCGGTGACGCTCGATCAGTTGGGCGAACAGCAGAAGATTGCCGATGCGTTCTTCAAGGCGGGCTTGCTGCCCAAGGCCGTGGATGCCAAGGATGTGCAGACCTGGAGGCCGTGAGAGGTTTTGTCAGAATCGCTGGGCACAGAAGACCGGTTTTCCCGAGGCTTAAACAGTTGGGTCAGGCATAAATCGGTCTAAATGTGGGAGCGGGCTTGCTCGCGAATGCGGTGGCTCAGTTGATGAATGTGTTGACTGACCCACCGTAATCGCAGGCAAGCCAGCTCCCACAGGCTTGATGTTCATCGGGTGTTAGAGAAGGGTGCGGGCCAGGGCCTTTTTCCACTCGGCATACCGAGTTGCCATCGCAGGATCATCCTGGGGTTCGAAGCGCTCGCGCTGACGCTCCAGCGCACCCAAAGCCTCATCACTCGCCCAAATTCCCAACGCCCTACCCGCCAGGTGTGCAGCCCCGAGTGCCGAGACCTCCGGCGACAGGCTGCGCACCACCGGACGTTGCAGCAGGTTGGCCAGGAACTGCATCAACCAGCGATTGCGTGTCGCACCGCCGTCGACCCACAGCTCTTTCAACGGGCTGCCGATGTCCTGCTGCATCGCCTCGAACACATCACGAATCTGATAGCCGATGGACTCCAGCGAGGCGCGCAAAATATGCGCGCCCGAGGTGGCTTCGCTCAGGCCACAGATCAAGCCACGGGCGTCGGCTTTCCAATGCGGTGCCCCCAACCCGGACAGCGCCGGCACAAAGTACACGCCGCCGTTATCCGGCAATTGCGCGGCCTGTTCCGTCAACGCGTCCAGCGACTCACCGGCCACCAGCCGCGAGGCCCACTGCACGGCGGCGCCGGTGTGCACGATGTTGCCTTCCATGCCGAACGTCGCCGCGTTGCCGTCATGCCAGGCCAAGGTGGTGGAAAGCCCATGGGTGGACGCAATCGGCCCGCCCATCGGTGTCATCAACGACGAGCCCGTGCCGAGGGTGGCCTTGACCAGCCCTGGGGCGAAACCACCCTGCCCGTACAGCGCCGCATGGGAGTCGCCCATCATCGACATCACCGGGATACCCGCAGGCAAGCCGCCCAGCGCGACGGTTTCGGCGAAGAAACCCGCACTCGGCCGAATCGGCGCCAACGCCGCAGCTGGAATCGCGAACAGGGCCAGCAGCTCCGGGTCCCAGGTGCCGGTGTGCAGGTTGAACAGTTGCGTGCGCGCGGCGTTGGAATAATCGGTGGCGAACACCTGACCGCCGCTGAGCTTCCACAACAACCAACTGTCGACCGTGCCCAGGCAGATTTCACCGGCCGCCGCACGTGCGTGGCCGTTGTCCAGGTGATCAAGGATCCAGCGAAATTTGCCGGCGGAAAACATCGGGTCGAGGGCCAGCCCGGTCTTTTCCAGGATCAGTGCTTCGTGCCCCTGCTCATGCAACTGTGCGCACAACGCGGTGGAGCGTCGGCATTGCCAACTGATGCACGGCGACAACGGCTCGCCGCTGCGCCGGTCCCAGGCCACCACCGACTCGCGCTGGTTGCTGATGGCCAATGCCGTGATCGGTCGCTCCACCTGGGCCAGGCATTCTTCAATCGCGGCCAGGGTGTGCAGCCAGATCAACAACGGGTCCTGCTCGGAAAACCCGGGCTGGGGGTGGCTGATGCTCAAGGGCCGCGAACCCCGGGCAATCACCTGCCCGAGTTCGTTGACCAGCACCGCCTTGGCGTTGCTGGTGCCTTCATCTATCGCCAGGATCAGCGGAGTGTGGTTTGTCATGGGTTCACCGCAACCGAGTGGCAGCCGCCACAATCCCAGCCGCGTCGATGTTATGCAAGGCGCGGGTCGGTTCGCGGGCGCCGGCCGCGGCGTATTCACCGTCGGCGATACCCAGGCGGACCAGCGCAATGCCCAGCCCGGCTTCGGCCAGCACTTCGGCGACCAGGCTGCCGACGCCGCCATTGATGTTGTGTTCTTCGACGGTAATCACCGCGCGCGTGGCGCTCAGTGCACTGAGCAAGGCGTCACGCTGCAATGGGCGGATCGACGACAGGTTGATCACCTGCGCCTGGATGCCCTGCTCGGCCAGCAAGGCCGCCGCATCCACCGCCTCGTGTACCACGGAGCCCAACGCAACGATGCTCACGTCTGCGCCCTGGCGCAGGATGTCCACTTGGCCGGGCACGAATCGATAGTCGGCGCCATGCACCTCAGGCAAAGCTTTACCGTCAAGCCGGACATACACCGGGCCTTTATAGCGCAGCGCGTAATCGATGATCTGCCGGCACTCCAGCGCATCGGCCGGGGCGAAGATCTGCACATTGCCAAACCCGCGCATCACCGAAATATCGTCGAGGCTGTGGTGGGTGCTGGCCAACGGGCCGTAACTGGCGCCGGCATTCAAGCCGAACATCTTGACGTTGGCCTGGTTGTAGCAGACGTCCACCTTGATCTGTTCGTTGGCGCGGGAAATCAGGAACGGCGCGGCATTGCAGGTGGCCGCGATCTTGCCACCCAATGCCAGCCCAGCCGCCACGCTGACCAGGGACTGCTCGGCAATGCCGACGTTGATCAACCGCTCGGGGAAGCGTTGGGCAAACGGACCGATCTTGGCTGTGGAGGTGGAGTCGCTGACCACCGGCACCACGTCCAGGCCAGCATCGACCGCCGCGATAAACGCCTCCACCATGACGCTCGCCAGGTGTTCACTTGCCATGATTCAACTCCTCCAGTGCTGCGTTGATTTCATCACCCTTGGGCACGCGGTGGTGCCATTCGGGACGCGCTTCAATAAACGACACGCCCTTGCCCTTGATGGTGTGGGCGATCAGCACCTGGGGTGAGCCGGTGTGGGCTTGCATGGTTTCGAGGCTCTCGATCAGCTGGCCGACGTCATTGCCATCGCACTCGCTGACGGTGAAACCGAAAGCCGCCCATTTCACGTCCAGCGGGTCCAGCGGCATGATCTCGGCGGTCAGCCCGGCCAGTTGCAGCTTGTTCTTGTCGACGATCACAAACAGGTTATCCAGCCCGTACTTGGCCGCCGCCATCGCCGCTTCCCAGTTGGAGCCTTCGGCGAGCTCGCCGTCGCCAGTCAACACGTAGATGCGCTTTTTACTGCCGGACATCTTCGCCGCCAACGCCAGCCCTACCGCCACCGGCAACCCGTGGCCGAGGGCGCCGGTGTTGAGTTCGATGCCCGGGGTTTTCTGCCGCACCGGGTGGCCGGGCAAATGGGAATTGAAGTGCTGGTAGGTCGGCAACCAGTCGGTGGGGATGTAGCCGGCCTGCGCCAGGCAGCAGTACAAACCGCCCACGCCATGGCCTTTGCTCTGGATGTAGATATCGCGCTCGGGGTCTTCCGTGCGCTCGGGGCCGGTGTTGAGGATGCGGAAATACAGGGTGGCAAGGATGTCGGTTTCCGACAGGTCCGCCCCGGTGTGGCCGCCTGCCGGGGAGTCGGCATTCAAGCGGATCACATGGCGCCGGATCAAACGGGCCTGTTCTTTGATCTGGTGGGCGTCGTACTGGAAGGCATTCATGCAGCGGCTCCTTTGAGGCTGACCACGCGGGGTGAAAGCGTTCACGGCTGTTTTGAATATTTATTCAGCTGTGACAATATATTTCTATTTAGACGCCGATCCCGCAGCAGGTCAAGTGAGCGAACGGCGGAAAAATGAAATAAAACCCGGAAACTCCCCTCGGACAGACGGCTAAAATCCCACGCGCGCTTATCTATCCCGTGGCTTTGCGCCCGATAAAAACGGCGGTCTAGAGGCATGCATGAAAAATTAAGCGCTTGACTTTGCCACGGTGTCACTGGAATCTGAATTAACAGTCAGGCACGCATAAATATTCACGCCGCCTGAATGAACTCCAAAAAAAATAAGTCAGGAGAACAATGTGGACGCCAAAGCCTCTGTCCATCACCCGGCCGATCTCAAGCCGACCCGCCGTCCCCGGCTGGTGAAACTGCTTCCCAGCAACATCGGTGGCCCGCTGATCGGCCTTGTGTTGCTGGTGCTGGTCTTCTCCTTCAGTTCTGAATTCTTCTTCTCGTTGCGCAATGGCCTGAACATCCTCGATCAGGTCACCGTGCTGGGCATCCTGGCGATTGGCATGACGGCGGTGATCGTGATCGGCGGCATCGACCTGTCGGTCGGCTCGGTGCTGGCGTTCTCGATGATGATGCTGGGCTGGTTGTACCAGGACCAGGCCATGCCCCTGGGCTTTGCGATTCCGATCTCGATCGCCAGCGGCATGCTCGCCGGGCTGGTCTCCGGTGGGCTGATTACCTACGCCAAGCTGCCGCCGTTCATTGCCACGCTGACCATGATGTCGGTGGCCCGGGGCCTGGCGAACATCCTCACCGAAGGCCGGCAGATCGTCGGCTACCCGGACTGGTTCACCAACCTGGCCACGGTGCGGCATTTCGGCTTCCTCTCGGCCACGGTCGGCCTGTTTCTGGTGATGCTGGTGGTGGCTTGGGTGTTCCTGCGCTTTCGTGCCGGTGGCCGCAACCTCTATGCCATGGGCGGCAGCCCCGAAGTGGCGCGCCTGTCCGGCATCAAGGTGCGTGCGATCACCCTGTGGGTCTACGCCATCAGCGGCGCCCTGGCCGGTATCGCCGCCGTCACCCTCGCCGCCCGCCTCGACTCGTCCCAACCCAGCGCCGGCCTGAGCCTGGAACTGGATGCCATCGCCGCCGTGGTGATTGGCGGGGCCAGCCTCAGCGGTGGCGTGGGCAGCATCGGCGGCACCCTGGTCGGCGTGCTGATCATTGGCGTGTTGCGCAATGGCCTGAACCTGCTCGGCGTCTCGCCCTTCATTCAACAAGTGGTGATCGGCGTGGTCATCGCCCTCGCCGTGACCATCGACACCCTGCGACGCCGCTCCAGCACCGCCCGATAAACCTGTTCGACAGTTGACACCCTCCAACAATAAAACCAGGAGTCACCGACATGTTCAGCCCCAAGAAACTGCTTATCGCCACCGCACTCGCGGCCGCCACCCTCACCGCAGCCGGCACCACCTGGGCCAAGGACCTGACCATCGGCCTGGCCGTGGCCAACCTGCAGGCCGACTTCTTCAACCAGATCAAGCAATCGGTGGAAGCCGAGGGCAAGGCCAAGGGGATCAAGGTGATCACCGTGGACGCCCAGGGCAACTCGTCCACCCAGGTCAGCCAGATTGAAGACCTGATCACCCGCCAGATCGACGTGTTGATCTACATCCCGGCCGGTGCCACCGCAGCCGGTGTACCGGTCAAGGCCGCCAAGGCCGCTGGCATCCCGGTGATTGCCGTGGACCGCAACGCGCCCGATGCCCCGGGTGACACCTTTATCGCCAGCGACAGCGTGGCCGGGGCCAAGACCCTCGCCGAATACGTGGGCAAGATCACCGACGGCAAAGGCCGCATCGCCATCCTGCAAGGCCAGTTGGGCACCACGCCTGAAATTGACCGGGCCAAAGGCTTCGAAGAAGGCTTGAAAGCCTTCCCGGACCTCAAGGTGGTCGCCCAGCAACCGGCCGAATGGGCCCAGGACAAAGGCTTCGCCGTGGCCCAGGACCTGCTCCAGCGTGACCCGAACATCAGCGTATTCTTCGGCCGCGCCGATGCCATGGCCCTCGGTGCCGCCCAGGCGGTGAAGGTCGGCAACCTGGATCACAAAGTCGTGGTGGTGGGTTTCGACGGCGACGTCGCCGGGCTCAAGGCCGTGGAAAGTGGCGTGCTGAACGCGACCATGACCCAGCAGACCCAGAAAATGGGGCGCCTGGCCGTGGCGTCGGCCATCGACCTCAAGGCCGGTAAAGCCGTGCCCAAGGAACAACTGCTGCCGACCGTGTTGACCACCAAAGAAAACGTCGCGCCGTTCCTGCAACAGCACCCGTAAACCTCGGAGGTCGTCATGAGAGCAGCCGCTCTGGATACCACCGCTGAGGCGGTGCTGTGCCTGCGCAATATCAGCAAGGCCTATGGGCCGGTGCAGGTGCTGTCCCAGGTCAACGTGGACATTCGCCCCGGTGAAGTGCTGGCCCTGCTCGGTGAGAACGGCGCGGGCAAGTCGACCTTGTCGTCGATCATCGCGGGGCTGGTGCAACCCGAAGCCGGGGGCAGCATGACCTGGCTGGGCCAGCCCTACGCCCCTGGCTCACCGGGGGCCGCGTTGGGCGCCGGTATCGGCCTGATCCACCAGGAAATCCGCCTGCTGCCGCAATTGTCGATCGCCGAAAACATCTTCGTCGGCCGCCTGCCCATGCGTCACGGGCGGGTCGACCGCGACTACATCGAGGCCCAGGCGCAGATCCAGTTGGAACGCCTGGGGCTCAAGGTGCCGGCGTCGCGCAAGGTCGAAGGCCTGAGCGTGGCCGCCCAACAACTGGTGGAAATCGCCAAGGCGCTGACCCTCAAGGCGCGGCTGCTGATCCTCGACGAGCCCACGGCCGCCCTGGGCGGTGAAGAAACCGAGCTGTTGTTCCAGCAGGTGGAGCGGCTCAAGGCTGAAGGTGTGTCGTTTATCTATATCAGCCATCGCCTGGAAGAAATCGCGCGCATCGCCGACCGCGTGCTGGTGCTGCGTGACGGTCGCCAGATCGCCCTGCACGCCACGGCCCAAGTGCCGGTGCGCGAGCTGGTAGAACAGATGGTCGGGCGCAGCCTGGAGCGAATTTTCCCGACGTTGCAGGCGCCCAAGGAACACGTGATGTTGCAGGTCAAGGACCTGAGTTGCCGTGAGTTTGCGTTGCACGGCATCGATTTCAGCGTGCGCGCTGGTGAAGTGTTTGGCATTGCCGGTGTGGTCGGCGCCGGGCGGACTGAGCTGGTGCGCACCATTGCCGGCGCGGCCCAGGACATCAAGGGGCATATGGTGTTGGATGGTGAGATTCGCCAATTGCGCTCGCCCTTCGAGGCGATCCAGGCCGGTGTGGTGCTGGTGCCCGAAGACCGCAAGCAGCAAGGCGTGGTGGTGGAACATCGCATCGAAGACAACCTGATCTATGGCAACACCGACCTGCTGGACAAACGCGGTTGGGTGCTACCTGCCCCGCTGCGCGAGTTCGCGCGCACGGCGGTGGCACGGCTGGGCGTGAAAGGTGCGCCGCAGTCGCGGATTTCCAGTTTGTCGGGCGGCAACCAGCAGAAGGTGATCATTGCCAAGTGGCTGGCGCGCAATCCCAAAGTGTTCATCCTCGACGAGCCCACTCGCGGTATCGACGTGGGCGCACGGGCGGCGATCTATGAAGTGATCGCAGACCTGGCAGCCAAAGGCATGGCGGTGATTGTGGTGAGTTCGGACCTGGATGAAGTGCTCGGCCTGTCCCATCGGGTGATGGTGATGAGCCGGGGCCGGCAGATGGGGATATTGGAGCGTGGCGAGGCAACACCGGTTTCGGTGATGGAAATGGCCACGGCCTAGTGCCCTACCTTCGCAAACAATGAAGATCCAATGTGGGAGCTGGCTTGCCTGCGATAGCGGAGGGTCAGCCGATGCAGATGTGACTGAGCTACCGCCATCGCAGGCAGGCCAGCTCCCACAGGGGTTCGGTGTTATTTCAAATAATGGAGTCGTTCATGCAACTTTTTAGTCTTCACGGCCAGGTCGCCTTCGTCACCGGCGCCGGCAGCGGGATCGGCCAGGCCATCGCGGTCGGGCTGGCCGAGGCTGGGGCCGATGTGGCCTGTTTTGACCTGCCGGGCAGCCCCGGCATCGCCAGCACCGTGGAACGCATCCAGGCCCAGGGCCGTCGCGCCCTGGCCCTGAGCGGCACGGTCACCGAGCGCGCTGCCCTCGACGCGGCGGTGGCCCGCACCGAAGCCGAACTCGGCGAACTCAGCGTGGCCGTCAACTGCGCCGGCATCGCCAATGCCCAGGCCGCCGAAGACTTGGAGCTGCAACGCTGGCAAACCACCCTGGACATCAACCTCACCGGGATTTTCCTCAGTTGCCAGGCCCAGGCCGCGGTGATGCTGCCCCGGGGCAAAGGCGCTATCGTCAACATCGCGTCCATGTCCGGCAGCATCGTCAACCGGGGTTTGCTGCAAGCCCACTACAACACGTCCAAGGCCGGGGTCATCCACCTGAGCAAAAGCCTGGCGATGGAATGGGCCGACAAGGGCCTGCGGGTCAATTGCATCAGCCCCGGCTACACCGCCACGCCGATGAACTCGCGCCCGGAGGTGGCCGACCAGGTGAAGATCTTTGAACAGACCACGCCCATGGGCCGCATGGCCAGCGTGGAAGAAATGGTCGGCCCGGCGATTTTCCTGGTCAGCCAGGCCTCGTCGTTCTGCACCGGCGTCGACCTGTTGGTCGATGGCGGTTTTGTCTGCTGGTAAGCCTTTTTTGGAGCCTTTTGTCATGTCGCAACGCTTCAGCGGTAAAACTGTAGTCATCACCGGCGCTTGCCGTGGCATCGGCGCCGGCATTGCCGAACGCTTCGCCCAGGAAGGCGCCAACCTGGTGCTGGCCTCCAACGACCTGGAGCGCGTGACCTTCACCGCCGACCAGTTGGCCCAGGAATACAAGGTCGCCACCCTCGCCCTGGGCATCGACGTCACCAACGAAGAGGATATCGAAAAGCTCTACCGCGAAGGCCATGCGCGCTTTGGCAGCATTGACGTGTCGGTGCAGAACGCCGGCATCATCACCATTGATCACTACGACAAAATGCCCCGTGCCGACTTCGACAAGGTGCTGCACGTTAACACCACCGGCGTCTGGCTGGGCTGCCGGGAAGCGGCCAAGTACATGGTCAAGCAAGGCAGCGGGCGGCTGATCAACACCTCGTCCGGCCAGGGCCGCCAGGGGTTCATCTATACGCCGCACTACGCGGCGAGCAAGATGGGCGTCATCGGTATCACCCAAAGCCTGGCGCTGGAACTGGCGCGGCACAACATCACGGTCAACGCGTTTTGCCCCGGCATCATCGAAAGCGAAATGTGGGACTACAACGACCGCGTGTGGGGCGAGATCCTCAGTACCGATGAAAAACGCTACGGCAAGGGCGAACTGATGGCCGAATGGGTCAAGAACATCCCCCTGCGCCGCGCCGGCAAACCCTCGGATGTGGCAGGTCTGGTGGCGTTTCTGGCGTCTGACGACGCGGCCTACCTGACCGGTCAGGCGATCAATATCGATGGCGGCCTGATCATGTCGTAAGGGTTTGGTATCCTCACCGACATTGATTCATTTATTGAGGCTTTCATGAGCCAGATCGAAGAACAGCGCCTGATCACCAAGATCGCCAGCCTCTATTACGAAGAAGGGCTGAAGCAGTCCGAGATTTCCGAACAACTGGACCTGTCCCAGTCCTTTATCAGCCGCGCCCTGCGCCGGGCGCTGCAGGAAGGCGTGGTGAAGATCAGCGTGATGCGCCTGCAAGGCCTGCACCTGGAACTGGAAACCCAGTTGCAACGGCGCTACGGCGTGCGCCGGGTGATCGTGGTGGAAGCCACCGAACCCGGTAGCGATGAAAGCATCAAGCAGGCCATCGGTTCGGCGGCGGCGCATTACCTGGAAACCAGCCTGTCGCCCCAGGACCATATCGGCATTTCGTCGTGGAGCAGCACCATCCGCGCCATGGTCGGCCATTTGCACGCGCAACCGGGCAAGCAAGGCGCTCAGGAAGTGGTGCAATTGCTCGGCGGCGTGGGCCACAAAGGCGCCTTCGAAGCCACCCTGCTCACCCAGCGCCTGGCCACCCTGCTCAACTGCCCGGCGTTCCTGCTGCCGTCCCAGAGCATCGAGCAATCGGTGGAAAGCAAGCAGCGCATCGTGCAGATGGAAGAGGTCAAGGAGGTGCTGCAGCGCTTTGACAGCATCACCCTGGCGATCGTTGGCATTGGCGACCTGGAACCCTCGCAACTGCTGCGCAACAGCGGCAACTACTACACCGAAGACATGCTGCGCCTGCTCGCCGAGCGCGGCGCCGTGGGCGATATCTGCCTGCGTTACTTCGATGCCCAGGGCAAACCGGTGCTGGAAGAAGACGAAGAATTCGTGGTGTCGGTGGCATTGCCCAAACTGCGCTCGATCCAACGTGTGCTTGGCCTGGCGGGCGGGCTGAACAAGGTCCAGGCGATTCGCGGCGCGCTCAAGGGCGGCTACCTCGACATCCTGATCACCGACCTCGACACCGCCCAGGCCCTGAACCACTAACCCCTTTTCTGGAGACTGCTGCCCATGACGTCCAAGCTCGAACAACTCAAAGCGTTCACCACCGTGGTCTGCGACACCGGCGACCTGGAAGCCATCAGCCGCCTGCGCCCGGTGGACGCCACCACCAACCCGTCGCTGCTGCTCAAGGCCGCGGCCATTCCGGAATATGCCGAACTGCTGCGCAGCGCCGTCGCCCACTCCAAGGGCAATGTAGACCTGGCCTGCGATCACTTCGCGGTATCCGTGGGGGCCGGCATTCTCAAGGTGATCCCGGGGCGTATCTCCACCGAAGTGGATGCTCGCCTGTCCTTCGACGAGCAAGCGCTGTGGGCCAAGGCCAACCAGTTGATCGCCCTGTACGACCAGGCCGGTATCGGCCGCGACCGCGTGCTGATCAAGCTGGCCTCCACCTGGGAAGGCATCCGCACCGCCGAACGCCTGGAAAAAGCCGGTATCCAGACCAACCTCACCCTGCTCTTCTCCTTCGCCCAGGCCGTGGCCTGCGCCGACGCAGGGGTGTTCCTGATCTCGCCATTCGTGGGCCGCATCTACGATTGGTACCGCAAGAACACCGGCCTGGACTACACCGGTGCCGAAGACCCGGGTGTGCAGTCGGTGACACGCATCTACAACTACTACAAGGCCAACGACATCCCGACCGTGGTCATGGGCGCCAGCTTCCGCACCCTCAGCCAGATCGAAGAACTGGCGGGGTGTGATCGCCTGACCATCAGCCCGGACCTGCTGCAAAAGCTGGCCGACGACAACGGCACACTGGCACGCAAACTGGTGCCGGGCGCCACGGGTGAAGCGCGCCAACCACTGACCGAAGCGCAGTTCCGTTGGGCGTCGAATGAAGATGCAATGGCCACCGAAAAACTCGCCGAAGGCATTCGCCAGTTCGCGCGGGACCAGGAAAAACTCGAGGCCGTACTGGCTGCGCTGTAACGCAGGTTTTCTGCAGGAGCGCACAAGCGCGCTCCTGCAAAAGCCGCCGTATCACGCCGGGCTGCGTTCGTCCAATGCACGCGCCGACAGCGCCCCCAGCACGCCACCAACCATCGGTGCCAGCCAGAACAGCCACAGCTGCGCAATGTATTCGCCGCCTGCAAACAACGCCGGGCCGGTGCTGCGTGCAGGGTTGACCGAAGTATTGGTCACCGGGATCAGGATCAAGTGAATCAGGGTCAAGGCCAGGCCGATGGCAATCGGCGCAAAGGCGGCGGCCGGGCCCGGTGCGGTGACGCGCATGATGATCAGCACAAAGAAGAACGTGGCGATCACTTCAGCCACCAGCGCGGCCTTCATGTCGAACAGGCCCGGGCTTAACGCACCGTAGCCGTTGGCCGCAAAGCCGCCCATCTCAAAGCCGGGCTGGCCGTTGGCAATCACATACAGGGCCGCAGCCGCGGCAATCGCACCGATGACTTGCGCCACGATATAGGGCAACACCTTTGCACCGCACACGCGCTGTCCTACCCACAGGCCGACGGTCACTGCCGGGTTGAAATGCCCGCCGGAAATCCCCCCCACCGCATAGGCCATGGTCAACACGGTGAGACCAAACGCCAGGGCTACGCCGGCAAAACCAATGCCCAACCCAGGAAATGCCGCCGCCAGGATCGCACTGCCGCAGCCGCCGAACGTCAGCCAGAAAGTGCCCAGAAACTCTACAGTCAAACGCTTTTGCACACGCGACTCCATTGCTACTCAGGTGCCGTCACACGGGATGTGTGCGGTCCTGGGCGACGGTAGCAATGCGTAACCAGATTCTCCGTGAGACTTGTCTGGTTTTTATGAGGTCTTCTTTACCGGGCTTCGAACACCGCCTGCACTAACGTTCAGAACGGCCCCTTCGTCATCACCCGCTCATCGATAAACCCACGCAGCATGCCAATCCGCTGCGTATAGGCATCGCTCAAACAGCTCACGTTCGCGCCGCAGGTGTGGCGTTTTTTGAGCCATTCGGCCTGCCCGTCCATCAACGAACCGCGCCCGCCCATGGCCATGAAGTGCTTGTTCAGGTCGTAGAGCAACGCCATCGTCACATCCTGGTCATTGAGGCTGACGTGCTTGCAGATGGTGATTTCGTCAGGCGCCTTGGCCTTGGTGCAGTCGAAACTGGCGGCAGAGCCTGAAGGGCTGAGCAGCAGCGCCGACGCGCTGGCAAGCAGCGCAAACACCACAGGTTTGATCGTCATACGCTGTCTCCTCACGGACGGGGAACACCCGTGCCGAATCTGCGAATCGCCAGGCAATAGCCGATCAGCGCCACCGCTGCCAGCAAGCCGCCCGCCGCGCCGATCCAGGCGAAGCCGAAGTGGCTGCCAACCCAACTGCCCATCAGCGCGCCGCCGCCGATGCCGATGTTGTAGATGCCGGAGAACATCGCCATGGCCACGTCCGTGGCATCCGGCGCCAGTACCAGCACCTTCGATTGCATGGCCAGGCCGAATCCCATGATCGCCATGCCCCAGAACACACTCAGTGCCACCAGGTACGACTCGGCCCCGCTCAGGGGCAACAGCAACGCCAGGCAGGCGGCCAGGATGGAGACCGCGCCGACCACGAACAGGTGCGGGTTGAAGCGGTGCACCAGGCTGAACAGCAGCGAGCCAATGATGCCCGCGCCGCCGAAGACCAGCAGGATCAGGGTCACGGCGCCGCCGCTCATGCCGGCCACGCCTTCGACGAAGGGTTCGATGTAGCTGTAGGCGGTGAATTGCGCGGTCACGGTCATGGCGGTGAGCACGTAGAGCGCCACCAGCGCCGGACGCTTGAACAGCAACGGCAGGCTGCGCAGGGAGCCGGAGTTCTGGCTGGGCAGCAACGGCAAGGTGCGCGCCAGCCAGAACACCAGGGCGGCCGCAAAGGCACCGATCACCAGGAACGTGGTGCGCCAGCCCATGGCTTCGCCCAACAGGCGACCCAGGGGAATACCCAGCACCATTGCCAGGGACGTGCCCGTAGCCAGCAGGCCGAGGGCTTGCACCTGCTTGCCTTCTGGCGCCAGGCGCACCGCCAGCGAGGCGGTGATCGACCAGAACAGCGCATGGGACAAGGCAATACCGACCCGGCTGAGCATCAGGATGCCGAAGCTGGTGGCGACACTGGACAGGACATGGCTGGCGATGAACAGGCCGAACAGCACGATCAGCAATTTGCGCCGCTCGACGTTGCGGGTCAGCAGCATCACCGGCAGCGAGGTCAGGGACACGATCCAGGCGTAGATGGTGAGCATCAGGCCGACGCTGGCGATGGGCATGTCGAAGCTGGCGCCAATGGCGCTGAGCAGCCCGACGGGGACGAATTCGGTGGTATTGAACACAAACGCGGCCAGCGCGAGGGCGATGACCGGTTGCCAGTTGGCTTGGGGGGTTGCGGCTGAAATGCTCATTGAAGGGCGCGGTACTCTGGCGATGATCAAGCGGCCGCCCAGGACAAGCGCCGCCGCCGAGCATTCTATAGGTTTGCGGCCCGGTTGTTGACGCTCATCCGGCTCAAAATAACCTCAAGCGTCCTCAGGGTGCGGTCATGGTGACCACGTAGGCCCCCGATTGAATGGGCTTGCCCCGTGAATCCACCAGCACATACCGCTGGTCGTAATAGCGCCCCTCGCCGCTGTCCGTCACCAGCTTGACGTTGACCGCAGCGTTGCCCAGCGCCTGGACGCTACGGGCAGGTTGTACGTCGAACTGGCTACCGCGAGACGCTTGCGGGCAGTTTTTCAACAGCATTGCGGCGCCGCCCGGTGCGTCCGGCACACAGCCAGGCTCGACAATGCTCCCGTGAAACTGAATGACACCCGAGGAGGCGGCCATGCAGTTTCCCGCCCACACCGCAAGAAAGCCGGTAACCAATGACAAACGCTTGAGGTTCATGCCGACGCTCCTTCTTGTGTAGTTAAGAAGGTAGTCGTCCACGACGGCTCGGACTTTAGGCCGTTTGTCGCTGGGGCACCGCGTAGATCAACGCCTGGCCCACCCGTGGGTGCTCCAGGCAATAGGCCGACAGGTCAAAACGCTCGCTCGCGGCCAGGCTGGCATTCACCAGCACCAGGTCAAAGCCCAGGCCGCCGTAATCGAGCAGCGTGAGCATTTCATCCAGGCTCGACACCGGCGCAATGGCGTAATAGCCCTGGCGATTGAAGTCCTGTTCCAGGCGCAGGCGCTGGTGGTGCTGCGGGTCGGCGATCATGATGCGCAGGGCTTTATTGATCATGGCTGGCTCCAGCGGCGCAGTTGCGCGTTGCCTTGCAGCAGGCGCAACAGGTCGGCGCCCTGCATCGGCCGTGCATGCCAGTAGCCCTGGCCCTGGGTGCAGCCCAGTTCCAACAGTTGCTGGTGCTGCTCGGCGGTTTCGATACCCTCCACCACCACCGACATGTCCAGGGTCTTGCCCAGGGCCAGGGTGCTGCCGATCACCGCGCGGCAGCGTGGCTCATGGGCCAGGCCACGGACGAATTCGGCGTCGAGCTTGATCTCGTTGAACGGCAACTGGCACAGGCGCTGCAACGAGGAAAACCCGGCACCGAAATCATCGATGGACAGGCGGCACCCGAGCATGCGCAGGCGCACCAGGTTTTCCAGGGACACGGCAGGCACTTCCAGCAGGCCGCTCTCGGTGAGTTCAAAGGTGATGCCTGCGCAGGGTGCCTGGTAGGCACTGAGCAGGCCCTTGATATGGGCGGTCAAGCCGGCATCGGCCAACTGCGCTGCGTGCAGGTTGAACGCCAGGTCCAGGCTCAACCCCTGGCCCTTGGCCTGACGTTGCAAGGACAGGCCCTGGCGCATCAGGGCAAACAGCAGTTCGTCCATCAGGCCGGCTTTTTCCATCGCCGGCAAAAACACCGCAGGCGACTGCACCCCCTTGAACGGGTGGTTCCAGCGCGCCAACACTTCCACCCCGAGCACGGCACCGGTCTGCAGGTCGAACTTGGGCTGGTACCAGGCCTCCAGTTGCTGGTCGAGAATGGCTTGGCGTACCTGCGGTTCATCGGCGATGTCCAGCGGCGACTGCACGTCAGGGACCACCGGGCGCTGGCTCAACGCGAGTTCCAGCAACGGCTGCAGGGCTTCGGCCTGCAACGGCTTGCCAATATCCCCGAGCATGTTCACCCCCAGCAACGCACCCATCTGGCGCACCGCGCGGCGCACATCCCAGGGCAGGCCACTGCTGACGATGATCGCGCCCACCTGCCCGGTGGCACTGATGCGCTGGATAAACTCCAGGCCGTCCATGCCATCCATTTGCAAGTCACACACCACCACATCCACGCGGCCGGCGCGGTGCAGCGCTGCCAGGGCCTCTTCGCCATTGGCGGCTTCCAGCACTTCGCCACAGCCCAGTTGCTTCAACAAGCTGACGGCCACGGAACGTTGGAACAGGTGGTCCTCTAGTACCAGGACCCGCAGCGGTAGAAATGACATGAAAAAGCCTCAGTAATAGTCAATGGTGAAGGTGGCGGTGGCATTCGCCGGACCGGCCGTGATGCGGTCTTCGGTCTGGATGTAGCGGGCCTTGAGCGGTATGGAATAGCTGGCCCCTTCATCGGCACGCGGTGTGATACCACTGGCACGCAAGGTGGCCAGGGGCAAGGGCGTGCCGTGACTGTCGGCCACCTGCACTCCCACACCGGTAGCGGCCGGGCTGTCGCCGGGCGCACTGGGGTTGACGTTCAAAATGCCTTGAGTGGGGTTGACCGCCGCCAGCGTCGGGTCGATGCGCACCCGCAGTACGTTGCTCTTGCGCGAGTCCAGGTTGCCCACCAGGCCGCTGCCGCCATCGCTGGTCCAGGTCGGCCCACTGCTCTGGTAGTAGCCGTTGAACGCCGGGCAGTTGTTCAGGGCAATGGAGAAATCCTTCCAGGGCGTGAAGGTGTTGCGTCCGGAAAACTCACTGAGTTGATGGCTGCCCATGGGCACCGCGACGTCCGGCGTGGCGCAGGTGCGCGAGACGATATTGATGCTGCCGGAGAAGTTGAGACGGATCATGTCCATCGTCAGGTCGGTGATCAGGTTGCGACCCGGCGATGGGATGTTGCTGCCATTGACGACACCCGCAGACACAGGCCCGGTCTTGATGAAAAGAACCGTGAACGAGAGCGTCCCCGTGCCCAGCGAAACAATGCAGGTGACGGTCCAATTGGTGCAGTTCATCCAGTTCCAGTCATAGGGCACGGCATCATTGCCATGCGTCACCACGATGCCGATCCCGGGCACGCCACTTTCATAGATTTTCCCGGCATAGGGGCCCGAGGACCAACTGCTCAACGGCATCGGCGTGCGGGTGAAGAAGTTGCGTTCAATCGCGTAGGTGCTGATGTCGTTGCAGGTGGCTCTGATGACGCTGGCGGGAGCGAATGTCTGGCGATACACCTCGGCCCCCAGGGGCACATCACGACCCACCGTAATGTTCGTCCCCAACAACGGCATGGTGGCGGTCACGCCCCGGTTACCCAGCGGGTTGTCGTCCGAAAAGCGGCACACGGCGGCGAACGAAACCTGGCTGCCGAACACACCCAACACACACGCAAAAATGGCCAGTACATATTTCATATAACCTCCGAATCAGTTCGACCGCGCAGCGTTGAGCCGCGACGTGTCCGTTGGTGAGGCACACACCACATCCAGCTGGCGCAGTTGCTGGCCGTCACTTTTGCCGGCGGGCAGCGGCAACGCACACTGCTGGCCGGCCTTGGTTCCCCAACTGATCAACAAACGCCGTGCATCGTCCTTGACCCGCGCATACAGCTGACCACCCTGCCCCACCACGCCCACGGACACGCCCCGGTCATCGGTCACGCTGGCGCCGAACGGCAGCGCACTGCCATCGGTGAGCGTCACGTTGAGCAACAGGGCTTCACCGGTGCTGGTGCCGTACTTGAGGGCCACCACCGCACCGGCACGCGGCGCGACTTGCTGGCTGGTTTCGGTGAGTTCCACGTCCAGGGAAGAGCCGATCGGGTCGATCGCCACTTCGTTCAATTCATAGGGGCGCAGGTAAGGCACCACCGCATTGCCCCGGCCATCGAGCTTGAGACCCGGGAAGCCGACCACCTTGGCGCCCTGGGCACCTGGGGCGCTGATCACGGCCATGGTTTCGCCGCGATACGGGGTAAACGTCACCCCCTCGGGGTGGGCCACCACGCTGCCGCTGGCGTTCAGCGACAGGCTGTCGTAGCCCTGCCCACGGCTGACCGTGCCGCCGACAACCGCCTTGGGCCCGATGTATTGGCCGTTGACCGAGGTGCTGTTGGCACCGCTGGCGCCTTCATGGCCACCGGTGAGGCTGTATTGATACTGACGATCCTCGCCAGCGGTGCCGCTGAGGGTCGCCTGCTCGCTGTAGGTGCCCTGAGTGTCACGCATGACCCGCGCCGACAGTTGCGGCTGACGGGTGGACTTGCCGAACTCCAGGGGCATGCTCACGGTGAACAACAGGCTGGTGTCCATCTCGCCCAGGCCGACACGGCTGCGGTTGGCACTGATGCCATAGCTGACCTGGCGCACCTGTTTGCTGTAGCTGAACTGGTATTGCACATCGCGGCCCGGCTGGTTCCAGTAATTCTGGGTAAAGCCGCTGAACGCCACCTGGCCCCACGGGCCGAGGCTCTGGTTGGCGGTAAGCGACACACGGCTGCGCGGGCGCCCGAACAGGCTGGTATCCAGGCCCGTGCGTTCGGCGTCCAGCAGTTGCATCGCGTTGGTGAAATCCAGGTAGTCCTGGGTGGAAAAACGCGTGGCCGCCACGGCGAAGTTGCTGCCGGTGCTGAGGATGTTCTTGCTGTAGCTCATGCGCACGCTCTGCCCTTTGGCCTGGCCGCTCTTGAGGTCGGTCTGGGCCTGGGTCACGTCCACGGCCATAGCGCCAATCGGCGTGCCGAACGCCAACCCGCCGAGCAGCGCGCGATAGTCGTCGCTGCCCTGTACGCCGCCGTAGCCGGTGAAGATATTGCTCAGGCCCAGTTGGTAGGTGCCTTGCACCAGCCTGGCCTGGCGGTCGAGGTAGTTGCTGCGGGTTTCACCGGCGGTCACGCTGAAGCGCGAGGTGCCAGGGCGCAGCAATTGGGCGGTGGCGGCGTAAGGCACGACAAAGCGTTGTTCGCTGCCATCAGCCTCGTACACAGTCACGTCCAGGTCGCCGCCATAGCCGGTGGCGTACAGGTCGTCGATCACGAAGGCGCCCGGCGCCACCGTGGTTTCGTAGAGCAGGTTGCCGGCCTGGCGCACCGCCACCCGTGCCCCGGTGCGGGCAATGCCTCGGATCACCGGTGCGTAGCCGCGTTGGGACTCGGGCAACATACGGTCATCGGTGCCCAGCTGCACGCCGCGATAGGCCAGAGTGTCGAAGATCTCGCCACTGGTATTGGCCTCGCCCACGGTCAGCTGGCTTTGCAGGCTTGTCACGTCGCGCTGGGCGTAGGTGTTGAGGGTCTGGTAATCCTGGCCCGCGTCCTTCTGCCAATTGAGCGAGCCGTTGTGGCGCAGGCGCCAGTCGCCCAGGTTCAAGCCGGCATTCAGGCCCAGGTAGGCCGAGTCGTAGGTGCCGAAGTCGGTCTTATTGTGGTTGGCGTTGAAGGTGTAGCTCAAGGTGCCGGCCGTGACGCCACGGTCCCACAGTTCAGGGCTGACATACCCACGGGCGTCCCGGCGCAAGGCCACCTGCGGAATGCTGATATCCAACTGCTGGTTGTCCGGCGAAAAGGTCGCGGTGGCGCCTTCGATCAACTGGCCCAGGTCCAGGCACGTGGCGCCGCTCTCCAGGGCGGCGCTCGCGTGGGCCGACAGCTTGTGCATGTCCACGCCAATCAGTTGCAGCAGGCCGCTGTTGAAACACACCACGGGGTGGCTGCCGTCTGCATCGGCGTTGATACGGATGTCCTGACGGCTGACCAGGTTGCCGTTGACCGCCACGTCCGCCCGATAGTCACCCGGCAGCACCGGGTTGCTCTTCTGGTACGCGGTGAGGTCGAGGCTGCGGGAGTCCTCGGGCAGGAAGGCGTCGTTGAACTGCACGTCTTCAGCCCACGCCGACGGCGCCAGGCACCCTACCAGCGCGGTGATGACACCCACTGCGAGCGGGTTGAGGGCAAAGCGCGGTTGCGCCTGCGGGCCGTGGCCCAGGCCTGGAATAGTCATGGTCAGTTACTCGTGCGCGATGGGAGTCAGGGCTTGAGCGGTTGTTGCATCGGCATCAGGGCGCCGTAATCGTTGATGGCGTTGAACTCGACCTGGCCTGCGCCGGGCAAGGCCTTGAGGCCATTGACCGCAAACACGCGGGTCGCACCCGGGTCGACCATGCCGTTCTCACCGTCGAAGCGCTGGTTGCCGGTCGCGAGGGTCAGTTCCACCAGCGACACATGGAACGCGCTCGGGTTGTAGGCCTGCAGCGCATAGCCCTGGCCCTGCGGGACGACCTTCCATTGCAGCCCGGCGGGTGCCTCGGTGGCACTGCCCGGCAGGCCATCGGGGCGGTAGAAAATCTTGATCCGCGAGCGAAACGCCATCTGCAGCATATTGAGGTCCACCGGGCCATCGGCCTTGGGCGGGATTTCCAGGATGTTGAGCCAGTACACCGACTCTTTATCGCTGGCCAACGGCGCGCCGGTGAACATCAGGCGCAGGCTCTGGCCCTTGCTCGGGTCGATGCGCGACACCGGCGGCGACAGCACGAACGGTGCCTTGGAACTGGTGGGACTGGCGTTGATATCACCGGTATCCACCCAGGCCTGGACCAGCGCGGGGTGCATCCCGTTGTTGTTCAATTTGACGGTGATTTCCTTCTGGCCCGCGGGGTAGACCAAACGGGTGCCGGTGATCACCACACCGGCCATGGCCTGGGAACAGACCAACGTGGCGAGGGCCACACATGCGCTACGGCGGAGCATTTTCAGGCAGGACATAACACACCTCATCAGCCGCACATCGGCGCGCCGCACAGGCCGCGCGCAGATGTGACTGGGGCTTACTGGTAGTCGACGTTGTACGTGATGGAGCTGACCACGGTGCCGGCGGTGGTGGTGCCGGTGGCGAAGTACTGCACGGCGTACGGCATGTTCGCCGTGCCGCTGGCGTCGATGGTGTTGCGGGTGGTGCGGGTGAGCTGGTTGGTGTTACCGGCCTGGATCACCGCGCCGCCTTGGGCGTCGACCAGTTGCAGCTGCACATTGGTGGCGGTGCCGGTCATGTTGTTCAAGTTGCCGGTGACCGGGTCCACAGTGGCGCCCGAGTTGAAGAACGCCGCAGCCGTGGCGGCAGAACCGACGCAGTTGCTCAACTGGATGTTGAAACCGGTACGGCCTTCGGCCTGGCCGGCAGCGGTCAGCAGGCCGGTAGAGATGGTCGGCAGGGTCACGGTAGCGACGGCCGGGCTGACAACACCGTCAACGGCGATGGTGCAGGTCTGGTTGACCAGCTCACCGTTGAAATTGATAGTGCCATCGGCAGCATTGGCGAACTGGGCGCCGGTGGCGCAAACCAGGGCTGCGAGCGAGAGGGCTTTGATCTTCATGGTGCAACTCCAAGGGGAAAGTTTTAATCACTGTCGCCATGCACGGATGAGTTGCCAGGCGCCGGATACGCGCCTGAAATAAACAAAGCATCTGCTGTGTCGACGTGATTTATTTTCCGCCTCGGAATTACCCAACCCTGTAGTCCCCATCCCCGCAACACGTAGGAAATTTCCCACGCCACACACTGTAGTGAGCGGGCTTGCCCCGCGCTGGGTGGCGAAGCCGCCCCCAATCCAGTCGACGCGGTTTTTCAGGGAATACGCGGTGTCTGGGGCGCGAGGCGAGCTCGCTCACTACAGGCCTATTTTCGCGACATCAGGGTTATTGGGCGTTAGAGCCAGGCGGCGTCCCACAGCGAATACTCACCCACCCGTTCAGCCAGGCCTGCGCGCAAGGGGTTGGCCACGATGTAACGCGCCATGGTGCGAATGTCGTCCTCTTCCCGCACAGCCCTGTCGTAATACCCGGGTTGCCACACGCGTTCTTTGCTATGGCGGCGTCTGTTGATGGTCAGTGTGCTGCGTGACTTGATACGCCGTACCACGTCGGCCAACGTCTTTTGCTTCAGTTCAAACAGCCAGTGGATGTGATCCGGCATGATGACCCAGGCCAGGGAGTCGACCAGGCCTTGCTCATGAACGCGCCGGAATTCGGCAACCAGCAAGCGCCCGAGAAACAGGTCGGTGAACAGGCGTTGACGGTGGTGAACGACGGCAGTGATGAGGTAGCTGCGCCCGTGTTCCGAATAACGGCCACGACGCAGGCGATGAGTTTGAGGGGTGGGTAGCAATCCGCTGCTCCTGGGAACGTCCTTGAGAGCACTAACCCTAGCCCGCTTCAGGGATCCGCTCCGCCCCATCCAGTCACCGGATATGTCTGTACCCCACAACCCGGACACAATCGTTGTAGTGAGCGGGCTTGCCCCGCGCCGGGGGCGCTGCCATTTCAACCCGGACGCCGTGTTTTTTCAGGGAATGCGCGGTGCCTGGGGCGCGAGGCTAGCTCGCTCACTACAAGCCAGGTAGGTGTCGAGGTGGTGTTCGAGTTGTTCCATGGCTTGTTGCAAGGTGTCGACGGCGTCGGTCAAGACCGCCGAATTGAGCCCTTCGCAGGCGGCTTCCAGGGCTTCGCAGGCCTGGATCAGGCGTTGCGCCTTGATGATCCGCGCGCCGCCCTTGACCCGGTGCGCCAGGTCGGCCAGGCCGGTGACGTCGTGCTGGGTGAACAGCTGCATCAAACGGGACATGTCCTGCTGGTTGCTGGTGGCCAGGTCGTGCAGCAGGCTTCTGATCGAGGCCTCGTCGCCCCGGCTGAGTTGTTCCAGGCTGGTGAGGTCGATGTCGTCCGGCAAGGCCTCGACCGGTGCCGGCACGCTTTCCGGGGTCAGGGAGGTCAGGCGTGCGCTCAGGTCCTGCAGGCTGATGGGCTTGAACAGGCAATCGTCCATGCCCGCCGCCAGGCAGCGGTCTTTCTCCTCGGGCTGGGCATTGGCGGTCAGGCCGAGGATCAGCCCGGGTTGCAGGCCCCGGGAACGCTCTTCGTCACGGATCGCCCGGGCCAGTTCATAGCCATTCATCAACGGCATATTGCAGTCGGTGATGACCACGTCGAAATGCTCTGCACGCCAGGCCCGCAAACCATGGGCGCCGTCCTCGGCATCCACCACACGGTGGCCGAGGTAGTGCAGTTGCTGGGTGAGCAACAGACGGTTGGCCGGGTAATCGTCGATCACCAGCACCTTCAGCGCCTGGGACGCCGGCATCTGCATCGGCTCGGCAGCCGGCGCATGTTCCAGCGCCGCCAGGGTCGGCAAGCTGGCGCGCATTTCCACTTGGGTGCCCTGCCCCAGCACACTGTGCAGCACCAGGCTGCCGCCCATCATTTCGCACAACGTACGGCTGATCATCAGGCCCAGGCCAGAGCCTCCGCGCGCCGACTGCCCATGGTTGCTGGCCTGGGCAAACGGGCTGAACAGACGCTGCTGGTCTTCGTTGGAAATACCGCTGCCGGTGTCCTCCACCCGCAGGCAGATCGCCAGGCGCTCGTCATCGGCGCCAGGTTCGGCGCTGACCCGCAGGCGCACCTGGCCTTGGCCGGTGAACTTGATCGCATTGCTCAACAGGTTGGAGGCAATTTGCTTGAAGCGCAGCGGGTCCACCAGCACCTCACGGTTGATACTGGCATCCAGGTCGAGGATCAACTGCAGCTGTTTCTGCCGCGCCAACCCTTCGAAAATCCGCGCCACCGATTCCACCAGCTCGCGCAGGTTGGCGCGCTCCGGTGCCAGGGACAGGCGACCGGATTCGATGCGCGCGATGTCGAGGATATCGCCGATCAGGTCTAGCAGGCCGCGAGCCGCACCCGACGCCACTTCGATGGAGAAACGGTCGGTGACGCCCTGGTCGGCCTTTTTCATCGCCAGTTCGAGCATGCCAATGATCGCGTTCATCGGCGTGCGGATTTCATGGCTCATGGTTGCCAGGAACGTGGTCTTGGCCCGGTTGGCCGCGTCGGCGCCTTCCTTGGCTTCACGCAGGGCTTCGAGCAAATGCTGGCGTTCGCTGATGTCGATCCAGCCGCCGATCATGCCGCTGACTTCACCGTCACTGCCGCGATACGGCAGCATCCAGTGGTAGATGGTCAGCACGTTGTCCGGCCCCATGGTCAAGCGACGGTCCTGCACCCGGGGTACGCCGTCGGCCATCACCTGCAAATAGTCTTCGTGGTAGGCGGCGGCTTCGTCGGCGCGCTTGAGCACGCCTTCGACCACCGTCTTGCCGAGCACGGCGTCACGCTCCACGCCGAAGACGTCGAGGTAACCGCTGTTGCAGATGCGCAGTCGCCCTTCACGGTCACGCACATAAATAGGATGCGGCGTGCCGTCGATCAACACGCGCATGAACTCCATCTGGTCGTTCAACGCGATCTGCGCCTGTTTGCGCTGGCGCATCAACATGCGCAGGTAGGCGATCCAGCCGAACGCCACCAGCAGCAAGATCGCGGCAACGGCAAAGCCTTGCAGGATCAGCGCACGGTTGCGCAGCCAGTAGCTGTCATCCACGGCAATTTCACTGCGCCAACGGTTGGTGACTTCGTCCATCTCCTCCGGCGGGATGCTCAGCAGCGCTTTCTCCAGGATCGAATACAGCTCCAGCGCACCGCGCGACGTGGCGAACGCAACCCGCGCCGATTCGGTGCCGACCGTGGTGGTGATGCGCAACCGGTCGCGGTATTGGCGCGAGATCATGTAGCGCGCCGTGATCAACGAATTGACCGCCGCATCAGCCTCGCCATTGGCCACTTGGGCCATGGCTTGCTGGGCGTTCTGCGCGTTGACCAGGGTGATATTCGGGTACTCACCCAGCAACTGGTCGCGCACCGGGTTACCAGTGATCACGGCCAGGCGCTTGCCGGCCATGTCATCCAGGGTGGCCGGGCTGTCCGGGCCGGTGCGGCTGACCAGCACGTAAGGGGTGCTCAAGTAAGGCCGCGTGAAGCGCATCTGGCTTTCACGGGATTGGCTGGGGGTGACGGTAATCAACAGATCGGCCTTGTCCGTGCGGATCTGCTCGATCATGCCTGCCACCGACTGCGTGCTGCGTACATCGAACTTCAAGCCGGTGCGCAGCGCGACCTTGGCCAGCACATCGGCGCTGATGCCACGGAACTCGCCGTCTTCGTTGAAAAACGAGAACGGCACAAAGCTGTCGTCGACCGACACCCTCACATGGGCGTGCGCGGCCATCCAGCGCAGCTCGCTGGCGCTGAAGTTCAGTGCGGTGCGCCCTGGCATGCTGCCACCGCCCGCGCTCCAGCGGCGCAGGATGGTCATGCGCTCGCCCTGGGGGATCGCCGCCAGCGCGGTATTGATGATGTGCAACAAGCGGCGGTTGCCCTGGGCCACTGCAAACGAGAAGTTGCTGACCTCCATCCGCGAGAAGTCGGCCAGCTGCACGTTGTTCAAGTAGTTCTTGTTGATCAGGTACTGGGCGCTGATAGAGTCGCCCAGGTACACGTCGGCATTGCCGAAGGCCACGGCGCCGATTGCGCTCAACGTCGAGGGATAGAGTTGCAACGTGGCTTTGGGGTAGAACGCCTCGACGGCCTGCGGCGGCAGGTAGTGGTAGAGCATCGCGATCTTCTTGCCGGCCAGGTCCTCGGTCAGGGTCTGGCTGTTGGCGACCTGGGTCACCAGGGTTGGCTGGTCCTCGGCGTAGGAGGTCGACATCAGCAGGTCATGGTCGGCCTGCTCAAACCCATTGGCGGTGCCGAGAAAATCCACCTCGCCGCGCTTGAGCGCCTCGATCACATCGGCCCGGGACGCAAAGCGGTGCACCTCCACCGGTGTACGCAGCAGTTCGCTGAGCAGGGTGGCGTAGTCGGCGGTGATGCCTTCGTAATCGCGGCCATTGGTGGTCATGCCAAACGGCGAATAATCCGGGGCGGACGCGCCCAGCACCAGGGTGCGTTTGCTGCGCAGCCAGCTCCAGTCCTGCTCGGCGAGCGAGACCGCGTACTCCGACACATGGGAGCGGCCCAGGACCTGATAGGTATCGGCCGGTGCGGCCGCCAGCACGGCACCATTCAGGGTGCCGGCGAGCAGCAAGCCCATCAGCCATTTACGCGAGGACATGTTCATTCAGACCAGGTTATTGCGCTTGGCGAAATCGGCCAGGTACACCACCGACTTGACCTTGAGCTTCTCGATCAGGCGCGTCTTGTAGGTGCTGATGGTCTTGTTGCTGAGCAGCATCGCGTCGCCGATTTCCTTGTTGCTCAAGCCCTGGGACAGCTGCTGCAAAATGGTCAGCTCGCGGTCGGACAGGGTCTGGATCAATTCCAGGTCGGTGGTTTCGGCGTCACTGCGGCGCACCGAGCTGTGGGCCAAGTTGGGGAAGAACGTGTAGCCACCCATGACCGCCTTGATCGCCTTGATCAGCTCATCCAGGTCGTTGGTCTTGGAGATATACCCCGCCGCGCCGGCCTTCATGCAGCGCATGGAATAGAACAGCGGCGACTGCGAGGTCAGCACCAGGATCTTGCACCGCAGGCCCAGGCCGCAAATGCGCGCGATCACTTCCAGGCCATCGAGCTTGGGCATGGCGATATCCAGCACGATCAGTTCAGGCTCGTGTTCACGGGCCAACTGCACCGCGTCGGCGCCATTGTCGGCCTCGGCCACCACCTCGAAGCCTTCCTGCTTGAGGAGCATCTTCACCGAGGAGCGAATAAACGGATGATCGTCCACGACTAACGCTTTAAACATAACAACCCCTGTGAGACACGCCGCCACAAAATACACGAGCGCGACCTGAGTGTAGGAAATTTCTTAGAACTTTGAATAGCCGGACGCCTGCGCTTCCAGCCAAGGCAGCAAACGGTAGCCCGCCATGGGCCGCGCCAGGTAAAACCCCTGGCCCAGCTCGCAGCCCAGGGCCAGCACGCCGTCCCGAATCTGCGGGTTGCTGACGCCCTCGATCACCAGGCCCATGCCCAGGAACCGCGAGAGTGCCAGGGTGCTGCTGACCAGGCTGGGGCTGTGGCGCACAAAGCCGCCGTCGAGCTTGAGTTGGTTGAAGGGCAGTTGACAGAGCAACTTGAGGGAGGAAAAACCGTTGCCGAAGTCGTCGATGGCCAAGCCGCAGCCCAGCATGCGCAGGCGCAGCAGGTTTTCCTGGACCGCCGGCGAGGCGTTCAGCAAACCGTTCTCGGCAAACTCGAACACCAGGGAAGAACCGGAAAACCCGTGCTGCCCAAGGGCCCACTGGATGTGAGCGACCAGGGCGCCACCGAGCAATTGCGAAGCGTGCAGGTTGAACGCCAGCTCCAGCGCTATGGACTGGCGGCGCAATACGCCGAGCAGGCTCAGCCCCTGTTCGAGCAATTGCTTGAACATGTCGTCGATCAGGTCGTAGGCCAGCACGGCGGCCAGGAAGTCTTCGGGCAACAGCACGCCCCGCGCCGGGTGTTCCCAACGCACCAAGGCCTCCACGCCCGCCAGTTGGCCGGTGTGCATGAAGAACTTGGGTTGGAACCAGGCGCGAAACTCACCCAGGGCCAGGCCACGCTGGATCTCCAGCTCACTGGGCAAGGGTTTGACGGGGGAAGAGGCCATGCTTACCAACCACTTTGCGGGTGCGAATGGGGTAATAGTGGCCGGGAATAGTCTTGATCTATAAGGGAAACGTCCCACCTATACGTAGGAAATTTCCCAAGACCTCATTAAGGATCAACCTGCGCCATCAGTTCCGGAATCGACTCCGGCCGCTTGGCATAGCGCTGCGCCAGGGCGGCGCAGACCATCAGCTGGATCTGGTGGAACAGCATCAGCGGCAGAATCAGCACGCCCATGGTCGCCCCGGCAAACAGCACCTGGGCCATCGGCACACCGGTCGCCAGGCTCTTCTTCGAGCCACAGAACAGGATGGTGATGCGGTCTTCCTGGTTAAAACCAAAGGCCTTGCCCAGCAGCGTCGACGCCACCAGCACCAGGGCCAGCAACACACAGCACGCCACCACCAGGCCACCCAGTTCCCACAGCGGGATCTGGTGCCAGATGCCTTCATTGACCGCCTCGCTGAACGCGCCGTACACCACCAACAGGATCGAACCCTGATCGACAAATTTCAGCCAGGCCTTGTTGCGGCCGACCCACTCGCCGATCCAGCGACGGGCGATCTGCCCGGCAATAAAGGGCAGCAGCAGTTGCACACTGATTTTCAGGATCGCGTCGACGGTCGAACCGCCATCGCCATGCACGTTGAGCAACAGGGTGACCAGCAGCGGCGTCAGGAAAATCCCGAACAGGCTGGAGGCCGCTGCGCTGCAGATGGCCGCCGGGATATTGCCCCGCGCCAGGGAGGTAAAGGCAATCGCCGATTGCACCGTGGCCGGCAACGCGCACAGGTAGAGCATGCCCATGTACAGGTCTTTGCCGATCAGCGGCGACAGCACCGGCTTGAGCGCAAGGCCCAGCAGCGGGAACAGTACAAAGGTCAGGCTGAACACCAGCAAGTGCAGGCGCCAGTGGCCGGCACCGGCCACGATGGCCTGGCGCGACAGCTTGGCGCCGTGCAGGAAAAACAGCAGCGCGATGGCCAGGTTGGTGACCCAGCCGAAGGCCACGGCGGTCTGGCCGCTGGCGGGCAGCAAGGAGGCGAGGATCACCGTGGCAATCAATGTCAGGGTGAAGTTGTCAGGCAGAAAACGCGGGCGGGTCATAAGCAAATCTTCCAGGGGTTGCCAAGAGCATCCTCGCGACTCTAACGTAACGGCTTGTTACCGACTAACGCCAATGAGCCAGTAAATGCCGCCTAAAGGACATGACAAGACCGTCCGCCGCACAGTGCCTGGGCTTTCCAGCCTGCCACGCCCGGTGTATGGGCGCACCGAATCACTGCCCAACCGGGCGCTGACCCGTCGGCATAGCCACCCGTGGGTGCAGTTGTCCTACGCGATTTCCGGGGTGCTGGAGATTCAGACCAGCGTCGGCCGCTTCGTCGCGCCGCCCCAGCGTGCGGTGTGGATCCCCGCAGGCGTGCCGCACCGGGTGTTCAGTTCGCCCCACACTGAAATGCGCAGCCTGTACCTCGATTGCAGCGTGACCACCTGGGCGGCCGAACGCTGCCATGTACTGGAGGTGAGCAGCCTGTTGCGCGAGTTGATCCGCAGTTTCAGCGAGTTGCCCGTGGAGTACGCCGAAGACGGACCCGACGGGCGCCTGGCCCAGGTGGTGCTGGACCAACTGGCCGCGGCGCCCCAGGTCGACCTGATGCTGCCCCTGCCCCTGGACCCGCGCCTGCGCCAGATCTACCGCAGCCTCAACGCGCACCCGGAACAGCAGACCACCCTGGGCCAGTGGAGCCAGAAACTGGGGGTGAGTGAGAAGACCCTCAGCCGCTTGTTCCTCAGTGACACCGGCCTGACGTTTCGCGCCTGGCGCCAACGACTGCGCTTGCTGACCGCCCTGCCCGCCCTGGAGCAAGGCGAACGGGTGACCGATGTGGCGCTGGGCTGCGGGTATGAGTCGACGTCAGCGTTTATCAATGCGTTTCGCCAACAATTCGAGGCGACACCGGGGGAGTTCTTTCGCTGAGCTTTATCCCGGCAACGGGATCACGCGCAAGGGCCGGACCGACTTGTAGGAAAAGCTCGAATAGATCTCCTTGACGCACGGCAGGGTCTGCAACACCTCGCGGGCAAACTCGCCAAACGACTCCAGGTCCTTGGCCACCACTTCGAGCAAAAAGTCATAGCGCCCCGACACGTTGTGGCACGCCACGATCTCCGGGATTTCCAGCAGCCGCTGCTCGAACTTCCGGGCGATTTCCTGAGTGTGGCTTTCCATCATGATGCTGACAAAGGCCGTCACCCCATACCCCAGGGCCTTGGGCGACAGGATCGCCTGGTAGCCGCTGATCACCCCGCTGTCTTCCAGGTTCCGCACCCGTCGCCAGCAGGGCGAGGTGGTCAAGGAAACGCGGTCGGCCAGTTCGGCCACGGTGAGGCGAGCATTGGCCTGCAGGGCGTTTAACAGGGCTTTGTCGGTGCGGTCCAGACTCACGGGCATAACGTGCCTCAATTCATTATTTTTATAGGAGATTCATCCCAGGACGCGGGATTTGTGCGCATTTTTTGCAACGTTCATCTCTGGTTATGAGCATAGCATTGTAGGAAATAAGGAGCGTCCGACATGAACAATAAACACAATGCATTCGGCTTTTCCACCCGCGCCATCCACCACGGCTACGACCCCAAGGACCACCACGGCGCGCTCGTGCCGCCCACCTACCTGTCGGCAACCTTTGCCTTTCCCACCGCCGAATATGGCGCGGCGTGTTTTGCCGGCGAAGCCAACGGCCACTTCTATACGCGCATTTCCAACCCGACCCTGGCGCTGCTGGAATCGCGCATGGCCACCCTGGAAAACGGCGAGGCGGCGGTGGCGTTCAGCTCCGGGATGGGCGCCATCGCCGCCACCTTCTGGACGTTGCTGCGCCCCGGCGATGAGGTGATCGTCAGCCAGACGCTCTACGGCTGCACCTTCGCACTGCTGCACCACGGTATTGGCGAATTCGGCATCAAGGTGCGCCACGTCGACCTCACCGACCTGGACGCCCTGCGTGCCGCGCGCTCCCCCGCCACGCGCATGATCTATTGCGAAACCCCGGCCAACCCCAACCTGCAACTGGTGGACATTGCCGCCGTGGCCGACATCGCCCACGCCCACGGCAACATCACGCTGGTGGTCGACAACACCTACTGCACCCCATACCTGCAACGCCCCCTGGACCTGGGCGCGGATGTGGTGGTGCACTCGGCCACCAAATACCTCAGCGGCCATGGCGATATCACGGCGGGCATCGCCGTGAGCAGCCACGCGCTGGCCCAGCGTATCCGCCTGCAAGGGCTCAAGGACCTGACCGGTGCCGTGATGTCGCCGCAGGATGCGTCGTTGTTGATGCGCGGGCTGAAAACCCTGGCGCTGCGCATGGACCGCCATTGCAGCAACGCCCTGGCCGTGGCCGAGGCGCTGCAAGCCCATCCGGCTGTTGCGAGCGTCACCTACCCTGGCTTGCGCTCGTTCGCCCAGTACGACCTGGCGGCGCGGCAGATGAGCCAATCAGGCGGCATGATCGCCTTCGAACTCAAGGGCGGGATCGACACTGGCCGGCGCTTCATGAACGCACTCAAACTGTTCACCCGCGCGGTCAGCCTGGGGGATGCCGAATCCCTGGCCCAGCACCCCGCCAGCATGACCCACTCCACCTACACGCCCGAGGAGCGCGCGGCCCACGGCATCAGTGAAGGCCTGGTGCGCCTGTCGGTGGGGCTTGAAGATGTCGCCGATTTGCTGGCAGATGTGCAACAAGCCCTGGCCAAATGCACACGTACAACCCCGCGTCATACCGCGATGGTCGCGCACGCCGTCAGATAGCGCTCAAGCACGGCGTTTTCCCAAAACGGTGGTCGGACAGGTCCGACCACCGTTTTGTGCTTTTAAAGTGGTTTTTTTGCAGATTGGATCCCCATCCTTTCGCCAGGCTGTACTAGCATACGTTCCGACGGAGAGCATTATCACTGTGGGTTATTCGCACTTGCTACCTTCTTAATCCCCGTCGCTATATAGCCGAATGCCTGCACTTGAAACTCATGGACGAATTGATGAACTCACACCTGTTCCCACATATAGGCAAGGTCATCGCCAGCACCGGCAGTCGCCATTTCCCACGCATGCTGCATGACCTCATCCTCACCCAACTGGCAGTGGACGCCACGCATATCTCGCAGCTGCGGGTGAGTTCCGAAGGGCAACTGCGCCGCAAGATCAGCCCTGTGTACACCGATTCGATGACCGCGCTGGGGCAAGAACAGCCCGCCGCGCAGTTGCACCTGACGCGGCGCAAAGACGACATGCGCTACGTGCTGTCGGTGTACCGCGCGAGCCAGTCCGACAGCTTTTCGCCCCAGGAGCGCAGCATGTTGCAGGACTTTTCCTCGCTGTTGCTGCCCATGGTGGAAAAACACATCGCCGCCATCCAGCCGTGCCGCACCGACAGCGAACTGCAGGTGCCGCAAAGCCAGGGCATCGACACCCTGCGCCGGCGCATTGAAGAACGCCTGGTGCAATCGGGGCTGACCTTGTCCAACCGCGAACTGGAAGTGTGCGTCGGCCTGCTGGCCGGGCGTACCGCACCGGAATTGGCGGAGCAACTGGCGTTGAAGGTCAACACCATCGAAAGCTACCTCAAGCGCGCGTCGATCAAGCTGGGGATCAGCGGGCGGCATTCGTTGTTGCGGTGGATGTATGCCACTGAAGAAACCGCCAGTTTTTAAGTCCACGCAGATCTAATATGTGGGAGCGAGCAAGCCCGCTCCCACATTGAGTATCCAGTGCCTGGGAGGTATCAATCCCGGGCCAATGCCTCGATCGGGTCCAGGCGTGCGGCGTTTCGTGCCGGCACGAAGCCAAACACAATGCCGATCATCGTCGAACAGGCGAACGCCGTGACGATCGAGCCCAGGGAAAACACCATTTCCCATTCCTTCACGAACAACGAAAACAGATAGCCAATGGCAAATGACAGCGAGATGCCGATCATCCCGCCGATCAGACACACCATCACCGCTTCCACCAGAAACTGCTGACGGATATCCGACTGCCGTGCGCCCACCGCCATGCGGATGCCGATCTCACGGGTGCGTTCAGTCACCGACACCAGCATGATGTTCATCACCCCGATGCCCCCCACCAACAACGAAATCACCGCAATCAACGACAACAGCAACGCCAGCGAACGGCTGGTTTTCTGCACCGTCTGCATGATGCTGTCGAGGTTATTGGTGAAGAAGTCCTTGGTGCCGTGGCGTTGCAGCATCAGCTTGTTGACGTTGTCTTCCACCACCTTGCTCGGCTGGCCGTCCTTGATGCGCACGGTGATGCTGTCCAAGTGGCGTTGCCCCAGCAGCCTTCCTGCCGCCGTTTCATAGGGCACCCACACGTTCAACGCCTTGCTCGCGGCGAACATGTTTTTGTTGTCGGCCGTCACCCCGATCACCGTGCACGGCAGGTTCCCCACCAGGATCACCTGGCCGAGAGGGTCGATGTTCGGCCCGAACAGGCGCTGGCGGGTGTTGTGGTCGATCACCACCACCTGGGCCTGGCGCCGCGCATCGCTTTCGCTGAAGGCAATACCGGCCTCGAGCTTGAGGCCCTTGACCTTGAAGTAGCGGTCGCTCACGCCGTTGACCTGCGCATCCAGGTCGATGTTGCCAAAGCGCAGCAACAGGTTGCGGCCCACCACCGGCGTAGCGCTGTCGACGTAATACAGCTGGTTCAGCGCCTCCACATCCGACGGCATCAAGGTCTCGATGGCCGAGGCACGGCTGTCGCCAAAACTGGTGCCGGAAAAGATGTCGATGGTGTTGCTGCCGATCGCCTGGATGTCCTTGAGCACATAGCGCTTGGCCCCTTCGCCGATGGCCGAGATCGACACCACCGAGGTGATACCGATGACGATCCCGAGCATGGTCAGCAGCGTGCGCATGCGGTGGGACACCAGCGCGACCCAGGCCATGTTGAACGCTTCCTTGAACAACCCCAGGCTGGCCACCAAACGCCGGGCACCGCTGCGCTTGGGCTCGATGGGCGCCTCAGTGTTCAGCTCCAGCCCGACGCTGTCGTTGGCCTTGTCACTGACGATCTCGCCATCGCACACCTCGACAATGCGCTGGGCATTGGCGGCCACCTTGGGGTCGTGGGTGACGATGATCACCGTGTGCCCGGCCGCGTGCAGCTCGGCAAGGATACGCATCACCTCCTTGCCGCTGTGGGTATCGAGGGCGCCGGTGGGTTCATCGGCCAGGATCACTTCCCCGCCGTTCATCAAGGCCCGGGCAATACTCACCCGCTGTTGCTGCCCGCCCGACAACTGGCTGGGTCGGTGGGTGGTGTGCCCCGCCAGGCCCAGGCGTGCAAGCAGCTCCCGTGCGCGGCTGTGGCGCGCGGTTTCCGGCGTGCCGGCATAGATCGCCGGCATTTCCACGTTGTGCAAGGCACTCAAGTGCGCCAGCAGGTGGTAGCGCTGGAAGATAAAACCGAAGTAGTCGCGGCGCAGTTCCGCCAGTTGTTCATCGCCCAGGGAACGGGTTTCGATGCCGTTGATCTTGTAGCTGCCGGCCGTGGCGTAATCCAGGCCGCCGAGGATGTTCATCAGGGTGGACTTGCCCGACCCCGAGGCGCCGATGATCGCGACCATCTCCCCGGCCTCGATCGTCAGGTCGATGCCCTTGAGCGCAATGAACTCGCGCTCGCCGGCCATGAAACTGCGGGTGATGCCCTTGAGCTTCAACAGTGGCTGGGTCATCGATCAATTCCCCGCCACGGCCGGCGTGGCGTCGCCGATCACCACGTTGTCACCTTCGGCCAGGCCTTCGAGCACCTGCACCTTGACGTTGTTATTGATGCCGGTTTTCACCTCCCGCGACACCGCCTTGCCCTTGGCGTCGAGCACCCGCACCGAGTAGGTGCCATCGTTGTTGCGCGGCCCCAGCGCCGCCACCGGCACCATCAGCGCCGCCTGGGCGGTGTCGAGCACGATGCGCACCTGGGCCGTCATGGCGATGCGCAAGCGATGATCGGGGTTGGGCACGTCGAACAACGCGTTGTAGAACACCGCCGTGTTCTGCTTGGGCGTGCCGGCGGGCTGGGTTTCGAGGAAGTTCTGCGGCGCCGGTTCAGTGCCACGCAGCTTGGCGTAGTAGCGTTTGTCCGCCTCGCCGAGGATGGTGAAGTACACCTGCTGGCCCGGGCTGATGTGAATCACATCGGCCTCGGAGACCTGGGCCTTGACGGTCATAGTGTCCAGGTCTGCGAGCTTGAGCAGGACCGGCGCCAGTTGGCTGGCGATCACGGTCTGGCCTTCCTGGGTGACGATGCCCACTACATCGCCGTCGATGGGCGCGACGATGCGGGTGTAGGCCAGGTTGACCTTGGCAGTGTCGATCTGGATGTGGGCGCTTTTGATCTGTGCGTCCAGGGACAGCAGGTTGGCCTGTTGCACCTGATAGGTGGATTCGGCGTCCTCGAAGTCCTGGCGGGAGACCGATTCGTCGATTTGCAGGCCTTTGTAGCGCTCGTACACGGACTTGGCTTGCTTGAGTTGGGCGGCCGTGGCGCGGCGTTGGGCCTGGAGGTTTTCTTCGTCGACCTGGGCTTTGCGCAGGGTGTTCTGCAGGATCAAGGGGTCGATTTCGGCGAGCCATTGGCCCTTCTTGACCTTGTCGCCGACTTTGACTTTGAGGGATTTGAGCTGGCCGGAGACTTGGGCGCCGACGTCGACCTGTTTGATGCCTTCGAGCAGGCCGGTGGCCAGGACGGCGTTTTCGATGTCACCGCGTTCGGCGGTGGCGGTGAGGTATTGGGGGGCGTCGGCGGGGGCTTGGACGGTGTAGATGACCAACGCTGCCGCGACTGCCAGTGCCAGGCCTAATCCTGTTTTGCGTAACTTTGACTTTTCCATAGATGGCCTTTGATCGTGTACATATCCGTTACTTGGGTAACGGCTGATATGGGTTCCGCCCTTACGGCGGGTCACTTTTGGAAAGAGCCCAAAAGTAACCAAAAGGCTCTTGCCCCAACACTCGGCACCTCGCCCAGGCTCGGTGTGCCCGTAATCCGCCAGTGATTTGGGGGGCCG
>NZ_JANUEA010000012.1:0-315886 GCF_024810135.1 Pseudomonas sp. BIGb0164 | reverse complement strand
CGCCATGGATGGCGCGTGGCGGCGGCCCCCCAAATCACTGTCGGATTACGGGCACACCGAGCGTGAGCGAGGTGCCGAGTGTTGGGGCAAGAGCCTTTTGCTTACTTTTGGGCTCTTTCCAAAAGTGAGCCGCTGTAAGAGCGGAACCATAGGCGGCCGTTACCGAAGAAACGGATATGTCCCCAACCTAAAAACATCAATTATGCGAATAAAAATACAATCAGATAATGAAATTCAAGAATATTAGCTTATGCCCAAATAGCATTATATTTTCAAAACCCATTCCGTTATGTTTGAACTCAACAGCCTACCCCTGACCTCGGATGGTACCCATCGTGATTCGGATTCTGCGCCCATAACCGGCTAACCACCCCGCAGCAGAATCGTTGGAAGGGAGTTCAACGTATGTTGTCGATCCAAACCCCGCACGCGCTCCACACCTAGCCCCAAATCGCCGCAACACCCCCAAAAACGCCGAGCACCGCGCACGACCGCGTGCCTGCCCGACTTCGCGATTTGAACCTGCAGGAATGGATATGAAGCGAGCCCTACAACCCACCGCCGTATTCGCCCTGGCCCTGCTGGCCAACCCAGCACAGGCCCAGGACGACAGCACCCTCTCCACCGTCGTGGTTACCGGCAACCGAGGCGCCGAACAACGCACCGTCACCAGCAGCCCGGTGCCGATCGACGTGGTCAGCGCCAAACAACTACAGAACACCGGCAAGCCCGGCCTGATGGAAGCCCTCAGCGCCGTGATCCCCTCGCTGACCCTGCCGGAAAAAACCGGTTGGGACGCCAGTGGCATCGCCCGCGCACCCAACCTGCGCGGCCTGAGTGCCGCCGAAGTGCTGGTGCTGGTCAACGGTAAGCGTCGCCATACCAGCGCCACCCTCAATATCAACGGCATCAACACCGGCGCCGCCCCGGCGGATCTGGACCTGATCCCCATCAGCGCCATCGACCACGTGGAAGTGCTGCGCGATGGCGCTGCCGCCCAGTACGGTTCCGATGCCATCGCCGGGGTGATCAACGTGATCCTCAAGGCCGACACCAGCGGCACCTCGGTGACCAACGTCGGCCAGGGTTACGACGGCAAGAAGCAGACTGTGCAGCAAAGCCTCAACAAGGGCTTTGAAATCGGCAACGGCGGCATCGTGCAACTGGCCCTGGATGCACGCAGCCAGAACGACGACAACAAGGCCAGCGCCAACGGCTACACCTACGAGCAGGCGTATGGCCTGGCGGGCAAGGCGACCTATGGCGGCTACGGCACGCCCAAGACCAACTTGCTCACCCTGGGCTACAACGCCGAATTGCCGATCGATGACAGCCTGAGCCTGTACTCCTTCACCACCTATTCACGGCGCAAGGCCGAGCAGGGGCAGAACTTCCGCCTGCCGACCATCACCAACACCATCACCACCGGGCCCAACGGCTACCCGTCGGGGTACACGCCCACCTGGTACATCGATGAAGATGACTTCCAAGCGGCGTTCGGCGGTAAAGGCACCGTCGGCGAGTGGGCCTGGGACTTGTCCACTACCTACGGGCGCAACGCGGCGGAGCAGGGCACCACCCATAACCAGAACCCGTCCCTGGGCGAGGCCACGCCGAACAGTTTTACCTCCGGCACCTGGATCTCTACCGAGCTGACCACCAACCTGGACTTCAAGCGCGGCTTCGACATCGGCCTGCAAAAGCCCCTCGACCTGTCCTATGGCTTCGAGCATCGGCGTGACACGTATGAGGTACAGGCCGGTGACTATGCGTCCTATGCCAACGGCGGCTACTGCGTGGCACCGGGCAATTGCGCATCGTCCGGCGCCCAGGTCACCAACGGCATTTCGCCGGATGAAGAAAGCAGCGCCTCGCGCAACAGCCTCGCCAGTTATGTCGACGTGGGCTTCAACCCGCTGCCGGATTGGTACGTCGGCACCGCCTTTCGGTATGAGCATTACAACGAAGGCGTGGGTGCCACCCGCAGTGGCAAGCTGACCACGCGCTACGACTTCACACCGCAGTTCGCCGTGCGTGCCACGGTGAGCAATGGCTTCCGCGCGCCGTCCCTGGCCAACAGCCTGTTCAGTGCGCGCTCCACCACCTATGGCGTGGTGGACGGGGTGTATCAGTCGATCAACTACGGCGTGCTGCCGGTGGGTTCGGCGGCGGCCAAGGCGTTGGGGGCGCAGGACCTCAAGCCCGAACGCTCCACCAACTTCAGCCTGGGTTTGACCCTCACGCCCACCGATCGCCTGAACTTCACCGCCGACGCCTATGTGATCAACCTGCGTGACCGCATCACCCTCACCGGCACCTTGCTCGGCCCGGAAGTCACCCAGGTGCTGCAGAACAACGGCATCAACTCCACCTCGGGCGGCCAGTACTTCATCAATGGCGCAGACACCCGTACCAAAGGCCTGGACCTGGTCAGCAACTACAACCAGGACCTCGGCGCGTTCGGCTCGCTGAAGTGGACCGCCGCGTTCAACTGGAACCAGACCAAAATCCTCAATTACAAGGAATCCACGACGATCCTGGGCACCTCGTATGACCTGATGGACCGCCAGGCCCGGGGCCTGATCACCGACGTGCAACCAAAAACCAAGCTGATCCTGGGTGGCGACTGGAGCATCGACCGCTTCAACCTCAACCTGGCCCTGACCCGTTATGGCGCCTACAAAGAGGTCAACGTCTCTGCGGATCGCAGCCTGGATAGGGTCTACAGCGCCAAATGGATCACGGACCTGGACCTTGGCTACAACCTCACCAAAGACCTGAACATCGCTATCGGCGCCAAGAACCTGTTCGACCAATACCCCAAGAAACAAGGCGTGCCGAGCAGCACCATGCTCGCCAGCTACGGCACCTATTCGCCCTACGGTTTTACCGGTGGGTACTACTACACCCGCTTGACCTATGCCTTCTAAGGCGGAGGAAAAAACATGCCCATTGTCGCCAAAACCTATGACCTGATCGAAGACGTGCGCCCGGTTCGCCAGGCGCGTGTCGCCACGCCCATCAAGGCCCTGCACGTGGTGCCCGCGCGGCACCCGTGGCGCTGGGCGGGGTCGATCTTCGCTGCGCTGGTGCTGCTGGCCATCGTGCACTCCCTGGCCACCAACCCGCGCTGGGAGTGGGGCGTGTTCGGCCAGTGGTTCTTCTCGCCGTCGGTGTTGCGCGGCCTCGGCCAGACGCTGTTGCTGACCCTGCTCAGTACGGTGTTCAGCGTGATCCTCGGCACGGCGTTAGCGCTGGCGCGGTTGTCGGGCTCGCCGCTGTTGGCGGCGCTGGCCTGGGGCTACATCTGGTTTTTTCGCTCGATGCCGGCGTTGCTGGTGCTGATCATCCTCTACAACTTTGCCTACCTGTATGACCACATCGTGCTCGGCGTGCCGTTCACCTCAGTGGTGTTCGCCGAGTGGTCGACGGTGGATGTGCTCAGCCAGTTCACCGTGGCCGTGCTGGGCCTGAGCCTGATGCAGGCGGCCTACGCAGCGGAGATCATTCGTGGCGGCCTGATCGGCGTGGATGCTGGCCAGCATGAAGCGGCGGCGGCCCTGGGTTTACCGGCGTCGCGACGCATCTTCCGGATCATCCTGCCCCAGGCGCTGCGCTCGATTTTGCCGTCGGGTTTCAACGAGATCATCGGCTTGGTCAAGGGCACCTCCATCGTCTACGTGCTGGCCCTGCCGGAGCTGTTCTACACCGTGCAGGTTATCTACAACCGCACCCAGGCGGTGATCCCGCTGCTGATCGTGGCGACGGTGTGGTACCTGATCATCACCACCGTGCTGACCAGCGCCCAGTACTACGTCGAACGCTACTTTGCGCGCGGCACGGCGCGGGTACTGCCACCGACGCCGCTGCAGCGCATCCGTGGCTGGCTCAAGGAGAAAACCCATGGCTGAAGCACGCGCCGGGCGCATCCAGATCCAGGGCGTGGGCAAGCGCTTTGGCAACCAGCAGGTGTTGCAAGACATCGACCTGACCATCGACCCGGGCAAGGTCACGGTGATTCTCGGGCCGTCAGGCTCGGGCAAGTCCACCTTGCTGCGCACCATCAACCACCTGGAGAAGATCGACAGCGGCCACATCACCATCGACGGTGAATACGTCGGCTACCGCCGCAAGGGTGACCTGCTGTACGAACTGAAAGAGCGCGAAATCCTCAAGCGTCGCATCGACGTGGGCTTCGTGTTCCAGAACTTCAACCTGTTCCCGCACCTCACCGCCTGGGAAAACATCGCCGAAGCGCCCCTGGCCCACAAACGCTGGAGCAAATCTGAGGCTCGCGCCAAGGCATCCCAATTGCTGGCCAAGGTCGGCCTGGCCGACAAGGTCGACGCCTACCCCCGGCAACTTTCCGGTGGCCAACAGCAGCGCGTGGCCATCGCACGGGCCCTGGCGCTGGACCCCAAGGTGCTGCTGTTCGATGAACCCACCTCGGCCCTCGACCCGGAACTGGTGGGCGAGGTGCTCGACGTGATCAAGGGCCTGACCCAACTGGGCGTGACCCTGGTGATCGTCACCCACGAAATCGGTTTTGCCCGCGAGGTGGCCGACCACGTGGTGTTCCTCTGCGACGGCCAGTTGATCGAAGAAGGCCCGCCCGAACAGATCTTCCGCCAACCCCGACATCCCCGCACCGTCGCCTTTCTCGGCAAAGTGCTTTAGTTCAAGGAGTGACTGCCCATGTTCATCCCTACTGCCCGTATCGCCTTGCTGGTGCTTGCCGTCAGTGCGGCGCAAACCGCGTTGGCCGTGCAACAGGTCGACCTCAGCCCCGACCGCCCGCGCATCCACGTGCCGCGCAACGAAGCCGCCATCGCGCAGATTCCGCCGGGCTTCAAGTTCGCCCAGCCGGGCAAGTTCACCGTGGCCGTGTCCGGCGTGGCCGGGCCGCCCCTGGCGCTGTTGGCCAATGACGACAAGACCACCATCGGCAGCGAGGCCGACACCGCGCAACTGGTCGCCGACAGCCTGGGCCTGCAACTCAACGTGGTGCAGACCAGCTGGGAAGACTGGCCCCTGGGCGTCAGCTCGGGCAAATACGACGCGGTGATCAGCAACGTCACGGTGACCGAGGCGCGCAAGAAGCGCTTTGACTTCGCCACGTATCGACAGGACGTGCTCGGGTTCTATGTGAAGAGCACCAGCAAGATCAGCGAGATCAAGCAGGCTTCCGACATTGCCGGGCTGAAGATCATCGTCGGCTCCGGCACCAATCAGGAAAAGGTTCTGCTGGCCTGGAACGAGGCCAATGAAAAGGCCGGCATCAAGCCGGCCCTGTTGCAGTACTTCGACGACCAGGCCGCCGCGCAACTGGCGGTGCAGTCCGGGCGCAGCGATGCGTTGTTCGGGCCCAACTCGGTGTACGCCTATTCGGCGGCCATCACCGGCGGTATCAAACTCGTCGGCACGGTCAACGGTGGCTGGCCGTTGAAAGCCGATATCGCGGTGACCACGCGCAAGGACAACGGCCTGGTCAAGCCGATTCACACCGCCCTCGAAGGCGCGATTGCCGGCGGCCAATACGAACAGGTGTTGCAACGCTGGGGCCTGGATATCGAGCGCGTCGATAAGTCGCTGATCAACCCACCGGGCCTGCCGGATTAAGGAGTATCGAGCATGGGACTGACACGACGTGAAGCGCTGTCGAGCCTCGCTGCGGTAGGCGGGGAAAAGGCGGTCAAGGATGCATTGGCGGTATTGGGCCTGGGGCCGTCTTCGCACCGCCGCCCGCAGCCGCTGAAACTCAAGGAGAGCCTGGGGCAGGGCACCCGCGTGCTGGTGCTGGGCGCCGGGATTGCCGGGCTGGTCACGGCCCTGGAACTCACCCGCGCCGGGTTCGACGTGCAGGTGCTGGAGGCGCGTGATCGGGCAGGTGGTCGCACCTGGACAATCCGCCATGGCGACCGCGTGGACTACAAGGACGGCCGCACCCAGACCGCTGCGTTCGACCCAGGGCATTACTTCAACGCAGGCCCGGCCAGGATCCCCAGCCAGCACCGCACGATTCTCGACTATTGCAGCGAGCTGGGGGTGCCGCTGGAAGTGCTGGTTAACAGCAGCCATGGCGCCCAGGTGCGGCCGGATGTGAACAGGCCCGCGTTCAGCGTGGGCCAGGCGATCAACGATGCGCGCGGGCACGTGTCTGGCTTGCTGGCCAAGGCGGTGCAACGTGACGCGCTGGATGATGTGTTGAGTCACGAGGAGCGCACGCGGTTGCTGGCGTTCCTGCAGGTGTATGGCGACCTGTCGCAGGAGCTGGTCTTCGAGGGCACGCTGCGCTCGGGGCATTTGGAGTCGCCGGCGCATCCCGGTGCGTTGCCTGCCAGTCGCCGCCCGCTGGCGCTGGACCAACTGCTGCACCCGGAGTTGTGGGGCGCGTTGCTGCACACCGAGTTCCCGGAGTTTTCCGCCACCATGTTCCAACCGGTCGGCGGCATGGACCGCATCACTGATGCGTTCTATCAACGGGTGCGCGACCACGTGCAGCTCGGCGCCCAGGTGCGCCAGATCCGCCAGATGGATGACGGCGTGGCCGTGACCTATCACGACAAACACAGCGGGCGCGAACAGGTGGTGCGCGCCGACTACCTGATCTCGACCTTGCCGCTGCCCTTGCTGGCCAGGCTCGACACCGACTTCAGCGACCCGATCAAGGCCGCGCTGCTCAGCACCCGCAGCGACGAGGCCACCAAGGTGGCGTGGCAGTCGCCGCGCTTCTGGGAAACTGACTACCGCACCTACGGCGGCCTGTCCTGGATCGAACACCCGGCGCGGCTGCTGTGGTACCCGAGCAACGACCTCAATACCCGCGAAGGTTTGTTGGTTGCCGGTTACGTGACCGGCGAAGGCGCCGATGTGTTTGGTGCGCAACCGTTCGAGAAGCAGTACGCCACGTCCAAGGAGGCAGTGGAGCTGCTGCACCCGGGTTATTCCAGACACCTGCGCAACCCGTTGGCGGTGTCCTGGGAACAGATCCCCTACAGCGAGGGCCCGTGGCTGCAACGCGAGCACTTCCCGGCCGACGCCAGCGCGCTGCTCGAAGCCGGCCACGGCCGCGTGTACTTCGCGGGCGACGGCCTGGTGCAAAGCGGCGTGGGTATCTGGCAGGAATCGGCGGCCAACTCGGCACGCCATGTGGTCGGGCAACTGGCCGAACGCGTGACTCAACAACGACAGATCGCGGCCCTTGCCGCCTCCTAAGGAGCTTCATCATGAGCGACAGCATTCAACGGACCAGCCTCGGCGACTTCCCGATCTCGCAAACCGTCACCGTCCCGGCCTCGGCCAGCCTGATCTTTGTCAGCGGCACCTTGCCCGACCTGCACGACGCCAACGCCTCGGCCGGTACGCCGGCAGCCTATGGCAACACCGAAGTGCAGACGGTGTCGGTGTTCAACAAGCTGCGCAAGATCCTGCGCCAGCAAGACCTGGACCTGGGCGATATCGTGCAGTTGCGCGTGTTCCTGGTGGGCGCTGAAGAAACCGGCGGCAAGCTGGACTTTGCCGGGTTGCAGGCCGGCTATACGCAGTTCTTTGGCACACCGGAGCAACCGAACAAACCGGCACGCACCGCGTTGCAAGTGGTGGCGTTGCCGTTGCCGGGGGCCTTGGTCGAAGTCGAAGCCATCGCCGCCAGAAGCTCCTGAACCACCCCGAAGCGCCCCTTTACCTGTAGTGAGCGGGCTTGCCCCGCGCGGCGGCGTGTCAGCCACCTAAAATTTACCTGACACGCCGCTGCGGTGTGTCAGGTGTCTTACACTTGTCTGGCACACCGCGGCGCGGGGCAAGCCCGCTCACTACAGGGTTTTGTTTTTATTGGGAAAATTCCTACATTGTGGCCGGAGATTTCATCGCTTCTGCTCGACCTTTACCTCCTAGGATGGCCCCCTCGCTTGACCCCAAGCGAGGGGGCATCAGGCCCGTAAATGCCTAGGAGTCAAACCATGAAAATGACCTGTGTGAGCAAACGCCTGCGCCGCTCGGCCTGGGCCGTGATGGTCGCGGGTGTGCTGGCAGGCTGTGCCGCGACCCCGCCATCCGAGCATAAAACCACCCTGGCCCGTGATTCGGTCGGGCGTGCCCTGGCCGCGCAAGCCACCCAATTCGCACCGCTTGAGATGAAAACGGCACAGGACAAGCTGGCCCGCATGGAGCAAGCCATCGGCGAAAAAAATTACGTCCTGGTCGACAGCTTGGCCGAGCAGATCGAAGTCGACGCCAACCTGGCCGAAGCCAAGGCCACTGCCGTGCGTAAACAACAGGTCTTGAACCAGGCGCGCGAGGGCATCCAGGTGCTCAAGCAGGAAATGCTCAACGCCCCCGCGACCACCCACTGAGGAGCCTCCCATGCGTGCCACTCTCGTCATTCCTGTTCTGTCGGCCCTGACCCTGGCCCTGGTCGGTTGCGCCACCCCACCGGAAAACCCGCAACTGCTGCAAGCCCGTAGCCAGTTCTCCACCCTGCAGCAGAACCCTGCGTCCAACACCCTGGCGGCGGTTGAAACCCGCATTGCGTCCAACGCGCTGGACCGCGCCAACCAACTGTCCCTGCACAGCCGCACCGACCCGAAGATCGACCAGCTGGCGTACCTGGCGACACAACGAATCGCGGTGGCCGAGCAAACCATCATCAGCCGGCAAACCGATGCCCAGCTCGACAACATCGCAGTTGACCGCACCCAGGTGCAGCTCGACGTGCGCACCGCGCAGCTCAAGGCGTTGCAGGCGATGAAGGCCCAGCCAACCGAGCGCGGCCAGGTGGTTACCTTTGGTGATGTGCTGTTTGATACCGGCAGGGCCGACTTGAAGCCCGGCAGCCAGCGCGACTTCCAGGCACTGGCCGACTTCCTGTTGCAGAACCCGGAGCGCCAGGTGCGTGTCGAGGGTTTCACCGACAGCACTGGCGGCGATGCCTTCAACCAGAGCTTGTCCGAGCGTCGCGCCCAGGCCGTCGCCCGTGGCCTGCAACGGCTCGGCGTGGGGATCGAGCGCATGGCCGTCATCGGCTACGGCAAGCAGTTCCCGGTGGCCGATAACCTGAGCGCACAGTCGCGCCAGTTGAACCGTCGCGTGGAAGTGATCGTGTCCAACGATGGGTCGGGGGTCAGCGCACGGCGTTGAACCGGGTGGCTTTTTGTTATGCCGCTATTGGATGAAGATGTTGTTTAGAAATCAATATTTTTCATAATTAGCATAGATCAACAAAGCCTTTCACAAGCGCCACCCACGGGCATTAAGGTCATTCTCCACGGCAAGCATCGCTGCCATCCACGGAGGACTTCCTTGATGCCCACCCCTGCTCGGCAACTCAAGTTCGGCGCCATTCTCACCGGCGTCGGCACCGCACAGAACGAATGGCTGCACCCGCAGATTCCCGGTGATGCCAGCGTCAATATCGACTGGTATCGCGCCCAGGCACAACAGGCGGAAGCCGCCAAGTTCGACCTGGTCTTCATCGTCGACAGCCCCTACATCACACCCGATTCAGCCCCGCATTTTCTCAACCGCCTGGAACCCTTGACGCTGCTCTCGGCGCTTGCCGGCGCCACCTCCAAAATCGGCCTGGTGGCGACGCTGACGACGTCCTATACCGAGCCTTTCAACGTGGCGCGCCAGTTTGCTTCCCTGGACCATATCAGCGGCGGCCGCGCCGGTTGGAACGTGGTCACCACGGGCCTTGAAGGCGCCGCTGGCAACTTTGGTCGCGAACAGCACATCGACCATACCGAGCGCTATCGCCGTGCCGCCGAACACCTGGACGTGGTGCAGGGGCTGTGGGATTCCTATGAGGACGACGCCTTTGTGCGGGACAAGCAAACCCGAGTGTTCCTCGACCCGCAGCGTCAACATCGCCTCGACCACCACGGCGAGTTTTTTTCGGTCACTGGGCCGCTGAACATTGCCCGTTCGGCCCAGGGCCAGCCGGTGATTTTCCAGGCGGGCATTTCCGAATCCGGGCGCAGCCTGGCGGCCAACTATGCTGAGGGCATCTTTGCCGGCGTAGGCAATTTCGAAGACGCCCAGGCGTACTACCGGGACATCAAGCAACGCACCGCCGCTGCGGGGCGCAACCCGGATCACGTGACGATCCTGCCGGGCATTTCGCCGATCATTGCCGACACCGATGAGCAGGCCCAGGCCATCGACCGTGAGCGCAATGGCGAGCTGGACCTGGATAAAGCCTTGGTGCAATTGGGGCGGCCCTTCAACTACCACGACTTCAGCCAATATCCGCTGGATGAGCCGTTCCCTGAATTGGGCGACCTGGGCAGCAATGGGTATCGCGGGCATGCCGAAAACATCAAGCACGTAGCGCGTGAGCAGGGGTTGACGTTGCGTCAGGCGGCGTTGCGGTTTGCCAAGCCGTTTTCCAGTTTTGTCGGTTCGCCCAAAACCGTGGCGGATGAGATTGAGCGTTGGTTTGTGGAGGGGGCGGTGGATGGGTTCAATATCCATGTGGGCGCGCCGGAGGATTTTGCGCGGTTTACCGATCAGGTCTTGCCATTGCTGAGGGCGCGGGGGTTGTTTCGCAGTGAGTACAGTCACAGCACGTTGCGGGGGCATTTGGGGTTGCCGGTGCCGGTGAATCGGTATGCTTCGGAACGGGTGGCGTAGGGGGGCGGTGTGAATATCCGTTATTTAGGTGATGGCGGGTTATGGTTCCGCCCTTACGGCGGGTCACTTTTGGAAAAGAGCCCGGAATGCCGGCCCAGCCAAAAGTAACCAAAAGGGCTCTTGCCCCAACACTCGGTGCCTCGCCTAGGCTCGGCATGCCCTCACTCCGGCTTGAATCCGTGGGCCGCCGTCATGGGCCATCCTTGGCCCGGGACGGCTAACCCGGCGTCCTGCCGGGTTACCCACGGATTCAAGCCTGCGTTCGGCCAGCGTGTTTAACGGGGCGCCTCAGATCAAAATCAAACGCGGCGGCCTGGTAGCCGACCAGTATCTAACTGTCGGCCCGGGTCAACTGTGGGAGCTGGCTTGCCTGCGATGCAAACACCTCGGTACATCAGGCACACCCAATCGATGCCATCGCAGGCAAGCCAGCTCCCACGGTGGAGCGCGTTGGTCTTTGCCTTTGCTTTACACCACTCAAGCCGGCTGTCAGGCCGCTGTGCTCTTGCTTTTGATCTTGATTTTGATCTTAAGCGCCCCGTCAAACACGCTGGCCGGAATTCGGCAGGGATTTGGGGGGTAAACCGGCAGGGATGCCGGTTTAGCCGCCCCGCGCCATGGATGGCGCGTGGCGGCGGCCCCCCAAATCACTGTCGGATTACGGGCACACCGAGCGTGAGCGAGGTGCCGAGTGTTGGGGCAAGAGCCTTTTGGTTACTTTTGGGCTCTTTTCAAAAGTGACCCGCTGTAAGAGCGGAACCCATATCAGCCATCACCCCAATAACGGATATGTACTCCCAACCCCCCACATCAAGGCCCACACACCAACACCCGCCGCTCATAATTCAACGCCTTGTTCTGCACCCCCAACGCATACGAAGCCGTGCAACTACGCTCCCCCCACTTGATCACCAGCGTCCCTTGGTCCTGCTCGACCAACGCCAACGCATTCCCATTCGGATCAGCAATCGCCAACTGCTTGCCCGTAGCGTCCTCCAACGAAGCCCCAAACCCCAATGGCTGACGCTGCGCATCCAACAACTCAAACAACACCCGCCTGCCCGTGGTTCCGCTGTAGTGCGCAACCACGATGGCCCCTCGGCGCGGCACCACCTGCTGGGTGGCGTTAGTGATTTCCACGTCGGCGCCCAAGTCCCGGGTGTCGAGGCTGATCCAGTTGACCCGATAAGGTTGGGCCGTCGGGATCACCGCATAGCCGTTGCGGCCAGTCTCCACACCGCTGTAGCTGCTGATCCGGGCCCCGGAAATGCCCGCCACCTCGGCCAGTGCAAAGGTCTCGCTGACGGTCTGCCCCAGGTTGATCCCGCCGCCGTGGGCCACCACGGAACCGGCGAGGTTGAGGTTCTGCGCGTTGTAGCCCTGGCCCTGGCTATAGCCCAGGCTGACATCCGCCACCGAGGTGCGGCTGTTGATGTTCACCGAACCGGAATCCCCGCTGGTGTCGCTGTGCCCGGCCTGTACCGAATAGAACGTGTCGCTGGTGTCGGCGACATAGCCGTTGATGCCCGCCTGGGTGGTGGTGTCGCCGTGCTGGCTGCTGGTGGTGACAAATGCCCGTGGCGCGCGGGCCTGGCTGCCCAGTGGGAACGAGATGGACAGGTTCACCTGGGTGTCACTGCTCGGTTCGCCCCAGGTGACAATCTGCTGGGTGCGCGTCACGCCGAGGTTGTAGCTCAGGTTGCCCCAGTTGCTCGTATACCCGGCCGAGAAACTCTGGGAGCCGCCGCGATTCCAGTAGCGCTGGTCGCTGGCGTTCACATACAAACTGCCGAATTCGCGCTGGCGCCCGATGCTCTGGTTGATGGTCAGGTCGGTGCGGGTTTTTGAATGGCCACTGCGCACGCGGAGGTTGTCGCTGAGGTCTTCGACATGGTCGTTGAAGCTGCGATAACCCTCGGTGGAGTAACGGTAGGCTGCCAGGGTGAAATTGGTGTCGGTGCCGGCAAAGGTCTTGGCATACAACGCACGCACGCTGCTGCCCTGGGTGGTCTGCCCCTGGGCCTTGCTCGATGAATGGGTCACGTCCAGCGATACCGCACCCAACGCGGTGTTGCGGCCGGCGCCGAGGGACAGGGCGCTGTAGTCCTCGCTGGCCTGCACGCCGACGATGCCGCTAAGGTTGCTGGTCAAGCCATAGGCCAGGGTGCCGCTCAGAAAACGCGGGGTGGCCAGGCCGTCGGTGTTGCTGTTGAAGCGACCCGCCGAGAGGCTGTACTTGACCTGCCCCTCGCGCACCATGATCGGCAGGCTGGAAAACGCCTGCGTCGTCACGCGGCGGGTGCCGTCGGCTTCGATCACGGTGATCTGCAAATCGCCGTTGGAGCCGCTGGGGTAGATATCGTTGATCTCGAACGGCCCCGGCGCAACGCTGGCGGTGTAGAGGATGTAGTCGTTCTGGCGGATTTCCACCGTCGCGTTGGTCTGTGCCACGCCACGGATCACGGGGGCGTAGCCGCGCTCGCTGTCGGCACGCATGCCGTCGTCGGAGGCCAGCTTGACCCCGCGATAGCGCACGCTGTCGAACAGGTCGGTGTCGGAAAAAATCTCACCGGCGCTGAACTGGCCCTTGATCGCCGTCACGTCGTGCTGCACGTAGCTGCGGTTACTGGTGTAGGTGTTCTTGCGCCCGGTGCCACCGCTGAGGTTCGATTCGTTGCGCAAGCGCCAGGCCCCCAGGTTGATGCCGTTGCGCAGGCCCAGGTTGTTGGCGACGCGTGTGTCATGGTCACCGGCGGAGCGACTGCTGTTGAGCTGGTAGTTGATGAACGCGGCAGGTACGCCATCGTCCCACAGCTGCGGGTCGACGTACCCGCGCAAGCCGCGCTGCATGGCCACTTGCGGAATGCTCGCAAGCAGGCGCAGGCGGCTGCTGTCGTAGCGCACTGTGGCGTCTTCGATCAGGGCGGCCAGTGGGTAGCAGTCCTGTGGGTGCTGCGGGTCGAGTTTGCCTTGGGCCTCAAGGCGGGCCATGTCGATGCCCAATTGCTTGAGCAGGTCGAGGGTCAGGCAGGCTTGCACCTGGTCATTTTGCGGGTTGCGCTTGAAGTCGATATCGCGCCGGCCCACCAGCACTTCGTTGCTGTACAGGTCTACCCGGTAAGTGCCCGGCAACACGCTGTTGGCCGACAGCAGCTGTTGCAGGTCGACCGGGGACTGCGAGCCCTGCAGGAAGGTGGTGTTGAAGGTTTGCGCGGCCTCGTCGGCCATGGCCCAGGCGGGCAGGCTGGCGGCAATCGCCAGCCACAGCGTCTTCAACTTCAGTGCGTCACACGCGGACCAGTTGCAGGAAAGAAAAGACATGCGAAGACCTGTGGCATCCCGGATGAGCGAGCAAGTGCGAGCAGCAGCGCTCAGGGTTTGAGGCGCGACTCGGTGGCGTGTGTGATGCCCCCGGCCAGAGTGGCGGTGTACGGGGTTTGCGCGCCGTAGTCATTGATGCTCAAGAACGACAACGGCAGCGTGCCGCTGGCGGTCAGGCCCTTGAGCGGGAACTGTTTTTCTTCCCCCGGGGCGACCATGGTGGAATCGCTGGCCAGGTGGTCCTGCACGCTGATGTCGGCCATGGACACGTGGTACAACGTCGGGTTTTTCACGATCAGCAGGGTCTGTGTGCCGTGTCTGACCAGCGTCCATTCCAGTTGGGCCGGGGCCTGCAGCGCGCTGCCCGGCAAGCCGGCAGGGCGGAAAAAAATCTTGATGCGTTGGCGGATGGCCAACTGCAAGGTGTTCTCGGTGGTGCTGGCCTTGGGGATTTCCTGCACGTTGAGCCATACCACCGACTCGCGGTCAGTGGGCATGCCGCTGCCTTCGTACAGGATGCGCAACAGTTGCTGTTCCTTGGCAAACACCCGTGCCAACGGCGGGGTGACGGCAAATGGTGCACGGCTGCCACTGGCATCGTTGCGGTCGACCCAGGACTGGATCAGTACGTCCTGGTTGCCGTTGCGCACGGTGATGTTGGCTTCCTTGTGGTCGCCCTCGAAGACGATGCGGGTGGCATTCAATGAAATGCTGGCGGTGGCCTGGGCAGCCATGAGCATGCCCAGCAGCCCGAGGCCCATGGCAATGGAACGAGGCAGCATGAGGGGGTGTCCGGTGTCATCAGAAAGGGAATGGCGAGGCCCCAGGGCCTCGCGCGTTCGGTGCGCCAGGCGCCGGGTTATTCGTATTGCAGGATGAACGGCAGGGTGGCGTCACCGCGACCGGCCGTCGATGCGCCGGCGGCGCCGGTGGTGACGTAGGCCGCCGCGAAGCTCAGGGTGGCGTCGCCACCGTCGGTGCCCTGGCCGTGCATGGTGCTTTCAATGCGTGCGGTGGCGGGCGAGCTGAGGTCGATCAGCGTGCCCTTGCTGTCGAGCAGGGCGATGCCGACGTTCTGCGCAGTGGCCGAACCCGGGTTCAGGGCCAGGACGTTCTTCCCGGTCACCAGGCCCGAACCGCCATTGTTGGCGTCAAAGATCATCGCGACTTTGGTGCCCTGGTTGCAGTTGACGTTCAGGTTGAAGTCCTTGGCAGTCACACGGCCGGCAGTCGGGTTCTCGGCAGTGCCCATGTCCTTGATCGACACGTTGCCCATGTCCACCGAAATGGTGCGGTCGGAGTTGGCGCCGTCTACCGAGCAGGCGTCGTTGTTGATCACGCCGGTGAAGGTGATTTTGCCGCTGCCGCCCAGGGTGGGTTTCGGTACAACCGGCTCTTCGGCGAATGCACTGCCGCCGGCGCAGAGAATGGCCGAGGCGATAACAGCCAGGGAAAACTTCTTCATGATGATGTCCATAAATGTGAGGTGGAAAGTGTGGTTTCTGAACTGCCGGGAAATAGTAAGAGGCGAGGGCTGGCGGGCAAATAAGACGATTCTTATAAGCGCAGGAGAGGAGGGCTTAGTTGTATTTTTTTAGAGGTTTTAGCCCGTATATAAAGGGCGAAGCCATTGTCCATGAATGGCTTTTAAAGGGGGGCTTAGTTGAAGATGTTGCGCGCAAGACAATAAGCCAGAAGGTCCTGGTCGCTGCTGACAGCAAGTTTGCGCATGGCCGATATCTTTTGTGCACTGATGGTTTTGGAACTTCGGTTCTGGCTGCGGGCAATATCACTCACACTCATGCCAGAGATAAACAGACGCAGGATTTCAAACTCCTTGGGCGACAGTGTCGAGAAACGTTCGTCGATGGCTGTGAGGGTCTCGATCACGGACGTCTTGGGCGGCTCCAGGCTGCGATAGGCACTCTGCTGGGCGATGGCCTTGAGCGCCAGTTGGATCTCGGTGTGCAACTGGCTTTTCTGGATGATGCCCACCACACCCAGTTCCTGCAGGCGGGTGAGGATCAGGTGGTTGGAGATCATCGTCAGGATCAGGATCTGCACCTGCGGGAAATGCCGTTTCAGGTATTCCACCAGCTTCAGGCCATCACCGTAGGGTGAGTCGCCCGGCATGTTGTAGTCGGTGATCACGATGTCGGCGCCCTGGCGCTGCAGCAACTCGATTAGGCCGGCCGAACAGACGGCCTCGCCCACGACCTGGAAGCGCGTGTCGCGCTCCACCAGTTCGCGCACCCCGAGCAGCACGATCGGGTGATCGTCCGCGATTACCACGTTGAATGTCTTCATAAGGGGCCGTCCGTAATGCCAGTTCAAGTGAGGGGAGTGGGCCCGGGCTGGAGCGTGTCCAGGACGGCCGAAAGTCGTTGCATCACGGCCGTCACCTTGAGCGTCAGTGCAGTGTCGAGGCTGCCACGGTTAAGTGCGCTTTCCAGTTCGATGCAGGCCTGGGCCAGGCTGTTGGCCTGCACGGCACCCAGGGCGCCGGCCACTGAATGCAGCCGTTGGCCGAGGCGGTGCGCATCGCGCTGTTCCAGTGCCGCGCCGATATGCTGCAGGTCCTGTTGCACGCTGCTGATGAACAACGGGCGCATCTTGTCGGAGAGGTGCACGCTGTCGTCAAACGTTTCGGTAGGGGGCGCGACCTTGCACAGTTTGATCAACTGCGCGCGCAGGGTCTGCAGGCTCAGGGGTTTGACCAGCCAGGCGTTCATGCCGACGGCCAGGCAGCGCACGCCTTCTTCGCGCATCGCGTTGGCCGTCACGCCTATGATCGGCAGGTGGGGCGCGTGCTCGCGCAAGGTCCTGGCCAGTTCGTAGCCGTTCATCAACGGCATGTTGACGTCGGTCAGCACCAGGTCGAAGGCCTGCGGCTGCCACAGGTGCAAGGCCTGTTCGCCGTTCGAAGCCAGGCTGACCGAGCAGCCGAGCGCCTCCAGTTGTTCCTTGATGATCGCCTGGTTGATCGGGTTGTCTTCGGCCACCAGGATGCGCAGCCCCAACCGACCGGCACTCTGGGGCTGGGCCGCAGGAGGCTGTTCGTGTTTGCCCTGCTGCGCCAGGGAGACGGTGGCGGCAATGGCACGTACGTCGTGCATGTCGACCACCCAGCCCTGTTCGGTGGGCAGTGGTGGGCTGTGCGCGCCCGGCAGGCAGATGACGCGCTGGCCGATCCAGGGTTGCGCGGGTTGATCGGGCAGCACGTCCACCAGCACGGCGGGGTGGGCACCCGGTTCCTGGGTCGGCGCGGCCAGGGCCGCCGCAATGCCCAGGCGGTTGAGCCAGTCGCACACCGATTGCGCCAATTCGCGCACCGGTGCCTGCACATACACCGGTGTGGTGCTGGGCTCGACCACTGGCAGGCTGGTCAGCGCACCGGTACACACCGGCAAACGGATTTTCAAAGTGAAGCTGCTGCCCAGCCCCGGCTCGCTGACGACCTTGATCTGGCCGTCCATCATCTGCGCCAACCACCGGCAGATCGGCAGGCCCAAGCCTGCGCCGCCTTCGCCCGCCGTGTCCGGCGCCTGGTAGAACAGATCGAACAGCTTGGCCTGCTGCGCCTCGGCAATGCCCACGCCGGAGTCGGTCACCTGCCATTCCAGTTGCACATGCCCGGCGTCGAGTGCGCGCACCCGGGCACGGATGACCACGCGCCCGATGTCGGTGAACTTGATCGCGTTGCTCACCAGGTTGTTGAGGATCTGGCGGATGCGCAGCGGGTCGCCCATGACGCTGTCCGGCAGTTGCGGGTCGATGCAACTGTAGAGCTGCAGGCCCTTGCGCTGAGCGAACGCGGCGTAGGTGTGCAAGGTGTCTTCGAGCATGTCCAGCGGGCAGAACTCCACGGCTTCGATCGCCATTTGCCCGGACTCGATTTTCGACACATCCAACACGTCGCTGATCAGTTGGAACAACGTGGCGGAGGAGCGCTGGATGGTGTGCAGGTAGGTTTTCTGGTGCGGGTCAAGGTCGGTCAGGCCGAGCAATTCCAGGGTGCCGAGTACGCCATACAGCGGTGTGCGGATTTCATGGCTCATGGTCGCCAGGAACAGGGTCTTGGCTTCGTTGGCCGCATCGGCGACACGGCGTGCGTCCTCCAGGGCCGAGGCATCCTCGATATGCCGGGTGATGTCGTTGAACGCATACAGGCGCACGTCCTCGGCCTGGTAACGCGTCGACACGAAGCCGATCTGCAGGTGGCGGCCTTCGATTTCTAGGTGGGTCTCGCCGCTCTCGGCGCTGTCATGGGTGCCGGCCATGGCGGCCACCAGGCGTGCGCTGCCTGGCCATTGCTGGGCGCGTTGGTTTTCGATCAACACTTCGCCGTCGCTACGCCGCACCACGCATAACCCGGTGGGGGCGGTGTCAATGATCACGCGGCTGAAGGCCACGCTTTCGGCGATGCGCTCATGGGCCAGCCGCGCCGGCGCAATCACCTGGCGCCGGTACCAGCGGCTGCCGGCCCAACCCAGCGCCAGCAGGCTGCCGAGGAATAACGCCAGGCTGCTCAGCGGCCACAAGGCGTAGTGGAAATACCGGGCGTAGCTCAAACCATAGATCGCGCTCCACGGCCGCTCGCCGGCCTGGGAAATCTTGAATTCGAAGCCTTGCGACGTGAAGTGCACGCCGTCGGTGAGTGGTGCCCCGGTCACTGGCGGCCCGACCAGGCGCTGGCCGTCGGGCGCGATCAACGTCACGCGATCAAATGCCGAGCGTTCCAGCGCGCGCTGCACGTCGTCGGCCTGCGCCAGGTCCAGCAGGGTGCCGACCACCGCCGAGTCCGGGCCGTCGAGCGGGATGCCGATATAGGCGAGCAGATGGTCTGGCGCGGGCCCGGCCTGCCAGTACACGCGTTCGGGCTCAAGGCCAGGCGGCGTCTGCGCCAGGGCTTGCTGCACCGCGTTGAGCAGCGTCGGCGTGGTCTTCACGGCGGGGATATCAATGGCGTAATCCGCCTGGCGGTTGAACACGAAAGTCTGCGGCGCCCCGTAAGGCGAAGAGGACCAGAAGGCGCTGTAATAGCTGGTCAGATGAGCCCCCAAGGCAAATACCCGTGGCCTGGCGCCGACACCGACGCGCTGCTCATCGAACGTCACATTGAAGGGCACCGAGAACGAGTACTTCTGGCCTTCGTACAAGGTGCGGCGGGTGTCGACCATGCGGCTCTTGAGGCTGACTTGTACGTCAGTGGCGCGCAGCAGTTCGGCCTGCACGCCGGGATGCGCGAGGTTCTTGAGGAACGTTTCCTGTTGCGCCAGGTTTTCCATCAGGCGTGCGAAATGGAACTGCATGGCGCCATAACGGATATTGACGCCCCGCTGCAAGGACCAGTAGTTGGTGACGGCCAGCAGCAACGCGAGCCCGAACATCAGCATCAGGCTTTTGTTCAAGCGCAATGAGCTTCGGGTAAAGGCTTCGAGGATCGCGTTATTGTGCTTCATCAAGAACGTCCGCAGGCGGAGAAAAAATCGGCACTGGAAGGAGCTTAGTCGCTCCCTGCAACAAATAATCCGTGCCAGGCGCCTAATGAGATGTCGCGGGGCCATCATTGTTCAGAAGTTGTTGAAATTGTTCACAAGAAACCGCGTGGGAGATCAGGAAACCTTGCACCTGGTTGCAGTCGACCTTGCGCAGCAGCGCCAGTTGTTGAGGTGTTTCCACCCCTTCGGCGACCACGGTCAGGCCCAGTTTGCGGCCCAGGCTGATGATGCTCGCCAGGGCCGAGGCCATGCCTTCGTTGTCATGGCAGCCCTGCACCAGCGCCTGGTCGATCTTGAGTTCGGTAAAGGGCGTGGACACCAGGTTGAGGTAGGAGCTGTAGCCTTTGCCGAAATCATCCTGGGACAAGCCAAAGCCCTTGATGCGCAGGCGACAGGCGCCGGCGTAGAAGTTGCTGATGTCCTGGGGCACCGAGCACTCCATCAGCTCGAAACAGATCATCCCGGGAATGCCGTCGTGGAGCAGCACGAACTCCAGCAGGCGGTCGGCCAGGTCGTGGCTGTTGAGCAAATGGGTGGGCAGGTTGATCGACACCGGAATGTCATAGCCGCGCAGGCACCATTGTTTCTGCGCGTAGATGGCCTGCTTGAGCACCACCCACAGCAGGCGTTCTTCCAGTTCGAACGCCTTGATCGCCTCCAGGAAGGCACCGGGCAACATCACTCCTTGCTCGGGGTGCATCCAGCGCACCAGGGCTTCTGCGGCGACAATGCGGCCGTTGGCCAAGGACTTTTTCGGTTGGAACCAGGCTTGCAGCTGGCCGTTGCCCATGGCCTGGATCAGCGTGTGGCGGTCGATGTCGAGGTGTTTGGCGGGCAGCGGGGAGGGAGTGCGCATTTTGCGCCTGAGTTGTTCGACCAGGCTGCGCAGTGCGTCGGCGGCCACCGGCTTGGAGATCAGCCCGATCACTTCTACATCCAGGTTCTTGGCCACCAGGCTTGCGGCCATCAACATGCGCCGCGACGCCACGCTCATGATCGCCAGCGCCGGCTTGCAGCGCAGGCTGGCCAGGCTTTGAATAAATTGCACACCGTCCATGCCCGGCATCAGCAGGTCGGTGAGTACCAAATCGAAGTCCCGTTGGCGCAGGCGTTCCAGCGCCTCTTTGCCATCCTGGGCGGCTTCGAGCATGAACTCCCCCAACTCACTGAGCAGGTGCTGCAAGTAGATGTGCTGAAGGGGGTGGTCCTCGACGATCAAAATACTAAGGGGCTTCATGGATGATCCGTGCATAAGGCGCCAGGGAATTGAAGAGCGCCCGCAACGCGAAAGGCTTGACCAGGCAATGGTTCATGCCGGCGGCCAGGCACAGGTCGGCCTCGCCGCGCATCGCGTTCGCGGTGGCCCCGATAATCGGCAACGGGCAGCCCTGGCGCCGCAGTTCCCGCGCCAGTTCGTAGCCGTTGATGTGGGGCATGTTCACATCGGTCAGCACCACGTCGAAGGTGCCGGCGGTGTACAACAACAAGGCTTCGTGACCATCGGCCGCCAGCTCGACGGTGCAGCCGAGTTCCTCGAGTTGGTCACGCAATATGAGTTGGTTGATGACGTTGTCTTCGGCCACCAGCAGGTGCAGGTTGAGTTTTTTCAGGTCACGTTGGCGTGTCTGCTCATCGGCGCGTGCCACCCACAGCCCCTGGGCCTGGCTTACCGCCTGGTGAATGGCACTGAGCTGGTTGAGGTTGACGTGCCAGGCCCCGCCGTCATCCGGCGGGACGCTGCTGGCGTTGCTGCTGGCATGAATAACGGGCCCGGCCCACTCGGCCACCAGCGTTGGGTCAACGTTGCCGGGGTGCAGTTGCAACAGCAGGTGGCCTTCGGTCTGCGCCGGCAGGGTGGTCTGCACGCGGGCGCCCCAGCGACGCAACCAGCCGCTGATGGCGTTCGCCAGTTCCGGGATCGGTGAGGCGACATAAATGGTTTCGGCCAGCAGGGGCGGCAGCGGTGCAGTGGGGGCCTCCTCCAAGGGCAGGGTCAAGCTGAAGCTGCTGCCCAGGCCAAGCTCGCTGACCATGCGGATATTGCCGTTCATCAATTCGGTCAGGCGTTGGCAGATCGGCAGCCCCAGGCCCGTGCCGGCCACCACATTGGTGTTGCCTTCGCTCTGGTAGAACGGCTCGAAAATCAGCGCCTGGTCTTCCTGGGCAATGCCTTTGCCGGTGTCCGAGACTTGCCACAGCAGGCTCGAGCGCTCGCCGTCGCGGCCCAGCACCTTGACCCGCAGCACCACGCGCCCGTAGTCGGTGAATTTCACCGCGTTGTTAAGCAGGTTGTTCAGGATCTGGCGGATGCGCGTTACGTCGCCGATCAAGCGCTCCGGCAGCTTCGGGTCGAAACAGGCATAAAGTTGCAGACCTTTGCCCTGGGCCGCCGCCGCGTAGCCCTGGATGATTTCGTGCACCAGGTCCAGGGGCGAGAACTCGCTGAGCTCCAGGGCCAGTTGCCCGGCTTCGATCTTGGACACGTCCAGCACATCGCAGATCAGCTGCAACAGGGTCGAGGACGAGCCTTCGATGGCATGCAGATAGTCTTTTTGCTGGGTGTCCAACTGGGTGCGCGCCAGCAGTTCCAGGGTGCCGAGCACGCCATACAACGGCGTGCGGATTTCGTGGCTCATGGTCGCCAGGAACAAGGTTTTCGCGGCGTTGGCCGCATCGGCAGACTGCCGGGCTTCTTCCAGTGCCGCTTCGACCTGCTTGCGAGCGCTGATGTCGCTGAAGGCGCAGAACAGCACGTCCTCGCCCTTGTAGCGGGTGGGGGCGCTGCTCAGGTAGAGGTGGCGGCCGTCGATGGTTTCAAAGTAGTCGCTGCGTTCGGACGGCCCGTTCGCAAAGGCTTGCTCGATCCAGCCGTCGCGCAGCGCCTCGCGCTCCGGACCGGCGCCCAGCCATTGCTGCGCCAAGGTGTTTTCCAGCACCACCTGGCCGTCGGTGCGACGCAAGACACACAGCGCGACGGGCGCGGTCTGGATCACATCGCGGCCGAACGCCTCGCTTTCGATCAAGGCCTGGATGCGATGGATCGAGGGGATGATGAAGCGTTGGTCGACCCGGCGCATCACCAGCCAGATCATCGTCACGCTGAACAGGCAGAACAGCAGCGAGCCGAGCAACTGCTTCCACAAGCCGCTGACCACTGCGCGCAGGTCGATGGAGTACATCAGTTGCCAGTCCGAAGACTTGAGGTGCTTGCGGATCACCAGGTGATCGGGCAGCCAGCCATTGCCGACGAACCCGAAAAAGCTGTCCTCTCCCGGCCGCAGGCGCTGCTGGCTGAGCTGGGCATTGTCGCTGTTGGTGAACACCAGCATGCCCTGGGAACTGAGCATCATGAACTCGCCGGCACTTTTGTCGCTGAGGGTGGAGGACACTTCGCGGCTTTCCATTTCCATGCCGAGCCAGCCGGACTCGGGGTCGCGTTCGTCCAGGCGGATAAAAATGTACAGGTGCGAGTGGCCTTCGGTCCTGTCACTCAGCCATAGCTCGTTGAGTGTGGTGGGATCGCTGTGCTGCACGGCCTTGAGGCGGTTGAGCAGGCATTTGGAAATCGGCAACACCTGCGCGGTGGCGTCATACAGGCGCGTGACCTGGGGTGTTGTCTGGGCACTGGTGCCGGCGTTCACGTAAAGCAGGTTGAGTTGTTTGGCCTTGAGGTATTCGCGCATGCGGGTGGTCAGCCAGATGCTCCACTGGTTGTCGGGGGAGTCGCCCAACTGCAGGTGCTGTTCTTCCGGGGAAAAGGTATAGACCGGGGTTTTCGAGGGGCGCCGCACGGCCGACAGGCTGAGGCTTTCGAGCAGGGCCTCGCGGTTGGTGAAAAAGGTATGGGCCTCGGCGATGGCACTGCTCATGTAGCCACGGCGCTGGGAAATATCGTTGTTGAAGGTGGACAGCAGAAAAGTGTAGACCCCGCTCAGGATGCCGATCAGCAACACGGTCGCAAAAATACGAAGCAGCCTTCTGGCTGCTTCGGGTCGGGAGAGGACGGGGTTGATCTGGAGCAGGTAACTTTTCAATCGCATCGACAGACTTTAAGCGCCCGTCCATGGGCATGGCATAAGACGATCCTTAAAAAACAGCTACTTGTAATACATATCCACCACCACGGCGGCGTCGAACGCGCCGGGGATCGGCAAGGTGCGCCATTTCAGGTCGGCGCGGAATTCGTCGTGGCTTTGGCCCAGCCCCATCAGCTCCTGCAGGGTGAACCAGGTGTTGAATGGCAGCTGTTGCTGGCTTTCGGCGCGGGACAGCGAGATGCCCACCGAGCTGTTGTTGTCCGGCACCAGCAAGCCATTGATCACGCCGCCACCGCCCGGGGTGGTCGCAAAGCGTGCGCTGACGGTGTAGGGCGTGTCGCAACCCTTGCGCAGGTTGAGGCTGAAGTTTGCGGTGCTGGCGACTTCACCGATCGCGGCCTTGCGCGAAGGCGTCGGGAAGTTGACCACGCTGGGGGTGATGGTGAGTTCCGGCGTGCAGGGCACGAAGCGGATGCCGTTCATACCGGTCACCACGTAGTTAAAGTTGCTGTTGGGCCGCGAGTTGAGACCGCGCACGCCGTCCAGCTGGAACACCCGGTACGAGGTGAGCGTACTGGCCTGGCCACTGGGAGGCGTGGGGTCGTATTTCTCGATGAAAACGCTGAAGTTGAGGGTGAAGCGCGCCTTGTCCCAGCCCACGCAATTGGCGGTGCAGCCCCGATCGGAAAAGAACCCCGTGCCGACCTTGCCGGTGCTCTGGGTAATCGGCTGGTTGTTGTAGCGGATGCCCACGCGAATACCGGTGCCGATACTCACGTTGGCCGGGTTGACGTAGAAATACACCTCTTCACGGCCATGGTTGTAATCGTCCTTGCAGATCACATTGGTCGTACGCGGGCCGGACTCCCAGATGATGGTGCCGTTGGGCGCATCGGCGGCCACCGCCAGCGCGGTCCCCAGCGCCTCCTGGGTGATGATCGAGCCGGTGCCGTCTTCGCGGCAGGCCAGTGCGTGGCTGGTGGCCGGCAGGGCGGCGCAGGCCCATAGCAGCATGGGTAGAAAGCGTTGGGTGAGTGACATAGGTGCAATTACCCCGTGGTCGATCACTTGAGTGCCGCGCGGTGGCGGGCCTGCAAGCCGATATCAGTGATTTCGGTGAAGTGGAGGGTGGTGCCTGGGTCGACAGGCGCAGGGGCGTCCAGGGTCTTGCTCTGGTGCGGGGCGAGCAGCACGTAGTCGCTGAGGACCTGGCTGTCGGTGTGCAGGTTGACCAGTGACAGGTGAAAGGCGCTGGGGTTGCTGACCGTGACGCGCCCCCCCTGCGTGCGCCACACCAACTGCTGCACCGCCTCTGCCGAACCGCCGGCCAGCGCGGGCGGGCGATAGAACAGCTTGAGGCGTTGGCGGATCGCGAACTGCACGCTGTTGGCGTTCTCGGGCTTGAGCGGGATTTCCAGGATGTTGAGCCAGAACAGCGACTCTCGGTCCGTGGGCAAACCTTCGCCGGCGTAGAGCAGGCGCAGCGAGTGATGTTCGCCAGGCCCCAGGCGCACCAAGGGTTCAGTGGCCACAAACGGCACGTCGCCGTTGGCCGAGGTGTCGTCGCCGGTGATCCAGGTTTGTACCACCAGTTCGCGGGCGGCCTGGTTGACCACGCCGATACTGGCCCCCCTGTCCTGGCCCAGGTAGATCAGGCGCGTGCCTTCGATTTTCAGGGCCGCGCGGGCCGGTGGCGCGAGGGTCAGCAGCACACCGGCCAGCAGCAGTAGACGAAACAGAAACATGAACACAACGGGATTCCATAGCGGCGTTTGGGGCGCGGGCCATGGTAGGTGGGCGCAGGCGTCGAGGCTTTGAGGCGATTCTTAAAAGTGCCGGCATGCCCCGGGTTGCCGTTTCAGAATCGCCTTAAAGTCAGGCTTTACCTCTGGCAGTTACCGTGAGCGACGCTGATGCCCACCTGTCAGGTTTACCCTATGCCCAATAAAGCGTTACGCCTGCTGATCGCCGATGCGGATCTCCTGCAGCGGATCAAGATCGAGAAAATGCTCAACCAGCTGGGCTATCACCGCATTGCCCCCCTGGCTTCGTTCGACGAGTTGCAAGCGTTGACGCGCTCGGAAGGCGTGGCATTCGACCTGTTGATCATCGACACCGCGCTGGTGCGCTCGCGGCAGGTGAACCTGCTCAAGTATTGCCACGACAACCCGTTGATTCGCCATACGCTGATTTACGACGGGCAATGTGCGCAAAGCTCGCTGGTGTCGGTGTCCGTGAGCCAGACCCTGCATTTGGCACTGTCACAGTCACCGGACTTCAATTCGTTGCGCCGCTGCATGGAAATCGTCGACCCGGCGCATGCGGTGCCGGCGGTAGAGCGGCCGACGTTGCGCACCGTTGATACGGAAGGCGTCGCTCCCCGTGCGAGCAAACTGTCGATTGCCGCGCGAACCACCTTCCAGGGCGACCCCGCCGTGGTCGCTTGTGCGATCGGGTTATCACCCAAGCGGTGAGGCGCCCGCCGCAGTAGGCTGTCGGATGCTTGAAACATGATTTTACATTTGTTCCACGCCTCTCTATGATCCATCGCTATCGGAGATGGCATTCCTCCTTGACCCAACCGCTGCGTCCCGCAGCTGATGATGCCTACAGACACCTGGTCAACTCAGGGCTGTAGGCGTTCGCGCATAAACTCCCTCGTTGATCCGGCCCCTTTGGTTTATGTGTGGCTGATTCCATGTTCTCTCTCAAGCGCCCTGAACAACTCGACCTTATTCCGTACCTGATCAAATGGTTACTGCTCGCCAGCGTGGTGGCCGTGCTCGCCGGCAGCGCGTCGGCGCTGTTCCTGTTCTCGCTGGACAACGCCACCGCGTGGCGCGAAGCCCACCGCTGGATCATCTGGCTGTTGCCCCTGGCAGGGTTTGCGGTGGGGTTGGTGTACCACTGGGTGGGCAAGCCGGTGGATGCCGGTAACAACCTGTTGATCGATGAAATCCACGACCCCAAGAAAGTCGTACCGCTGCGTATGGTGCCGCTGGTGCTGGGCGGTACGCTGGTGTCCCATTTGTTTGGCGCCTCGGTCGGCCGTGAAGGCACGGCTGTGCAAATGGGTGGGGCGCTGGCGGACCAGTTGACCCGGGTGTTTCGCCTACGGCGTGAAGATCGGCGCATCGTGTTGATGGCCGGCATCAGTGCCGGCTTTGCGTCGGTCTTCGGCACACCACTGGCGGGGGCCTTGTTCGGCCTGGAGGTGCTGGCGATCGGGCGCATGCGCTATGACGCGCTGTTTCCTTGTGTGGTGGCGGCCATCGTGGCCGACCAGATCGGCCTGGCCTGGGGTGTGGTGCACACCCATTACCCCATCGGTGAAGTGGTGCCGGTGTCGCTGTGGAGTGTGCTGGCGGTGGCCGTGGCCGGCGTGGTGTTCGGCCTGGTGGGGATGTTGTTTGCCACCGCGACCCACCGTCTGGGCGCGCGGGTCAAGCGCATGATTCCCTACGGGCCGCTGCGGCCGTTGCTGGGGGGCGTCATCATCGCCGTGGCGGTGTGGGCCCTGGATGCCTACGCCTACATCGGCCTGGGCATTCCCAGCATCGTGCAATCCTTCAACGTGCCGATGGCGCCGTGGGACTGGCTGGGCAAGCTGGTGTTCACCGTGGTTTCCCTGGGCAGCGGTTTCAAGGGGGGTGAAGTCACACCGCTGTTCTATATCGGCGCTACCCTGGGCAATGCGTTGGCGCCCTTGCTGCACCTGCCATTCGCGATGCTCGCGGGCATCGGTTTTGTGGCGGTGTTTGCCGGTGCGGCGAATACGCCGCTGGCGACTATCGTGATGGCCATGGAGCTGTTCGGCCCAGAGATTGCGCCCCTGGCTGCCATCGCCTGTATCGCCAGTTACCTGGTCTCCGGGCACACTGGCATTTATCACGCCCAGCGTATCGGCCATGCCAAGCATGAGCGTTTCAAACAGGAGCCCAAGTGAGTCTATGAATGCATTGCTGGAAACCCGCGCCCTTACGCGCCTGGATGAACGCCGAGGCGTGGCATTGTTGCAGCCGACCGATTTCACCTTGACGGCTGCTGATCGCGTGTCGATCACCGGCGCGTCCGGCTCTGGCAAAAGTGTCTTCCTGCGCGCACTGGCCCTGCTGGACGCGCCCAGCTCCGGGCAGATCCTGTGGAACGGCCAGCCGATCAGCAATGCGCAGATTCCCCATTACCGGTGCCACATCAGTTACCTGTCCCAGCGCCCGGCGCTGCTGGAAGGCACGGTGGAAGACAACCTGCGTTTCCCCTTCAGCCTCAAGACCTCGCGCAACCGCCGCTTCGACCTGGCCACGGTCACCACCTTGCTAGGGCATGCCGGCAAGGCACCGGACTTTCTGGCCAAGCGTGCCGCCGACCTCTCGGGGGGTGAGTCCCAGGTGGTTTCGCTGATCCGCACCCTGCAACTCAACCCCGAAGTGCTGTTGCTTGATGAGCCCACGGCGGCCCTCGACCCTGCATCGTCCCGTGAAGTGGAAGCGCTGATCGATGCCTGGTTTGCCGCCGATCGCTCTCGCGCCTGTATCTGGGTCTCCCACGACCTGGACCAGGCCCGGCGCATGAGCGACATCCACTTGCAGATGAGTGCCGGCGTGTTGAGCACGGCGGTGCAGCCATGAACTATCACAACCTCACCGCGCTGGACATGGGCATCGCCGCCTCGCTGATCCTGATCAACGGGGTGCTGTCGCTGCTGCTGCGCCTGGGCCTGGAGCGCCAATTGCTGTGGGCGGCGGTGCGCACCGTGGTGCAACTGCTGGCCATCGGTTACCTGCTGGGCTGGGTGTTCGAGTTTGCCTATTGGTACGTGGTGCTGCCGTTGATGTGCGCGATGACCTTGATTGCCGGTGTCTCGGCAGCGGGGCGAGGGCGGCGCACGTACAAGGGGCAGCGGGTCGACAGCATTGTGTCGGTGTGGGGCAGCTCGTGGCTGGTCACGGCGGTGGGCCTGTTTGCGGTGATCCGCATTCACCCGTGGTATGAGCCGCAGTATGCGATCCCGATTCTTGGCATGATTTTGGGCAATACCCTCACCGGCGTGTCCCTGGGCATAGAGCGCATGACCCAGGAATTGACCTCAGGGCGCAACACCATCGAGATGATCCTGGCCCTGGGTGGCTCACGCTGGGAGGCCGCTCAGGAAGCGATCCGCCAGGCCGTGCGTGCCGGGATGATCCCGACGCTGAACCAGATGACCGTGGTGGGCATCGTCAGCCTGCCGGGCATGATGACCGGCCAGGTGCTGGCGGGGGAGAGCCCGGTGGATGCGGTGCGCTATCAGATCGTGATCATGTTCCTGATCGCCGCCTCGTCGGCGTTGGGCACGGTGGGTGCGGTGTTGCTCACCTACCGCCGGTTGTTCTCCACCAGCCACCGCTTTTTGCGCGATCGCCTGCAAGAACGCTGACCCTCTCAACCCCCCTGAAGATCCCCTGTGGGAGCCGTCGAGCCTTAGCGAGGCCGCGAAGGCGGCGGCACAGTCGATACAGGTGCTGACTGACCCACCGCTTTCGCAGCCTCGCTAAGGCTCGACAGCTCCCACAGGGGAACGGCTGTGTACTTCAGGGCGGGTTCAGGCCAGGTCCGGCACGCCGAAGTCCAGCACCACTTTCATCGCCTGGGTCTTGTCCGCCGCCAGCTCGAACGCCTGCACCGCATCGCCGAACGGCACGGTGTGGGAGATCACCGGGCGTACGTCGATGATACGGCGGTTGAGCAAATCCACCGCCTGGGCGAATTCCGGGTGGAAGCGGAAGGTGCCGCGCAGGTCGATCTCACGGCTCACCAGCAGGTTGAGTGGCAGCGACACATCGCCCCCCAGGCCGACGGTGACGAGCACGCCACGCGGGGCGATGCATTCCAGGCCGTTGCGCAGGGCCTGGGCACTGCCGGATACCTCGAACATCACGTCGAAGTAACCCTTTTCCGCGGTATAGCGCTTAAGCGCATCGGCGCCATCGGCCAGGTTGTGGGTGCGCGTGGCGCCCATGTTTTCGGCGCAGGCCAGGGCGCTGGCGGACAGGTCCACGGCAACGATCTCACCGGCGCCCGCCGCGCGCAGGCTGCCGATCAGCAGGTTGCCGATGGGCCCGCAGCCAGTCACCAGCACACGCTTGCCGAACACCGCGCCAGCGCGCTGGATCGCGTGCAACCCCACCGACAACGGCTCGGCCAAGGCCCCTTCGGCGAGGCTGACTTCATCGGCCAGCCCATGGGCCTGATGGCTATCGATCACCAGGCTTTGGCGAAACGCACCCTGGATATGCGGGTAGGGCATCGCGCTGCCGTAGAAGCGCATGTTCAGGCAATGGTTGGGCAAGCCTTGGTGGCAGTAACGGCAACCGCCGCAGGGGCGCGAAGGTGATACCGCAATGCGCTGTCCGACCTTGAACGCGCCGGCGTCACGGCCCACCGCGTCGATCACCGCCGACACTTCATGGCCGAGCACCATCGGCTCGCGCAGGCGCACGGTGCCGAAGCCGCCGTGTTGGTAGTAATGCAGGTCCGAGCCGCAGATGCCGCCCCGGGCAATGCGCACGCGCAGTTGGTCGGGGGCGAGGGTTTGCGGTTCATCCTGGGGATCGACCCGCAGGTCTTTCGAGGCGTGGCAGACAATGGCGTGCATAAGGTTCTCCAGGATTACAGCGACGCGGTGATGCCACCGTCGACGTACAGAATATGACCGTTAACGAAGCTCGCCGCATCGCTGGCAAGAAACACCGCTGCGCCCGCCAGCTCCTCGACGTCGCCCCACCGGCGGCTTGGGGTGCGTTGCACCAGCCAGTCGCTGAACTCAGGGTTGGCCACCAGGTTGGCGTTGAGCTCGGTCTTGAAGTAGCCCGGGCCGATACCGTTGACCGTCAGACCGTGCGGGCCCCAGTCGATGGCCATGCCCTTGGTGAGCATTTTCAGCGCGCCCTTGCTCGCGGCATACGGCGCGATGCCCGGGCGGCCCAGTTCGCTTTGCACCGAGCAGATGTTGATGATGCGCCCGCGTTTGCGCGGAATCATCGCCCGTGCCACCGCCTGGCCCACCAGGAACGCGCTGTCGAGGTTGGTGCTGATCAGCTCGCGCCAATGCTGCTCGCTGTAGTCTTCCAGCGGGCCACGGCGTTGCATGCCGGCGTTGTTCACCAGGATCTCCAGCGGGCCCAGGCGTTCTTCGATGTCGGCCACCGCAGCCTGGATCGCCGTGCTGTCGGTCACATCGAACGCCTGGGTATGCACCTGCAGGCCTTCGGCAGCGAGCAGGGCCGCCGCGTCGCGCAAGGTGCTGCGGTTGCGCCCGTTGAGCACCACCTGTGCGCCGGCCTGGGCCAGGCCTCGGGCAATCGCCAGGCCGATCCCGGCGCTGGAACCGGTGACCAGCGCGAGCCGGCCATCGAGGCGGAAATTGTCTAGAACGCTTTTCATGGGTTACCTCTCCTAACGCTTCACACCACCAACGACAGCAGCATGATGAACCCCAGGGCGGCGAAGGAGAGCACGGTCTCCATCAGCGTCCAGGTCTTGAAAGTCTCGACGACGGTCATGTTGAAGTACTGCTTGACCAGCCAGAAGCCGGCGTCGTTGACATGGGACAGCACTAACGAACCGGCGCCGGTGGCGAGCACCAGCAGCTCGCGGTTCACCCCCGGCATCAGGCCGATGACGGGCGCCACAATGCCTGCGCCCGTGATGGTCGCGACCGTTGCCGAGCCTGTGGCCACGCGAATCACCGCCGCCACCAGCCACGCCAGCAGGATCGGCGAAATTTCGGCACGCACCGCCATATGCCCGATCACATCACCGACGCCGCTGGCCACCAGCATCTGCTTGAAGCCACCGCCGGCGCCGACGATCAGCACAATCGCGGCGGTGGGGGCCAGGCTCGAATCCAGCAGTTTGCTCAGTTGCTCCCGCGAGAACCCGCGCGCCGCCCCAAAGGTATAGAACGCCAGCAACAAGGCTGCGAGCAGGGCGGTGATGGGGTGGCCGATAAAGTCCATCCACACCCGGAAAGTGGCGTCGGCGGCGAAGGCCACGTCGGCGAACGTCTTGAGCAACATCAGCACCACGGGTAGCAGGATGGTGGTGACGGTAATCCCGAAGCCCGGCAGGTTGTCCCCCGAGGACTCCTTGGCCAGTTGCTCCATCAGCTCGTCCGAGGCCTTGCCCGGCACGTAGCGCGAAATCAGGTTGCCAAACAACGGCCCGGCGATCACCGCCGTGGGCAGGCCGACGACCAGCCCGTAGAAAATCGTCTTGCCGATATCCGCGCCGAAGATGCCGATGGCCAGCAACGGCCCCGGGTGCGGCGGCACCAGCCCGTGCACCACCGACAGGCCGGCGAGCAGCGGCATGCCGACTTTGATCAGCGACAGCCCGGTGCGCCGCGCCACGATGAATACCAGCGGGATCAGCAGCACAAAGCCGATTTCAAAAAACAGCGGGATGCCCACCAGGAACGCCGAAAACATCATTGCCCAGTGCACGCGCTGTTTGCCGAAGGCGCGGATCAGGGTGCGGGCGATCTGGTCGGCACCACCGGAGTCGGCCATCAACTTGCCGAGCATGGTGCCCAGGCCGAGGATGATGCCGACGAAGCCCAGCACACCGCCAAAACCGTCCTGGAACGACTTCATGACCTTGTCCACCGGCATGCCGGAAGTCAGGCCGAGAAAGCCTGCAGCCACGGTCAGGGCGACAAAGGGGTGGACCTTGAGGTGGGTGATCAACAATATCAATCCGATAATCGTGACCAGCGCATCGAGCAGCAGATAAGTGTCGTTAGCCATGCCGAGCATGGTGCCTCCTTGTTCTCATTGTTATAGGCCAGGCCCTGTCATATCGTGTATGACAGAGTGTTACTTCACCGCAGGCGCGGGCGAGCGTCCAATTTTCATTTGTGATCGGGTGATCAATGTTCGTGATAAGCAGGGTGAGTTGATGGAGCTCAAGCACTTGCGCGCCTTTGTGGTGCTGGCTCAGGAACTGCATTTCGGCCGGGCGGCGGCGCAGCTGTCGATCGTGCAACCGGCGTTGAGCATGCAGATCAAGTTGCTGGAAAGTGGCCTGGGCGTGCGCCTGCTGGACCGCAACCGCCACTCGGTGACCCTGACCGACGCGGGCCGCGCTTTTTTGCCGGAAGCCCAGGCCACCTTGCACCAGGCGGCGCGTGCGGCGGATGCGGCGCGGGCGTCCAACCGTGGCGAAATCGGCCGGGTGCGTTTGGGGTTTGTGTCGTCAGTGCTGCCGCAACTGTTGCCCGAATTGATCCGCGCCGTGCACCAGCGCTACCCGCGCATCGAGCTGGAACTCAAGGACATGCCCGGGCCGGACCAGGCGGCTGCGCTGAAGAACGGCCTGCTGGACTTCGGCCTGATGCGCTTGCCCGCCAGCCACCCCGGCGTGCAGACCCGGGCGGTGCTGCACGAGCATTTCTGCGTGGCATTGCCGGTGGATCACCCGTTGGCGTCGAAAACCTGCCTGCACCCTGCCGACCTGCTCCAGGTGCCGGTGTATATCCTGGCGCGCCGTTATGCGCCGGGCTTTTACGACGAATTCATCCAGGCGGTGGGCCTGCCCCTGGCGATCGCCTCCGAGTTGGGCGAGTTCACCACCATGCTCGCGCTGGTGTCGGCCGGGTTGGGCGTGGGGGTGCTGCCGCAACAGGCGGCACGGGCACTGCCGGTCAATTGCGTGTCGCGGCCCTTGGAGCTGGGCGCGTTCCAGGCCGCCACCGGCCTGGCCTGGACCGAGTTGGACAGCGCGGTGAAGACCACCCTGTTCAACCTGATCGTGGAATTGTTTGGCGAGTGATTGTTTCGCCCGATGAAATGCTGGATTGTAAATCCTGGTGATTCCAACGACCGAGGCAGCGGTAGACGATGCGAGGCGTCGATCACCCACTCTTTTGGAGCCTTCCATGATCAAGCTTTATGGTTTCCCGTTGTCCGGTCATTCCCACCGGGTCGAGCTGATGTTGTCCCTGCTGGGCCTGCCCACCGAATTTGTACTGGTGGACCTCAAGGTCGGCGCGCAAAAAGCCCCGGACTATATCGCCACGATCAACAGTTTTGGCCAGGTGCCGGCGATTGATGACAACGGTGTGGTACTGGCCGACTCCAACGCGATCCTGGTGTACCTCGCAAACACCTACGGCAAGGGCCAATGGTTGCCGAGCGACGCGGCGGGGCAAGCGCGCGTGCAGCGCTGGTTGTCGGCAGCTGCGGGTCAACTGAGCGCCGGACCTGCCGCCGCGCGGCTGGCCACGGTGTTTGGTGCCGAGGTCGACACCGTCGCCACCATTGCACGGTCCCACGCCTTGCTGAAACTGGTGGAGACACAACTGAGCCAGAGCCGCTTCCTGGCCAGCGAGCAACCCACGATTGCCGATATCGCGTTCTACACCTACGTGGCCCATGCGCCGGAAGGCAATGTGTCGTTGGCCGACTACCCTCATGTACGCGCCTGGCTCGCCAGCCTCGAAGCGCTGCCAGGGTTTGTAGGCATGCCACGCACCGCCGTCGGCCTGCAATCCCAATAACCCAACTGTAGTGAGCGAGCTTGCTCGCGCTGGGCGGCGCAGCCGCCCCAACAAAACCACCGCGTTTCTTCTGAGGGTACGCGGTGACGGTTTTGGGGCTGCTTCGCAGCCCAGCGCGAGCAAGCTCGCTCACTACAGTCATTAGAAAAAAGGGCAGTTGATGGACCGATTTCACGAAATGCAGGTGTTCCTGGCGGTGGCCGAGGAGGAGGGCTTTGCCGCAGCGGCGCGGCGCCTGAAAACCTCGCCGCCCAGCGTGACCCGCGCCATCGCCGCCATGGAAGAGCGCATCGGCACGCAACTGCTGGCGCGCACCACCCGCAGCCTGCATCTCACCGAAGCCGGCCAGCGTTACCTGGAAGATTGCCGGCGCATCCTGGCGGAACTCGATGAGGCCGAGGAAGCGGCGGCGGGCAGTTATTCCATCCCCTGTGGCCACCTGACCGTGACCGCACCGGTGCTGTTTGGCGAGCTGTATGTGGCGCCGGTGCTGGGGGACTACCTGGATCGGTTCCCCTTGGTGAACATCAACGCCTTGCTGGTCGATCGCGTGGTCAACATGACCGACGAAGGTGTGGATGTGGCGGTGCGTATCGGCCATCTGCACGAGCCCGGGCAGCAGGCGATCAAGGTGGGCGAAGTGCGCCGGGTGGTGTGTGCCTCGCCGGCCTACCTGCAACAGCACGGGCGGCCCAGCCATCCGTCGCAGTTGCGTGAAGCCAAGATCGCCACGTCGTCGTCCAGCCAGTTGGTCAGCGAGTGGGGCTTTATCGAGGCGGGCCAGCCGTTGACGGTGCCCATCGAGCCACGCCTGGTGGTCACGGCGAACAACGCGGCGATCAACCTGGCACGGCTGGGTTGGGGCATGACCCGCGTGTTGTCCTATCAGGTGGCGGCCGCTGTGGCAGTGGGCGAGCTGGAGGTGGTGCTCGAAGCCTTCGAGCCGCCGCCGCTGCCGATCCAGGTGGTGTTCCAGAAGAGCGGCCGCGTGCCGGCCAAGATCAACACCTTTGTCGATTTCCTCAGCCATCGCCTGGGCCAGGACGCCGCGCTGAACCCGGCGATGAAACGGCGCAACTGATGGAGCGTTATCGCGACATGCAGCTGTTCGCCGCCCTGGCCGGGCAACCGAGCCTGGCGTCGGCGGCGCGTTGCGCGCAGGTGTCCGGCCCGACCCTGGTACGCGCGGTGGCCCGCCTGGAAGCACGATTGCGCGTGCCGTTGCTGGCGCGCAGCACCCGTGGCGTACGCCTCACCGATGCCGGCCATGCTTACTTGGCCGATTGCGTGCGCCTGCTCGCCGCCGTGGACGCCGCCGAAGCCTCGGCCAAGGGCTTGCATGTGCAGGCCCAGGGCAACCTGCGGGTGTTCTTGCCGTTTTTGTTCAGCCGCTATGTGATGGCGCCGGTGTTGGCCGACTACCTGGATCGCTATCCCGAGGTGAGCCTGGTCGCTCACTACCATGACTATTACCCGAACCTGCACGAAGAAGGGCTCGACGTGGCAATCCTCGTCGGCGAGCTGCCCGATTCGGCGTTGATTGCCCGGCCGGTGGGGCAGGTACGGCCTATCCTCTGCGCCAGCCCCGATTACCTCGCGGCCCACGGCGAACCCCACCACCCGGATGACCTCAAGCGGCATCGACTGATTGCCGGTGCCGATCAGGTGCACTGGGATTTCCAAGGCTACTCACTCAAGGCCCGTGCCCGCCTGGGCTGTGCCACGGTGCAAGGCGCGATCAACGCGGCCGTGCATGGCGCGGGGTTGATTCGTTGCCTGAGTTATCCCGTTCACGAACACCTGCAGAGCGGGCAGTTACGCCGTGTCTTGCCGGACTTTGAGCTGCCACCCCTGCCTGTGAACGTGGTGTACCGCGAAGGCCGCAACGCGCCGATGCGCGTGCGCAGCTTTGTCGACCACTGCGTGAGCGCGTTGCGCGAGCATCCGGCATTTCAGCTGGCGTAATAGTGGATTGCCTGGCGTGGTGATTCCCACGCCGGCGGGTAGGGCGCAGCATCGGGGTATCAACGAGTAGGAGGTACGCGCCATGAACCTGATCGAACAGTCTGTGTGGCATGCCGGCGAACGGCAGATTCAAGAGGCGGTGGGCGTGGCTGACCGCATGGCGGTGGTGGGGCCCAAGGTGATCCGCGATCACCTGCCGGAACAGCATCGTGACTTCTACCCCTTGTTGCCCTACTTGATGCTGGGCGTGGTGGACGAGCAGGGCATTCCCTGGGCGACGATGGTGGAAGGTGCGCCGGGTTTTGCCCATTCGCCGGACCCTTACACCTTGCAGATCGACAGCCTGCCGTCGATGAGCGACCCGGCCCGCGCCGCCTTTCGCCCGGGTGCTTCGGTCGGCCTGTTGGGGATCGACCTCAACACCCGCCGCCGCAACCGCATGAACGGCCGGATCGGCGCCCTTGATCACGACGGCTTTTCGGTCGACGTGGTACAGACCTATGGCAACTGCCCCAAATACATCCAACTGCGCCCGGTCGACTCGATCGCCCGCAAGCCCGGCAGCGTGGTGGAGCGCGCCGATGGGCTGGACGATACCGCCCGTGCCATGATCCGCAACGCGGATACATTCTTCGTCGCCAGCTACGTGGACGTGCAAGGCGAACGCTCGGTCGATGTGTCTCATCGAGGCGGCAATACCGGTTTTGTGCGCATTGACGGCAACGTCCTGACCATCCCCGACTTCGCCGGCAACCAGTTCTTCAACACCCTGGGCAACCTGCAGGCCAACCCGGTGGCGGGGTTGTTGTTCATCGACTTTGAGTCAGGGGATGTGTTGCAGCTAACCGGGCGCACCGCGTTGATCCTCGAAGGCCCCGAAGTGGCGCGGTTTGAAGGGGCACAACGGCTGTGGACAGTGACCGTGGAACACATGATCCGACGTCCCGCAGCATTGGCGTTGCGCTGGCAGTTTGCCGAGTTTTCACCGTTCAGCCTGGCGATGGGGCCTTGGTAGCCTGACCCAAGATGACCTGTAGTGAGCGAGCTTGACTCGCGCGGCGGCGTGTCAGGTGTGAATAGGGGGCCTGACACACCGCCGCGCGAGGCAAGCTCGCTCACTACAAGTGTTGCGGGATGTTGAACGCGTCAGAGTGCGTGAGGCCGATGCGGTAGCCTTGTTTGCCTACCGACAACAAGGAAGCGTCATGCAACGAAAGGTCATCAATCCCACAACCGTGTTCAATTCCCTGCAATACGGCTTCAGCCAGGCCCTTGAAGTGCCGCAGGGCCGACGGATCATGTTGTCCGGCCAAGTGGGCGTGGAGGCCGATGAACGTACCGTCGGCCCGGGTATCACCGAGCAAACCTATGCCGCGCTAGGCAATATCGAAAAGGTCCTGGCCGAAGTGGGCGGCGATCTGTCCCATGTGATCATGCTGCGGCTGTACATCGCCGAGTCCGCCCGCGACCAGCAGGAGCCGATCGCCCAGGCGCTGCGTGAGCGTTTCCCCCGCAACCCGCCACCGTCCTCGTGGATTATCGTCAGCGGTTTGTCGTTGCCCGAATGGCTGATCGAAATCGAGGCCGAAGCCGTTATCCCCGCCGCCTGAATAACCCGTAGGAGCCGGCAAGAAACAGTCAATAGCGGATCATCACCGACTTCAGCTCGGTGTAGTCCTCGATGAACGCGCCACCAAATTCCCGCCCGACCCCCGAAGACCGGTTGCCACCAAACGGCACGGCCGGGTCGAGCAGGGTGTGCATGTTCACCCACAAGGTGCCGGCGTTGATCGCCGGCACCATGCGCAGGGCCTTGCCCAAATCGTTGGTCCACAGGCTGGCGCTGAGGCCGTAGGGGCTGTTGTTCATCAGCGCGAGCAGTTCGTCTTCGCTGTCGTAGGCCAGGAAGGTGGCGATGGGGCCGAAGGTTTCCTCGTTGAGCAGGGTATCGGCGGCGCTGTTGGCGAGGATCACGGTGGGTTCGATATAGCAGCCTGGGCGGTCGATGAGGGTGCCGCCGTGGATGATCGTGTTGTGCTCGGCCCGGGCCCGGTCGATGTAGCCGAGCAGTTTCATCTGGTGCTGCTGGTGGGTGACCGGGCCGAACTCGGTGCGTTCATCCAGGGGCGAGCCGATGGTCAGGCGGCTGAGGCGCTGGCTCAGGGTGTCCAGCACCGCCTCGATCTGCGAGCGGTGCACGTAGAAGCGCTCGGCCGCCGCGCAGATTTGCCCGGAGTGCAAGAAGCCTGCTTCAAGGATGCCGTCCACCGCCTTGTCCACGTCCACGTCGCGCAGGAACCCCGCCGCATTCTTGCCGCCCAGTTCCAAGGTCGCACGGGTGAGGCCGGCGCCCATGGCGCTGCGCCCCACGGCAATGCCGGTGGGCACCGAGCCGGTGAAGGACACCTTGTGCGTGCCGGGGTGCTCCACCAAACCCTTGCCGACGTGACCGCTGCCGGTCAACACATTGAGCACGCCGGCCGGCAGCCCGGCTTCAATGGCCAGTTCGGCAATGCGCAAGATCGTCAGCGGCGTGAACTCGCTGGGCTTGATGATGATGCTGCAGCCGGTCACCAGCGCCGAGGCGAGTTTCCAGATGGCAATCATGGTGGAGAAATTCCACGGCACGATCCCCACCACCACGCCCACCGGCTCGCGCAGGGTGAACGCGGTGTAGCGCTCGCCGTTGAACGAGGGCAGCGACGGGGTGATTGTCTGGCCGCTGATCTTGGTGGCCCACCCGGCGTAGTAACGCAGGAAGTGCGCCGCCTGGTCGACCTCGAACGCACGGGAAATCTGGATGATCTTGCCCGACTGGCACGTCTCGATCTGCGCCAGTTCCTCGCGGTTGCGCTCCAGCAAATCCGCCAGCTTGAGCAACACGTTGCCACGAGTTGCCGGTGCAGCCTGGGACCATTGCTGGAAGCCGCGGTTGGCGGAGTCTACCGCCGCGTCGATATCCGCCAGGTCCGCATCGGCCACTTGGGCGATCACCTGCCCAGTGGCCGGGTTGGTCACCGCCAGGGTCTGGCTGGAGTGGCTGCGCACATTGGCGCCGTCGATGAACAACCCATGGGGCCGGCGCAAAAAGGCTTCGACTTGAGGCAGCAGCGGGATATCGCTCATGGCAGGTTTCCTGGCAGGTCACAAAAGAAAACCCGAGGGTAACCAGCGGGCGGCCCGGTGGGCTTGTCTGTGCCTGCCGCGCCTCATGTCTGTGGCTGCCACTGTCATGGAAAGTACAACCTCTCCTGTGGAACGTGCATTTTCCAGGCGCGCTGCCCCATCGATACTGGCCCTGCATCCGGCGTCGTTCCTCTGTTTGGAGCGTCTGCCCGACTTCCAATAATAAGCAGGGCCGTCCATGAAAAAGCCAAACCCGCTCCTTGAAGACCTCAAGCCACTCCTGCCCCTCATTGCAGCGAATGCCTGCCGTGCCGAACAACAGCGCCAGGTGCCGGATGAAAACATCGCACTGCTCAAAAGCATCGGCCTGCACCGTGCTTTCCAGCCCAAGGCCTATGGGGGCCTGGAGCTTTCGCTGCCCGAGTTTGCCGATTGCATCGCCGCGCTTGCCGGCAGTTGCGCCAGCACCGCCTGGGCCATGAGTTTGCTGTGTACCCACAGCCATCAATTGGCGCTGTTTTCGGCGCGGTTGCAGCAGGACATCTGGGGCGAAAACCCCGACGCCACCGCCAGCAGCAGTATTGCCCCGTTCGGCCGGGTGGTGGAGGGCGAGGGGGGTGTGCATTTCAGCGGTGAAATGGGTTGGAGCAGCGGCTGTGACCATGGCGAGTGGGCGATTGTCGGCTGCCGTCGGCAGAACCTTGAGGGCGGCCAGGATTACTGCTTTGCCGTGCTGCCGCGCAGCGACTACCAGATCCGTGACGACTGGTACGCGGCGGGCATGAAAGGCAGCGGCACCAAGACCCTGGTGATCGACAACGCCTGGGTGCCCGAGTATCGCATCCAGAAAGCCAAGGACATGATGGAAGGCAAGTCCGCAGGCTTTGGCCTGTACCCCGACAGCCAGATTTTCTATGCGCCGTACCGCCCGTATTTCGCCAGTGGTTTTTCCACCGTGAGCCTGGGCATCGCCGAGCGCATGCTGGAGGTGTTCCGCGAAAAAACCAGAAACCGCGTGCGTGCCTACACCGGCGCCGCGGTCGGTGCGGCAACCCCTGCGTTGATGCGCCTGGCCGAGTCCACCCACCAGGTGGCCGCTGCCCGGGCGTTCCTCGAAAAGACCTGGCAGGACCACGCCGAACACAGCGCCGCCCACCGTTACCCCAGCCGCGAAACCCTGGCGTTCTGGCGCACCAACCAGGCCTACGCGACCAAGATGTGCATCGAGGCCGTGGACCGCCTGTTCGCCGCCGCAGGGGGCAACGCCTGGTTCGACCACAACGAAATGCAGCGCCTGTTCCGCGATTCCCACATGACCGGCGCCCATGCCTACACCGACTACGACGTCTGCGCGCAGATCCTCGGCCGTGAGCTGATGGGCCTGGAGCCCGATCCGAGCATGGTGTGACGGGTTCTTCCACTACAACAATCAGGGCGCCCGTTGGAGGGCACCCGGGAGTCTTGCATGTCTGAGAGCAGCCTTTTCGACCCACGGGCGTTTCGCCGCGCCCTGGGCAACTTCGCCACCGGCGTGACCGTGGTCACCGCCGCCACGGCCTCCGGGCGCAAGGTGGGCGTGACCGCCAACAGTTTCAATTCGGTGTCCCTCGACCCGCCGCTGGTGCTGTGGAGCATCGACAAACGCTCCAACAGCCATGAGGTGTTCGAGGAAGCCAGCCACTTTGCGGTGAACGTGCTGGCGGCCGACCAGGTGCACCTGTCCAACAACTTTGCGCGCCCCCGTGAAGACCGTTTTGCCCTGATCGAATACGAACCGGGGGAGGGGGGCTCGCCGGTGTTCGCCGATTGTTCGGCGCGGTTTCACTGCGAGAAGTACCAGCAGGTGGACGGCGGCGATCACTGGATCATGATCGGCAAGGTGGTGGCCTTCGACGACTTCGGCCGCGCCCCGCTGCTGTATCACCAGGGGGCGTATGCCGAGGTTCAGGCGCTGCGTCCGTGCGCGCCCGAGGCGGTTCAGAACGGTACGGCCACCACCAGTTGACTGTAGACATTGGTGCCGTTGCCGCCGACCTGGTTGCCGCCGCTCGCGGCATCCTTGTCGGGTTTGTAGAGACCCAGCAGCGGCGTGATGATCAGGTGCTCGTTCACCGCCCATTCGGCGTACAGGTCCAGCTCGCGGCCATCCAGATTTAGTTGGTCGCGGGTGCTGACGGTGCTGTAGTCGAAGAACAGTGCGCCGAGGGTGAGGTTCTCCAGCGGCTTGACCTTGAGTGCCACGTGCTGCACGGCGGTGTTGCTGTTGTAGGGGCCGGAATAGTTGCCCGCCACTTCACCTTGCACCCAGGTGCCGTAACCCCGGTTGAAGCCGGAAAACATCCCGTCCCAATTGCTCGAATAGCGCGCGTAGCGGTAGGTCAGGTCCGGTGACCAGGGCAGGTCGGCGAAGGTGTAGCCGGCCTCGGCATAGCCGGCGTTCTGCTGGCTGTCGCGCCGGTCCTGGCGGGCCAGTTCAAAGGCGAAGTGCGCGTTGTCGATGCCCGCGTTGCCGGCGCCGCGCAGGCTGTAGAGGTTCATGCCTTTGCGCTGGCGCTGCAGGTCGGTGGCGAAGCGTTCGTCGACGTCGATGCCATGAATGTAGGTGAGCCCCAGGGTGCCGGGGGCGGCCGTGTATTCCAGGGTGCCGGCCGCCATCTCGGTCATGGCCTGGGCCGGGTTGTCGGACTTGATCCACATCAGGCTGCCATGCACGCCGTCTTTACCACCGAGGCGAATCACTGCGGTCTTGTCAAACGCATGCCGCGCGGCAATGTAGTAGGCGCCGCCGCGATTGAATTCCCCATCGCCCACGCCCTTGCCCAGGTTGGGGCCGTCGTCGTTGACGATAAAACCGTCTCCCAGGGTGATGATCTGCCGGCCGAACGACAGGTCCAGGCCGTCCTTGCCCAGCGCCGGGAACAGATCGCCGGAGCGCCAGCCGGCAAAGGCTTCGTCGAACTTGGTGGTGCGCTCCTGGCCCGTGGTCACCCCGGAGGCATCGCCGTCGCCCCAGGTGCCGGAACTCACCAGGTTGGCCGTGCCGTACACGCCGCCAAAGCTGCCCAGGCTTTGCTCCACGCTCAAGCCGTACTTGATGAACGCTTCGCGCCAGGTCGAACCGCCGCTGCGCCCGTCGTAGTTTTTCGGGCTGTTGAACATCCCGTACACGGCGAGGAAGTTGCCGGTGACCTTGGTGTCGGCGTCGGCGTACAACTCGACCGCCTGGGCCTGGCCCACCAGCAACGCAATGCCCAGGCCGACCGCCTGGCGCAGGCGGCGATTTTTCAGTGTGTGCTCCATTGTTATTGTCCCCAGCTTGGTTAAGAGTGAGGGCGCATTAGGGCGAGCGGTGGGAGGCCAAGTCTTTCATTTGCGTGCCAGGGAATTGACCCAGGCCGCCACGCTGCACGCCGTGGCAGGGAGCAACAAAAGCGCCGGCAGACAGGGGCAAGACGATCAACTCGAGTGGGGCGCAGAGTGATTGCACATTAAAAAAAACCGTCTACGAGGACCCCATCATGTCGATCAACGACCGACTCACCGCGCACCTCAACCGGGGCACGGTCGGTTTCCCCACCGCGTTGGCCAGCACCATTGGCCTGATCATGGCCAGCCCGGTGATTCTCACCGCCACCATGGGCTTCGGCATCGGCGGCAGTGCGTTCGCCCTGGCGATGCTGATCGCCGTGGTGATGATGCTCGCCCAGGCCACCACCTTCGCCGAGGCGGCGTCGATCCTGCCCACCACCGGCTCGGTGTACGACTACATCAACTGCGGCATGGGGCGGTTCTTTGCGATCACCGGCACCTTGTCGGCCTACCTGATCGTGCATGTGTTCGCCGGCACCGCCGAGACCATCCTGTCCGGCGTCATGGCCCTGGTGAACTTCGAACACCTCAACACATTGGCAGAATCAGCCGGGGGTTCATGGCTGCTGGGCGTGGGCTTCGTGATCGTCTTTGGTGTGCTGAACGCCTTCGGCGTGAGCGCGTTTGGCCGGGCGGAAATCATCCTCACCTTTGGCATGTGGACCACCCTCATGGTGTTCGGCGTGCTCGGCCTGATCGCCGCGCCTGCCGTGCAGTTGGAGGGCTGGTTCGGCGAGTCGCTGGTGGGCACCGACCTGGTCACCGTGCTGTCGCTGGTGGGCATGGCGATGTTCATGTTTGTCGGCTGCGAGTTCGTCACCCCCCTGGCACCGGACCTGCGCCAATCGGCCAAGGTCATGCCGCGCGCAATGATGCTGGGACTGATGGGCGTGGCCACGTGCATGTTCATCTACGGCGCGGCAATGAAACGCCAAGTGGAAAACGTGGTGCTCGACGCCGCCAGCGGCGTCCACCTGCTGGACACCCCGATGGCCATCCCCAAATTCGCCGAACAGGTGATGGGGCAAATCGGCCCCCTGTGGCTGGGCATCGGCTTCCTGTTTGCCGGTGCGGCCACCATCAACACCTTGATGGCCGGCGTGCCGCGCATCCTCTACGGCATGGCGGTGGACGGCGCATTGCCCAAGGTCTTCACCTACCTGCACCCGCGCTTCAAGACGCCGCTGCTGTGCATCCTCGTGGCGATGCTGATTCCCTGCCTGCACGCCCTGTACCTGGGCGGCAACACCGATAACATCATGCACCTGGTGCTGGCGGCGGTGTGCGCGTGGAGCTTTGCCTACCTGCTGGTGACAGTGTCGGTGGTGAGCCTGCGCATCCGCCGGCCAGACCTGCCACGGGCCTACCGCTCGCCGTGGTTCCCGTTGCCGCAGATTGTGTCGAGCATCGGCATTCTGTTGGGCATGTGGTTCATCACCCCACCCGGCATGAACCCCGCCGACATCTACATCCCCTTCGGCGTCATGCTCGCCGGCACGGCGGCGTATGCCTTGTTCTGGACCCTCGTGGTGCAGAAGGTCAACCCCTTCAAGCCCGCCTCTGTCGAGGACGTATTGGCCAAGGAATTCAGCAACGAACCGGGTAAGCCCCATGATGGTTACAACGACTTTGCGGCAAAGACTGTCTGACCTGTTCCGCGCCGACCGCGCCCCCGCCGGCTACCGCCCCGGCGTAACCCTGGCACACCTGCGCCGCAACCTCGGGCTGGCCACACTGGAAGTGGACGGCGTGGCGTTCGAGATCATCGAACGCACCGAATCCCAACTGTTGATGCACCTGGTGCTGACCGAATTCGTGCTGCGCCTACCTGCTGCCACAGAGGGCAGCGCAAGCTACGAGGTGCACCACAGCGGCGCGATTCGACGAAGTGGCCTGCACGTGCGCCACCGCAGCGGCAACCAGGCCCTGGCGGGTGAACTGCAGGCGCGACTGTTGGCAGACACCACGCTGTTCCAGGCCCTGATGCCACTGGACTTCAAACGCTTGCGCATCGACCTGCACGACCAGCAATGGTGCGTACGCCTGGAACACATGGGCGGCAGCGAAGTCGTCAATCGCCTGCCGGCGTTTCGGCGTTATATCGCCCTGAGCCCACCACAGCGCACCCACCTCCTAACCACGTTGGCAGGCCTACAAAGAATGCTGTCAAGCTTCTAAAACCACTCTCGATGCGAAGCGAGCGCCTTTGATCTTGATCTTGATCTTGATCTTAGGCGCCCCGTCAAACACGCTGGCCGTAAGCCGACATGGATTTGGGGGGTAAACCGGCAAGGATGCCGGTTTAGCCGCCCCGCGCCATGGATGGCGCGTGGCGGCGGCCCCCCAAATCCATGGCGGATTACGGGCACACCGAGCCTGGGCGAGGTGCCGAGTGTTGGGGCAAGAGCCCTTTTGGTTACTTTTGGGGCTCTTTTCCAAAAGTGACCCGCCGTAAGGGCGGAACCAATACCAGCCGTTACCACAGCAACGGATATGTACGCGATCCCAACCCCCCCGGCACCCAAGAGACCGCCATCGCCGGCAAGCCGGCTCCTACAGTCTGAACGCCAGCCAACCTCTGCCGATTGGCATCAATAGTGCTTCTACACCCCCCAACCACGATGTTCTTGCACGCATATAGATAACATGTTAACTATTGCACCAGAACAACAAAAAGAAGCCACTGCGGAGACACCCCATGAGCATCCCACAGCATGCACACGACGGGCTCGACACCTGGAACCGCGACCTGCGCGCCGCCTGCGGTTACTTCGACACCGAACTGGCCTTCAACCGCTCCCTGTTCATCGGCGAAATCCGCGACCTCCCACGCGGCCTGGCCATCCTGCGCACCAATGCCGGGCTGATCAAACGCCCCGCGCACCACGCCGACCACGACAACGACCAGGACTGCTTCCTGGTCAGCCAACGCAGCGGTTACTCCCAGATCGTACAAAACGGCCAGATCCTGCAACTGGCCCCCGGCGAAATGCTGCTGATGGACTCGGTAGGCTCCATCGAAATCACCCCCTTCGGCCTGATCGAACACGCCTCCCTGTCACTGTCCCGCGCCGACGTGTGCAAACACCTGGGCGGCGATGCACGGGCCTTCGGCAAGATCTCCTCGACCAAAGCCTGCGGGCGCATGCTGCACGTGCTGATGGACCAACTGTGCAAGGACGACACCGCAGACGGCGCTGGCGAAGTGGAAGCGCTGCAAAGCGCCTTCGTCTCGCTGCTGGGCTCGGCCCTGGAGCAGGGTGACGAGTGCCGCGAGGGCATGGCGGCGCTGCAGGGCAACAACCTGCGCAGCTACGTGCAGAAGGTCATTGATGAATCCCTCAGTCAACCAGGCTTGAGCCCGATCGGCCTGGCCAACCGTTTGAATATCTCGGTGCGGCACCTGTACCGCTTGTTCGAGGAACAGGACGACAGCGTCTGCCGTTACATCCAGCGCGCCCGCCTCAAGCGCAGCGCGGATGACCTGACCAACCCGTTCCTGCGCAGCGAATCGATCACCTCGATTGCCTACAAATGGGGCTTTACCGACTCGGCACATTTCAGCCGGTCGTTCAAGAAGCAGTTCGAAGTGTCGCCGAAGGATTTTCGGTCGAGCCGGATGCAAGCAGCTGGGGCATGAGCCTGCGTGTGCGATCTTGAAACCAAAACAGAACCATTGTGGGAGCGGGCTTGCTCGCGAATGCGGTGATTCAGCCAACATATTCTTTGGCTGGCACACCGCATTCGCGAGCAAACCCGCTCCCACATTTGAATCGGTGTTCAGACTTCGGGGAGGGTCGCACCGCCGTCCACCACCAGGGTCTGCCCGGTGATGTAGCTGGCGAGGTCGGAGGCGAGGAACAGCATGGCGCTGGCAATATCCGCCGCCGCGCCCAAGCGTCCCAACGGCACACGGCTGGCAATGGCGTCATTCAACGCTGCATCGCCCAGGTTGCCCATCGCCGGCGTGGCGATCATGCCCGGTTCCACACCGTTGACCCGCACATTCAACGGCGCCAGCTCCAGCGCCGCATTGCGGATAAACCCGTTGACCCCGGCCTTGGACGCCGCGTAATGGCTGAGCCCCGGGTAACCGACGCGGTTGCCGGTCACCGAAGACGTGACCAGCACACAACCCCGACCCTGTTCGCGAAACGCCGGCAAGGCCGCCTGGGTCAGCCAGAACAGCGCCGACAGGTTGACCGCCAAGGTCCGTTGCAGGATCTCTGGCGTAATGTCTTCAAACGCCGTCAGCGGAAAATACCCGGCGTTGTGCACCAGGATATCCAGTTGCGGCAGCCGCTGAACGCACTCAAGCACTGCCTGTGAATCGGCCAGGTCGACACCCACTGCGTCGACGCGACAGCCCAGGGCCGACAGCTCGACGGCCACGTCCTGGGCCTGGGCCAGCAACCGATCGGCAATCACCACCCGCGCGCCACGCCTGGCAAACGCCTCGACGATGCCCCGGCCGATGCCTTGGGCACCGCCGGTCACCAGCACCACGTGCCCGCTGAAATCCAGGTCATTCATCGGCATTCTCCAAGTGAGCAAAGGCCAATGTGGGCACATCGACAATGCTGGAACCACCGTCTGCCACCAACGTCGCCCCGGTGATGATCGACGCATCACGGGAGGCCAGGAAGCGGCACACCTTGGCGATCTCGTCGGCACTGGCCGCCCGGCGCAGCGGTACATCGGCGCAGACCCGGGCATAGGCCTGTTGCAAAGTCTCGCCATAGGCGTCCATCAACGGCTGCATTTCCGCATCCGCCATGGGCGTGCGCACCCAGCCCGGGCACACTGCGTTCACCCGCACGCCGTGCGGCCCGTAGTCCCGGGCCAGGGAGCGATTGAGCCCTAGCAGCGCATGCTTGGCCGTGGTGTAGCCGCACACTTCGGGGCCCGCCGCCAACGAGGCGATAGAGCCGATCAGTACGATGTTGCCCGCGCTGTCCTGCAACAGCGGCAGGCAGGCACGGGCGCTGTAGAACGCACTGTCCAGGTTGCTGCGCAGGGCGCCTTCCCAGGTGGACGGGCTGGTCTGGGTGGCGCTGCCCAGGCCATGGCCACCGGCACAGGCCAGCAGCACATCGAGACGCCCGTACCGTTCGCGGATCTGGTCGATAAACCCCTCCCACGTGACCGGACAGGCCGCGTCGCCCACCAGGATCAGGCCGCCCGTGTCCCGCGCCACCTGTTCCAGCGGTTCACGGCGGCGGCCGATCAGCACCACCTGCGCGCCTTCTTCGGCATACAGCCGGGCACAGGCCGCGCCGATGCCCGTGCCGGCGCCGGTGATCACCACCGTGCGCGGCTCAGTCACGGGGGTATTCCGTGCGGTTGAGCACCTGGCAATAGGAACTCACCGGGAAGTTCGACAGCGCATCGAACGACGCCCCGGCATAGCCGAAGATCTTGCCGTCGCTGCGGTGCTGCTGCAGGTCGATCAGCACCAGGCCGAGGGTGGGCACGATCTTCTCTTGCCACACGAACAGGTACAGCTGCTCGGCGATCTTGTAGTAATGGCAGCGGTCGGTGTCGCACAGGCCTTGTTCCACGCCCTTGAGGCACTGCCAGGCATAGAAGCGTTCGTTGAGGTAGATGTGCTCGTAGACCTCGCTGGGGCTGTAGCGATAACGGTTGCGTAGGCCCACCAGTTCGTCGGTGGGCGCGTGCAGGCAATGGCCGGCTTGCCACGGACGGTCGAGGCTGCCATGCAGGAAATCAACCTCCACTGACGTCAGTGGCTTGCCGGCGAGGGCGCGATGGTAGAGGCCTTCATGGGTGTCGACCTGATCCGGCAGGCGCCCGATCACTGCCGTGAAGGAGGCGTTGGGCGTGTCCAGCACCAGGCTGATCGACCAACTGTGCCCGGCCTCGTGCTTGATGAAGTCCACCAGGTACAGGCCCGGACGGATCGAGGTGGCGCGGTATGGCGCGCTGCCTGTGGAATGCCCGTCAGCGGCATGCCAGGCCAGGCGGTCCTGCTCGAAGCGGTGTTCGATCTGCCAGCCATTGGCAAAGTGCAGGGTGAAAGTCTGGTCCGCCAGGTCGGCGAGGTTAGGCAGGATGAACGCGCCTGGGGCGAAGCCGTCGGCCAGTGCCCCTACGGTGATCCAGTCAGAAGAAGCGGTCATGGCGGCGCCTCCCTTACACGACGGCGAAGTAGTGTTTGACGAAACTTTCGCTGACTACGTCCCACAGCACGGGCGTGCCTTTGGTCACGAACCAGCTGTCACCGGCCTTGTAGCGGGTGGTCTGGCCGGTGGATTCGTCGGTGAGCAGCACTTCGCCGGTGACCACGGTGGCTTGTTCGGCAAACGGATAGACCATGCGGAACTTGCCCCGGGTGGTGCCGAAATAGGCACTGCTGACCGGGTCGGTGGGCGCGCCGAAGGTCATCTTGCCGAAGGCACGCACCTCGCCTTCGAGGATCTCCGAGCCGAGGTCGGCCACGGTGCCCCAGGCGTCGAGTTCGCTGAGTTGGATATTGTGCTTGAGGGTCGTAAGGGTCATGGCAGTTGCTCCTGATGAATAATGTAGGAGCCCGGCTTGCCGGCAATGGTGTCCTAACGATCGCCATCGCCGGCAAGCCGGCTCCTACAGAGGGATAAAACGCCCAGGTGGGCGCGGGTTTAGCGGCGCCCGTTCCAGTAGCCGGAAAGCTGGTGCCAGGATTTGCCCGCCGTCAGCAACAGCGGACGAATCGCATCCTTGCCGAGGATGGTCGGGCGGTGGATCGAACTGACCAGGTCATAGCGCGCCGAGCCTTCGCTCATGCCTTCGGCCAGTACCTTGCAGATGATGTGGCTGGGGGTTACGCCAAAGCCCGAATAGCCCTGCACGAAAAACGCATTGCTGCGCCCCGGCAAGGTGCCGATCTGCGGGAACAGGTTGGGGCTGCACGCCATCGGCCCGCCCCAGGCCAGGTCGATTTTCACGTCCTTGAGGTAGGGGAAAATCTTCAGCATGAGCTGGCGGTTCCACGCCTTGAGGTCGCCGGGAATGTGTTCCACCAGCGGCGTGGCGGCGCCGAACAGCAGGCGGTTCTCGTTGGTGACGCGGTAGTAGTCGATCACCGGGCGGATATCGCTGTAGGCCCCGCGAATCGGGCTGATGCGCTGGATCAATTCTTCGGACAACGGCTCGGTCATCATCTGGAACGCGTAGGTATTGATGGTCGAGCGGTGCAGTTCCGGCTCCAGCTTGTTGAGGAAACTGTCACAGGCCCACAGCAGTTTGCTGGCGCGCACCGAACCCCGCCCGGTGCGCACGGTGATGCGTTCGCCATAGCTGACTTCCAGGGCCGGGCTGTTCTCGAAGATCCGCACGCCATGCCCGGCCAGCGCGGTGGCTTCGCCCAGCAGCAGGTTCAGCGAATGCACATGGCCGCCGCCCATGTGCAGCAGGGCGCTGCTGTAGGCCTTGGAACCGATGATCTGCTGCACGTCGGAGCCGCCGAGAAAGCGGATCTCGTGCTGGCTGTTGATCGACTTGAAGTCCTTCTCCCAGGCGCGCAGGGTTTTTTCCTGGCGGGCGTTGAAGCCCATGTAGCCGTAGCCGTGGCAGAAGTCCGCGTCGATGTTGTACTTGGCGATGCGGTTCTTGATGATGTCGGCGCCCAGGTCGCTGATCTCGAACACCTGGCGCAGGCCGTCTTCGCCGACGTCCTTCTTGATCTTCTCCAGGTCATGGCCGATGCCCGCCATGATCTGCCCGCCATTGCGACCGGTGCCGCCAAAGCCCAGGTAACGCGCTTCGAGCACCACGATGTTGGTGATGCCTTTTTCCGCGAGTTCCAGGGCCGTGTTGATGCCGGAGAAACCGCCGCCGATCACCACCACATCGGCGTCGATGTCCTGTTCCAGGGTGGGGAAGCTGAGGTTGTATTTCTTGGTGGCGGTGTAATACGTGGGGGTTTCGATGTTGATCATGGCGCAGCCTGAAAAAGTGAAGGAAGGCTCTAAAGCGGATGCCTCCATTAGGGGCCCTGGCGGGAGGGAAGTCTTGATCCTGCCTGCCCAGGCTTTTGATTCAGCGCGCCAGAGGCGCAGCGACAGACAAGTTATAGCGCGCTCGCGGGCAGGGAATGCTAGAGTTTCGTTAAATTATTAACTAAATACCCCGTGACCCTGATCCTTATGCCCAAACCTCGACAGTCCCTGACCCTGGCCTTGCTGCAAGCACGTGAGGCCGCGATGAGTTTTTTCCGTCCGTCCTTGAACGAACACGGCCTGACCGAACAGCAATGGCGCATCATCCGCATCCTTGAACAACACGGTGAGCTGGAGATTTACCAGTTGGCCGAACTGGCCTGCATCCTCAAGCCGAGCATGACCGGCGTGCTGGTACGCATGGAAACCGCCGGCATGGTGCACCGGCGCAAGGCCGAGCAAGACCAGCGCCGCGTGCTGGTGACCTTGGCCGACAAGGGCAAGGCGAGTTTTGAGTCCATGAGCCAATGCATGGAAGGCAACTACCAGCGTTTGCAGGATCAGTTGGGCGAAGCGAAGTTGCAGACCCTGCTGGGCCTGCTGGATGACCTGAAAAACATCAACCTCAAGCGCTGAAGCAACACTACCCACCCCTGTAGGAGCCCGGCTTGCCGGCGATGGCGCCCTCAAGATCGCCATCGCCGGCAAGCCGGGCTCCTACAGGGGGTGATTCAGTACACGCTGCCTGCGTAGGTGGCCTCGGGAGTGCCCTTGAATTTCCCTGCCAGCGCCTGCAACCCGCGCATCAACACCGTGGTGTCCACACCCACTGCCACAAACGTCGCGCCCAACTCGATATAGCGCCGCGCCAGGCTTTCATCGGCACTGAGGATCCCCGCCGCCTTGCCGGACTGCACGATGCGCCGGATGGCGCCCTCAATCGCCGCCTGCACCTCGGGATGCCCCGGATTACCCCGGTGCCCCATCGACGCACTCAAATCCGCCGGGCCGATGAACACGCCGTCCACGCCGTCCACGGCAGCAATCTCCTCCAGATTCGCCAGGCCTTCGCGGTTTTCGATCTGCACCAGCAGGCACATCTGTTGATCCGCCAGGTCGAGGTAACCTGGGATGCTGTTCCAGCGTGAAGCCCGCGCCAGGGCACTGCCCACCCCTCGAATTCCCTGGGGCGGGTAACGCATGGCGCGCACCAGTTCGCGGGCCTGAGCGGCGCTTTCGACCATGGGCACCAGCAGGGTCTGGGCGCCGATGTCCAGCAGTTGCTTGATCAGCGCACTGTCGCCGATCACCGGGCGAATCAGCGCCTGGCTGGGGTAGGGCGCCACGGCCTGCAACTGGGCGAGCAGGCCTGGCAGCTGATTGGGCGCGTGTTCGCCGTCGATCAGCAGCCAGTCGAAACCGGCGTTGGCGGCCAACTCCGCGCAGTACGCATCGGCGAGGCCGAGCCACAGGCCTATCTGCACCTCACCGTTGTGCAGGCGTTGTTTGAAGCGGTTGATGGGCATGTCCATGGCAAACCTCCTGGGTTCAGACGAAGCGGCAGGCAATCGAGCCGAGCTGGTCGTAGTCGACGTGGAAGGTGTCGCCTGGGCGGGCTGCGACCGGGCGGGTGAAGGAACCGCCGAGAATCACCTGCCCGGGCAGCAGGGTCACGTCATAGGGCGCCAGCTTGTTCGCCAGCCAGGCCACGCCCTTGGCCGGGTGGTTAAGCACCGCCGCCGACACCCCGGATTCCTCGATCACACCATTGCGGTACAGCACGGCCGGTACCTTGCGCAGGTCGATCTCGGTGGGTCGTACCGCACGGCCGCCCAGCACCACGCCGGCATTGGCGGCGTTGTCGGAAATGGTGTCGAACACCTTGCGCGTGGCGTGGGTGTGGGGGTCGACCTGCTGGATGCGCGCGTCAATGATCTCCAGTGCGGGGATCACCCATTCGGTGGCGTCGAGCACATCGAACACGGTGCAGTTAGGGCCCTTGAGCGGTTTGCCGAGAATGAACGCCAGCTCCACTTCCACCCTTGGCACGATGAAGCGTTCGAAGGGAATGTCGCTGCCTTCGTCGAAGAACATGTCGTCGAGCAACGCGCCGTAATCCGGTTCGGTGATGTTCGACGACACTTGCATGGCTCGCGAGGTCAGGCCGATCTTGTGGCCCTTCAACGTGCGCCCGTCCTTGATCTTCTGCGCGACCCAGGCACGCTGGATTGCGTAGGCGTCCTCGATCGTGATGCCGGGGTAGTCGAGGGAAAACTGGCGCACCTGTTCGCGGCTGCGTTCGGCGCGGTCCAGGTGGGCAGCGGCGGCGAGGATTTGCGGGGAGTCGAGCATGGCGACGGTCCTTAGTGTGGGTTGACGATGGCGGCGTGGGTGCGCAGCACCAGCAGGCCGCCGAGGGCGATAAACAGGGCGAGTACGTAGAGGGCCAGGCTGGCGCTCTGGGTGGCGTCGCGCATCCAGCCGATCAGGTAGGGCGCGAGGAACGCGGCGACGCTGCCGAACGAGCTGATCATGGCGATGCCGGCCGCCTGGGTGGTGTCCGATAGAAACGCCGGGGGCAGTTGCCAGAACATCGGCAATGCGGCGCTGGCGCCCATGCCGGCCACCACCAGCCCGGCCATCACCAGCAGTGGGTTGTGCGGTGCCAGGCCGGCCACGGCGATGCCGACGGCGGCCATCAGCAACGGCACGCACAGGTGCCAGCGACGTTCACGATGGCGGTCGGACGAACGCCCGCAACCGATCATGAAGAAACACCCGGCCAGGTACGGCACCGCGCTGAGCAGGCCCACCTGGCTGTCGCGGCCGATGCCGGCGCCGTGGATCAGCGTGGGCATCCAGAACGCCAGGGTATTCACCGCCAGCATCACCGCGAAATACACCGCCACCAGCAGCCACACCTGGGGGTCGCGCAGGATGCCGCCGAACGAGGTGATGGTCTTGCGCTGTTCTTCGCTGCGCAGTTGGATACTCAGTTGTCGCTTTTGCTCGGCGGTCAGCCAGTGCACCGAATCGAAACCGTCCGGCAGCCCCTTGAGCACCACCAGCCCCAGCAACACCACCGGCAGCCCTTCGATCAGGAACATCCACTGCCAGCCGCGCAGGCCTGCGACGTCATGGAAGTGTTCGAGGATCGCCCCGGACAACGGCCCGCCCAGCACGCCGGCCATGGGCACGGCGATGGCGAACAAGGCGGTGACCTGGGCGCGGCGGCGAGCCGGGTACCAGCGGTTGAGGTACACCAGGATCCCCGGGAAAAACCCGGCCTCGGCCACCCCCAGCAAAAAGCGCAGCACATAGAAACCCCGGGCGCTCTCCACCCACAGCATGCCGGTGGACAATAGGCCCCACACCATCATCAGGCTAGCGATCCAGCGCCGGGGCCCGACGCGGTCCAGCGCCAGGTTGCTGGGCACGCCGAACAGTGCGTAGGCGATGAAGAACAGGCCGGCGCCAAAGCCGTAGACCGTGTCGCTGAAGTGCAGGTCGCTGCTCATCTGCATCTTGGCAAAGCCGATGTTGATGCGGTCCAGGTGGGCGAACAGGTAGCACACCAGCAACAGGGGCATCAGGCGCCAGGTGACTAAACGATGGGTGCGGTCGTGCTCGGCCAGCACGCGGCTGGCCGTGGTGTGGGCTGTGCTCATGATGTTGTACTTTTTGTCTGAGAGGCCGTGGATATAAATCCCTGTAGGGGCTGGCTTGTTGTGGCGAGCAAGCTTGCTTGCGCTGGGGGGCGAAGCGCCCCCAAAAAGCCGGCTCCAGCTGCGCTGTCGAACGGGACGATTCGACAAGCGTCCTCGCCACAACAAGCCAGTTCCTACAAGGGGGTGTGTTGGCTCAGGAAGGCGTGCACATTGTTCTGCTTGAAGTTGAGCTGCGGGTGCAGCTCTACCATCTCGAACGACAGCGCGAGTAAGCGTTGCGCTTGTAGTTCAGCGAAGTGCGTGGTGATCACCGCAAACACCGCCTCGGCCACCGCCTGGCGCGTGGGCAGGTCGCGGCCGTGGCCGACCTTGAGGGTCATGTGCACGAAGGCGTAGTCATGCTGACCGTCGGCCATGCGCCAGGTGTCCAGGCGCACGCCACGGCTGCGGATGCCGCCCAGGGGGAACACGCCACTGTCCCCCAGCACGCGGTGGACCTTGTCAAACAGGCCGGGCAGGTCGGCCTGTGGTTCGATGTTGTCGGTGTACTCGGCGATAAAGTGCGGCATGGGTTTCTCCCAGGGTTACAGCGGGAAAATCGCGTTGATCTGGCCGGTGCCCGAGCTGCCGAACGGCGGCGTGATGATCTCGGCCGGCTTGGCGTAATCCGGCCCGCCGAGCAGCCCCAGAAGCATGGCGGTGTCGTGCATCTTGCCCTCGCCGAAGCAGTGCTCGGCGTAGTCGGGCAGCATGGCGCAGAACTCTTTGAAGCGGCCTTGCTTCCACATTTCCACCACGTGCAGGTCCACCTGCTTGTCGAATTCGCGGGTCCAGTTATGGATGTTCGCTTCGGCCTGGCGGTCGTCCGAGAAACGGTGGGACAAGGAACCGGAAGCCAGCACCAGCACCTTGCGATCACTCTTCTCGATGGCCCGGCGCACGGCGGCGCCAAACGCAAAGCTGTCTTCCAGGCGATGCCAGGCGCACCAGGCGGCGATGGAGATGACCTTGAATTTTTCATCTTCCGGCACGCCCATGTGCATGTAGCGCATGGGCACCAGGGTGCCGTATTCCAGCTCCAGGCTCGGGATGTTGTGGGCCATGCTGCGCACGCCGGCTTCGTTGGCTTCGGCGGCGATCAACTCGCCCAGCTCGGGGCAGCCGGGGTAGGCGTACTCCATGTTCTTGATGAAGTGCGGCAGCTCGTTGCTGGTGTAGGTGCCCTGGAACTGCGCGCCGCAGTTGACGTGGTAACCGCTGTTGACCAGCCAGTGCACGTCGAACACCACGGCGGTGTCGGCGCCCAGCTCACGGGCACGCCGGCCGATCTCCTTGTGCCCGGCAATCGCCGCTTCGCGACAGCCGTGATGCTTGCCGGGCAGTTCCGACAGGTACATCGACGGTACGTGGCAGATCTTCGCCGCCAGGACCACTTCGCCCATGATGATTCTCCTGAATAATTATTCTTGTGATGGTAATGAGATCCTTGTGGGAGCCGGGTTATACCCCCCACCGCGGGATGTGATGGCTGCCCATGGAAATGCACACGTTCTTGATCTCGGCAAACACTTCGAAGCTGTATTGCCCACCCTCACGGCCGGTGCCGGAGCCCTTGACCCCACCAAACGGCTGGCGCAGGTCGCGCACGTTCTGGCTGTTGATAAATACCATGCCGGCTTCGATTCCGCGCGCCAGGCGGTGGGCCTTGCCGATGTCCTGGGTCCAGATGTAGGAGGCCAGGCCGTATTCGGTGTCGTTGGCCAGTTGCAAGGCTTCGGCCTCGTCCTTGAACGGGATCAGGCACACCACTGGGCCGAAGATTTCTTCCTGGGCGATGCGCATCTTGTTGTTCACGTCGGCAAATACGGTCGGCTGGATGAACTGGCCACGGCTCAGATGCGCCGGCAGGTTGGCCGGGCGCTCCAGGCCACCGGCGAGCAGGGTGGCGCCTTCTTCGAGGCCGATCTTGATGTAGCCGGTGACCTTGTCGTAATGCGCCTGGGTGATCATCGAGCCGACCTGGGTGTTCGGGTCTTGCGGGTCGCCGACGATCAAGCGTTTGGCGCGGGCGGCAAATTCGGCGACGAACTGCGGGTAGACGCTTTCCTGGATGAAAATGCGGCTGCCGGCGGTGCAGCGCTCGCCATTCAAGGAGAAGATGGTGAACAGTGCCGCGTCGAGGGCGCGTTCCAGGTCGGCGTCTTCGAAGATCAGCACCGGCGACTTGCCGCCCAGTTCCATGGAGTACTTCTTCAAGCCCGCGGTCTGCATGATCTTCTTGCCGGTGGCGGTGCCGCCGGTAAATGAAATCGCCCGCACGTCGGGGTGACACACCAGCGCATCACCGGCCGTGGCGCCGTAGCCCTGGATCACGTTGAGCACGCCGTTGGGAATCCCGGCTTCCACCGCCAGGCGCCCCAGTTCGTTGGCAGTCAGTGGTGACAGTTCCGACATCTTCAACACCGCCGTGTTGCCCAGGGCCAGGCATGGCGCGGTCTTCCAGGTGGCGGTCATGAACGGCACGTTCCACGGCGATACCAACCCGCACACGCCTACCGGTTGGTAGAGGGTGTAGTTGAGCATCTGGTCATCCACCGGGTAGCTGTGGCCGTCCATGCGTGTGCAGACTTCGGCGAAGAAATCGAAGTTGTGCGAAGCACGGGGGATCAGCACGTTCCTGGTCTGGTGGATCGGCAGGCCGGTGTCGAGGGTTTCCAGTTCGGCCAGGTGTGGCACGTTCTGCTCGATCAGTTCACCGAGCTTGCGCATCAGGCGTGCGCGTTCCTTGGTCGGGGTGTTGGCCCACTTGGGGAACGCATTCTTGGCGGCGGCGACCGCTTGGGCGACTTCTTCTGCGCCGCCGCTGGCTACCTCACCAATGGCTTCGCCGGTGGCCGGGTTGTAGTTGATGAATACGTCTTTGCTCTCGACCTCGCGGCCGTTGATCCAGTGTTTGATCATGTCGCTCACGCCTCTTTCCGGGCGGAGAAAAAGTCCGCCTCGCTGACAATTCGGTTGACCAGGCGGCCCACGCCTTCGACTTCCACCACCACTTCATCGCCGGGCACCACATCGGCCAGGCCTTCGGGGGTGCCGGTGGCGATCATGTCGCCGGGTTGCAGGGTCATGAAGCTCGACAGGTATTCGATGAGGTAGGGGATATCGAAAATCATGTCGCGGGTGCTGCCTGCCTGGCGCAGCTCACCGTTGATCCAGGTGCGCAGGGTCAGGTTGCTCGCGTCGGGCACATCCGCCACGTCGACGATCCACGGGCCGACCGGGGTGGTGGCGTCGCGGTTTTTCACGCGCAGGTTGGGGCGGTAGTAGTTTTCCAAGTAGTCGCGGATCGCGTAGTCGTTGCACACGGTGTAGCCGGCCAGGTAGTCCAGGGCGTCGGCACTCTTGACGTTGCGCGCGGCCTTGCCGATGACCGCCACCAGCTCGCACTCGTAGTGCATGTAGGCAACGTTGTCCGGGCGCCAGGTGACCTGGCGGTGGCCGGTGTAGGTGCCGACGGATTTGATGAAGACCAGCGGTTCTGTCGGTGGGGTGAAGGCCAGTTCGGCGGCGTGGTCGGCGTAGTTCAAGCCTAGGGCGAACATGCTGCCGGTGGCCGGTGGTAGCCACTCGACCTGGTCCTCGGCGAGCAGGCGCCCGTCGCTCAGGCGCACGGCGTTGTCGGCCTCGACCGTCACGGCATGGATTTCATGTTCATAGCGGATGCGGGCGTGTTTCATGCTGGGGTCTCCGCCTGGATCTGGTTGGTCAGGCGACCTACGCCGCTGATCTCGACGTCAACCCTGTCGCCCGGCACTACATCCACGCGGCCTTCGGGCGTGCCGGTGATCAGCACGTCGCCAGGGTGCAGGGTCATGAATTCGCTGATTTCGGCGATCAACTGCGGGATGTCTCGCACCCAATTCGCGGTGGAGTTTTCCTGGCGCAGTTCACCGTTGACCCACAGTTTCAGGCTCAACTGATTGGCGTTTGCCACCTGATCACGTGGAACCAGTTGCGGCCCCAACGCGCAGAACCCATCGCGGCATTTGGCTTTGACGGCAGGGCGGTAGTAGCTGTCTTCCGGCAGGCTGAACTCGTTGACCACCACATAGCCGGCCACATGGGCCATGGCATTTTCCAGGCTGACACGGCTGGCGCGTTCGCCGATCACCACACCCAGCGCCGGGCCGGGTTGCAGGCGCTCGCCCTGTGGGTGCAACACCACACCTGCGTGCTCGTTGCGCGTATTCGGGGTCTTGATAAACAGCACCGGCTGGGTGGGCGGCTTCTGGTAGGGCGCCTGCTGGAAGGCGGCGAGATGCTGGTCCAGCAGGCCCTGGTAGTTCAGCGCAACGCCGAACAGGGTGCCGCTGGCAACATCATGCAGGGTACGGCTCATGCGTTTCTCCTGGCGGTGGCGACTGCTGCATAGGCAGTTCGTTAATGTGTTAACGTTATAATTAATATGTTAACAACCGTCAAGCATGGCAAAATCCAGGCGCACTCCAATAACAACAAGGGGGCAGCGTGCAGCCTATTCCCAACATCAACATCGGGCAGGTCTACGACCAGCGTTACAGCGACGCCGAGGTGCATTACGACAAGCTCGGCAACCTGGCGGGTTTTTTCGGGCGCAACATGCCCGTGCACCGGCATGACCGGTTTTTCCAGGTGCATTACGTGAAGAGTGGCGCGGTGCGGGTGTATCTGGATGACCGCCAGTACGTGGAATCGGGGCCGATGTTTTTTCTCACGCCGCCCACCGTGCCCCACGCCTTCGTCACCGAAGCGGACGCCGACGGCCATGTGCTGACGGTGCGCCAGCAATTGGTGTGGGCCTTGATCGACGCCGACCCCAGCCTGGCCTCCGGCGCCGCTTGTGTGGCGTTGACCGCCGGCGACCAGGGGCTGGATGCGCTGTTCGAAGACTTGAACGACGAGATCAACGCCCAGCGGCCCGGGCGCGCCGCCGCGCAGGACAGCCTCACGCGGCTGATCATGCTTCGCCTGCTGCGCCTGTGCGCCCATTCCTTGCCGTCACGCCCGACGCGGCACGAAGACCTGCGCATCTTTCATCGCTTCAACGAACTGATCGAGGCCCATTACCTGGAGCACTGGCCGCTGGCGCGCTACGCCGAGGGGATCGGCGTGACCGAGGCGCGCCTCAATGAGGTCTGCCGACGCCTGGCCGACCTGCCGTCCAAGCGCTTGATCCTGGAACGGGTGATGCAGGAAGCCAAGCGCCTGCTGCTGTTTACCGGCAGCTCGGCCAACGAGATCTGCTACCAGCTGGGGTTCAAGGACCCGGCCTATTTCAGCCGGTTTTTCCTTCGTTATGCGCAGGTGACGCCGGGGGAGTATCGGCTGCGGCAGTCGGGTTTGCGCTGACATCCCAGGCGCCGCCCAGCGCCGTGTACAGGTTCACCTCCGCCACCAGCTGCGCCAGCCGGTCGACGATCAGCGCCTGCTGGGAGGCGAACAGCGACCGCTGCGCATCGAGGAACGTCAGGTTGCTGTCGACGCCGCTGCGGTAGCGGTGCTGCGCCAGGTCGTAGTAGGCCTGGTTGGCGGCGACGAAATCACGTTGCGCGGCCAACTGGTCGTTGAAGGTCTGGCGCGCAGCGAGGCCGTCGGCGACTTCCTGGAAGGCGGTCTGGATGGACTTTTCGTACTGCGCCACGCCGATGTCTTTTTGCAGCTTCGCGTAGTCGAGGCTGGCGCGCAGGCTGCCGGCGTTGAAGATCGGCAGGTTGATCTGCGGCTGGAATGTCCAGGTGCCCGCACCGCCCTTGAACAGCCCCGACAGTTCGTTGCTGGTACTGCCGGCGTTGGCGGTCAGGCTGATCGACGGGAAGAATGCTGCCCGGGCGGCGCCGATGTTCGCGTTGGCGGCCTGCAGCTGGTATTCGGCTTGCAGGATGTCCGGGCGCCGTCGCAGCAGGTCCGACGGCAGGCCGGCCGGCACACGCGCCACCAGGTCGTCGGCCAGCGGGCGTGACGGCAGGCGCTCATCCACCGGGCCGCCAACCAGCAGCGTGAGGCTGTTGAGGTCCTGGGCCACTTGGCGTTCATAACGGGCCACGCTGGCACGGGTGCTCTCGACCGCGGTGCGGGCTTGCACTGCATCCAGCGCCGAGGCTTTGCCGGCGCTTTTGCTGCGGCGGGTCAGCTGCCAGCTGTGATCGTTGGCGACCAGCGTCTGCTGGGCCAGGGCCAGCAGTTCCTGATCAGCGCGCCAGGTCAGGTAGGCATTGGCGACGTTGGCCACCAGGCTCAATTGTGCACTGCGGCGTGCCTCTTCGGTGCCCAAGTAGGTGAGCATCGCCTGTTCACTGAGGCTGCGCACGCGGCCGAACAGGTCCAGCTCATACGCGCTGATGCCCAGGGTGGCGGAGTAGTTGGAGGTGATCGCGGGTTTGCCGGTGCCGGTGACGTCGCCCGGCAGCCGCTGGCGTTTGCCGGCCCCCGTGGCAGACACCGCCGGGAACAGGTCCGCACGCTGGATGCGGTATTGCGCCTGGAAGGCCTCCACATTCAGCGCTGCCACCCGCAGGTCGCGGTTATTGGCCAATGCGTCGCCGATCAACTGCTGCAGGGCCGGGTCGTGGAACAGTTGTCGCCAGTCCGGCGTGATTGCCACGGTGCCAGCCTGCGCCAGGCGGTAAATGCCATTCTGCGGGAACTGTGCCGGCACCGGCGCCTCGGGGCGCTGGTACTCGGGGATCAACGAACAGCCGCCAAGCATCCAGGCCAGGCCAACGCCGGTAAGGGTCAGTCTGTTCATCAGGCGCCCACCATCCATTTGGCCAGGCCATGGCGGCCGCTCACGCCCAACTTGGCGGCGGCGCGCTTGAGGTAGGTCTCGATCGAGCTGTTTTTCACGCTGAGTTTTTCCGCCATTTGCGGCACGGTGCCGCCGGTCAGCAAGCCCAGGCACACTTCCTGCTCCCGGGCCGACAGGGTGATGTCGCTGAGGGACAAGCGTTTGTAGAACTCACGTTGCAACTGTGACTGTTCCAGCAAGCGGTGCGCAGGTTCAGTGGAGGCGGGCGGCGCCTGACGCAGGATCTGTGCGTGGCGCTCCATCAACGGCAACAGCGTCTCCGACAGGCTCTTGAGAAACGACAGTTCCGCCAGGGAAAATCCGCGCTGGCCCGGCAAACGGTACAGCGAAATCACACAGCGCCGGTTGCCCTGGCGTGACACCAGGTTGCACTGGTGCGACGTGCCGCGCAGGTGCGTGCTCTTGGCCTTGGCCTTCATCTGGATCAGCAGCGGGTCCTGCATGCCGAGCATTTCCCGCAGCAGCGGGTGGTCGTTGAGCGAATGCAGTGTCTGGGACGTCGGCAGGTCCTTGTTCAGGCCCGCACTGCCCAGCAGCTTGATGTCGAGCGCGCTGTCGCGAGGTTCGTCGAGGGTCCATTCACTCAAGTCCACCAGGTGAATCGGCACCCATTTGTCCACGAGGTGCAGCATCTTGCTGGCAAATTCCTCGTGGCCGCTGGTGGAAATCAACTCGCCCATTTCGGCGTAGAAATGCGGGCTTTCCGTGTTGTTGATGCTGCGCGTCAAACTCATAGCCATCTCATCCTTGAAGTCGTACACCGTCAACGGACTCCCTGGGCCTCTGCGGGGTCGATCCGTTCCTCATGAACGTGAGTCGGCGCTCGAGATGTCATTTAGCCAGGGGATTTGTCCTACGTATGTAGTGGGAACGTGGGACACAAGCTGCCATAAAAACATCGTCATTAATTCGACGTTTCTGACGGCCTATTCCGCCGAAGAAATTTCACTCAGGGTATTTAGAGTTTTTTAACTATATGAAAAATAAAGTAAAAAATTATATGTGGGGCAAATTTGGTAAAGGTGACATCGGCCAGATATAGCCAATTTCCTACACTCATTTAATCGATTCAGCAGTGAACCATCAGCAGGCCCCGTTTCCATCCGTTTGGGTGTCCGGGTTTCGGGTGACAGACAGTCCCCCACCCCCATGCTCAAATCCGGCAATTTCGGCCTCCCTGCGCGGCCAGTGCCTGCCCCCCATGAGAAGGATCTTATGAAGCATTTCCCCAGCCTGCCGGCCAGCTTCCCCCTCACCGCTGCGCAACAGGACATCTGGCTCGACCAACTGCGTGCAGGCGACTCACCGCTGTACAACATCGGCGGTTATGTCGATTTCGCCGGCGCGGTGGTGCCTGATCGGATTCAGCGCGCCATCGAGCAGTTGGTCGCCAAGCACGACGCCTTGCGTACCCAATTGCACAGCGATGCCGATGGCCTGCCCCGGCAAACCTTCGTCAGCGAATTGCCGGTCGAAGTGGCCCTGCATGATTTTTCCGCGCTGCCCGACCCGTCGGCCGCCGCCCAGGCCTTGATGCAGGCGCATATGGCCCGGCCGTATACCATGGAGGGAGAGCCGCTGTTCCGGTTTTTCCTGGTCAAGCTCGACGACAACCACTATCGCCTGGGCACGCAAGCCCACCACCTGATCCTCGACGGCTGGGGCTTCGGCCAAATGCTGCAATCCCTGGCCCGCTTGTACACCGACCTGGAGCACGGGCGGCAACCCGAGCCGCTGGCGCCGTCCTATGTCGACTTTATCGAGGCCGACCAGCGTTACCATCAGTCGCCACGCTACGCCCGTGACCGTGCCTATTGGCTGGGCAAGTACCAGGCGCTGCCGGAGCCGTTGCTCACACCCCGGCACAGCGCGCAAACCGCCAGTAATACCCTCGTGCAAGCGTTTCCCGTGGCCTTGCTCGACCGCATGGAGCACGTGGCCAACCGTTACCAGGCGTCGGCGTTCCATGTGCTGCTGGCGGCGATGTACGTGTATTTCACCCGTACTCACCAGCGCGATGAGTGGGCAGTGGGGTTGCCAATCCTCAATCGCTCCAACGCACGGTTCCGTTCTACCGTCGGGTTGTTCACCCAGGTCAGTGCGGTGCGTTTTCAGTTCAGCGAAGCGCTGCCGTTCAGCGCCCTGGTGCGCGGTGTGCGTGACCAGCTCAAGCAGGACTTCCGCCACCAGCGCTTTCCCTTGAGCGAGATGAACCGCGAACTGGGCCTGCGCCGTGCGGATCGCGGCCAGTTGTTCGACCTGTCGGTGTCGTTCGAGCAGGACGACCATGACCTGCGCTACGGCCAGGTCCAGGCGCGGGCGGTCAAGGTGTCCAACCTGCATGAGCCGCTGCCCCTCGCCATCCACTTGCGCAGCAACCGCTACCAGGACACCGCGTGCCTGCATTGCGTTTACAACGAAGCCTATTTGCAGCACGACGAAGTCCAGGCACTGGCGCAGCGCTTTACCTGGTTGCTGGAACAGGGGCTGGAAGACACCGGGTTGAAAGTCGGCGAATTCTCCCTCGTGACGCCTGCTGAACAGGCGCTGCTGCAACGGTGGAACGCCACCGCCCAACCCAACAGTGAACCCCAGACCCTGCACGGGCGTATCGAGGCCCAGGCGGCCCGTACACCGGAGGCCATCGCGGCGATTTACCAGGGCCGGAACCTGACCTACGCCCAGCTCAATCAACAAGCCAATGCGTTGGCCCATCGCCTGCTGGAACACGGCGTGAAACCGGATGACCGCGTGGTGATCCTGGCCCGGCGCAGCCTGGAAACCCTGGTGGGGTTGCTGGCGATTCTCAAGTCCGGCGCCTGCTATGTGCCGGTGGACCCGGCGCATCCGGCCGAGCGCCTGAATTACCTGGTGCAAGACAGTGCCCCGGTGGTGGTGCTGACCCAGCACGACCTGCTGCACCGGCTGCCGGCATCGAACGTGCCGGTGATCGAACTGGACCGCCCGATCTTCCACCTGGGCAGCAACCCCCGGGTGGCCGTCACCTCGTCCAACCTGGCCTATGTGATCTACACCTCGGGCTCCACGGGCTTGCCCAAGGGCGTGATGGTCGAGCACCACACCGTGTCGAACCTGGTGGACTGGCACTGCCAGGCGTTCCACCTGCACGCCGGCAGCCACACCGCCAGCGTCGCCGGGTTCGGCTTTGACGCGATGGCCTGGGAAGTCTGGCCGGCACTGTGCGTGGGCGCGACGTTGTACCTGCCACCCGCTCACGAGGGCGCAGAAGACATCGACGCGCTACTGAGCTGGTGGCAAGCGCAGCCGCTGCACGTGTGCTTCCTGCCCACGCCCGTGGCGGAGTACGCCTTCAGCCAGCGCCTGGAACACCCGACCCTGCACACGTTGCTGATCGGCGGTGATCGCCTGCGTGCGTTCACTCGGGCGCAGACGTTTGATGTGATCAACAACTATGGGCCCACCGAGGCCACGGTGGTCGCCACGTCGGGCCGCGTGGACATCGGCCGGCCGTTGCACATTGGCGGGCCGATCGCCAATGCCCGGGTGTACCTGCTCGACGAGCAACAGCGCCCGGTGCCGCTCGGCGCGGCGGGGGAACTCTACGTAGGCGGCAAGGGGGTGGCGCGGGGTTACCTGAACCGCCCCGAACTCAGCGCCGAGCGCTTCCTCGACGACCCCTTCAACGAGGGCCGCATGTACCGCACCGGCGACCTGGCGCGCTGGCTGCCCGACGGCAACCTCGACTACCTGGGGCGCAACGATGACCAGGTGAAAATCCGTGGGGTGCGAATCGAACTGGGCGAAATCGAATCGGCCCTGACGACCCATCTCCAGGTCCAGGAAGCCGTGGTGCAGTACCGCGACGGTCAACTGCTGGCCTGGTTCGTCCCGCGTGAACCGGTGGCCATCGAAGCCCTGCGAGCTCATTTGCAGGCCACGTTGCCGGACTACATGCTGCCGGCGGCCTACATGGCACTCGATACGCTGCCGCTGACCGCCAATGGCAAACTCGACCGCAAGGCCCTGCCGGCGCCTACCCAGGAGGCCTTCGTCACCCGCCGCTATGAAGCGCCGCTCCCCGGCGTGGAAACCCTGCTGGCAGAGATCTGGGCCGAGCTGTTGCAGGTGCAGCAGATCGGTCGTCATGACCATTTCTTCGAGCTGGGCGGGCATTCGTTGCTGGCGGTGCAACTGGTGCAGCGCATGCGCCAAGTGGGGTTGCGCGCCGATGTGCAGGTGCTGTTCGGCCAGCCGACCCTGGCGGCATTGGCAGCGGCGAGTGCGGCCGGCGACGTGGAGGCAACCGAACTGGCCGGCCCGGACCCTGCCAGCCTGGCGCGCATTGTTGCGAGCATTCCCGGTGGCGCGGAAAACATACAAGACATCTACCCACTGGCCCCGTTGCAGGAAGGCTTGCTCTACCACCACATCACCGATGAACACGACCCGTATCAGCAGCAGGCCCTGTTCAGCTTTGCCCGTCGCGACCAGTTGGAGGCTTTTGCGCAAGCCCTGCAACAGGTGATCAACCGCCACGATATCCTGCGCACCAGCCTGGTCTGGGACGCGCTCGAACAACCGATGCAAGTGGTGTGGCGCACCGCGCAGTTGCGTGTCGAACCCATGGGCGAACACCCTGCGCCGCTGGACCTGCGCCAGGCGCCGCTGATGGCCCTGGACTACGCCGAAGAACCCCACGCGCAACGCTGGGTCGCGCGGCTGCGCTTCCACCATTTGGTCAATGACGCCACGTCCACCACGATCCTGATGCAGGAAATTCGTGCCCACTTGCTGGGCCAGCAGGCGCAGCTGCCGGCGCCGGTGCCGTATCGCAACGTGGTGGTGCAGGCCCGCTCACCGGCCCGGCAAGCGGCGCACGAGGGGTTTTTCCGCGAGCAGCTGGGGGACGTGGACGAGCCGACCCTGGCGTTTGGCTTGCAGGAGCGCCAGGCGGATCGGGCACAGACCGAAGAGGCTGAACACCCATTGAGCGATCAGCTCAATCAGCGCTTGCGTACCCAGGCGCGTGGCCTGGGGGTCAGCGTCGCCAGCCTGTTCCACCTGGCCTGGGCCCAAGTACTCGGCCGGGTCAGCAGTCGTGACGACGTGGTGTTCGGCACCGTGTTGCTCGGCCGCTTGCAGGCGGGTGAGGGCGCCGACCGCGCCCTGGGCATGTTCATCAACACCTTGCCCTTGCGCTTGCGGTTGGCCGGCCAGAGCGTGACCGATGCACTGCGCGACACCCACGCGCGGCTCAGCGCGTTGCTGGTCCACGAGCAGGCCTCCCTGGCCCTGGCCCAGCGTTGCAGCAGCGCCTCGCCGCTGTTCAACAGCTTGCTCAACTACCGCCACACTGATGCCGAGCGCGACTTGACCCTGGTGCCGGGCATCGCCTTGATCAGCAGCGAAGACATCCTCAGCTACCCGCTGATGCTCACCGTGGACGACACCGCCAGTGGCTTCCTGATCAAGGCCAAGGCTCCGCGTAAGGTGGGGGCCGAGCGCCTGCTGGACTACCTGGAAACCGTGCTGATCCACCTGGCGGACGCGCTGGAGCAAGCGCCGCAAACGCCATTGCGCGAGGTGCCGGTGTTGCCCGCCGGTGAACTGAACACCCTGCTGCTGGACTTCAACGCCACCGAGACCGACTACCCCGACACCCTCACCGTGCAAGCGCTGTTCGAAGCCCATGCGCGGCATACTCCCCACGCCATTGCCGTGCAGGCCGGCGAGCGGCAGCTTACTTATCGCGAACTCAATGAGCGCGCGAATCGACTCGCCTTCTACCTGCGCGAGCGCGGTGTGCAGCCGGACGCGCGGGTGGCGCTGTGCGTCGAACGCGGGCTGGACCTGGTGGTGGGCTTGCTGGCCATCCTCAAAGCCGGTGGCGCCTATGTGCCGCTGGACCCGGGCTACCCCCGCGAGCGGCTCGCCTACATGCTGCAAGACAGCCAGCCGGTGGCGCTGCTGGTGCACGCGGCGACCCGTGACCTTACGGGTGACGTATCGATCCCGGTCATCGACTTCGACCACTGCGCCTGGAGCCAGGCGCCCAGCGGCAACCCGTTGGTGCCGGGCCTGAGCGTCGCCAACCTGGCATACGTGATGTACACCTCCGGCTCCACCGGCACGCCCAAGGGCGTGATGATCGAGCATCGCGGCCTGGGCAACCTGATGCACTGGGGCTCCCGGCTGTGCCCGAACGCTGAAGGCGGGGCGTTGTTGCAGCGTGCGCCGTTCAGCTTCGACGGTTCGGTGTGGGAGCTGTTCTGGCCGCTCACCAACGGCATGCGCCTGGTGCTGGCGCGGCCCGACGGCCACCGCGAACCGGCTTACCTGGCACAGGTGATTCGCGAGCAGCAGATCACGGTGATCAAGTTCGTGCCGGCGATGTTGCAGCAGTTCCTTGAGTTGGAAGAGTCTGCCTTGTGCACCAACCTCACTGACGTGCTGTGTGGCGGTGGCGAACTCACCGAAGCCCTGGCCCGGGGCGTGCAGGCCCGCTTGCCCAACGTGCGTTTGCATAACGTCTACGGCCCGACCGAAGCCACGGTGGACAGCAGCGCCTGGACGCTGGAGCCCGGCGCGCCGGTGCCGGCGTTGCAGTTGCCGATTGGCCGAGCGATAGACAACACGCGCCTGTATGTGCTCGATGAGCACGATGCGCCAGTGCCGATGGGTGTCAGCGGCCAACTGCACATTGGTGGGGTAGGGGTTGCCCGTGGTTACCTGGGGTTGGTGCAGATGACGGCCGAGCGGTTTATCGACAGCCCGTTTGTCGAGGGCGATCGGCTGTATCGCACCGGCGACCTGGTGCGTTATCTGCCGGATGGCAACCTCGAATTCCTTGGGCGCAATGACTTCCAGGTGAAGTTGCGCGGGGTGCGCCTGGAGCTGGGGGAAATCGAGTCACGGTTGGCGGCGCACCCGGCGTTGCGCGAAGTGGCGGTGTTGATTCGGGATGAGCGCCTGGTGGCGTATTTCACCGTGCGAGGGGAGGCGCCGACGTTGGAGGCGTTGCGCACACATGTGCTGGCGCAGTTGCCCGAGTACATGGTGCCGGCGGCGTTTGTGCAGTTGGAGGCGCTGCCACTGAATCCGGCGGGCAAGCTGGACCGCAAGGCCCTGCCGGAGCCGGGGTTGGAGTCGGTGCTCAGTCGGGCTTATGAGGCGCCGGTTGGCGAGGTGGAGACCTTGATGGCGGGCATCTGGGCCGATGTCCTGAAGTTGGAGCGGGTGGGGCGGCATGACCACTTCTTCGAGTTGGGTGGGCATTCGTTGCTGGCGGTGAACTTGGTGGCTCGTTTGCGCAAGGCGGGGTTGGAGGTGGATGCGCGCACGTTGTTCAGCCAGCCGACGTTGGCGCAATTGGCGGCTTGCACGGTGGCCCAGGTGCAGCGGGTGGAAGTGCTTGAGACTGCCATTCCGCAGCTCAATCGCCGGCGTCGTATCTAAGGCCTGGCACAAACTGTAGGAGCCGGCTTGCCGGCGATGGCGGTTTGTCGGTGTACATATCCATTGCTGCGGTAACGGCTACTTAGGGTTCCGCTCTTACAGCGGGTCACTTTTGGAAGGACCCAAAAGTAACCAAAAGGTCCTCGCCCCACCACTCGGCACCTCGCCTAGGCTCGGTGTTCCCTCACTCCGGCTTGAATCCGTGGGCCGCCGCCACGCGCCATCCATGGCGCGGGGCGGCTAACCCGGCGTCCTGCCGGGTTACCCACGGATTCAAGCCTGCGTTCGGCCAGCGTGGTTGACGGGGCGCTTCAGATCAAAATCAAAAGCGACTCGCTACGCATCGTGGATGCGGTTGAGGCGCCCGACCAGACGGCAACGCTCAGGCGGTCAAGTTGCGCAACAACGGCAACACCTCCGCCCCCACATGTATCGCTTCTTCCAAATGTGGAAATCCCGACAGGATAAAACTGTCCACTCCCAACTGGTGATACTCCTCGATCCGCTCAGCCACTCGGGCATAACTGCCCACCAGCGCGGTACCCGCACCGCCACGGACCAAACCCACACCGGCCCACAGGTTGGCCGACACTTCCAGCTCTCGGGCGCCACGGCCACGGCCTTGCATCAGCTGGGTCTGGCGGTTCTGGCCTACCGATTCGTAAGCCGCCATCTGCCGCTGTGCCTGATCGATGGCGTCCTTGGGGATTTCTTGCAGCAGGCGTTCTACGTGGGCCCACGCGGCGTCGTCAGTGGGGGCGGCGAATACGTGCAGGCGCAGGCCGAAGCGCAAGGTGCGGCCCTGGGCGGCCGCCAGGTCGCGCATGCGGTGGATGCGCTCGGCGATCATCGCCGGCGGTTCGCACCACATCAGGTAGGTTTGCCCATGGGCCGCGCCCACACGTTCGGCGGCTTCGGAGGCGCCGCCGAAGTAGATCGGCGGCGCCTCGGCGCCCGGTGCAATCGGCGTATGGAGCGCGCTGCGGTAGTAGCGGCCCGGATGGGTCGGTGGTTGCCCGGCCCACACGGCCTGGAACATCTGCAGGAATTCAGCCGTGCGTGCATAGCGCTCGTCATGCTCGAGGAAATCTCCCAGGGAGCGTTGTTCAAAGCGGCTGGAGCCGGTCACCACATGCAGGGCCAGGCGGTTCTCGCTGAGCAGCTGCAAAGTGGCCGCACGGTGTGCGGTGTAGGCCGGCAACTCGGTGCCAGGCCGCAGGGTGAGCAGAAACCTCAGGCGGCGTACTTCCTGGGCCAGCACGGCGGTGATCAGCCACGGGTCCTCGAAGCCGCTGGCGGTGGGCACCATGATGCCGTCGAAACCGGCCTGTTCGGTGGCCCGCACGATCTGGCGCAGGTAGTCCAGGGTGGGCGCGCGTTCGCCTTGCTGGAACAACCCGACCTTGGGCAAGCCGCTGCTGGTGAGGTGGCGACCGTCGCCATTGGTGGGCAGGAACCAGTCGAGCTGGATCGGTGGGCGTGCGTCTGTGCTCATGCTACGGGCGCTCCTTGCGCAAGAGGGGCAGTACCTGTTCGCCAAACCGCAGCACATCGCCCACGGCCGGCCCGCCTTCGAGGATCAGCTGGTTCAAGCCCAGCCCGTGCAGTTCCTGCAGGCGCGTGGCGATCTGCTGCGGTGTGCCCACCAGGATCAGCGGTTGCCCCGGCGCGCGTTGCAGCAGGTTCGGGTGCACCTCCCATTGGCGCAATGGGTGGCGTGCGCGGGGCAGGGTGGCGAGCAGTTCGTCCGGGACGTCCGCCACGGGCAACAACGCGGCGGCGGTCTCCCAGGCCAGGTCTTCGCTGTCGCCCAGGATCAGGCCGAAGGTGCAGGCGAAACCCAGTGCGGGTTGAATCGCCCGCCAGCGCTGGATCTCCTTGGCGAGGGCCTTGGGAGCGCCAGGGGCGAGCAGGCAGGTCTGGGCGTGGGCGCTCACCAGGCTGTGGCTCTGGCTGTCGTCGAGGATCAGGCCTGGGGCGGGCAGTTCGCGACGGGCGACGCCGGCGTTTTCCAGTTGGAAATAGCGGCCCTGGTAATCCAGGCCCGCATCATCGGGCGCCAGCAACTGCTGCAGGATCTCCAGGTACTCGCCGATGCGCTCGCTGCGCTGGTCACGGTTGAGCCATTCGCCAAAGGCGCTGCGTTCGCTGTTGGGCAGGTGCAACTGCACCCGGTGGCCGCTGATCGATTGCAGGCTTTGCAAGGTCGTGGCCAGCGCGGCGGGCAGCATCACTTCGGGTGGCACGCTCACCGACAAGCGCACCCGCCGCGTGTGCGCGCACAACGCCGCCGCCACGCCCAGGCTGTCGGCGCACAGTGCACCACCGGGAATCCACAGGCCATCGAGGCCGGCGTATTCCACGGCCTGGGCCAGTTGAATCCATTGCCCCGGCCGCGCCGCCCAGTCGGGGGTACACAGGGGCATCAGCCAGCTGAATTCGAGGGGCATGCATAAGCTCCGTCAGTCATCGTCTTTTCCAACCCAAGGCCGGGGCGATGTCCCGGGCAATCGTTTCCAGGCGCTTGAGGATCTGCGCCTGGGTCGAGCTTTCCGCCTGGACCACGGCGATCACGTAATCAGCATAAGGCAGCAGGGCAGGATCCTGTTGCAAGCTTTCGATCACTTCATCGGGATGGCCGTGGTGCACATTCATCAGGCGCAAATGGGCCTGCAGGTCCACCGCCTCATCGATCAGGCCTTCACGTTGCAGGCGCGGGATATGTCGCTCGATGTCCACCGCCAGTTCGGCCTGGGCGTCGGCGCGGCTGGACGCCGGGAAAATCGCACGGACCACGCCGATACGTGGCGCGCGGTCCGTGCGCGACCACGCCTGCAAGTAAGCCTCGGCCAGTGGTTTTTGCACGGTGAGTGGGTCGTGGGTCGCGGTGCCCAGCAGCAGGCCATTGCCTTGTCGGGCCGTGTAGACCGCACCGTCGGTGCTGCCATGGGAATGCCACAGGCGCTCCCCCAGGCGAGGCGCGGGAGGTTGCAGGGTCAATTCACCGGCGAGCGGCTGGCCGGCCAGCAGGTGCTGCAAGCGTTGCTGATGCTCGGCAAATTCCACTTGGCGCTGGGTAGCGTCACGGTCAAACGCACTGAAGTTATCCAGGTTCGCGCCGCCGCTGCCCAGGCCCAATTGCACTCGGCCGCCACTCAATGCGTCGAGCACGCTGGCGTCTTCGGCCAGGCGGATCGGGTCTTCAAATGGCAGCACAATCACCCCGGTGCCCAGTTCGATCCGCTGGGTACGCTCGGCCACCGCCGCCAGCAGCACCAGTGGTGACGGCAGCCGACCAAAGCCGTTGCTCAGGTGGTGCTGGGCGATCCAGCCGCCGTCGAAGCCCAGCGCCTCGGCGACTTCGAATTGTTCGATCAGGTCGCGGTAGAGCTGCTGCGGGTCGTCGCCAAAGGCGTGGCTGAGAAAGCCCAGTTTGAAGGTCATGACAGGGCTCCTGAGGGCCGGGCCGGTTGCCAGCCCAGGGCGGGGGCGATGTGTTCGCGCAGGGTTTCCAGGGCGCGGATGGCGTCGCGCAGCGGTGTGCTGACGGTCTGCACTTGCAGGATCAGGTGATCGTGGGCCGTCAATGCGGGGCCTTGCTGCAACTGCTCGACGATGCGCTCCACCGGGCCATGCAGGATGCCCAGGCGTTCGAGCGTGGTGTCGAAGTTGTCGTCAAGCGCGCCCTTGAACACGCCGAGGCGTTGCTGGCGATCCACATAAGCCAGGATGTCGCGGCGCGTGGCGTCGCCGGGCGACGGGAACAGCGCCTGCACCCGCACAACGCGGGCCGGTGTGCCGTTGTCGCCGGTCCAGGCCTTGCGGTAGCGGTCCACCAGTTCCACGCCAGCGTGTGCCGGCAGGTGGGGGTTGGGGGCCATGATCAGGCCGTGGCCACGCTCCGCCACCCGTTCCACCCGTGAGGTGGCTTCCCACACGCGGTGGCTCAGGCCATTGGCCCGTGGCAGCAGGCGCGCCCCGTTATCGGCCAGTGGCGCGTTGCCCAGGGCACGGAGCAACTGTTGCAGGTGCTGCTCGTAATCCCGGTGCCTTGCTTCATGCTCGCGGCCGAAGGCCAGGAACGTCTCGGGATCAAACCCCGCGCCAAGGCCCAGCTCCAGGCGGCCGTTGCAGAGCAGGTCCAGCACCGCCGCGTCTTCGGCCAGGCGCAGCGGGGCTTCCTGGGGCAGCACGATAATCCCTGTGCCCAGGCTGATGCGCTGCGTGTGCTGGGCAATCGCGGCGAGCAACACCAGGGGCGAGGGCAGGCGCCCCTGCTCACTGGCGAAATGGTGTTGTGCGACCCAGCCACTGTCGAAGCCCAGTTCTTCGGCGACCTTGAACAGCGCCAGGGTGTCGCGGTAAACCTTGGGATCAGCGCTGGGGCTGTAGACCCGGCTGAGGAACCCCAAGGAAAAGCCAGTGCTCATGGTGTCAGCTCCCGGGTCAATTGTTTTTGCAGGGCGGGGCCGGCATTGAGGGATTCCGGCAGGCCGCTGAACGGGCTGATGGTCAGGTAGCCTTTGTTCAGCCACACCGCTTCATCATGCTGTTGTGCGGCGGTGGCAGCAGGGCTGTACTGGAACCCGATGCCAGGCTTCCCAGGCAGGTTGAACCGCTTGAGGTCGTCGGTGTACAGCGCTTCAAACCCCACGTAGCTGCCGATCCGCGTGAGTTTCACGCCCTTGGGCTGCGGCTCTTTGGGCAGGTTGATATTCAGGCCCAGGCCGGCCGGCAGCAGGGCGCCATTGGGTTGGCGATGGCGGTCGAGGGCGTGTACCAGCTTCGCCACCCACCGGGCGACGCGCTGTGGGTTTTGTTCTTTCAGGTCGGTACTCACCGCCAGCGCCGGGATGCCCGCCTGGACCGCCGCACTGGCAGCGTTGAACGTGCCCGACGCCAGGTTAATTGCGCCCAGGTTATTGCCGGGGTTGGGGCCGACGATGACCAGGTCGGGGTGGGGCAGGACTTTTTTCAGGCCCATCAGCAGTGCCATCACCGGGGTGCCGCTGATTTCGATCTGCACGGCCTTGCCGGCGCACTCAGGGCTTTGGCACACGCCGTTTTCGTGGGTGCTGATGTAGTAACTGTCAGGGTAGGCGGGGTCGCTGTCGCGGCCCACGCTGACTTCACGGCCAAAGAAGAACGCGCCACCGCGTGCGCTCTGGTCGCTCTGCGGCGCGGCGATCCGCACGGTATGCCCCTGGGCCTTGAGCTCGGTGTACAAGGCGCGAATATTCGGGTGCTGATAGCCGTCGTCATTGGTCAGCAGGATGTTCAAGGCAAAGGCTTTGCACGCGAACACACTGCCGCAGGCCAGCATCCATGCGCTGCGTTTCATGCAGGAGCCCCCGTCGTAAAACGATTGGCGGGGCGTGGCAGGCCCAGGTTTTCGCGCAAGGTGGTGCCTTCGTAGGCTTCGCGAAACAGCCCGCGCGCCTGCAACAGCGGGATCACGCGCTCTACAAACAGATCGATGGCGCCGGGGAAATACGGGAAGAACACGTTGAAACCATCGCAGGCCCGCCCCTGGAACCATGCTTCGAAGTGGTCGGCCACGTCTTCGGCCGTACCAATCACCGGGTTGCCACCGGCCAGGCGCAGGTACAGCTGGCGGATGCTCAGGTTTTCCTTGCGCGCCAGTTCCAGCACTTTGTCACGCCGGCTGCCGCGTTGGCCGACCGGCGTCTCGGGCAGCGGGCCGTCGAGGTCATGGCCTGACAGGTCGATGTCATCGCCCAGGGTGTCCGCCAGCAGGCGCAGGCCCAGCACTGGGTCGATCAGCGCCTGGAATTCTTCGAAGAGTGCCTGGGCCTGTTCACGGGTGTCGGCGATGAAGGGGGTGATGCCCGGCAGGATCTTGATGTGGTCCGGGTCGCGGCCGAAGGCGGCGGCGCGTTGTTTGATGTCTTGGTAAAACGCCTGGGCGCTCTCTACGTCATGGGCATGGGCAAAGATCAGCTCGGCCACTCGGGCCGCGAGGTTCTTACCCGGTTCCGATGCACCGGCCTGCACCAGCACCGGGTGGCCCTGGGGCGAGCGCGCCACGTTGAGCGGGCCACGCACCGAGAAATGCTCGCCGCGATGATTGAGGGTGTGCAATTTGGCTGGGTCGAAATACTCGCCGCTGGCTTTGTCGCGGGTGAAGGCGTCGTCGTCCCAACTGTCCCACAGGTCCTTGACCACATCGTGGAATTCTTCGGCGCGCTGGTAGCGATCGCCGTGATCCACATGGTTTTCGCGGCCGAAATTCCAGGCTTCATCCGAGACCACCGAGGTCACCAGGTTCCAGGCCGCGCGGCCCTTGGACAGGTGGTCGAGGGACGCGAATTTGCGCGCGATGTGGTAGGGCTCGTTGTAAGTGGTGGTGGCCGTAGCGATCAGGCCAATGTGCCGGGTGACGGCGGCCAGGGCCGACATCAGGGTCAGGGGCTCGAAATGCTCGGCGCGCGCCGTGCGGCTCAAGGCATCGTGGTGATGCCCCCACAGCGCGACCACGTCGGCGATGAACAACGCATCGAACTTGCCGCGCTCGGCGGTCTGGGCGATGTGCTTGAAGTGCTCGAAATCCAGGCTGGCATCCGCCTGGGCCAAGGGGTGGCGCCAGGCAGCGACATGGTGGCCGCTGTTGGCGAGAAACGCCCCCAGCTTGAGTTGATCGGTGCGGCGGGTCATGAGCAGGCTCCTATTCAAGTCAGGCACGGGGCTGGCGAACCGGCCCCGTGCGCCGGGTCAGAAGTTGTAGGTCACGCCGGTGTACCAGTAGCCGCCGGTGGTGCCGTAGGGCGAGAAGTTGCCGTAGGGGAAACCGCCCGAACTGCTGGCCAGGTCGGTGCGTTCCGGGTACTTGTTGAACAGGTTGTTGGCGCCGGCATTCAGGGTGACGGCCTTGGTCAGGTGGTAGTCGATGTTCAGGTCGGTGATCCACGCCGGCGAGAAGGTGCGGTCGTAGATCTCGGCGGTGCCGTACTGGGTGTACTCGCCGTAGCGCGTCAGGTTGAGGGCCACTTCCAGTTTGTCGTAGGTCCAGGTGGTGCCCAGCAGCAACTTGGATTGCGGCAGGCCGTACTTGAGGTTGCCCTGGCGCTGGCGGTCATAGCCGCCATCCGGGCCGAGTGCCTGTGCGGCAACGGCGGAGGCGTGGATGTCGTCGATCTGAGTGGTGTTCCAGTTGAAGCCCGCCGAGTACTTCAGGCTGCCCCAGGCACCGATGTCCTGGCGGTAGTCGCCGACCAGGTCAACGCCACGGGTGGTGGTGTCCAGGGCGTTGGTGAAGTAGGTGACGGCCTGGTTCGGGTTGAGCCCGGCAGTTGCGAGGATCGCGTTGATCTGTGCGGTGCCGCCGAGGTAGCCGGTCTGGGCGATGCGGTCCTTGATCTTGATCTGGTACGCATCCAGGGTGATGTTGGTGGCATCGGTGGGTTGCAGGGTGAAGCCGACGCTGAAGTTGGTGGATTTTTCCGGCTTGAGCTTGCTCGCGCCCAAGGCTTTGGCCACGTCGGAGTCGACCGCCACGTTGCGGTAGTCGAACAGTTGGCCGTTGACGCTGGTCTGCGAGGTGGCGCTGTAGATCTGCTGGGCCAGGGACGGCGCACGGAAGCCCGTGCTGACGGTGCCGCGCACGGCCAGGATCGGAGTCAACTGGTAACGGGTGGAGAACTTGCCATTGGTGGTGGTGCCGGAGCCGTCGTTGTAATGCTCGTAGCGACCGGCCAGGTCCACGTGCCACTTGTCGGTGAAGTCCTGCCCGATTTCACCGTAGCCGGCCAGGCTGGTGCGGCTTTTCTGCGCGGCATCGGCCGGGGTGGTGCCGGCGCCGGAAATGGTGCCGGGTGGGATCAGGGCGCCGTTGGCGCCGGTGCTGAACGGCCCGCTGGCGTAGGAGGCGAGGTCGCCCTTGCCGATCTTGTAGTCCTCGTAGCGTTGTTCCAGGCCCCAGGAAATCTGGGTCGGCTTGTACAAGCCGAGGTCAAAGGCGCGGGTCAGGTCGAGGTTGTTGGTCCACTGGCTGAAGGTTTTCACGCCGGTGTCCACCGAGGTCGGCGACGTCGGGCCGTAGCTCAGGTTGTAGGTGTCGGTGAGCGTGGCGCGGGCATGGTCCTGGCCGAAGGTGCTGGACAGGTCGTAGTCCCAACCGGCGGCCTTGCCTTTGCCGCCGAACGCGACCTGGAAGTCTTCCTCGATGAACCGCAGGTTGTCTTCGATGCCTTCCGGGTACGGCGTCTGGATACCGTTGAAGCTCGATGGCTGGTGGAAGGCCAGGGGTTTTTCCGAGTTGCGGTGGGTGTAGGTCGAGAACGAATACAGGGTCAGCGCGTCATCCACCGGCAGCTCGGCGTTGTAGCCCAGGCTGAAGTTTTTCGCCTCGGGCAGGCCGGTGCCGTAGTAGGTGTGTCGCTGGCTGGTGTTGCCGGCGGAGTCGGTGTACGGCGCATTGTCGGAGCGATCGGAGACGTTTTGCTTCTTCGCGTCCAGGGCCAGGTTGATAAAGCCGTCGTTGGGCAGGGCCAGGCCAACGTTGCCGGTCTGGCGCACGGTTTCGCCGTCACCGTTTTCATAGTTCTGGCCGTAGCTGGTGGACAGGCTGCCACCGTGGTCGGTCTGCTTGAGCACCACGTTGACCACGCCGCCGATGGCGTCCGAGCCGTACTGGGCCGAGGCGCCGTCGCGCAGCACTTCGACGTGATCCACCAGGGCGGTGGGGATCATGTCGAGGTCCACCGGCTGCGAGCCGGAGTTGAGGTAGGTGCCGTTGTTCAGCAGTGCGCTGTTGTGACGGCGCTTGCCGTTGACCAGCACCAACACCTGGTCGCCATTGAGGCCACGCAGGCTGATGGGGCGCACCACCGAGGTGGAACCGAAGCCTGACGACGCCGGCTGGTTGAGCGACGGCAGCACTTTGCTCAAGGCGCGGGTCAGGTCACCTTGCCCGGTGGCCAGCAGTTGCTTGGAAGAAATCACATCCACCGGCGCCGGGCTCTCGGCCAGGGTACGCGCCTGGCCACGGTTGCCGATCACCACCACGGTGTCCAGCGGGTTGTCGCTGGCCGGGGCGTCGGCGGCGAGGGCCAGGCTGCTGTAGCTGGCCGCCTCGCACAGGGCGATAAATAACAGGGTATGGGCGAAGGCCTTGCCGGGTCGGCTGCCGGCGGCGCGTGATGCATTCATGATGGGAAACACTCCAGTTGGTTAAGGCGTTGGGCCTTGATCGAGGTCGGCTTGTTGGGTTCAAGCTCTGGTGAGAGGCTGGAGAGCAAAGGCTGTGCCATCGTAAAAATATTATTAAAAACAACAGGTTATTAGATGTGTGTGGGGCTGGTTGGTGTTTTTCTAACAACGCCATCAACAGGCTGCTGATTTTCCTACAGCCCCCACCCCCCCTGTAGGAGCCGGCTTGCCGGCGATGAGGCCTCCCGACCTAGCACACGCTATCGCCGGCAAGCCGGCTCCTACGGAGAACGGTGATTGGCATAGCCCTTGCTGCCTTCGGGCCAGACCTCAACCCAAGGAAGCTTTTTTTGTATGCCTAGACCCGGCCCGCGCAACGCCCTCACCGATATCCCAGGCCTCACGGTTGGCCACGCCACGGACCTGCACGTCGACACCGGCGTCACGGTGATCCGCCCCGATGGTTTCTGGACCGCCAGCATCGACATTCGCGGCGGCGGCCCAGGCGGGCGGGAAACCGCTGCGCTGGAGCCGGAAAATATGGTCGGCCAACTCCACGCGCTGGTGTTCGCCGGTGGCTCGGTATTCGGCCTGGGCGCGGCGGATGCCGTGGCGGCGAAACTCTCCCAGGCGCAGGTGGGCCTGCACCTCAAGCCCGGTGCGCCGGCCATCCCCATCGTGCCCGCAGCGGTGCTGCATGACCTGGCCAACGGTGGCGACAAAGACTGGGGCCTGGAGCCGCCTTACCGACGCCTGGGCTTTGAGGCGCTGGCCAATGCCCGCGAGGATTTTGAGCTGGGTTCGGTGGGTGCCGGCCGTGGCGCCATGGCCGGGGTGTTGAAAGGCGGGCTGGGCACTGCCTCCCTGGACCTGGGCGACGGGCTGGTGGTTGCCGCCCTGGTGGTCGCCAACCCCATCGGCTCGGTGTACATGCCCGACGGCCAAACCTTCTGGGCCTGGCCCTGGGAAGTGGCGGGGGAGTTCGGTGGCCAGCGGCCGCAAGCGGAGATGGATTGCAGCGACCCGATGCCGGAGCTGTCGCGCCTCGATTCAATGGGCCGCCTGCAAGCTGGCGCCAACACCACGCTGGTGGTGGTGGCCTGCACGGCGCAATTAACCGTGGCCGAATGCAAGCGCGTGGCGATCATGGCCCAGGACGGCATCGCGCGCGCGGTGCGGCCGGCGCATTTGCCGTTTGATGGCGACACAGTGTTTGCCCTGGCCTCGGCGGCGGTGGCCTTGACCGACGGGCCACGGCGGCAAGTGGAAATCGGCCGGATTGGCGCCGCAGCGGCCGATTGTGTGGCGCGCGGGATTGCGCGCGGCGTATTTGCTGCCCGCCAACCCCTGTAGGCGCCGGCTTGCCGGCGATGGCGGTGTGTCAGCCCGCTTATCTGGCACTGATACACCGCTATCGCAGGCAAGCCAGCTCCCACATTTGGATCTCCATTTATCAGGTAGACAGTAGTTTGCTCTGGCTCTGGCTCTGGCTCTGGCTCTGGCTTTTGATCTTGATCTTAGGCGCCCCGTTAAACCACGCTGGCCGAACGCAGGCTTGAATCCGTGGGTAACCCGGCAGGACGCCGGGTTAGCCGTCCTGGGCCAAGGATGGCCCATGACGGCGGCCCACGGATTCAAGCCGGAGTGAGGGCATGTCGAGCCTAGGCGAGACACCGAGTGGTGGGGCAAGAGCGTTTTGCTTACTTTTGCGCTGTTCAAAAGTGAGCCGCCGTAAGGGCGGAACCCATATCAGCCGTTATCCAAATAACGGATATGTACGCCGACAGACCGCTATCGCAGGCAAGCCAGCTCCCACATTTAGATCTCCAATCTTCAGGTAAAACGTATAACCCGCTCTTGCGCTGTACGTGCCTGTTCCGGCAAACCCAGCGCCTCATACACCCGCACCAAACTGCGATTGGTCGGCACATCCCACCCGTCATACCGACGCCGCAACTCCAACGCCTGCTGCGCCCCAAACCAATCCCCAGCGTTCAACCGCGCATCCAGTTCCACCTGGGAGAACAGATCACGCTGGGCATGGCTGCCACCGATTTCATTCAACCGGGGCAGGGCGGCGGCCAAGTGTTCCAGCGCACCCTGCGCATCCCCGCGTGCATGGGCCAACAGCCCGCGCGCCAATGGCAAAGTCACCTCGCCCCACACCGGCCGCGCCGCAACACTATGCTCGCGCAACGCCGCCAACAGCTCATCCGCTTCCGGCTTGCCGGCGCGTGCCAGGCCATACAGGTACTGCACGCTGAGAAACGGCTGCACCACATCCCCTGTCCGTCGCTGCAGGTACGGCGCCAACCCCTGCCAACGCTCGCCGACGTCGATACCCGCCAGCTCCAGGCGCGCCAGCAACGACACCGCGCCCACCTGGTCCTGGGAATACTCCGGCAGGATGCCCCACACGTGCTGGTCGTAAATCTCCAGCACCCGCTGATCTTCACCCCGCGCCAGGTAGAACAGCGCCAGGTGCCACCAATTATGGGTGTACATGAACGAGTTCAAACCGGCCCAGTGATGGGCCACGCTTTCCAGGAATTCGGTGCCTTCCTCGATGCGCCCCTGGGTCAGCATCACATGGGCCAGGGCGTGTTGCGCCCAGGGCTCCGAGGGTTGCAGGCGCAGGGCTTCGCGGGCGCTGGCTTCGGCCTCTTCGAGCAAGTGGCATTGTTCATAGGCGAAGGCCAGCAGGCCATGGCTGTGGGCGATATCCGGCGCACCTGCGACAGCCTTGAGGCCGATGCGCAGCAACGCCGGCCAGTTGCCCCGGTTGAACTCCAGGTACTGGTTGAGCTTGGCGGCGAACAGGTCGCGAGGATAACGGCCCAGCAGGTGCTCGCTCAGGTGCAGGACCTGGTCGAGGTCGTCGTCGATCCAGGCGCTCAAGGCGGCCAGGTACAACTGGGCGCGCGGGTGATCGCCGTTCACGGCGGCCGCGCGCTGGCGGTATTGCTCGGCCAAAGTCGGGCCTTCGGGGGACTCGATGAACATCAGCAGCAAGCCGGCGAAGGCATTGGCCAGGACCGAGTCAGGGGCGGCGTCCGCCGTGGCGAGAATGCCTTCGGCGCGAGGCTGGTAGCCGAGGAAGCCGCCGATGAAATCGTCCAGGCCCTGGCGGGTGGACGGGTCGAGGGTGTCGATGGGGTTGCCCAGGTAATCCAGTGACATGGTGAAGAGGCTCGTGGGTTCAGATGAGGATCACAGGGCAAAGCCTGTGCCACCTGAGCACCACAACTCTACTGTGGGAGCTGGCTTGTCGAGTCGTCGCACCGCTGCGATAGCGGTGGGTCAGGGAAATATCCAGTGTCTGAAGCACCGCTATCGCAGGCAAGCCAGCTCCCACATTGGATGTGAGGCGCTGTTGCTTTTTGCACACTCGGGCAGGGCGCTGTGGTTTTTTCATCACCCAGACGGCAACCAAGACCCGCAATCGCGCCGAAAACCCCCATGGCACAGCCCTTGCAAAATCCCTCCCAGAACCTTTCCATTCGAGGAGCTTCCATGCGCCCATTCTCTTTTCGCCGTGCCCTCTCCTGTGTGGGGTTGTGCAGCGTGCTGCTGGCCGGCCAGGCCCAGGCGCAACCCCAGGAGGGCGGTGTGCTGAACCTGGTGGCCCAGCCTGAACCGCCGTCGCTGATGCACGGGGTGGTCAGCCATGTGTCCACCCAATACGTCAGCGGTAAGATCCTCCAGGGCCTGCTGACTTTCGACACGGACCTCAACCCCAAGCCGGTGCTGGCCAAGTCCTGGGCCATTTCCCCGGACGGCCTCACCTACACCTTCCAACTGCAAGACAACGTGCACTGGCACGACGGCCCGGCGTTCACCGCCGACGACGTGGTGTTCAGCTTCCAGACCTTCTACCCGGAAGTGGACAAGCGCCTGGGCGGCATCATCACCGAGTACGTCGACAGCATCACCGCCACCGGCCCGCTGCAAGTGGTCTTCCACCTGAAGAAACCCTTCGCGCCGTTGCTCTCGGCCCTGGGCAGCGGCTTGCGCCCGGTGGTGCCCAAGCACCTTTACGAGAACACTGACTTTCGCAACAACCCCTACAACCTCAAGCCGGTGGGCACCGGGCCGTTCGTATTCGTGGAGTGGAAACGCGGCGCCTACATCAAGCTGGCCAAGAACCCCAACTACTGGAAAAAAGGCCTGCCGCACCTGGATGGGATTGTCTTTCACGTGATCCCCGACGGTTCCTCCCGCGCCGCAGCCTTCGAGCGCAATGACGTGCAGGTGCTGCGCAGCGGCGATGCCGACTATTCCGACCTCAAGCGCCTGGGCGCCTTGCCGAATGTGCAGTCTTCCGAGAAAGGCTGGGAGTTGTATGCCGGCCTGGCCTTCCTGCAGATCAACACGCGCAAGCCACCGCTGAACAACCCCAAGGTGCGCCAGGCGATCCTGTATGCGCTGAACCGGCAGTTTGTCGTGGACAACATCTTCTTCGGCTCGGGCAAGGTCGCCCAGGGCGAATTCGTGTCGGGCACGCCCTACCACGACCCCCAATTGCCGCAGTACGCCTATGACGTGAAAAAGGCCAAGGCGCTGATCGCCGAATCCGGCGTGGACGTGGGCGCGGTGCGTATCCGCCTGCTCAACGGCGAGAAGGGCGGTGCCTGGGAGCGCCTGGCCGAGTACACCAAGCAAGCGCTGCAGCCACTGGGCTTCAAGGTGCAGGTGGTGACGTCCGACGCCGCCACCTGGTTCCAGCGCGTGAGCGACTGGGACTTCGACCTGACCTACAACTTCATCTTCCAGATCGGCGACCCCTACCTGACCAGCGCCTACCTGTACCGCTCCGACTACATCCTCAAGACCTCGCCGTTCGCCAACGTCAGTGGCTACAACAGCCCCGAAGCCGATGCCTTGTGGACGAAAATCGCCGACACGCCCGAAGGCCCTGCGCGCACCCAGCTCTACAGCCAGCTGGAAAACCGGCTGAACACCGACCTGCCCATCGCGCCGATCTTCGAGATGCGTAACCAGACGCTGTTCCACACGCAGGTGCATAACCTGCTGCAAACCGCCACCAGCCTCAACGAAGACTACGAAAGCGTTTACCTCGACGCGCCTGCGCCATGAACGGCGTGGTGTATCTCGGCGGGCGCCTGGTCAAGGCGCTGCTGATGGTGGTGGCGGTGCTGGTGCTGAGCTTCCTGTTGATCCACCTCGCGCCGGGTGATCCGGCGTTGCTGCTGGCCGGTGAGGCGGGGGTGGACGATGTGCAATTCATCGAGCAACTGCGCCAGACCATGGGCCTGGATAAACCACTGCTGCAGCAACTGTTGATCTACCTGGGCAATGTCGCGCACCTGGACCTGGGGTACTCCTACCGCAACCAGACGTCGGTGTGGTCGCTGATCGCCGAGCGTTTGCCCGCAACGCTGGCCTTGATGGGTTCTGCGTTTGTGCTGTCGTCGCTGCTGGGGGTGACCCTGGGCGTGCTGGCGGCGCGCGCACGGCAACGGCGTCACTGGCTCGACGGGGTGATTTCACATGGGGCGTTGCTGTTGTATGCGATGCCGCCGTTCTGGCTGGCGATGCTGTTGATCCTGTTGTTTTCCGTGAGCCTGGACTGGTTGCCAGCCTTTGGCATGGAAACCGTGGGCCAGGACTTTTCACTGCTCGACCGTGTGCAGCACCTGCTGTTGCCGTGCCTGTCGTTGAGCGTGTTGTTCCTCGCCCTGTACATCCACCTGACCCGCGCCGCCGTGCTGGACGCCCTCGGCCAGGAGTACGTGCGCACGGCCCATGCCAAGGGCTTGCACCCACGGCGGATTCTGTACGTGCACGTCTTGCGCAATGCGCTGCTGCCGGTGGTCACCTTCGCCGGCCTGCAACTGGGCCAGCTGGCCAGCGGTGCCTTGCTGGTGGAAGTGGTGTATGCGTGGCCGGGCATCGGCCGCTTGATGTACGACTCCCTGGCCCAACGCGACTACGGCGTGCTGATGGGCGGGTTCCTGGTGATCTCGATGTTGGTGGTGGGCTTCAACGTGTTGACCGATGTGATTTGCCGTTACCTCGACCCGCGCATTGGCGCCGGAGGGCAGGGCTGATGGCGGTGTTCAGACGCTTTATCCGTCAACCCTCGGCGCTGGCCGGTGCGCTGTTCTTGCTGGTGTTGGCGGCGCTGGCACTGGCAGCGCCGTGGCTCACCAGCAGCTCGCCGTGGGAAATGAACAGCCGGCCGATGCTGCCACCGTTTCACGACGCCGCCCACTGGCTGGGCAGTGACCTGCTGGGGCGCGACCTCGGCAGCGGCTTGCTCTACGGGGCGCGGGTGTCCCTGGCCGTGGGGGCGCTGGCCAGTTTGGCAACCCTGGTGGTGGGGCTGATCATCGGCGCCATCGCCGGTTACTTCGGCGGTTGGCTCGACGGCGTGTTGATGCGTATCGCCGAGTTTTTCCAGATCATCCCGCAATTGGTGTTGGCGGTGATCCTGGTGGCGGTGCTGGAGCCGTCGCTGGGCACCATTGTGCTGGCGATTGCCTTGGTCGCCTGGCCGGCCGTGGCGCGGTTGGTGCGCAGTGAATTCCTCACCCTGCGCCAGCGTGAATTCGTGCAGGCCGCCCGTGTGCTGGGCCAGTCGCCGCTGGGGATCATCACCCAGCAGATCCTGCCCAATGCCCTGGCGCCGCTGCTGGTGGTGATGACCTTTGTCATGGCCACCGCGATCCTCACCGAAGCCGCCCTGGCGTTCCTTGGCTTGAGTGACCCGGAAGCCATGAGCTGGGGCTACATGATCAACGCTTCCCGTGGCCTGTTGCGGGATGCCTGGTGGATGAGCTTCCTGCCGGGCCTGGCGATCGTGCTGTGTGTGCTGGCGGTGAACCGCGTAGGCGAAGGCTTGCGCGTGGCGTTTGAGCCGGGGAGGTCGCGATGACGTTATTGAAGGTTGAACACCTGCGTATCGCCTTGCCCGACGGCGCGGATCGCAGCCATGCGCTGTACGACCTGTCACTGCAACTGCGCAGCGGTGAATGCTTGTGTGTGGTGGGCGAGTCCGGCTCGGGTAAATCCATGCTGGCCAAGGCGCTGCTGCGCCAGTTGCCGACGCCGCTGACGGTGGAAAGCGGGCGCCTGGTGTTTCGTGATGAAGACTTGGCCAACCGTGGCGAAGCCGCCATGCGCGAGCTGCGTGGGCGCGACATCAGCATGGTGTTCCAGGAGCCGATGAGCGCGCTCAACCCGTTGTTGCGGGTGGGTGAGCAGATTGATGAAACCCTGCGTGCCCATGGGGTGAAATCGGCCGGTGAGCGCCGCCAGCGGGTGGTAGACCTGCTGGGTTATGTGGGGCTGCCGGACCCCGAGCGCCTGCGCTTGGCCTATCCCTTTGAGCTGTCCGGTGGCCAGCGCCAACGGGTGGTGATCGCCATGGCCCTGGCGTTCGATCCGGCGCTGTTGATCGCCGATGAACCCACCTCGGCGCTGGACGTGACCACCCAGGCGCAGATTCTTGAGCTGCTGCGCAAGATCCAGCGGGACAAGGGCATGGCGCTGCTGTTGATCACCCATGATTTTGCCGTGGTCGAAGCGATCGCCGACCGTGTGCTGGTGCTGGAAAAGGGGCGTGTGGTGGAGCAGGGCGGCGCTCGCCAGGTGCTGGACGAACCCCGGGCGCCTTATACCCGGCAACTGCTGGCGGCAGTCTCGGCACAACCACGGGAGCCCCGTGTCGCGGTGAGTGGGGCCGTGGTGCTCAAGGCCGAACAGTTGAACAAAGTCTTCACCACCCGCGCGGGCTGGTGGGGGCGACGCATTACCCGTGCGCTGGACGCGGTGGCGTTGCAACTGCGCGAAGGCGAGACCCTGGGCATCGTCGGTGAGTCCGGCTCGGGCAAGTCCACCCTGGGGCGTTGCCTGGTACGGCTGTTACGGGCCGACAGCGGACACATCCAGTGGCTCGGCCAAGATGTGGTGGGGTTATCCGAGGGGCGTTTGCGGCCGCTGCGCAGCGAGGTGCAGATGATCTTCCAGGACCCGTTCGCCTCGCTTAATCCGCGCCAGACGGTGGGCCGCATCATCATGACCGGGCCGTTGGTGCAAGGGCATTCGAAAGCCGATGCCGAGGCGCGGGCGCGCGCCTTGCTGGAGCTGGTGGGCTTGCCTGCCACGGCGTTCGAGCGCTACCCCCATGAGTTCTCCGGGGGGCAGCGCCAGCGCATTGGCATCGCCCGCGCCTTGGCGGTGGAGCCGAAGGTGTTGATCGCCGACGAGTGCGTGTCGGCCCTCGATGCGTTGATCCAGGTGCAGATCCTGGAACTGTTGGAGTCCCTGCAACGGCGGCTGAAATTGAGCATCGTGTTCATCACCCACGACCTGCGCGTGGCGGCGCGGTTGTGTGATCGCATTGCGGTGATGCAGAACGGGCGGGTGGTGGAGCAGGGCGACACCGCTGGGCTGTTCGCTGATGCCCAACACCCCTACACCCGCGCTCTGCTGCGATGCGCAGCACCTGAGGCCAACGCCATGTCACTGTAGTGAGCGGGCTTGCCCCGCGCGGCGTCCTCCCTGACCCCGCATGCCGCCGGCTGGCGATGCTCGGGGGCTGGACTGGCGCCGCGCGGGGCAAGCCCGCTCACTACAAAGTTCGGCGGCACACTGATGATGTTTTTTGAGGAATGCTGAGTTCATGAGTACTTCTTTTACGGACTTGCCGATTGTGCGTGGCGAGCGCTCGGATATCCGCCCCAACCGCTCCCTTAGCATTGCCCATCACGTGGGCACCACCCAGCCCGACACGGTGGTGTTTTTCTGCCACGGCGCCGGGGGCAACAAGGACCAATGGCGCCTGCAATGGCAGGCCCTCAAGGCCGACGGCTACAGCCTGGTGGCCTGGGACCTGCTGGGCCATGGCGACAGCGCCAAGCCTCGCGACGAAAGCGCCTACGCCTGGTCGGAACTGGTGGCGGACTATGGGGCGATCCTGCAGCGCTACGGGCGCGCCCATAACCTGATCATCGCCCATTCCTTTGGCACCGGACTGAGCCTGAGCACACTCTTGGCCGACAGCGGTGTGACCGTCGAAGCGGTGCTGTTGCTGGGCACGATGTTGCACCGGCCGGTGACCCGTGGCGGGTTGATGTCCTTGCCCGCATGGCTGCTCGAATGGCTGCGGCCGCTGTTGGCCAAAGGCTTTCGCGAGCGCGCCTGGCACGCCACGGCCGACCCGGCGCTGGTGGCCTATGAAGAGAAGCTCACCGAGCGCAACCCGCTGTACATGTTCAAGGCACTGATGAAACATGCGCGCTGGCCCGACGCCTCACGGATCCCCACCCTGACGTTGCCGATGAGTGTTCTGGCCGGTGACAGCGACGGCTTGACGCCCGCCAGTGGCGGCCAGGCCCTGGCCGCGCAATTGCCCAATGCGCAGTTCCAGGTGCTGGAGGCGTGCGGTCATCAACTGATGCTGGAGAAGCCCGTGCAGGTGCTGAATGCATTCAACACCTTGCTGGCAAAACGCTTATAACCAAAAAACCATCAGCTATGCGATTCAGCTATTGGATTGTTCATAAGGTAATGCATTTAATTCGGGACCTAACTCATTGTTGCACGGAATAAATCAGCGTCTTCGCGCGTTGTAATGAGTCATCGTTCCGCCTTAGAGATTAGCCATGAGCAACCCCGTTGCCGCAGCACCCGCGCCGTTGGTCCGTGTGCGTCACCTGAGCAAGGCCTTTGGCGCCCAGTCGGCGCTGGATCAGGTCAGCCTGGATATTTACCCGGGTGAAGGCGTGGCCTTGTTGGGGGCCAGCGGGGCCGGCAAGTCGACCCTGGTGAAAATCCTCGGCGGCCTGTTGGCGCCGGATGCGGGTGAGGTGTGGGTCGATGGGGTGCAACAGCGGTTTGTTTCGCCGTTGTCGGCCCGTCGCGTCGGCATCGTGGCGGTGCACCAGCGCCCTGATGACGGTATTGCCCCCGGCCTGAGCGTGGCCGAGAACCTGTTGCTCGACGAGCTGTGCCAGCCCGACGCCGACTTCCTGCTCAACCGCAAGAACCTGCTGCAACGCGCTCAGGCCATCGCCGACGGGCTGGGCCTGGACCTGCCGCTGCAACACCCGGTGGAGCGCCTCGGCCAGGGGGATCGGCAACTGCTGGTGCTGGCCCGGGCCTTTGCCCTGCAACCCAAGTTGCTGATCCTCGACGAGCCCACCGCTGCCCTGTCGGCAACCGATGCCGAGCGCCTGCTGGGCCTGATCGACAGCCAACGCGCCCGGGGCGTGGCCATCCTCTACATCTCGCAACGCTTGTCCGACCTGCAACGGGTGACCAACCGCGCCATCGTCCTGCAGGAAGGCCGCCTCACCAGCGACCTCAACACACGGCACCTGCCGAGCGCGGCCTACACCCTGTTCGGCGATGTGGCCGAGCACCCGCGGGTCACGCCAGACAAGACGCTGCCGGTTCCGTTTCTGGAGCGCTTCACCCGCGCCGGGTTTATCCGCAACCGGGCGGAAGGGCGGGCGGTGCAGGAGCAACTGGCGGGGTTACGGGTCGATCCTGGCGTCGCGGGCTTGCCACAAACGCGCAAGTACACTCCTGAGCTCTGAGCCGATGCCCGTTTATCCCGTGCATTTGCGGGGCGGGCCTCGATCCCCCAGACTGGCACACCCGGCAATCCTTCAGTAGCCCAGAATGCCTGACACCTTGCTTCCCCTGGCCCTGCCTGGCATTGCGCTGCGACGCTGGCGCCTGCTGCACCGCGTCAAACAGCTGCATGCCGCGCAGCTGTTCGGCGTCACTCAGTCGACCATTTCGCGTTGGGAAAGCGGCACGCAATCCATGGACTGCGCGGCCCACAAGCAGTTGGAGGGCTTGTTGGCGGCTCGCCTGGATGGAGCGGCCGACCAAGTGCTGGCCCGGTTGGTCAGCGAGAGCCCACGGCCCATGCACCTCATTTGTGACCTGACCCATCGTTTGCTGGCGTGCTCGCCGGGTCGGGCCGCCGAGTTCACCCAGCCTGTCAGCGAGTTGCTGGGGCAGTCGCTCTGGCGTTTCGCGACGCCGGACATCGTCAGCAAGGAACTGGCCCTCAAGGCCTCCGGATGGCGGGACGCGTTGGCGCCGCCGGCGCTGGAGTTCACCACGGGTGCCAACGACTCCCTGCTCGTCCCCATTCGCCCCGGTCGTTGCCGCTGGACGCGAATTCCACTCTCGGACGGAACGGCCGCGCGCCTGGTCGAGACACTCTGAAGCACGGCTGCGCGCATATTTTATGCGTGGACGTCCACCCCTGCCGCGCCTAGGCTGGTAATGACGGCGTATAGCGTATGCAGAGGGTGTAATGGAGATTGAAACAATCAAGGGGCGGCTTGAATTTCTTCGCGAGGCGGAAAAACTCAAGGACGTGCTCAGAAGCGCGCACACCTCGTCGGGGCGCGCCGAAAGTACGGCGGAACATAGCTGGCGCCTGTGCCTGATGGTGATGGTCTTCGCCGACCAACTGGCCCATCTCGATGTGCTGAAGGTGCTCAAGATGTGCGTGATTCATGACTTGGGCGAGGCGATCCATGGGGACATTCCTGCCGTCAGCCAGGCGTTGTTCCCCAACAAGGGCGAGCAAGAGCGAAACGATCTGCTGAGCCTGACCCGCGCCTTGGATGACAGGCTGCAGGCCGAGGTGCTGGCGCTCTGGGATGACTACGAACGTGCGCAGTCGCCCGAGGCCCTGGCCGTCAAAGCGCTGGACAAGCTGGAGACCCTCCTGCAGCACAATCAGGGCAAGAACCCACCCGGTTTCGACTATGAGTTCAACCTGGCCTACGGCAAGCGCTATACCGATGCCGACCCCCTCTTCCAGTTGCTTCGCAGCCTGATTGACGAGGGCACCCGGGAGAAAATCATCATCAACAGCAAGGCCTGCGACGAGTAGTTCGCTGGCCTATCGGGCCGATGGCACAAACGCCACGCTGCCACCGCCACGCTTCTGAAACAGCCGCTCGCCATTGTCCGGCTGGGTGGTGATCACCTGATGATCAGCCCCCAAGTAGGCCAGCGGCGTGGGGTCGTCCTTGGAGTATTGCGCGAAGATGATCGTGCGTTGCGGGTCGAAGGTTTGGCCGCTGGTTTTTTCCAGCCAGGCCAACATCGCGGCGCTGTCGCCCTGGCGTGGGAAGTCCTGGGTTTCGGCGACGTAGTAGAAGGGTTTGCCGCCGTTTTGCAGGTACATCGGCAGCTTGTTGTCGACTTCCACCAGCACCATCTGCCACTGGTTCCAGGGCGCGGTCTTGACGGCCTGGGTTCGCACGTCTTCGACGAAACGGGTGACGCCGCCGTTGCTGTTGGTCCACGGGTAGACCACACCCAGCACCAGCAGCATCAGTGCAGCGGCGATGCCAAACCCTTTCTGCCAACGTGGCCAGCTGGCTGGTTTTTTCTGCAGGCGTTCGCTCACCCACCAGGCGGCCAGCAGTTGTGCAAACGGCACCAGCGGCAGCACGTAGTAGCTGCGGCGGCTGCCACTGGCGGTGAAGAACACAAACAGCAGGCCCAGGCCCCATACCAGCCAGCGCACGTTGGGCGGGGATTGCTTCCAATGCCGCAGCGCGAGCCACAGGCCAAGCACCCAGCACGGTGCCCAGGGCAGGGTGTAGGCGGGCAGGTAGATCAGGTAGGTGTAGATCGGCCCCATGTGGTCGAAGGGGTCGAAGAAGCGCACCACGTTTTCCTTGAACACCAGTTCCAGGCCGCTTTCGCCGTAGGTCGGTGCGCCGTAGAGGTGGGACAGCACGAACGGAATGGCATAGAACCCCGCCGCAATCACCAGCGCCAGCAGCATGCGCAGGTTGAGGTGACGTTTGTAACGCCCCTGGCTGAGCAGGTGTGGCAGCAGCACCAGGCCGGGCAGCACAAAACCGATCAGCCCCTTGAACAGCGACGTGGCCGCCAGCAGCAGGAAAAACACGCAGTAGCGGCCCAGCCGAGTGTCATCCGGCCCACGCCAGTACCACCACACGGCCGCCAGCACGCCGCACACGGTGAGTATGTCGGCGGTGGCCACCCGGGCCCAGAACAAGAAGTAGAAGGTGGTGGCGAGCATCCAGCCGGCAATCAGCCCGGTGCCCTTGCGGAACAGGCGCTCGCCGATCAGGTAGACCAGCCAGATGCTCAGCCACGCCGCGATCACCGACGACAGGCGCAACGACCAAGGGCCGAGCCCGCCCATCAGGTTGGCAAAGCCGGTGATCAGCCAGTACGACGGCAGGGGTTTGTCGTAGTAGGGCGCGCCCTTGAGAAACGGGTCGAAGTAATCGCCGCTTTGCAGCATCTGCAGGGCGATGTTGGCCCAGCGGGTTTCCGGCCCCCACAAGTCGCGACTGCCCAGGCCTGCCAACAGCAGCAGCGCCGAGACGCCCAGCAGCAACAGCAGGGCGCCGCGTTCGGTTTTCCAGACACTCATGGGGCTGTACTCGTGGCAAGCGCCGCGTTAAGGAAGTTTCGGGTAAATGATGAGTAACAAGGCGCCCTTGCGATACCGTTTGCCGCCCGCAGGCAACTGGCCCTCCTCGCGATGTTCGCTGGTGCTCTTGACCCGCATCAGCACGCCGACCGAACCCTGTTGGCGGGCCTCGGCCAGCCACGGCTGCACACTCTCCAGGCTGACTTTGCGGTGCACTGAACCCGCGTACTTGAGGCCATAGCGCAGCTCGCCTTCGGTGTCGTAGAACGCCACTTCTGGCCTGCGCAGGCGCCAGGACAAGGCAGACGCCGAACCCAACTCGTTGCTCAGCAAAGCATGGGTTTGTTGCAATTCATCCAGATGCTCCAGCACAAACTGGTCGGGCATTTCGTTATCGGTGATCTCTTCGGGCATGCCGGCCGGCAGCAACGCGACCAGCAGGCCGATGCCCAGCGCCGGCATGGCCCACAGCGTCAGCGGGCGGAACGCTTGCAGCAGGTTGGCGAGGATCCAGCCCAGCAGCACGATAAAGGCCAGGGACAGGCTGAACATCTCGGCGTGGCTGTTGCTGTAGAGCGGGTCATCGATCTGCAGGTAGATCAGCGCGCCCATGGCCACGAGGCCGATGGCGAAGTTGAGCAGGCCGTTGCAGCGCAAGGCGCGGGTCTTGCCCTGGTTGAGTTGGTCGATCAGGGCGTGCCCCATCAGCAAGGCCAGGGGCAGCAGGCACGGCATGATGTAGGTCGGCAGCTTGCCGTTGCTCAGGCTGAAAAAGCCCAGGGGCAGCAGCAGCCACAGGGCCAGGAACACCATCTTCGGCTGGGCTTTTTCTTTCCAGGTCTTGAGCGCGGTGCTGGGCAACAGCGCCGCCCACGGCAGGCACGACACCACCATGATCGGCAGGAAGAACCACCACGGGCGGGCGTGCTGGGCATTGTCGGCAGAGAAACGACGGATGTGCTCGTGCCAGAAGAAAAAGCGCCAGTAGTCCGGCTCCTGCAGATGAATCGCCCACACCCACGGCAGGCACACCACCACCGCCACCAGGATGGCCAGCGAGCCATAGCGCACCAGCTCACCCAGGCGGCGTTGCCAGAGCATGTAGGGCACAGCGATCAGCACGGGCAGCAGCCAGGCTAGGAAGCCCTTGGTCATGAAACCCATGGCACAGGCCACGCCCAGCAATACCCAGGCACGGAGTCGGCCGCGGGCCGTCTGGCTGTCGAGGGCAAACCAGAGCGCGACGAAGCTCAAGTTGACCCACAACGTGAACTGCGGATCGAGGTTCGAATACCCGGCTTGCCCGGCCACCAGGCCAAAGCTCATGTAGAGCAGGGCGCAGGCGAAGCTCTTGCGCGGGTCGTTCCACAGGCGGCGTGCGATGATGTAGGCCAGCAGCACGCTCAGGCCGGTGGTGAGGGCCGAGGCAATGCGCACGCCGAACAGGTTTTCACCAAACACTGCCTGGCCCAAGGCAATCAACCAGTAGCCGGCAGACGGTTTTTCGAAGTAGCGCACACCCATGAAGTGCGGTGCCACCCAGTTGCCGCTCAGGAGCATTTCCTGGCTGATCTGGGCGTAGCGTGTTTCATCCGGAATCCACAAGCCATGCAGGCCCATGGGCAACAGGTAGAACACGGCGAAGGCCAGCAGCAACACGGGCAGGGGTTTCAAACGGGTCATAAAAACGTCGCTCCTTGACGTTCAGTGGCAGAAAAAGGGTGCAGGAAAGTAGTAGTGCAAAACATCAAAGTGTTCACTAAGTCACTGAAAATAATCATGGCGTCCCTAACTAACAGGCACAACTAAACATGCCAGAAACGGGCTGTCGTTTTGCTGAACACGACAGCCGCTGGATATGTAAAAAAGTGTGTTTAAAGTTGTTTGAGCGCGGCGGGCCAATCCTGGCTGTTCATAATGCCCAGGGTCTTGAACTTGCCATTGGGCAGTACCTTGACGAACAGCGCGCTGCCGTATTCGGCGGTGATGGCATGGGGGAACCCCAAGGCCTGTTCGAAGTCGTTGATGCACGCGCTGTGCGTGATCAGCACCAGGTTGTGGTCGGGGCGTTTGTTGCTGAGGATCTCTTCACCCATGGCGTCTCCACAGATGGCCAGCGGGCCGGCGGACAGCTCGGTCTTGCCGAAGACGAACAGTGACGTCTGGGCGGTGCGAGTGGTGGGGCTGCTGAGCACGTCCGTCGCCTGCATGCCCAGGGCGTGGAAGGCTTTGCCCAGTTCGCTGGCGTGCTGCGTGCCGTTGATCGTGAGGCCGTCGGCCGGACCGAAGCAGGGATTTTTCGAGCGGTCGCAGCGTTCTTCATGGCGTACCAGCACCACCACGTCGCCGTTGCGCCAACTGGCCAGGAGCCCGGAGTTGATCAGGTGGTTGCGCACGCCCAGGTTCGTCGGCGACCGAGGCCAGAACACGAAACCGGACACCAGCAGGCTGACGATGGCCATGCCCAGCCAGAGCCTTTTCAATCGTCTGAAAAGGCCTCGGCGCACACGCGGTTTGGTCAGGGTAAGGTCAACCACACTATTCACCATGGGCACTGTTGGCAGTGTTGTTATCAAACAGGCGCAGCGCATTGACGGATGCCCGTAGTGGAGTAGGAGACTGTCACAGGGCTGCTGTCTTTTCGCTGAACATCCAGCTGTTAAAAGTTGCCGTCACTGGCAACTAACAAGTTGCCGCTCTACGACGCGTGGAGGGCAATGTAGAGAGGCATGGGTGGGCGGCCGGTGAAATCCATGTGAAAAATTCGCACGGCGCGCAAAGTCAGCCGTTATCCTCGTTGGCAGTCCCCCGAGCGAGCGTATGTATGTTGCACGTGCAAGGTGTTCTCAAAAGTTACGCCACCGCGCAAGGGCCCCTGGCGGTGCTGGCAGGTGTCGACTTGCACTTGGCGGCGCGCAGCAGCCTGGCGCTGATGGGCGAGTCGGGCAGTGGCAAGAGCACCTTGCTGCACCTGGTGGCCGGCCTCGACCGAGTGGACGGTGGCAGCATCCAGGTGGGCGAGCAGCGCCTTGACCAATTGAGTGAGGCGCAACTGGCCCACTGGCGGCGCACCGAGATCGGCCTGGTGTTCCAGCAGTTCAACCTGATCGGCAGTTTGCGCGTGGAGGACAACCTGGCGTTCCAGGCGCGCCTGGCCGGGCGTCTTGACCCGCAGTGGCAGGCGCACCTTGTAGAGCGCCTGGGGCTGGGCGACTTGCTCAAGCGCTATCCGGAGCAGCTCTCCGGAGGCCAGCAGCAGCGGGTGGCGGTGGGGCGCGCATTGGCCTCGCGGCCGGGCTTGTTGCTGGCCGATGAACCCACCGGCAATCTCGACGAAGCCACCAGCGATGACGTGCTGCAACTGTTGCTGGACCTGTTGCGCGACAGCCCCACCAGTCTGCTGATGGTCACGCACAGCCCGCGCATTGCCGCACGGCTCGACCACCAGGTGATGTTGCAGCGTGGCCGCGTCGTACCGGCGGACGCGCGTTGAGGTGGCTGTTTTTTATTGGGCGTTGCGTGCGCTGCTGAGCCACTGGCGGCGCCATCCCGTGCAGTTCTTCAGCGTGTTGACCGGGCTGTGGCTGGCCACGGCGTTGTTGACCGGTGTGCAGGCCCTCAACAGCCAGGCGCGGGACAGCTACGCCCGCGCCAGCCAATTGATTGGCGGTGAGCCTCAAGCCAGCCTCAGTGCGACCGGTGCATCGAGCTTCCCCCAGGCCCTGTTTGCCCAACTACGTCGCGCGGGGTGGCCGGTGTCGCCGGTGGTGCAGGGGCGGGTGGTGCTCAAGGGGCATGAGGAGGTGCGCCTGCAACTGATGGGCATCGATCCCGTGTCATTACCCGGTAATGCCGCAGTGGCCGGGCAACGCCTGAGCCAGGCGCAGATGGCCGCGTTCTTCGCGCCGCCGGGACGTACTTGGGTGGCCCCGCAGACATTGCAATCCCTGGGGCTGCACCCGGGTGATCAACCGCAGGCGGCAAACGGGCAGGCCTTGCCGCCGTTGCAGGTTCAAACGGACATGGCCCCCGGGTTGTTGCTTACCGACATCGGCTTTGCCCAACCCTTGCTGGAGATGCCTGGGCGTTTGTCGCGGCTGCTGCTGGACAACGCCTTTGCCGCCACCCATCCCACTCCGCCTGCCGAGTTGCAACTGCATCAGGCCGAGGACAACAACCTCTCACGGCTGACCGAAAGCTTTCACCTGAACCTCGACGCCCTGGGCTTGCTGTCGTTTGTGGTAGGACTGTTTATCGTGCATGCCGCCATCGGCCTGGCGCTGGAGCAGCGGCGCGGGCTGCTGCGTACCTTGCGCGCCTGCGGGGTCAGTGCGCGGATGCTGATCCTCAGCCTGGGGGTGGAGCTGGGCGTGTTGTCGCTGCTCGGTGGCGTGCTCGGCGTGGCCAGCGGTTACCTGGTGGCCAGCCTGCTGCTGCCGGACGTGGCGGCCAGCTTGCGTGGCTTGTACGGCGCCGAAGTGCCCGGCCAGTTGAGCTTGAGCCCTGGCTGGTGGTTGAGCGGGTTGGGTTTGAGCCTGCTCGGTGCACTGTTGGCAGGGGCAGGCAGCCTGTGGCGAGCAGCGCGCCTGCCGTTGCTGGCCCTGGCCAATGCCCAGGCCTGGCACGAAGCCCATGGGCGCTGGTTGCGACGCCAGGGTTGGGTGGCGGCTGCAGCGTTGCTGGTTGCGTTGTTGGCGCTGGGATTGGGCAACAGCCTGGCCGCCGGTTTTGTGCTGATGGCCGCGTTGCTGTTGGGGGCTGCCCTGGGTTTGCCGGTGATCCTCAATGCGGTATTGAAGGCGGTGCTCGGGCGCAGCCGCTCGGTGCTGGGGCAATGGTTTCTTGCGGACTGTCGCCAGCAACTGCCGGCGTTGAGCCTGGCGTTGATGGCGCTGCTGTTGGCGCTGGCGGCGAACATCGGCGCGGGTTCCATGACTTCGGGCTTTCGCCAGACCTTCAATAATTGGCTGGAGCAACGCCTTACCGCCGAGCTGTATCTCAATCCGCAGAACCCGGCGCAGGCCGAACAAATGAGCCATTGGTTGGCGCAGCAGCCAACGGTGAAAACGGTGCTGCCGACCTGGCAAGTGTCGACGCAGTTGCAAGGTTGGCCGGCCGATGTGTTCGGGGTGATCGACGACCCTACCTATCGCCAGCACTGGCCTTTGCTTGACGCGGTTAATCAACCGTGGGACCAGTTGCAGCAGGGCGACACCTTGATGCTCAGCGAGCAACTGGCGCGGCGCTTGAACGTGCGACTGGGTGATCGGGTGAGTATCCCCACGCCTCAGGGGCACTGGTCACCCGCGGTGGTGGGCATCTACGCCGACTACGGCAACCCCAAGGGCCACGTGTTGGTCAATTCCACCCACTTGCTGGCCCATTGGCCGACGCTGTCACCGGCCCGCTTTAACCTGCGCATGGCGCCCGAGGATGTGGCGCCGCTGGTGCGGGACGTGCAGCACGCATTTGCGCTGGAGGACAGCCACATTGTCGATCAACAGCAGCTCAAGGGCTATTCGAGCCAGGTGTTCGAACGCACCTTTGCCGCCACCGCCGCGCTGAACAGCCTTACCCTCGGCGTGGCCGGCGTGGCACTGTTCATCAGCCTGTTGACCCAGAGCCAGAGCCGCCTCGGCCAGCTCGCGCCGCTGTGGGCGCTGGGGGTGACGCGCCGCCAACTGATGCTGCTCAACCTGGCGCAGACCTGGCTGCTGGCGCTGTTGACCCTGGTGCTGGCGTTGCCCCTGGGCCTGTTGCTGGCCTGGTGCCTGGACGCGGTGATCAATGTGCAGGCGTTCGGTTGGCGCCTGCCGTTGCAGGTGTTCCCGTGGCAACTGGCGCAATTGCTGGGGCTGGCGATGTTGGCCACGTCCCTGGCGTCGGCCTGGCCGCTGTGGCAGTTGTACCGCAGTCGCCCGGCGGATTTGCTGAGGACCTTTGCCCATGAAGATTAAGGCGTTGCTGGTCGTGGCCTTGTTGGTGCTGTTGAGTGCCTGCGATCAGGCGCCCGCACCCCAGGAGAGTTTCGCCGGCTTGGGCAGCGCGGCGGCGGACTTTGCCCAGGTGGTGCCGGGCAAGGTGTTCAGCTTTCCCGAGGACCATGGGCCTCACGCCGGTTTCCGCATCGAATGGTGGTACGTCACTGCCAATCTCAAGGATGCCGAGGGCAATGTGTTCGGCGTGCAGTGGACCTTGTTCCGCAACGCCCTCAAGGCCGGGCCGGCACAGGCGGGGTGGCAGGACCCGACGATCTGGCTGGGGCACGCGGCTGTCACGTCGGTCACCCGGCATTACGCCGCTGAGCGTTATGCGCGTGGGGGTGTTGGCCAGGCGGGGGCCCAGGCGGCGCCGTTCAATGCGTGGATCGACGACTGGAACTTCGCCACTCGCCCCGGCGCCGCAAACCCCCTGGCCGACATGCAACTCAAGGCCCACGGCCCGCAGTTCGCCTACGACTTGCACCTGACCTCCAGCCGCCCGTTGGTGCTGCAAGGTGACAACGGCTACAGCCGCAAATCCGATCAGGGCCAGGCGTCGTATTACTACAGCCAGCCGTTTTTCACCGCCAGCGGCAGCGTGACGATCGATGGCAAGGCGTATCAGGTCAGTGGCACCGCCTGGCTCGACCGCGAGTGGAGCAGCCAGCCCCTGGCCGCCAGCCAGACCGGCTGGGACTGGTTCTCCCTGCACCTGGACCGTGGCGAACAGTTGATGCTGTTTCGCGTGCGGCAAACCGACGGCGGGGGTTACCTGACGGGCACCTGGATCGATGCGCAGGGCCGCACCCAGACCTTGCACAACGCCGACATCCAGCTCACGCCACTGGCCACCACCGACATCGACGGGCGCCGTATTCCCACGCGCTGGTCGTTGAAAATCCCCGGCAAACAGCTGGATATCACCCCCCAGGCGGTCAACCCGAAGGCCTGGATGAACCTGAGCATTCCTTACTGGGAAGGGCCGGTGCAGTTCGACGGCGGGGTCGGCTATCTGGAAATGACCGGCTACTAGGTGAAGAAAATTTCATAAAAATACTGGACATGCATACAGTATCTGGCTAGATTCCATCCCAGGTGACCGGATGTCACCTGAACTTCAGTTTTTAACTATGGATGGATAAAAAATGAAATCGAAAAAAGCCTTTATGTTGGGCGCGGCCATGGCGGCCTCCTGCTTTGTCTCGGCCTTTGCCCTGGCCGAACAATATCCTTCGCAAGCCCTCCCCAAGGTGAGCGCCCAGGCCGTCAAGGAGGCGGTGCACAAAGCCCTCAAGTCCGGTGGCAAGCTCGACGCCAAGCCGGTTGCCTCCCCGCTTCAGCAGAAGCTCAAGGCGGCCATGACCGCAAAAGCGCCGGCCAAGGCCGTGGCGAGCAAGGCGGCGAAACTCTCCGCCGTTGCCACCGTCGACAGCGAGCTGAAGAAGCCCGACCAGGACAAGCTCAAGGTCGCGGCGGCCGAGTTTGCACCGCTGTTCCCGACGCTGGACATCAACACCCTCTACACCCTGAGCGAAGTGCAGACCGGTCAGGATTTCCCCTACCACTTCCACCTGCCACAGAACGGTCGTGCGCTGGTGCAATTGGTTGACCAGAGTGCGGGTGCCAACATGTCGCTGAGCCTGTTCCGCGACGATGGCCAGGGCAACCTGGAGCTTCTCGGTACGTCCGACAACCCGGGCAATGCCGATGAATACCTGAGCGCCGTGCTGCCGGCAGGTGACTACTACTGGTACATGGTGGCCAATGAGGCCAACAACGCCCAGTTCAGTTTTGGCGTAGGGGTGGACTTCAACATCGATGCCTATGAACCCAACGACACCCCGCAGACCTCGTTTGTGCTGCCTGATGCCTTGAACCGCGTGACGGGCAATATCGACAACCCCAACGATATCGACTACTTCGCCTTCCAGGCCACCCGTGGCCAGAACGTGGCGATGGCCTTGAGCGATGATCAGAAGGGCGTGCGTAACCAGTGGATCTTTGAGCGCCTGGAGGGCAACAACTGGGTGGTGGTGCCGGCCGGTAACAGCATGACCCTCTCCGGTGTCACGCCGGGCTATGTGGCCCAGGTTCGTGTGCGGGCCAACCCGGCCGTGGTCCAGGACCCTACCGCCCAGTACAAGCTCACCCTGGGGTCGGCACCGCGCCTGAACAGCTTCGACGTGAAGGGCGACAACGTGGTCCGCGTGCCGAGCACGATCTTCTGGATGGCCACCCAGGCGGCACGGAACCTGACCTGGAACACCCAATGGTCCGACTCCACGGGCGCACCGCTGCTGGGCGTTACCCCGGTGCTGCGCGTTGACAAACACTTCACTGGCACCGAGTTCAACTGGACCGACTTCAAGGCCTCCACCGACAGCGCAGGTGCGTCTCTTTCGGGTGCGGCACTGGGCGGTTGCTTCGGCGAGTACCGCGTGGATTACCCGGACAGCAGCACCGGCGTGAAGTACAACTGGGCCACCACCTTCAACTTCGGCGGCTGGCGGATCGAGCTGGACGAGTTCCCGGGTGTGGGCGTGGGCGGCGACAACGTGCCTTACGTGACCTTCGGGCATATCTGCACCCAGGACATCATCCATTGATGCACTGAGTGAACGAGGAGGGGCAGCCTGCAAGGGCTGCCCCTTTTTTTATTCCCGGGCCAAGGCCAGCTTCAGCGGCAGGCGCGCCATGCTCGTGCTTTTCAGCGAACCGAGGTAGAGCCAGTCGCCGTATTCCCGGGCGGTGGTGATGGGTGAATAGTTACCCGCGCTGCCATCCTGCAGGTTGGCGATGACCTTGCCCTCGGTGTCCAATCCCAGCACGAAGGCTTTGCGCTCGATGGGCTTGGGCACCACCATCAACGCCCGAACCATCACCTTGCGCAGCAACGGGTAACCGGCGAAACCATCCAGCAGCGGGTTGCGTGGCGAGTACAACGCCACCCAGAAACGGTCGTGGCCGTTGAAACTGAGGTTGTCCGGCAGGCCTGGCAGGTTGTCGATAAACAGGTCGTGGCTGCCCGCTCGCTCGCCCTTGAGCCAGTAGCGGCTGATGCGATAGGCGCCGGTTTCATTGACCAGCACGTAGTTTTCATCCGGGCCGAGGGCAACGCCGTTGGCAAATTGCAGATGATCGAGCAGTACCTCGGTGCTGCCGTTGCTGAAGTCATAGCGCAACAGCCGGCCATCCCCGCCGTGTTCGATCACGGCTTCGCCATCCTGCCCATAGCCCCAGCGGCTCGATGCATCGCTGAAGTAGGCATAGCGCCCGCTGGCGTCCACGGTCACGTCATCGGTAAAGCCGAAGGGCACACCATTGGCGCTGCTGCTCAGGGGCACGAGCTGGCGGTTCGCATCCAGTGCGAGCAAGCCCTTGATCCCGTCGGCAATGATCAGGCGCCCATCCGGGTGCAGTGCCATACCGAGGGGCCGCCCACCGGTGTTGGCCAGTACTTCCAGGGTGTGGCTGTCGGGTGAGGTGCGGATGATGCGCCCGTCATGCAGCCCGCTGATCAGAAAACCCTGGGCATCCAACAGCAGGGCCTCGGGCCCGGCGATGTCCTGGGCGCCGATCCGTTGTACATCCTTGAGCCGCTGGTTTTCGGCAAAGGGCCCCTCTTTCATCGACGGCGCCTTGGGTGGCGACCAGTTCACCGGCTGCACCTTGGTCGGCATCAACAGCAAAAAGGCAATTACGGCCAACAGCAATACGAACAGCAGATGACGCAGTTTCTTGGGACGGGTACTCATGACGGTTCCTGGTTGTCGTGGGCGTTCGGCTCCCAGTGCAGGGTGCCGAACAGGTAGTCCATCAGGGGGAAAACGATATTAAAGTTGCGCCCTTGCATCAGCTCGCGGCGGTGGTGCAGGGCGTGCAGGCGGTGCATCTGCCGGATCCACGGCAGGCGCGCCACCGGGTGTTCGGCGGGCAGGTGTTCACAGGCGTGGAACACTTCGTAGAGCAGGTAGCCCAGCAGCATGCATCCGGCGAAAAGCCCGGCGACGTTGGGGCTCAGTTGCTTGAGCAACCACCAGGCGGGCAGGGTGATCGCCAGGCTGTGCAGCACGATCAACCAGGCGGGGAAGAGGATCACACGCCAGTCCCGGGGGCTGTCGTAGGTCATGTGGCCGGGGGTGAAAAAACTGTGGTGGTCACCGGTATGTCGGGCGTAGAACAGCCGGGCGAAGGTGTGTTTGTGGTGGCCGAGGTGGCGGTGCACGAGGTAGATGCACAGGTTGAAGAACACCAGGGTCAGGGGGACGGTCAGCCACTGGAGTGGGGTGATGCTGTGGGTGGAGGACCAGGCCAGGGTGATGCAGGTTGCGCCGTAGCCGAGTACGAATGCGGCGTGCAGCCAGGGGTTGTAGCGGGGGTGGACGTTGGCGCGGTAGTGGGCGCGGAAGGTTTCGGTGGGGTGGGGCATGGCTTGGGCTCGGTGTTTTTTTTGTTGGGGTGTGAGCTTAGTCGGTGGGCGGGGTTTTGCTTGGGGGTATATCCGGTATTTGGGGGGGGCTGATATTGGTTCCGCCCTTACGGCGGGTCACTTTTGGAAAAGAGCCCGGAATGCCGGCCCAGCCAAAAGTAACCAAAAGGGCTCTTGCCCCAACACTCGGCACCTCGCTTAGGCTCGGTGTGCCCGAACCCAGGCTTGAATCCGTGGGCCGCCGTCATGGGCCATCCTTGGCCCAGGACGGCTAACCCGGCGTCCTGCCGGGTTACCCACGGATTCAAGCCTGCGTTCGGCCAGCGTGTTTGACGGGGCGCCTAAGATCAAAATCAAAAGCAGACGCGGCGGCCTGGTAGCCGACCGGTATCTGACTGTCGGCCTGGGTCAACTGTGGGAGCTGGCTTGCCTGCGATACAGACACCTCGGTACATCAGGCACACCCAATCGATGCCATCGCAGGCAAGCCAGCTCCCACAGTGAGGCTCGGCGTTATGCCTGGTTTTTTTGCGTCATCGTTAACCACCATCGCCGCGGTGCGACGATTCGACAAGCCGGCTCCTACAGTGGACCGCGTTTGCCTTTGCTTTTGCCTTTGCTCCACACCACTCAAGCCGGCTGTCAGGCCGCTGTGCTCTTGCTTTTGATCTTGATTTTGATCTTAGGCGCCCCGTCAAACACGCTGGCCGGAATTCGGCAGGGATTTGGGGGGTAAGCCGGCAGGACGCCGGCTTAGCCGCCCCGCGCCATGGATGGCGCGTGGCGGCGGCCCCCCAAATCACTGTCGGATTACGGGCACACCGAGCGTGAGCGAGGTGCCGAGTGTTGGGGCAAGAGCCCTTTGCTTACTTTGGGGCTCTTTTCCAAAGTGAGTCGCCGTAAGGGCGAAACCATAAGCCGCCATCACCCAATAACGGATATGCCCCCAAAGCCCGACCAACGGCAGCTTGCACCTTCCCCCCAACCTTGCTAACTTCCCACAAAATGTTAACGATAACATTTGCTCTAACAATAAAAACAAAACAGAGACCCACGCCATGAAAATGCTCCCGAAAACCCTGTGTTTACTGGCCGTCAGCATCACCCTCGGCACTCAGGCGTTCGCCGACGCCGCCAAACCCATCCGCATCGGCGCTTCCTTCCAAGAAATCAACAACCCCTATTTCGTCACCATGAAAAACGCCCTGGAAGAAGCGGGCGCGACCATCGGCGCGAAATTGATCATCACCGATGCCCGCCACGACGTGTCCAAGCAAGTCAGCGACGTTGAGGACATGCTGCAAAAAGGCATCGACATCCTGCTGATCAACCCCACCGACTCGGTCGGCGTACAGTCGGCCGTCAAATCCGCCCATGCCGCCGGCGTTGTGGTGGTCGCGGTAGACGCCCAGGCCGACGGCCCGCTGGACGCCTTTGTCGGTTCAAAAAACTTCGACGCCGGTTTCCAGGCCTGTGAATACCTGGCCAAGAACATCGGCGACAAAGGCAATATCGCCATCCTCGACGGCATCGCCGTGGTGCCTATCCTCGAGCGCGTGCGCGGTTGCAAAGAGGCCGTGGCCAAGCACCCGGACATCAAGATTGTCAGCATCCAGAACGGCAAGCAGGAACGTGACCAGGCGCTGACCGTCACCGAAAACATGCTGCAGGCCCAGCCCACCCTCAAGGGCATTTTCAGCGTGAATGACAACGGCTCCCTCGGCGCGTTGTCGGCCATCGAAGCCAGTGGCCTGGACGTGAAACTGGTGAGCGTCGACGGTGCGCCGGAAGCGATCAAGGCGATCCAGAAACCCGGCAGCAAGTTCATCGCCACCTCGGCCCAGTACCCCCGCGACCAGATCCGCCTCGCCCTGGGTATCGCCCTGGCCAAGAAGTGGGGCTCGCAAGTGCCCGCCACGATTCCGGTGGACATCACCCTGATCGACCAGGCCAAGGCCAAGGACTTCAGCTGGTAAATCGCCCCGGCCCCGCGCCATGCGTGGGGCCCCGGTCATCCTTCTGAGCACGAGGTCGGCGGTATGAGCAGTCTTCTGAAGCTGGAAAACATCTGTAAGCGTTACCCGGGGGTGCAAGCCCTCAAGTCCATCAACCTGCAAGTGGAGCGGGGCGAGATCCACGCGTTGCTGGGGGAAAATGGTGCGGGCAAGTCGACCCTGATGAAGATCCTGGGCGGCGTCGAGCATCAGGACGAAGGGCAGATCCTGATCGACGGTCAGGCCCGGCAGTTTGCGACTTATCGCGATGCGATCGCCGCCGGCATCGGCATCGTGTTCCAGGAATTCAGCCTGATTCCTTACCTCACCGCCGTGGAAAACATCTTCCTCGGCCATGAGCTGAGCAACCGCTTCGGCCTGTTGCGCAAGCGCGAAATGGTCGAGGTGTCCGAGGCCCTGTTCAAACGCCTGGGGGTCACCCTGGACCTGCAGTGCGCGGTCAAGCACCTGAGCGTGGCCGAGCAGCAGTTCGTCGAAATCGCCAAGGCCCTGGCCCTGGATGCGCGCCTGCTGGTGCTGGACGAACCCACCGCAACCCTCACCCCTAGCGAAGCCGAGCTGCTGTTCGACATCATGCGCGAGCTCAAGCGCCAGGGCGTGGCGGTGATTTTTATCTCCCACCACCTGGAGGAGATTTTCCAGGTATGCGACCGCATCAGCGTGCTGCGCGACGGCGGCAATGTGGGCGTGACCGATGTGGCTGACAGCGACATCGACCGCCTGGTGGAAATGATGGTCGGACGCCGCCTGGAAAGCAGTTTTCCACCCAAGCCGACAACGGCGCGCGGCCCGCTGCTGCTGGAGGTCAAGGACATACAACTGGTGCGCAATGGTCCCCACAACACCTTCCAATTACACAAGGGCGAGATTCTTGGCTTTGCCGGCCTGGTCGGCTCCGGTCGCACCGAGCTGGCGCTGGGCATGATGGGCGCGCTGCCGTCGGTGAGCAAAGACGTGTGGCTGCGCGGTGAAAAAATCACCCTGGATGACCCGGCCCAGGCCCTGGCCCATGGCATCGGCCTGCTCCCGGAAAGCCGCAAGAGCGAAGGGCTGATTACGGATTTCAGCATTCGCGAAAACATCTCCCTGAACAACCTGCCCAAATACCAGAACGCCAGTGGCCTGATCGACAAGGGCCGTGAATGCGCCAGTGTCGACAGCCTGATGAAACAACTGTCGATCAAGGCGCCCAGCGGCGAAAGCCGGGTGTTCAACCTCAGTGGCGGTAACCAGCAAAAGGTGGTGATCGCGCGCTGGATCAACCATCACTGCGATGTGCTGGTGTTCGATGAGCCCACCCGTGGCATCGACGTCGGCGCCAAGGCGCAGATCTACGCCTTGATGCGCAGCCTCACTGAGCAGGGCTACGCAATCATCATGATTTCTTCCGAACTGCCGGAAGTCATCGGCATGTGCGACCGCGTCGCCGTGTTCCACAAGGGCGCCATCGTCAAGGTACTGGAAGCGTCTGCCGTCAATCCTCAAGAGGTCATGCGCCATGCAACAGGGGGCTCAAGTGAATATGTCCATTAACACCCCAGGCACCAGCCCGTTGCGCCTGAACCTGGCGCGGCTGGTGCGCTCGCCGGCGTTTTACCCCTTTGTGGGGCTGGTGGTGGTGACGCTGGTGATGATCCTGGCCAGCGACACCTTCCTCACCACCAGCAACCTGTCGAACATCGCCCGCCAGGTGTCGATCAACGCGATCATCGCCGTGGGCATGACCTGCGTGATCCTCACCGGCGGCATCGACTTGTCGGTGGGGCCGGTGATGGCCTTGTCCGGCACGCTGACAGCCGGGCTGATGGTGGCGGGGCTGCCGCCTGGGTTGGCCATCGGCGCCGGGATGCTGATCGGCGTGGCCTTCGGCATTGGCAACGGCCTGTTCGTCGCCTACCTGCACATGCCGCCGATCATCGTCACGCTCGCGACCATGGGCATCGCCCGGGGCCTGGGCCTGATGTACACCGACGGCTACCCGATCTCCGGGTTGCCGGAGTGGTTTGGCTTCTTCGGCCGCCAGAGTCTGTTCGGCATCGAGGTGCCGATCCTGATCATGCTGATCACCTACGCCGCAGCCTATGTGCTGCTGCAACACACGCGCATCGGCCGCTACATCTACGCCATCGGCGGCAATGAAGAAGCCGTGCGTTTGTCGGGTGTGCGCGCCGCGCGCTTCAAGTTGCTGGTGTACGGCATCAGTGGCCTGACTGCGGCGATTGCCGGGCTGGTGCTGACGTCACGCCTGATGAGTGGCCAGCCGAATGCCGGCGTGTCGTTCGAGCTGGATGCGATTGCCGCCGTGGTACTCGGTGGCGCCTCGATTGCCGGTGGGCGCGGGGTCATCGTCGGCACCTTGCTCGGCGCCATGCTGCTGGGTGTGTTGAACAACGGCCTGAACATGCTGGGCGTGTCGCCCTACGTCCAGAGCGTGATCAAGGGCGGGATCATTTTGCTGGCGATTTTTATCAGCCGTCAGCGCCACAAATAACCTTCTAACAAAAACAGGACCCACACCATGGACAAGCACACCGAAATGCAAGCCGTCGTCTGCCACGGCCCGAAAGACTATCGCCTGCAACGCATCGGCAAACCCCAAGCGCGGCCCAATGAACTGGTGATCCGCATCGCCGCCTGCGGCATCTGCGCCAGTGACTGCAAATGCCACTCGGGGGCGGCGATGTTCTGGGGCGGCGACAACCCGTGGGTCAAGGCACCGGTGGTGCCGGGGCACGAGTTTTTCGGCTACGTGGTGGAGGCAGGCGAGGGTGCCGAGGAGCACTTTGAGGTCAAGGTGGGTGACAAGGTCATCGCCGAGCAGATCGTGCCGTGTGGCAAGTGCCGCTTCTGCAAATCCGGCAAGTACTGGATGTGCGAAGTACACAACATCTTCGGCTTCCAGCGTGAAGTGGCCGAAGGCGGCATGGCCCAGTTCATGCGCATTCCCAAGACCGCCATCGTACACAAGATTCCGGAGTCGGTATCGCTGGAGGATTCGGCGCTGGTGGAGCCCATGGCGTGCTCGATCCATACCGTCAACCGCGGCGATATCCAGCTCGACGACGTGGTGGTGATCGCAGGCGCCGGCACCCTCGGGCTGTGCATGGTCCAGGTGGCCGCGTTGAAAACCCCGAAGAAACTGGTCGTGATCGACATGGTCGACGAGCGCCTTGAACTGGCGAAAAAATTCGGCGCCGACGTGGTCATCAACCCCTCGCGGGACAACGCCCGTGAAATCATCAACGGCCTGACCGACAACTATGGCTGCGACGTGTACATCGAGACCACCGGCGTGCCGGCCGGCGTCACCCAGGGCCTGGACTTGATCCGCAAGCTCGGCCGCTTTGTCGAGTTCAGCGTGTTCGGCGCCGAGACCAGCGTCGACTGGTCGATCATCGGCGACCGCAAGGAACTGGACGTGCGTGGTGCGCACCTGGGGCCGTATTGCTACCCGATCGCCATTGACCTGTTCGAGCGTGGCCTGGTTACCTCCAAAGGCATCGTCACCCATGACTTTCCGCTGGACGACTGGGCCGAAGCCTTTGAGCTGGCCAACTCGACCAAGTCGATCAAGGTGCTGTTGAAGCCGGTGGTCTGAGCATGAGCTACGTGATGGGGGTCGACATAGGGACCCAGAGCACCAAGGCGCTGCTGGTGGATGGTCAAGGCACGATCATCGCCCAGCACAGCCAGGGGTATCGCGTGGATACCCCGAAAGTGCGCTGGGCCGAGCAATGGCCGCAGGTCTGGCTGGAGGCGGTTGAGGCCTGCGTGGCGCAGTGCATGGCAGAGGCCGGTGTTGCCAAGGCGCAAGTCAAGGCGCTGTGCATCAGCAGCCTGTATGGCGGTTCGGGGATTGCGGTGGACGCGCAGATGACGCCGCTGCACCCGTGCCTGATCTGGATGGACCGCCGCGCGAGCGAGCAGGTCGCGTGGGTGCGGGAAAACGTTGACCTCACGCGGTTGTTCGAGGTCACCGGCAACTCGGTCGACAGCTACTACGGCTTCACCAAGATGCTCTGGCTCAAACAGCATCAACCTGAGGTGTGGGCCAGCACGCGCTACTTGCTGCCGCCCAACAGCTACATCAACTGGTGCCTCACGGGCGAGTTGGCGGTGGACCACAGCAGCGCGGGCAACATCGGTGGCGTCTACGACGTGAAGGCGCGCGGCTGGTCTGCTGAGATGCTCGATGCATTGGGCATCCCGCAGGCGATGATGCCGGAGCGGCTGGTGTATTCCGGGGAAATCGTGGGTGGTTTGTTGGCGGATTGGGCGACGCGTCTGGGCCTGCAGGCAGGCACGCCGATCCTGGCCGGTGGCGTCGATGCGGCCATGGCCACGCTGGCGGCGGGCGTGACGCAGCCGGGCAACCATGTGGCGATGATCGGCACCAGCATGTGCTGGGGCTACCTGAACCAACAGGTGGATGCCCATCACGGCCTGGTCAGCATGCCCCACGTCTACAACGGCCACCGCGACCTGTACATCTTCGGCGGCGCGATCACGGCGGGCGCGTCGGTCAGCTGGTTTCGCGAGCAGTTCTGCCAGGCCGAAGAGCAGCAGGCCAAGGCCACCGGCCAGGACAGCCTGGTGCTGCTGGAGCAGGCGGCGACGAAGATCCCGGCGGGCAGTGAAGGCCTGGTGTTCCTGCCCTACCTGATGGGCGAGCGCAGCCCGGTCTGGGACGACCGCGCCAGTGGCAGTTTTGTCGGGTTGAACCTGTATCACACGCGCATCCACCTGTACCGGGCGGTGCTGGAGGGCGTGAGTTTTGCCCTGCGGCACAACATCGAAGCGGGCACGCGCGGTGCGCATTCGCTGGACCCGCGCCTGATCGTGGTGGGCGGCGCGAGCCATTCGGATTTGTGGATGCAGATCATCGCCGATGTCACGCGCTACCCGGTGTACACCATCGTGCAGGAGGTGGAAGCAGCGTTGGGCGCGGCCTTGCTGGCAGCGCACACGGTGGGGTTGGTGAGTGATGGGGAGATGGACAAAGGCTGGGTACAACTGGCGTTGCGGGCACAGCCCAAGCGGGAAACTATCGCCACCTACGACCACGCGTTTGCCGAGTATTTGAAGCTGTATCCGGCCCTGAAACCGATCATGCACACCTTGCAATCTCATTGAATCAACCCATTCCAATGTGGGAGCTGGCTTGCCTGCGATTGCGGTGTATCAGTACCAGATGGATTGGCTGACACTCCGCTATCGCAGGCAAGCCAGCTCCCACAGGGGATCTTCATCGTCTATGGAACAGTGACCATGAACGCAGCCTTCGACTTCACCCACCACCGCATTCTTGTCACGGGCGCCAGCAGCGGCATCGGCCGTGAAATCGCCGTGCAACTGATCGCCAGCGGCGCCGATGTCTTCGCCCTGGGCCGCGATGCCCAGGCCTTGGCCACGCTCGGCTGCCACACTCTGTGCCTGGACATCGCCGACAGCGCCGCCCTCGACCGGGCCCTGCAAGACCTGCCGCCCTTGCACGGCCTGGTCAACTGCGCCGGTATCTCGCGCCTGGAACCCGCCGCCGCCATCAGCGCCGAAGCCTTTGATCAGGTGATGAACGTCAACGCCCGGGCCGCCGCCCAAGTCGCCAGCCGTGTGGCGGCGAAGATGATCGAAGCGCAGATCGCCGGCAGCATCGTCAACGTCTCCAGCCAGGCTTCATTGGTGGCCCTGGACGATCACCTCGGCTACTGCGCTTCCAAGGCTGCGCTCGATGCAATCACCCGCGTGCAATGCGCCGAGTGGGGCCGCTTCGGCATTCGGGTGAACAGCGTCAACCCGACGGTCACGCTGACGCCGATGGCGACCATGGCCTGGTCCGCGCCGGCCAAGCGCGACCCGGCCCTGGCGGCCATTCCCCTTGGGCGCTTTGCACACCCTGTGGAAGTTGCCTTGCCGGTGCTGTTCCTGCTCAGCCAGGCGGCGAGCATGATCAGCGGCGTCAGCCTGCCCATCGATGGCGGCTACACCAGCCGCTAGCCGTTTTCCAGCAGGCCGGCGATCACCACCTTGTCCCGTGGCTTGAAGGGGTCTTCGAGGCGGTCGAGCAGCAGGCGTACCGCGCTGCTGCCGGCCAGGGACGCGTCGTGGGCGACGCAGGCGATCGGCACGCCGAAGATATCGGCGAAGGGCAGGCGGTCGATGCCGCAGATGGTCAGGCTGTCATGGGGGATGTTGTGCATGCGCAGCGCACGCAGGGCGCCGAGGGTGATCAACTGGTTGAAACCCATGATCGCATCCGGCGCCGAGTGTTCGGCCAGGTAGTCGAGGGTGTGCAGGTAGGACGGCATCAGCGTGTAGTCGCCGGCCTGTACTTCAACCTGCACGTGGGGGTGCTCAGCCAGGACTTCGCGCAGGCCCTTGAGGCGCTCCACGGTGATGCGCGAATGCTCGGGGCCGGTCAGCACCAGCAGGCGCTTGAGGTGCGGGGTCTGGCGCAGCAGGTAATGGGCGGCCTGTATGCCGCTGTGGTAGTTGTCGAGCACCACGCGGCTGAACGGGCTGTCATGGATCGTGCGGTCGAGCAGCACCACCGGGGTCTTGCCATTGCCCAGGCGTTCCAGGTAATCGGGTTGGTAGTTCGGCTCATCGGAGACCGGCGACAGGATGATCCCCGCCACGCGATAGCCGAGCAGGGTGTCCACGGCTTTGCTTTCCAGTTCTTCAAGTTCGTCGGTGTCCACCAGCATGATGGTGTAGCCGTGCTTTTTCGCCTCGCGGGAAATCGCCTTGATCATCTCGCTGTAGAACGGGTTGTCCACGGAGGCGGTGATCACCCCGATGATCAGGCTTTCACTGCGCTTGAGCCCGCGGGCGAAGGCGTTGGGCACGTAGTCCAGCTCCCGCGCCACTTCGAGGATGCGCGCCAGGGTGGCCGGCTTGACCAGGTCGGGTTTGCTCAGCGCGCGGGACACCGTGATGGTGGTCATGCCGACCCGCTTGGCGATGTCGCTGATGGTGACGGACTTTTTCTTGTTCATCGGTAAGGCTGCAAGAGGAAACACCCGCAGGCTAGCATGCACGGCGGCCGTTGGTGATTCAAATCAATGGATCCCAACGCTGCGACCAGTCACTTTCGGCCTTGACCACTCCCCGCAGCAATTCCAGCGCCTGTTGCAGTACCGCCGAATCCCGCGCCCGCGAATACACCAGGTACGTGGGGAAACTGAACTCCGGCGCCTTGGGCACCCGCTGCATCACGCCGCTGTCCAGGTAGCTTTGCACGACCCGCGTGCGGAAGTAGCCGGCGCCGCCGTTCTCCAGGATGTACTGCAACGCCAGCGGCCCCAGGTTGAAGCTCAGTGCGGCGCGGGCCTTGTCGGGCAGGGCGGTGTCGTGTTGCTGGCGAAACCCCGGGCCCCAGTCGATGTACACGTAGGGATCGGGCTTGCTGACCAACTGCACCAGGATCAGTTTTTCTTCCAGCACCAGCTCCAGTTGGCGCAGCAGGTAGTCGCCTTCACGTACCTCGGTACGCAGGGCATGGCCGGGGATGTGTTCACGCAGGGCCTGGGCCCAGCCCAGCATCAACGGGTTGCACAGGCTGACTTCGCCGCCGATGTGCAGCACGTTGCGGTAGCCATCGGGCAACGGCAGGTCGCGCTTGGCCGCTTCCCAGGTCTGCAGCAACTGGTTGGCGTACACCACAAAGGCCTCGCCATCCGGCGTCAGTCGCGCCCCCGCGCGGTTGCGCACAAACAAGGTGCTGCCCAACTGGCTTTCAAGGTTCTTGACCCTGGCGGTGATCGCGGTCTGGGTGACGTGCAGCTTCTCGGCCGCCGCAGCCAGGCTGCCGCAGCGAGTGATTTCGAGGAAAGTGCGTGCCAGTTCGATATCCATGAAGCCCCCGGGAAATGAGTGGAAGGCATTGTAGTGGAATGCGCTCAACACGGTAGGAGCCGGCTTGTCCCTCTGGCTGGCGACTGCTATCTAACTGTAGCCCCGCGATCCAATGTGGGAGCTGGCTTGCCTGCGAAGGCGGCCTGACAGGCGACCAGGATGTTGGATCAGACGGAGTACATATCCGTTATCTAGGTAACGGCGGCTATTGGTTCCGCCCTTACGGCGGCTCACTTTTGAAGAGCGCAAAAGTAAGCGAAACGCTCTTGCCCCAACACTCGGCACCTCGCTTAGGCTCGGTGTGCCCGTAATCCGACAGTGATTTGGGGGGCCGCCGCCACGCGCCATCCATGGCGCGGGGCGGCTAAACCGGTATCCCTGCCGGTTTACCCCCCAAATCCCTGCCGAATTCCGGCCAGCGTGTTTGACGGGGCGCCTGAGATAAAAAGCAAGATCAAGATCAAGAGCGGCTCGCTTCGCATCGTGGTTGGCGGGGTCTACAGTGTTTTGGTGATTGGGGCTTGTAAGTGCTTTGTGGGGAATGCTTTTGCATATACCTGGCACACCCTTAACACCTGCTCATCGGCAAACCGCGCGCCGACCACGTGCAAGCCCACCGGCAGGCCATTCGCTGCCAAACCGCACGGCACCGAGGCGGCCGGTTGTTGCGTCAAGTTGAAGGGGTAGGTGAACGGCGTCCATTCCATCCAGGCCTGCATGCCCGAACCGGGCGGTACGTTATGCCCGGCCTCGAACGCAGTGATCGGCATCATCGGCGAGACCAGCACGTCGTAGTGCTCATGGAACGCCGCCATGCGCGCCACCAAAGCGGCGCGGGCTTCAAGGGCGGCGTTGAAGTCATCCAGGCTCAAGTGTTCGCCCTGTTGCGCGATGCTCAGTAGCCCAGGGTCGAGCAGCTGTTTCTGCGCCTCGCTCATGGGCCCGGTGAGGCGTGCGGCACCGGCCGCCCACAGGGTGTTGAACACCTCCAGCGGGTCGCTGAAGCCCGGGTCGATCTCTTCCACGTGCGCGCCCAGTTGCACCAGGCCCTGCACGGCCTGGGCGACGACGCTGGCCACCTGCGGGTCGACATTCACGTAGCCGAACGCGGGGCTGTAGGCCACGCGCAAGCCTTTGAGGTCCGTGCCCGGGGTGAGCCAGGGCGTGGTCCTGGGCGCACCGATCAGGCCATCCCGTGCATCAGGTTGCGCGACGGTCTGCAGCATCAGCACGGTGTCTTCCACGGTGCGGGTCATCGGCCCCAGGTGCGACAGGATGGTCATCGAACTGGCCGGCCATTGCGGCACATAACCGAAGGTCGGCTTGATGCCGAAGGTGCCGGTAAACGCGCAGGGAATCCGGATCGAGCCGCCCGCATCGCTGCCCTGATGCAGCACGCCAAGGTTCAAGGCCGCCGCCGCGCCGGCACCGCCCGAGGAACCGCCGGCGGTGGTGCGGGTGTCCCACGGGTTGCGGGTGATGCCATACAGCGGGTTGTCGGTGACGCCCTTCCAGCCGAATTCCGGGGTGGTGGTCTTGCCCAGCAGCACGGCGCCGGCCTTGCGCATCAAGGCTGAAAAGGGTGCGTCCACGTCCCACGGCCCTTCGGCGGATGAGGTGCGTGAGCCTTTGCGGGTGGGCATGCCGACCGTCAGGGTCAGGTCCTTGATCGATGCGGGTACACCGTCCAGCGCGCCGCACGGCTGGCCCTTGAGCCAGCGTTGTTCCGAGGCGCGTGCGGCGTTCAGTGCGCCTTGCGGGTCGACATGGCAGTAGGCATTCACCACCGGGTTGTAGCGTTCGATGCGCAGCAGCGCATCTTCGGTGACTTCTACCGGCGACAAGGTCTTGTCGCGAAAATGCGCCAGCAGTTGCACCGCCGTCAGTTGGCCGATCTCACTCATGCCACATCCCCCTGGGCCGCGTTGACCATGGCGCGCAGCAGCACCGCGCAGCCTGCCGCCAGGTCGTCCGGCGCGGCGTTTTCGATTTCGTTATGGCTGATGCCGCCTTCGCACGGCACAAAGATCATCCCGGCCGGGCCCAGTTCGGCAACGAAAATTGCGTCGTGCCCGGCGCCGCTGACGATGTCCATGTGGCTCAAGCCCAGGGCCTGGGCGCCTTCGCGCACAGCGTTGACACACGCCGGGGCGAAGTCCAGCGGTGGAAAGTCGGCCGTCGGCGTCAGCTCAAAGCTCAAGCCGTGTCGCTGGGCGGTGGCTTCGATCACGCCGCGCACCTCATCGACCATGGCGTGCAGCTTGTCGGCGTGCAGGTGGCGCAGGTCGATCGTCATCTGCACCTGGCCGGGAATCACGTTGCGCGAACCCGGGTGCAGGCTCAGGCAACCGACCGTGCCGCAGGCATGGGGTTGTTGCTGGTGCGCGATGCGGTTGACCGCACTGACCACCTCGGCGGCGCCCACCAGGGCGTCCTTGCGCAGGTGCATCGGCGTCGGCCCTGCGTGGGCTTCGACACCGGTGAAGGTCAGGTCGAACCACTTCTGGCCCAGGCAGCCCATGACCACGCCGATGGTGGTAGCCTGGTCTTCCAGTACCGGGCCTTGTTCGATGTGTGCTTCGAAATACGCACCCACCGGATGGCCAAGCACGGCGCGGGTGCCGGCATAGCCGATGCGCTGCAATTCGGCGCCCACCGACAGGCCCTGGTCATCGACTTTGTCGAGGGTGTCCTGCAAGTCGAACTTACCGGCAAACACCCCGGAGCCCATCATGCAGGGCGGAAAACGCGAGCCTTCTTCGTTGGTCCACACCACCACTTCAATCGGCGCTTGGGTTTCGATGCCCAGGTCATTCAGGGTGCGGATCACTTCCAGCCCGGCCATCACCCCGTAGCAGCCGTCGAACTTGCCGCCGGTGGGTTGGGTGTCGATATGGCTGCCGGTCATCACCGGGGGCAGGGCGGGGTTGCGCCCGGCACGGCGCGCAAAGATATTGCCGATGGCGTCGACACTGACGCTGCAGCCAGCCGCCTCGCACCATTGCACGAACAGGTCGCGGGCCTGGCGGTCGAGGTCGGTCAGGGCCAGGCGACACACGCCGCCCTTGACGGTGGCACCGAGCTGGGCCAGGTCCATCAGCGATTGCCACAAACGGTCGCGGTTGATCAGCGGGGCGTTGCTCTGGAGCGGTTGCGCAAAACTATTCATCTGCATTCTCCGGTCAGGCACTCAGGGCCAAATAGCGATTCTTGATGCTCGGGTCGGCGCGGAAGTCAGCGGCGCTGCCCTCGTACACCACGCGGCCTTGTTCGAGCACGTAATGGCGGTCGGCGAGCTTGTCGCAGACCATCAGGTTCTGTTCCACCAGCAGCACGGGCAGGCCATCGTCCTTGACCTTGCGTAAGATTTTCACCAACTCGTCGACGATCACCGGGGCCAGGCCTTCGGTGGGCTCGTCAAGGATCAGCAGCTTGGGATCGTTGAGCAGGGCGCGGGCGATGGCGAGCATCTGCTGCTCGCCACCCGACAATGCGTGGCCGGCATTTTTGCGCCGCTCCTTGAGGCGCGGGAACATGGCGTACACGTCTTCAAGCTGCCAGCGGCTGGTCTTGCGCGCAGCAATGCGCAGGTTCTCTTCGACGGTGAGCAGGCGGAAAATCCCGCGATTTTCCGGCACCAGCGCCAGGCCCTGGCGGGCGATTTCAAAGATCTTCTGCCCCACCAATGCCTGGCCGTTGAAATGGATCTGGCCCTGGCGCGGGCAGATGATGCCGAGGATGCTGCGCAAGGTAGTGGTCTTGCCAGCGCCGTTGCGCCCTAGCAGCGTGACCAGTTCGCCGGGGTTGACGGTCAGCGACACGCCTTCGAGCACATGGCTCTTGTCGTAGTAGGAATGAATGTTTTCGACGATCAGCATCAGGCAGCCTCCCCAAGGTATGCAGTGCGCACACGTTCATCGGCGCGCACGAATTCCGGCGTGCCTTCCACTAGGATCTGGCCGTGGCTCATCACCGTGATGCGTTGGCTGATGGACATGACAATGCTCATGTTGTGTTCGATCAGCAGCACCGTGTGGTCGCGGCCGAGGTCGCTGATCAGTTGGGTCATGATCGGGATGTCGTCGATGCCCATGCCCGAGGTGGGTTCATCCAGCATCAACAGTTTGGGCTTGGAGCAGATCGACATGCCCACCTCCAGCACCCGTTGCTGGCCGTGGGACAATTCGCCGGCCAGGGTGTCGGCGCGGGCGGTGAGTTGCAGGCGCTCCAGCACTTGGTCGGCCATCTCCAGGTGTTCGCGCTTGCTGTCGACACGGCGCCAGAAGTTCAGCGCGCGGGCACCGTCGCGGCCTTGGGCGGCCAGGCGCAGGTTTTCGCGCACGCTGAGGTTCTGGAACAGGCTGGTGAGCTGGAACGAGCGCGCCATGCCCAGGCCGACGCGGCCATGGGCGGGTTTGCGCATGAGGTTCTTGCCGTCGAAATGAATCGCCCCGGCCGTGGCCTGGCGTTCGCCGGTCAGGCAGTGGAACAGGCTGGTCTTGCCCGCGCCGTTGGGCCCGATGATGGTGTGGATAGTGCCGGCCTCGACCTTGAGGTTCACACCGTTCACCGCATGGAAGGCGCCATAGGCCAGTTCCAGGTCTTTGGTTTCCAGCAGGATGCTCATAGCCCTTCCTCCTTGGCGACAACGGCGGCCTTGCGGCTGCCGCGTACCTTTTCGAACAGCGACGCGAGGCCGCCCCACAAACCACCCCGCATGAAGATCACCACCAGGATCAGGATCACCCCCAGCAGCATCAGCCAGCGTGGCCACAGGTCGGAGAGGAAATCCCCGAGCAGCACGATGGAGCCGGCGCCCAGCAGCGAACCGAACAATGAGCCGGTGCCGCCGACGATGGTCATGATCAGGATGTTCTCGGACATCGCCAGGTCGATGTTCGACAGCGGCACAAAGTGCAGCAGCATCGCGTACAGCGCGCCGGCAATCCCGGTGACGGCGCCGGACAGCACAAACACCAGGATCTTGAAGTGGCGGGTGTCGTAGCCGATGGCCGAGGCGCGGGTTTCGTTTTCACGGATCGCCATCAGCGTGCTGCCGAACGGCGAGGCGATCACCCGGCGCGCGCCGATGAAAATCAGCAGGAACAGCACCGCGACAAAGGCGTAGAAGGCGCGGGCGTCGCCGAGCGACAGCAGCACCGTTTCACCGACACGGATCTCCGGGCGCGGCACGCTGAGCAGGCCGTTGTCACCACCGGTCCAGTCGCTGAGGGTGTAGGCGACGAAGTAGGCCATCTGGCTGAACGCCAGGGTCAGCATCACAAAGTAGATGCCGGTACGCCGGATCGCCAGGGCACCCACCAGCAAGGCCAGGAAGCCACCGGCCACGGCGGCGCCGAGCAGGGCGGCGAACAACCCCAGTTGCAGGTGCAGCATCAGCAACGCGGCGCAGTAGGCGCCCGCGCCGAAGAAGATGCCTTGGCCGAACGACAACAGCCCGGTGTAACCCAGCAGCAGGTTGCAGGCCAGGGCGGCCATGGCAAAGATCAGGATCTCGGTGGCCAGGGTCGCCGAAGGCAAGATCAACGGCAGCCCAATCAGCACCGCCAACACCCACAGCAACATCGCGCGCGATTGCGTCTTGGCAAACGGCAGGGGATTTTTCTCGCTCATGTCAGGCTCTCCCGAACAGGCCGTAAGGACGCACCAGGATCACCACGGCCATCGCGCCGTAGATCATCAGGCTCGCGCCCTGGGGCCAGAGTGTGGTCATCAGGCTTTGCACCACGCCCACCAGCAACCCGCCGACCAGCGCACCGCTGAACGAGCCCATGCCGCCGATCACCACCACCACGAAGGCCACGCCCAGGATCTCCGGGCCGACAAAGGGCTGGGCGCCGCGCAACGGGGCGAACAGCACGCCCGCAACGCCGGCCAGGGCAACACCGAGGGCGAACGTCATGGAGAACAGACGAAAGATATTGGTGCCCAGCAACGACACGGTTTCAGTGCTTTCACTGCCGGCGCGCACCAGGGCGCCGAAGCGCGTACGTTCCAGCAGCAGCCACAGGCCCAGGCCGACCAGGCCGGAGAAACCGATCAGGAACAGGCGGTAGTGCGGGTACACGAAGTCGCCCACCACCAGCACGCCGCGCAGCAATTGCGGTACCGCAACGCTTTTGCCCACCGGGCCCCAGATCATCACGCTGGCTTCCTGGATGATCAGCGCGATCCCCAGGGTCACCAGGATCTGGAACATGTGCGGCAAGTGATAGATGCGCTGGATCAACAGTCGCTCGATCACCCAGGCCAACGCGGCCACCACCAGCGGCGCGATCAGCAGCGCCAGCCAGAAGTTGCCGGTGAGGCTGACGGCGGTGTAGCAGATGTAGGCACCCAGCAGGAAGAACGCGCCGTGGGCAAAGTTGACGAAGTTGAGCAGGCCGAAAATGATGGTCAGCCCGACGGCGATCAGGAAATAGATCATTCCCAACCCCAAGCCGTTGAGTATCTGGAACAGGTAAAGATTAAGCATGCAGGCACCCTCGGCAGGAAGCTGCTCACGCAGCCCTGCTGTGCAATGTTCAGGGGATCAGGCGAGCGTGCAGCCGGTGGCTTCCACGGGCGGGAACGACTGGCCGGCGCTGAGTACCTTGGCCAGGTCATCCTTGTCGGCCATGTCGCTGGCGGCTTTGCCGATGAGCAGGTAGTAGTCCTTGATCACCTGGTGATCGCCGGCGCGGATCGACTCCTTGCCGGTCGGGCCTTCGAAGCTCAGGCCTTGCATGGCCTTGGCCACGGTGGGGCCGTCGAAGCTGCCCGTTGAAATGATGGTGTCGAGCATGACCTTGGTGCTGATGTAGTCAGCGGCCAGCGGGTAGGTGGGGTTGATGCCGTATTTGGCCTGGGTCAGCTTGACCAGTTCGCGGTTGAGCGGGGTGTCGACCTGATGCCAGTACTGCGCGCCGAGGTACACGCCTTCGAGTACATCGCTGCCCAGTTCCTGGAATTGATCGAGGCCCGCGGACCATACCAGCAGCACCTTCATGCGTTCCTTGATGCCGAAGTTCACCGCCTGGCGCAGGGTGTTGGACGACTGGCTGCCGAAGTTGAGCAGCACCAGCACATCGGGTTTGGCGGCGATGGCGTTGGTCAGGTAGCCGGAGAATTCCTGTTCCTGCAGCGAGTGGTAGCTGTTGCCGATGTGCTCCAGGCCGTTTTCCTTGAGCACGTTCTTGGCGCCTTCGAGCAGCGCTTCACCGAACACGTATTGCGGGGTGATGGTGTACCAGCGCTTGGCGTCCGGCAGCAGCTTGATCAGCGGCACCATGGTTTCGCGGATCGCGCCGTAGGTGGGCACCGACCAGCGGAAGGTCGCGTGGTTGCAATCCTTGCCGGTGACTTCATCGGCGCCCACCGGGGTCATGAACACACCGCCGACCTTGTCCACTTCCTTGGCCACGGCCAGCGCCGAGGACGACAGGGTGCAGCCCTGGAAGAACCGTGCGCCGTCCTGCTGGATGGCTTCCTGCACCTTGCGCACCGCCTTGCCGGCGTTGCCTTCGGTGTCGATGACCTTGTAGTTCAACGGGCGGCCGAGCACTTCGGGGTGTTGGCCCACCGCCAGGCGTGAACCCATGTCGGCAAACTTGCCATAGCTGGCAAAGGCGCCAGACATGGACTTGAGGCCGTAGAAGGTAAAAGGCTCGGCGGCGAATGCCGACCGCACGCTCAGCGGAAGGCTGAGGGCCGCGGCGGCGGTAAGACTGGCTTTCAATAACGTACGACGCTGCATGGGGTGACTCCCTGGTTTAGTTATTGGCAGGAGCGGCAAGGGCGATACGGTGGAGCAAGGGCCTGTGGGCAGGCCTGTTATTGGATGGGGTGAAACGGTTTGACGGTTTGATCCGGGTCGAAATGTAGAAACTGGCTTGTGGGGGAGCTGGCTTGCCTGCGATGCAGACACCTCGGTCCTCCAGTTACACCGAGTCGATGCCATCGCAGGCAAGCCAGCTCCCACATTGGGTCCGTGGTGTTTTTTTAAGAGTGATCAAACTCCAGCAGAAAGTGCGGGCTGACCTCGCCTTCAAGGGCGGTCATGTGGTGTTCGGCATCGCACATGTGTTCGTGCATCAGGCTGCGCACCGCGCTTTCGTCCCCGGCGCGAAAGGCGATCAGCAACTGCTTGTGGTAGTCGAGGTTGGCCGCATCGAACTGTTTGCGCTTGGGCTTGTAGGCTTTTTTCAGCACCACCAGGTCGCGCAGCAGGTCGTTGAGAAATTGCGCCATGAAACTCAGCAGCGGGTTGGGGCAGGCCTTGGCCAGCAGGTTGTGGAACTCCAGTTCCGCCAGGCGTTGTTCGCGTTGGCCGGCTTCGCTGTCTTCCGGGGCGCTGCAGAAATCCACGTTGTCCTGCAGGGCCTGGTAGTCGTCCTCGCTCAGGCGCCCGAGCACCGACACCGCCAGTTCCACCTCGATGACTTTGCGCAGTTGGTACACCTGCTCGCCGTCCAGGTGCTGGAAGTGCAGGTAATTGCGCAACGCTCGGCTGGCCGGCTCGGTGCCGGCCTGGTTCAAGTACGCGCCGCCGCTGGGGCCGGTGCGGGTGCTTACCAGGCCTTCGACTTCCAGGGCCTTGAGCGCTTCGCGTGCCGAACCCTTGGAGCACTGGAAGCTTTCCATCAACTCACGTTCGGTGGGCAAACGGTCACCGGGCTTCAAGGCGTCGGTGACGATGGAGCGCTTGACCGACTCGACAATCACATCGGACAGCTTCTGGCGTTTGCGTTTCAGCGGGCGGCTTAGCATGGGTTCGATTTATCGTATTAATGCGGATAAATAGCACTTAATAACGGTTGAGCCGTCAGGTCAACGCAGGGTGTCGTTTTCGGTGGCAAGGGGTCGCAAATGCGTTATGGCGGGTGTCATTCCCACTGGCCGCTGTCGACACAACGTGCTGAAGGCGGCGGTTGTTTTCCATACATCAGGAAGTCGCCCAACCACCGTTCGACGCAGCCGTTGGCGAGCTTGCTCGGGGCGGGCGGCGCCTTGAGCAACAGGTGCTCGATACCCGATGTGATGGGGTCACCGTGGCTGGCATTGACCAGCACCATGCGCGCAACACGCTCCGGAAACAGCGCGCCATAGCGGCTGCCGAGCCGGGTGGCGTCAGCATTGCCGACAAAGTTGAGGCGTGCCTCGCCCAATTGTGTGCGCACAAACTCCATGTCCAACGCCGCTTGCTCGACGCCTTGGGCCTGGCGCAAATCACGCGGGGTGAGTTCGATCACGTCGTAAAGGTTGGTCAGTGCGCGGTAAGCCGGTGTGGCGTAGGACTCCCAGCGGCTGGCGAGCTGGAGGGCGAAAGGCGTGTTTTTGCCATGGTGCGGTTCGCCGGACTGGGCGAACACGACGCCCTCGCGGTTCAACGGCTGGCGGGCGCCGACACGGGTCAGCACCAGGCGTATGCGGCCGCGCGCAGGGGCTGCGTGGTCGCGGGGTACGCTCACCACGCCGCATTGCGTGCGTTCCAGCACTTCCGGGTCCAGCCGGGCAACGGCGGGCAGCGGACAGTCCAGCAGCCAGTCAATGGCGGTGGGTGGGATCAGCGGCTCGGCCAGGGACGGGGCGGCGATGAGCCCGATCAACCACCAGGCCAGGCGAGTCACGCGAACACTGGGTTTCATCAAAAGGTCCTGGGCTGCCGTGTGAGAGCGGCTTTTTTACCAAGGACCCCAGGTTGAATAATGTAGGTTGATAAAACGACTTCAGTAGGAAGCCAGACTTTTGTTTATCAGATTTCGGTTTTCCAGCCGCCGCCCAATGCTTTGTACAAGGCAATGCTGGCCTGCAGTCGCGACAGTCGCAGCTGCACGTTCAAATCCTGCGCGGCGTACAGGGTGCGCTGGGTTTCCAGCACCGTCAGCAAGTCCTCGGCCCCCGCCTGGTAGCGGCTTTCGGCGATCTGGAAGGCGGTCTGGGCCTGCTCCAGTTCCTCGGCTTGCCACTGACGCTGCTGGTCCAGGCGCGTGATGCTGCTCAGGGCTTTTTCGACGTCGGCAAAGCCGTTGATGATTGCCCCGCGATAGGTCTGCAGCAGCTCATCCTGGCGGGCGCTGGCCTTGTCGCGTTCAGCACTTAAACGCCCATGGTTGAAGATCGGTGCCACCAGCCCTGAGGTCAGGTTGTAGAACGGGCTGCGCAGGATGTCTTCGGCCTTGTACGACCCCGACCCCACGGTGGCGCCCAGGGTGACCGTGGGCAACATGGCCGCCCGGGCCACGGTGACGTCGGCACGGGCGGCCGCCAATTGCGCTTCGGCCTGGGCCAGGTCGGGGCGGCGGCTCAGCAATTGGCTCGGCACGCCCGCGCCGATAGACGGCCAGTTGAGCGCCTGGAACCCTTCGTTGCCCAGGTCCAGGGCCTGCACCGGCTGGCCGAGGAGGGCAGCGAGGGTGATCCGGGATTCTTCCGCCACTTGCTGGATCAGCGGCAGTTGCCGTTGCTGGCTGGCGACCAGGCTTTTCTGCTGGGCCAGTTCCAGGGCGGTGGCGGAGCCGGCGGTGTAGCGGGTTTGTACCAGGTCCAGCACGTTGCGCGCATTCGCCAGGTTCAGCTCGGCGATCTGTTGGCGCTGGCGTGCGGCCAGGGTTTGCGCGTAGCGGTCGGCGACGTTGCTGAGCAGGGTCAGCTCCACGGTGGCCTGGTCGAATTCACTGGCCCGCAGGCTTTGCAGGGCGCTGTCCCGTGCGGCGGCGCGTCCGCCCCAGAAGTCCACCTCGTAACTGGCGGTGAGGTTGGCGCCGAAGCTGTCGACGGTGTTGTTGCTTTCGGTGGCGTCCAGGGCCGAACTGCCGCTGCCGCGCAGCAGTTTCTCACGGCTGGCGGAGAGGTTGAGCTTCACCTCGGGCAACAGCGGCGCACCGGCGATCACGGCGCTGGCCTGGGCCTGGCGCACCCGGGCCATGGCGGCGGCCACGTCGTAACTGTCGTGGCGGGCCTGGTCGATCAGGCGGTTGAGTGACGCGCTGCCAAATTGCGTCCACCAGCGGCGGTTGAGCGCCTGGGCGGCATCCCGTTCGGCGTATTGCCAGGTGGCGGGCGGTGCGATACCGCTGTCGACGGCGGGCGGGTTGCCGGTGCAGGCGTTGAGCAACAGGCACAGGCTGAGCACGGACAGGGGCGGTGCGATGGATCGTTTATTCACTGGTCAACGCCTTAACCGGATCGAGCCGGGCAGCTTTACGGGCCGGCATGAAGCCGAATACGACACCGGTGACCAGCGCACAGCCAAACGCGCCCAGTACCGCCACCAGGGAAAACTGCACCGCCACTTCGGCCAGTACCAGCACGCCGCCCACCAGCAGCGCCAGGGCGATGCCGAACAGGCCGCCGACCACCGAAAGCATCACTGCCTCAGTGAGAAACTGGCGCAGGATGTCGCGCTGGCGCGCCCCAGTGGCCATGCGGATACCGATTTCACGGGTACGTTCGCGCACGGTCATCAGCATGATGTTCATCACGCCGATCCCGCCCACCAACAGGGAGATGGCGGCGATCGAACCGAGCATCAGCGACAGGGTGTTCTGGGTGCGCGCCTCGGCCTGGATCATCGCGGCGTTGTTGGTCAGGTGGTAGTCGTCCTTGCCGTGGTGCAAGCGCTTGAGCAACTGGTCGATGGCCTGTTCGGCGTCGTGTACCCGGCTGGCGTCGGCGGCGGCAATCACCACGTACTCCGGGTTGTAGCTACCGAACAGGCGGATGCTCGCGGCGGAGTAGGGGATGGCGATGCGGTCGTCGCTGTCTTTGTTGCCGGAGCTGGAACCCTTTTCCTGCAGCACGCCGATCACCTGGAAGGGCACGTTCTCGATCAGGATGTATTGGCCGATGGGGTTGACCAGCCCCTTGAACAGTTTGTCGCGTACCCGCGCGCCGATGACCGCCACGGTGGCGGCGTTGCGCTCGTCGGCTTCGGTGAAGTAGCTGCCTTCCACCACGGGCCAGTTGAAAATAGTCGGGAAGTTGGTGTCGTTGCCGCCGACGTACGCCATGTAGTCGATATTGCCGAAGCGCACACCGGCCTCGGCGCCGTTGACCGGCATGATCCGCTTGACCTGCGGCAGCGTGGCCAGGGCCGCCACGTCCTGCGGGGTGATGATGCCCAGCGGCGTGCGCGGGTTGGGCGACGAGCCGCTGACGTACAGGATGTTGGAGCCGAACGCGCCCATTTGTGCCATCACCTGGCGCTTGCTGCCTTCGCCCACCGCCAGCATCACCACCACCGACGCGACACCGATGATGATGCCGAGCAACGTCAGGGCGGTGCGGAAGCGGTTGATCCACATTACCCGCCAGGCCGCGCGCACCGCGTCAAGCAGTTCCGCTTTCCAGGCTCCGTTGTGTTCGGCACCGTCGGCCAGGCGCTGGCGCAGGTCCACGGCTTGCAGGGCGCCCGCCGCGAGGGCAGGGGCGGCGTTGCTGTCATCGGCCGAGTCGCTGATGATCAGGCCGTCGCGGATCTCGATGATGCGATTGGCCCGCGCGGCCACATCGCGGTCGTGGGTGATCAGGATGACCACGTGGCCCTGGCTCGCCAGTTCGTCGAGCAAGGTCATGACTTCGGCGCCACTGTGGCTGTCGAGGGCGCCGGTGGGTTCGTCCGCGAGGATGATATGCCCGCCGTTCATCAATGCCCGGGCAATCGATACCCGTTGCTGCTGGCCACCGGAAAGCTGGTGCGGGCGGTTGCCGGTGCGCTCGGCCAGCCCCAGGCGAGTGAGCAGGGCGCTGGCACGGGCATGGCGTTCGGTGGCGCTGATGCCGGCATAGATCGCGGGCATTTCGACGTTTTCCTGGGCGGAACCGGAGGGGATCAGGTGATACCCCTGGAACACAAATCCGAAGGCTTCGCGGCGCAGCCAGGCCAGGGCGTCGGTGTCGAGGTGGGCGACGTTTTCGCCGGCGAACAGGTACTCGCCTTCGGTGGGCCGGTCGAGGCAACCGAGGATATTCATCAAGGTGGACTTGCCGGAGCCGGAAGCACCGACGATGGCAACGAACTCCCCGGCGTGGATCGACAGGTCGATGCCGCGCAATACATCGACCTGCGGGCTGTCGCCGCCGCCGTAGGATTTGCGGATGTGCTTGAGTTCGATCAGGGGCGTGGTCAAGTCAACCCCCGCTGCCGTCGGCCGGGCCGATCAGCAGGTGATCGCCTTCGTTCAGGCCGCCCAGCACCTGCACCCGCAGGCGGTCGCTGATGCCCAGGTGAACTTCGCGGTCTTCGATGGCGCCGTTTTTCGCCACGACCCGGGCGATTTGCTTGTCGCCAGTGGGCATGCCTTGCAGGGCGGCAACCGGCACCGTGAGGGCGTCCTTGACTTGGCTGGCGACGAAAAACACCTGGGTGGTCATTTCGGCCATCAGTGCATTGTCGGCGTTGTCCACGTCCAGCAGCACGGTGTACAGCACCACGCGGCCGCTGCCGCTTTTGCTCGAACTGCTCGGGCTGCCGCTGCCTTGGCTGGTCTCGTTGAGCGGCTTGGGCGGGATCGGCAGGATCTGGCGCACGGTGCTGGTCCAGCGCCGGCTGCCACCGGCGAGGGTGGTGAAATAGGCGCTCATGCCGGGCTTGACGTGGCCGATGTCGGCTTCGGAGACCTCGGCCCACACGGTCATCGGCGACAGCTTGGCGATGCGCAGGATCAAGGGGGTCTGCTGCTGGGCGTTGAGGGTCTGGCCGACCCGCGCGTCCACCGCGACCACGGTGCCGGCCATGGGCGCGAAAATCCGTGTGTAGCCCAGTTCGGCTTCGTCACTGCGCAGGCTGGCCTGGGCCTGGCGGATCTGCGCCTGGAACATGTCGACCCGCGCCTGGGTGGCACTCAGTTCGGCCTTGGCGGTCTGCACGTCTTCTTCGCGGGTGGCGTTGCCGGCGGCCAGGCGTTGCTGGCGCTGGTACTTCTGGCGCGCCAGTTCGTGCTGGGCCTTCTGTTCCTGCAACTGGGCCTTGAGGTTCTCGATGGCGTAGCGGCTGGCGTCAAGCTTGGCCTTTTGCGTGGACGGGTCGATCTCCACCAGCAGTTGGCCTTCCTTGACCTGGTCGCCGGCCTCGACGTGGATCTTCTGGATCTGCCCGGACGCCTGGGCGCCTACGTCCACGTATCGACGCGGTTGCAGGGTGCCCAGGGCGGTCACGCTGTTTTCGATATTGCCGCGGGTGACGGTGACCGTGACCAGGTTGTCGCGGCCCGACGGCAGCACCTGCCAGGCGGCAACCGCAATGATGGGGATCAGGCACGCCACAACAAGCAGGGCGCGTCGGGCAGGTCGAGGGCGTTTCATGCTTAGGTTCCAGCAATGGAAGTTCGGGGCGCAGTTGCGCAGAGCTGACAGTTAAACGATGGAAAAGCGTGGGGATTTAGGCTGTTACACAAGCAGTTACAGGTCTTTTCAGTAAAAAAAATCGCGTGTGGGTGTGAGACTTCTTTAAAAGTAGATGAGAATTACTATAAATTGCACACACTCAAACTGCCATCATCGATGGGCTGTCTTCTTTAGCACTCAAGGATCTGATGCCGTCTCCACCGGGCGGCCGGGAGTCATGTTGGAAAACTACTATCGCGAGCTGGTGTGTTTCCTCAACGCCAAGCTGGGCAACCGTCAGGTCGCCGAGGATGTGGTGCATGACGCTTATGTCCGGGTGCTCGAGCGCTCCAGTGACACGCCGATCGAGCAGCCCCGCGCGTTTCTGTACCGCACCGCACTCAACCTGGTGATCGACGGCCATCGGCGCAACGCCCTGCGCCAGGCTGAACCCCTGGACGTGCTCGACAGCGAAGAGCGCTTCGCCGCTTGCTCGCCCCACACCAGCCACGACCAGGGCCAGCGTCTGGAGATGCTTGAACGCGCCCTGGCCGAGTTGCCTGCGGTCTGTCGCGACAGCTTCCTGTTGCGCAAGCTCGACGGCCTGTCCCACCTACAGATCGCTGAACGCCTGTGCATTTCCCGCAGCCTCGTGGAAAAACACATCGTCAACGCCATGAAGCACTGCCGAGTGCGCATGCGCGAGTGGGAAGCGCACTGATCGGCGAGTTAGTTAAATTTTATTTCACTGTCCTCGTTTCCTATCAACACACGGCCTGTTGTTCAGGCCTTGAAGGTATTCCCGCCCCAATCGCCAAGGGGCTTATCCAGAGGACACTGGAATGACACAGGCAATTGCTTCGCCCGCGGTTCACGACCTGATCGGTATCGGTTTCGGCCCTTCGAACCTGGCGCTGGCCATCGCCCTGCAGGAGCGTGAAAAGGCCCAGGGCAAACTGGACGTGCTGTTTCTCGACAAGCAGGCCGACTACCGCTGGCACGGCAATACCCTGGTGACCCAGAGCGAATTGCAGATCTCGTTCCTCAAGGACCTGGTCACCCTGCGCAACCCCACCAGCCCTTATTCCTTCGTCAACTACCTCAAGGCCCACGACCGCCTGGTGGACTTCATCAACCTGGGCACCTTCTACCCCTGCCGCATGGAGTACAACGACTACCTGCGCTGGGTTGCCGGGCAGTTCCAGGACCAGGCCCGCTATGGCGAGGAAGTGCTGGCCATCGAGCCGATCCTGCACCAGCAACAGGTGGAAGCCTTGCGCGTGATTTCCCGCGATGCCCTGGGCGAACAGCATGTGCGCACCACCCGCTCGGTGGTGGTCAGCGCCGGGGGCACGCCGCGCATTCCCGAAGCCTTCAAGGCCCTCAAGGATGACGGCCGAGTGTTCCACCACTCCCAATACCTGGCACGCATGGCCACCCAGCCGTGTGTCGACGGCAAGGCGATGCGCATCGCGATCATCGGCGGCGGCCAGAGCGCGGCCGAGGCCTTTATCGACCTGAATGACAGCTTCCCGTCGGTGCAGGTCGACATGATCCTGCGCGGTTCGGCGCTCAAGCCGGCCGATGACAGCCCATTCGTCAATGAAGTGTTCTCGCCGGCCTTTACCGACCTGGTGTTCCAGCAGGTGGGTGCCGAGCGTGAGCGCCTGGTCGCCGAGTACCAGAACACCAACTATTCGGTGGTGGACCTGGACCTGATCGAGCGCATCTATGGCATTTTCTATCGCCAGAAAGTTTCCGGCATTGCCCGCCAGGCCTTCCGCACCATGACCGTGGTCGAGAAAGCCAGCGCCGGCCCGCTGGGCATCGAACTGGCCCTGCGCAACAACGCCACCGGCGAAACCAGCGTGAGCCACTACGACGCCGTGGTGCTGGCCACCGGTTACGAGCGCCAGATGCACCGCGAACTGCTGGCGCCGCTGGAAGCCTACATGGGCGACTTCGAAGTGGCGCGCGACTACCGCATCGTCACCGACGAGCGCTGCAAGGCGGGCATCTACATCCAGGGCTTCAGCCAGGCCAGCCACGGCCTGAGCGACACCTTGCTGTCGGTGCTGCCGATCCGCGCGGATGAGATCGCCGCGTCGCTGTTCGAGCACGACCGCAGCCGTGGCAAGGGGCGCTCGGTGCAGGATCTGCTGCTCGCTACGGCCAGCTGATATTTGGTTGCTATTACCTAACCCCTTGTAGGCGCCCGGCTTGTCGAATCGTCGCCGGCAAGCCGGGCTCCTACAGGTCGTCGTTCCAGGCTGGCATTTGTGGGTGCTCGCTGATACTGTACAAAAAACCAGTATCGGTAGCCCTTCATGCAATTGATCGAAAAACTCAGCATCCTTGCCGACGCCGCCAAGTACGACGCTTCGTGCGCCAGCAGTGGTGCGCCCAAGCGCAGTTCCGAGGGCAAGGCGGGGCTGGGTTCCACCGATGGCATGGGCATCTGCCACAGCTACACGCCCGACGGGCGCTGCGTCTCGCTGCTCAAGGTGCTGCTCACCAACTTCTGTCTCTACGACTGCCAATACTGCGTCAACCGCCGCTCCAGCGACGTGCCCCGTGCACGCTTCAGCCCGGAGGAGGTGGTCACCCTGACCCTGGATTTCTACCGGCGCAATTGCGTCAGCGGGCTGTTTCTCAGTTCCGGCATCATCCGCTCGTCCGACTACACCATGGAACAACTGGTGCGCGTCGCGAAACTGTTGCGCGAAGAGCACGACTTTCGTGGCTACATCCACCTCAAGACCATTCCTGACGCCGACCCGGCACTGATCGCCGAAGCGGGGCGTTATGCCGACCGCCTGAGCGTGAACATCGAGTTGCCCACCGAGGCCAGCCTGCAGACCCTGGCGCCGGAAAAAAAGATCGTGTCGATCAAGCAGGCCATGCAGACCATCTACACCGGCGAGCAAACGGTGCGCAACGAACCACGCGCCCCGCGGTTTGCCCCGGCCGGGCAGAGCACCCAATTGATCGTGGGTGCCGACGACACCGACGACAGCACCATCCTCCACGGTGCCGAGGCGCTGTACGGCAACTTCAAGTTGCGCCGGGTGTATTACTCGGCGTTCAGTCCCATCCCCAACAGCCCCAAAAGCGTGCCCCTGGCCGCGCCGCCACTGATGCGCGAGCACCGTTTGTACCAGGCCGATTTCCTGCTGCGCAGCTACGGGTTCAGTGCCAATGAACTGTTCGAAGGCCCCGGCCACCTGGCCCTGGACATCGACCCCAAGCTGGCCTGGGCGCTGGAACACCGTGAAGTCTTCCCGCTGGACCTGAACCGTGCCGAGCCCACCTTGATCGCCCGTATTCCAGGCATTGGCCTGCGCACCACCCAGCGCCTGGTCGACCTGCGCCGCGAACGCAAGATCCGCTTCGAAGACCTGGCCCGCATGCGCTGTGTATTGGCCAAGGCCAAGCCGTTTTTCATCACCAGCGACTACCACCCGCAACAGGCCGACAGCACCAGCGTGCTGCTGCGCGAACAACTGCGCGACCGTCCGCAGCCGCAGCAAATGGGGTTGTGGGGATGATCAGCCTGGAATGCGACAACCTGTTCAGCACCTGGCGCGACCAGGCGCGCTGGCTGCTCAGCCATCAGGTGGACCCCAGCCAGGTCAGTTGGGGGGAAGTGCAGGCGGCGGACCTGTTTGCCACTGATGAGCCCATCCCCGCCGGGCTCGGGCCGTTCCAGACGCGGGTGCCCAAGGCACTGCTGGAGTTGCTGGAGTCCGCCGCCTGCTACCATGGCGACCAGCGCTGGAGCCTGTTGTATGAAGTGCTGTGGCGCGTCAGCCATGGCGACCGCACTGCGATGTTGGCCGGTGACAAGCTGGGCAGTGAATTGCAGCGGCGTATCAAGCAGGTGAGTCGCGAAGCGCACCACTTGCATGCGTTTGTACGGTTTGTCGCGCTGCCAGCCGAGGCGGGCCCTGAGTTACCGGAATACGTGGCATGGCATGAGCCGGCGCACGACATCCTCAAGTCTGCCAGCCAGCATTTTGTCGGGCGCATGGGGCGCCACCGCTGGATGATCGCCACGCCGCTGGACGGGGTGTATTACGACGGCGAACAGATGATTCACCAGCGCAAGTGCCCCGAAGCCTGGCAGCAATTGGCGCAGAACATCGAGGACCCCCACAGTGACATGTGGCTGACCTACTACAGCCACATCTTCAACCCGGCGCGCTTGAACCCCAAGGTCATGGAAGGGCATTTGCCCAGCCGGTTCTGGAAGAATTTGCCGGAGGGCAAGTTGATCCCGGGGTTGATCACCGAGGCGCGGATGGGCAAGCAGAAAGATGGCCAGGCCACGTTGATTGGCGCCAAGCCTGGCAAAAAAATCGCAAGTGGGCACGGTTAGAAATGTGGGATCTCCATTGTTTTGGAGGATGGGTTTCAGGTCAGCTCGGTGGCAGTGTTCTTGACCACCGCCAGCTCCGGATGCGCCACCAACTTGTCAATGTGCAATTCGTCATTGTTCAACCAGGTCTCCGTCAGCACCCGGTAGTGCTCCATGTCGCGGCAGCGCATGCGCAGGCTGTAGTCGAACGGCCCGCTGATCAACTGGCACTCGAACACCTGCGGGCAGGCCTTGACGCACGCCTCGAAGGCTTTTTGCGCCGAGCGCCCGCTCTGGTTGGACAAGGCCACCAACACCAATAGCGACAACCCGGGCGAGACCATCTGCACGTCGATGATCGCGCCATACCCGCGAATCACCCCGCGCCGCTCCAGTTTGCGCACCCGTTCCAGGCACGGCCTGGGGGTCAGGTGCACCAGCGACGAGAGCTTTTCGTAGGTGATACGCCCCTGATGGCGCAGCACGTCGATGATCGCTTCATCGATGCGATCCAGCGCAGGGGAGGAGTGGGGTCCGTTGGCCTTGGTATCCATGAGTTCACTTCAAACGGTTGGAAAGAAATTGCTGCAAGCGCTCGCTGCCGGGGTGGTCGAGGATCGCGGCGTTGCCTTGTTCCTCGACCCGGCCCTGATGCAGGAACAGCACTTGGCTGGACACCTGGCGGGCAAAGCCCATCTCGTGGGTGACCATCAGCATGGTACGACCTTCCTCGGCCAACGTCTGTATGACTTTGAGAACTTCTCCTACAAGTTCTGGGTCCAGCGCTGACGTCGGTTCATCGAACAGGATGATCTCCGGCTCCATTGCCAGGGCGCGGGCAATCGCCACCCGCTGCTGTTGGCCCCCCGACAGGAACGCCGGGTATTGGTCCGCCACGCGGCCGGGCAAACCCACCTTGTCGAGGTACAGGCGCGCGCGTTGTTCCGCCTCGACGGCGCTCACGCCCAACACCCGGCGCGGGGCCATGGTGATGTTTTCCAGCACAGTCATGTGGCTCCACAGGTTGAAATGCTGGAACACCATGGCCAGGCGCGTGCGCAGGTTCTGCAGTTGGGCCTGATGCGGCGCGCGGGTCCCGGCGCGGCCTTGCTGCATTTCAATGCTGATGCCGTCCAGGGTGATCACCCCGGCATCGGGTTGTTCAAGAAAGTTGATGCAGCGCAGCATCGTGCTTTTGCCGGAACCGCTGGCGCCGATCAGGCTGATCACATCGCCTTGGCGTGCGTTCAGCGACACGCCCTTGAGCACCTCGTGCTCGCCGTAGCGTTTGTGGATGCCCTCGACTTGCAGCTTGATCGCTGCGGTGGCGGGTGTGGCAACGGGGAGGTCGACGGGATAAGCGGCCAGGGCCTGCGCGGACTGATTCATGGGTTAGCCTCGGGTAGGAACAAGAAAACGCATCCAGCGACGTTCGGCCAGTCGAAACAGGCCCACCAGTGCAAAGGACAGCAGCATGTACAGCAGGGCGGCGATACCGAAGGCCTGGAACGTCAGGAACGTCTCGGCATTCGCATCGCGGGCCACCTTGAGGATGTCGGCGACGGTGGCGGTAAACGCCAGTGAAGTGGCGTGCAGCATCAGGATCATTTCGTTGCTGTAGGCCGGCAACGCACGGCGCAGCGCGGCCGGTACCACCACAAACAGGTTCAGGCGCCAGCCGTGCAGGCCATAAGCGCGCGCCGCTTCGATTTCGCCGTGGGGGATATTGCGGATCGCTCCGGCAAAGATCTCCACGGTGTAGGCGCAGGTGTTCAGCACAAAGGCCAGCAGTGTGCAGTTCAGTGCATTGCGGAAAAACTGGTTGAGCAGGACGTTGTCCTGCACCAGTTCCAGGCTGTACAGCCCGGTGTAGCAGATCAGCAATTGGATATACAGCGGCGTGCCGCGAAACAGGTAGGTGTAGACCTCCACCGGCCAGCGCAGCCAGAAGTGCGGCGAGACGCGGGCCAAGGCCAAGGGGATCGACAGGCAGAACCCCAGGACCACCGAAACAATGAACAGCCACAAGGTCATGGCAACGCCTGACAACCCTGCGCCATCGCTGAACAAGTAAGCCAGGCCGTATTGCTGGAACAGTTCGATCATCGCGCCATCCCCTTGATGCCCAGGTTGTAGCGCCGCTCCAGGCGCTTGAAAATGCGATTGGAGAGGGTGGTGATCACCAGGTACACCAGGCCCGCAAGTATCAGGAAATACAGCGGTTCATTGGTGCTCTTGCCGGCGTTCTGCGCCGCCTTGACCAGGTCCGACAGGCCGATGATCGACACCAGCGCCGTGGACTTGAGCAGCACCAGCCAGTTATTGCCCAGGCCCGGTAGGGCGAAGCGCATCAACTGCGGGAACAGCACCAGGTGAAAACGCTGCCAGCGGCTCAGGCCATAGGCGGTGGCGGCTTCCAGCTGGCCGGCGGGTACACTGAGGATCGCCCCACGGAAGTTCTCGGTGAAATACGCGCCGTAGATAAAGCCCAGGGTCACGACGCCAGCGGTGAAAGGGTCGATTTCAAAGTAGTCCCAGCCGAACGTTTCGCTCAGGTCGTTGAGCCACAATTGCAGGCTGTAGAAAATCAGCAGGATCAGCACCAGGTCTGGCACGCTGCGGATCAGCGTGGTGTACAGGGTGGCCGGCACCCGAAGCCATTTCACGCTGGACAGCTTGGCACCCGCGGCGATCAGGCCCAGGGCAAGGCTCAGGGCCAGCGCGAGGAACGCCAGCTTGAGCGTCATCCAGGCACCGTGGGCGAGCATCGGGCCGTAGCCTTGCAAGTTGAGGAGTTCGTTCATGGTGGGTATCTCTCAAGGACGCAGACGACCTTTGTAGGAGCCGGCTTGCTGTGGCGAGGGAGCTTGCTCCCGCTCGACAGCGCAGCTGGAGCCGGCTTTTTTGGGGCTGCTTCGCACCCCAGCGGGAGCAAGCGCCCTCGCCACAAAAGCCGGCTCCTACAGGGGTGAGGCGTTGGGATCACTCGTTGTAGATGTCTTGATCGCCGAAGTACTTCTTCTGGATCTGCGCGTAGGTGCCATCGGCCTGCACGGCGGCGATGCCCTTGTTGATCAGCGCGCGCAATGCCTGGTCGTTCTTGCGCAGGCCCATGGCAATGTCCAGGGGCAAGGTCGGGTCCTTGAAGGCGGGGCCGGTCTTGTAGTCGGCGCCTTCAGGCTTGGACAGGAAGTTGAGCTGGGCTTCGAGCTTGTCGGTCAGGGTGGCGTCGAGGCGGCCGTTTTGCAGGTCGGCGTAGTTTTGCTCCTGGGACTGGTACGCCTTGATCTGCGCCCCCAGCTTGGCCAGGTGGGCACGGGCGTAGGCTTCTTGCAGCGAGCCTTGCAGCACGCCCACTTGTTTGCCTTTCAACGATTCCGGCGTGTCACCGAAGTCAGCGCTCTTGCGGGTGATCACCGAGGTCGGGCTGAGGAACAGGCGGTCGCTGAAGTCGATGACTTTTTCCCGCGCCGGGGTCACGGCCATGGACGACATGATCGCGTCGAACTTGCGTGCCCGCAGGGCCGGGATCATGCCGTCGAATTCGTTGTGCACCCAGGTGCACTTGACCTCAAGCTTGGCGCAGATCGCGTTGCCCAGCTCGATATCGAAGCCTTGCAGGCTGCCGTCGGCGGCCACGGATTCGAAGGGTGGGTATTCGGGGAATACGCCGAAGCGGATTTCTTTCCAATCCTGGGCGTGAGCGGTGCTGGCGCAGAGTGGCAACAGCAACGCGGCGAAGAGTGATCGCAGTGGAGTCATGGGTTGTCCCTATATGTTGTAATTGATGTCAGGGCATTGAATCGCTGGGCACAGAGAATGCTTCATGATGGTGCGTTTTTTGTGTCGTTTACCCCGTGCATAAAGCGCGAATTGCGCTGTTAAACCGTGCAATGCAGCGGAATCGGCTGCTGCACGTGCTGAATCGGCTTTTTGTCGGTTGAATTCTGGCCGGCCCTGGTCGCAAAGGGGCAGGCCAGAGCGGTCTCAGGCGCGCTTTTTGTGCTGTGCGCGGGGCTGTTGGGCCAGGCGTGCGAACAAATCTTTCGGATCGGCCAGCGCCGGCACCAGCTCCAGGGTGCTGCCCACGTCCAGCGCTTTGGCCACGTCCAGCACATAGCGCAGGGCCGAGTAATCTTCGATGGCAAACCCCACCGAGTCGAACAGGGTGACCTGGCGTGCGTTCTCGCGGCCGGGCTGCTGGCCATTGATGACTTGCCACAATTCGGTCACCGGCGAGTCTTCCGGCATGTGCTGGATTTCACCTTCGATGCGGCTTTGCGGTTCGTACTCGACGATCACCCGGGCGCGTTCGACGATACGTCGGTCCAGCTCGGTCTTGCCCGGGCAGTCGCCGCCCACGGCGTTAAGGTGCATGCCGGGTTCGATCATCTCGTCGGTGAGGATGGTGGCGTAGGCCTTGTCGGCCGTGACGGTGGTGACGATATCGGCGCCCTTGACCGCCTCGGCCACGCTACCGGCCAGGATCACCTTGATGGCCGGGAAGGCCTTGAGGTTGGCGGCCAGCTTGGCGGTGGCCTTGGCGTCGATATCGAACAGGCGGATCTCATTGATGCCGAGCATGGCGTGGAAGGCCAGCGCTTGGAATTCACTTTGCGAGCCATTGCCGATCAACGCCATGCTGCGGCTGTTGTCACGGGCCAGGTAACGGGCGACCAGGGCCGAGGTGGCGGCGGTGCGGATCGCGGTGGTCAGGGTCATTTCTGCCAGCAGCACCGGTTCGCCGGTGTCCACATCGCCCAGGGCGCCGAAGGCCATTACGGTGAGCATGCCGGCCAAGGTGTTTTTCGGGTGGCCGTTGACGTACTTGAAGGCGTACAGCGAGGCGTCCGACACCGGCATCAACTCGATCACGCCGTCCGGCGAATGGTTGGCCAGGCGTGCGCATTTCTCGAAATCCTGCCAGCGCAGGTAGTCGGCGCGGATGTACTCGGCCATCTCGGTGATGCAGGTCTGCAGGCCTTTTTGCGAGACCAGGTAGCTGAGGTCGTTGACGTCGATATAGCGGGTCATGGCAAGACTCCTTGATTTATTGGAAGGTGGCGCGGACGGGCAGGTGCACTTCCGCCAGCATGCAGCGGGCACTGCCGCCGCCGATGCGTTCGATGTTGTCGATGTTCACCACCACCGGGCGGGTGTGGCGCTCCACGTGCTGGCGCTGCGCGGGCTGCAGGGCGCCCCAGGCGCTGGCCGACATCACCAGCAGTGGCTGGCCGTCGCGGTCGTGGACTTCAAGCATGTTGCCGGCGAAGGCTTCGAGCTGGTCGAAGTCCAGGCCGAGGATGTCTTTGCCGGTGTCGCGCAGGGAGCGTTCCAGGGTCAGGCGCTCGCTGTCGTCAGGCAGGGCCTGCAGGCACACCACCGAGAGGTCGCGGCCGACGCTCATCATCACGTTGCTGTGATAGATCGGTGCGCGATGGCGGTCGACGGCGTGGAACACGCAGAGCTGGTAGTCGAGGCGTTCGGCGAACTGGCGCAGGGCGTCGTGGTGGGTGCGCCCGGAGTGGCAGGCGTAACTGATGCGGTGTTGGCGGTCGAGCACCATGCTGCCGGTGCCTTCGAGAAAGATGTTCTGTTGTTCCAGGTGGCTCAGGTCAATGGTGCTGTTGATCGCAAAGCGTTGCTCCAGCACCTGCAGCACGCCTTTGTGGCGTTCCAGTCGTCGGTTCTGGCCTTCCATCGGGTACAGCACCAGGCTGCCGTCGGCGTGGCTGCTCCACCAGTTGTTGGGGAAGATCGAGTCGGGGGTGTGGGGGGCCGGCGTGTCTTGCACCACCAACACTTCCACGCCGTGGCTGCGCAGGGTTTCGACATAGCCGTCGAACTCTTCCAGCGCTTTCTGCTGTGCACTGAGTGGGTCCTGGGGCGGGCGCTGGAAACGGTTGTTGATCGCGGTGTCCGGGTTGAAGGCAAAGCGCGCCGGGCGAATCATCAAGACGGTGTTGGTGGTTTGCATGGGTGCACGAATCCATGAGGTTGAGCTGTGCGCTTATTTTGTGGCTTGTGCCGGATGAATCCCGGCTGAAACAGTGGGGCGGTTCAGCCGGTAAAGCTGAAAAGGGCAGTGGCGCAGCCGAATCGGCTGTCGATCTGAAATGCTTTCAAATGTGGGAGCTGGCTTGCCTGCGATAGCGGTGTATCAGCAACAGATGCTTCGACTGACAAACCGCTATCGCAGGCAAGCCAGCTCCCACATTAGTATGGGGATGGTTTTGATATCTGTTTCTGCAAGGAGCCCTGCATGTCGACTGCCGTTCGTCTCGCCCAACCCACCGATGCTGAAGGCATCAGCCAGGTCATCCTGGCCGCCCTGCACAGCAGCAATGCGCGGGATTACCCGGCCGAGGTGATCGCGCGCGTCGCGAGCAACTTCACGCCTGACGCGGTATTGGCGTTGCTCACGCGGCGGCTGGTGCTGGTGGCGGTGCAGGGCCAGGCGATCGTGGCCACGGCCGCCCTGGACAGCAACGTGGTGCGCTCGGTGTTCGTCAATCCCGATTTGCAGGGGCAGGGCATTGGCCGCCTGTTGATGATCGAGCTCGAACTGCGCGCCCGTGAAGCCGGGGTGACGGTGCTGAGTGTGCCGTCATCGCTGACCGCCGAGCCGTTCTACACCAAGCTGGGGTTTCACACCGTGCGCGACGTGTACCACGGCAATGAGCGCACGCTGGTGATGGAAAAGGCGCTGTCGTCCCGCCATCCCATCGGCCCGTATCGCGACCGACAGCACCGTACGCAGGTGGTGGCGTTGTGGCAGGAGGCGTTTGGCTATGACACCGCCCACAACCTGCCGAGCCTGGCGATCGACAAGAAGCTGGCGGTCAACGATGGGCTGTTCTTTGTGGCGACGGATAAAAAGGCCGTGATCGGCACGATACTCGCCGGGTACGACGGTCATCGTGGCTGGTTGTATTCGGTGGCGGTGCACGCCGATTATCGGCGCCAGGGGCTGGGCGCCTCACTGGTGCGGCATGCGGAGCAGGCACTGATTGCGCTGGGCTGCATGAAGATCAACCTGCAGATCACCAGTGGCAATGAGGCGGTGGTGGGGTTCTATGGAGCGCTGGGGTATGGGGTGGAGCCGAGGATCAGCATGGGCAAGAAGATTGCCCAGGACATTCCTCCACAATCGTGAGAACGCTGGGGATCAAATGTGGGAGCGGGCTTGCTCGCGAACGCGGTGGGTCAGTCACAAGATTTATTGACTGACTCACCGCTTTCGCGAGCAAGCCCGCTCCCACACAAGCCAGCTCCCACAGGTTTTGTGGTGTTGCCGGGCGTGGAGCGCTGGGTTTAGACCTTGACGATCCAACCCGCTGGCGCTTCAACGTCGCCGGTCTGCACGCCGGTCAGCTCTTTGTAGAGCTTCTGGGTGATTGGACCCACTTCGGTCTCGCTGTGGAACACGTGCAGCTTGCCGTTGTACTGGATGCCGCCGATTGGCGAGATCACCGCAGCCGTACCGCAAGCGCCGGCTTCCTTGAACTGGTCCAGTTTGTCGATGAACACTTCGCCCTCGACCACTTCCAGGCCCAGGCGGGTCTGGGCCAGTTCGATCAGCGACAGGCGGGTGATGCCTGGCAGCACCGAAGGCGACTTCGGCGTGATGAACTTATTGTCGTGGGTGATCCCGAAGAAGTTGGCCGAACCGACTTCTTCGATTTTCGAGTGGGTCATCGGGTCCAGGTAGATCGCGTCGGCGAAACCGGATTTCTTCGCTTCTGAGCCCGGCATCAGGCTGGCGGCGTAGTTGCCACCGACCTTGGCGGCACCGGTGCCCTGTGGCGCAGCGCGGTCGAAGCTGGAGATCTGGAAGTTGTGCGGCACCAGGCCGCCTTTGAAGTAGGCGCCAACCGGGATCGCAAACACCGAGAAGATGAATTCCGGTGCGGTGCGCACGCCGATGTTGTCACCGGTGCCGATCACGAACGGGCGCAGGTACAGCGCGCCGCCACTGCCGTACGGCGGGATGAAGCGCTCGTTGGCCGCGACCACTTTTTTGCAGGCGTCGATGAAGTCTTCGGTCGACACGTGCGGCATCAGCAGGCGGGCGCAGCTGCGCTGCATGCGGGCGGCGTTCTGGTCCGGGCGGAACAGGTTGATCGAACCGTCCTTGCAACGGTAGGCCTTGAGGCCTTCGAAGCACTGCTGGCCATAGTGCAGGGCGGTGGAGCCCTCGCTGATGTGCAGCACATTGTCGTCGGTCAGGGTGCCTTCTTGCCATTCGCCGTTTTTCCAGACCTGGAGAAACCGCTTGTCGGTCTTGATGTAGTCAAAACCCAGCTTGTCCCAATTGATGCTTTCGTTACCCATGACACCCTCTATCTCTGGTCAACCGCCTGGTCGAAGGCAGGCTTGTCGGTTTTTTTCTGGATGGGCGCAACAATACTTCATTCTGGCTTTATGTGGGAGCGCGGTTTTACAGGTGCAACGCGTGGCCCAACGCCCGCAGCGCGGCTTCCAGCACCGCCTCGCCAAGCGTCGGGTGGGCGTGGATGGTGCCCGCCACATCCTCCAGGCGCGAGCCCATTTCCAGGCTCAGGCCAAACGCGGTGGACAGCTCCGAGACACCCACCCCCACGGCTTGCCAGCCGACGATCAGGTGGTTGTCACGGCGCGCCACCACCCGCACGAAGCCGGTTTTCGATTCCAGGGTCATCGCCCGGCCATTGGCCGCAAACGGGAAACTCGAAACGATGCAATCCAGTCCGGCAGCCTTGGCCTCGTCCGGGGTCTTGCCGACCACCACCACTTCCGGGTCGGTAAAACACACGGCGGGGATCGCGGCCGGGTTGAATTCGCGGGCTTGACCGCTGATCAGCTCGGCGACCATTTCGCCCTGGGCCATGGCGCGGTGCGCCAGCATCGGCTCGCCGCTCAGGTCGCCGATGGCATACACGTTGCGCATGCTGGTCTGGCAACGGCTGTCGATCTTGATCGCCGCACCGTTCATCTCAAGGTTCAGCGCTTCAAGGTTCCAGCCCTGGGTATTGGGTTTGCGGCCCACGGCCACCAGCACTTGGTCGGTTTCCAGCGACAGCGTGTCGCCATTCGGATCGCGCACTTGCAACTGCGCGTCGGCAAAGCCCGTCACGCTGTGCTTGAGGTACAGCTTCACCCCCAGTTGCTTGAGGGACTCGGCCACCGGCGCCGTCAGCTCGGCATCGTAGGCCGGCAGGACGCGATCCTGCGCCTCGACCACACTGACTTCGGCGCCCAGTTTGCGGTAGGCAATGCCCAGCTCCAGGCCAATATAGCCGCCACCCACCACGACCAGGCGCTTGGGCACGCGGGTGGGCGCCAGGGCTTCGGTGGACGAGATGATCGGCCCGCCAATCGGCAGCATCGGCAGGTTGACGCTTTTCGAGCCGGTGGCCAGCAGCAGGTGTTCGCAGGTGATGCGCTGGTCGCCGACGTCGACGGTCTTGCCGTCCACCACCTTGGCCCAGCCGTGGATCACCTGCACCTTGTGCTTCTTGAGCAATGCCGAAACGCCGGTGGTCAGGCGGTCGACGATACCGTCCTTCCATTCCACGCTCTTGCGGATGTCCAGGGTCGGCACATCCACTTCGATGCCCAGTTTGGAGCCTTGGCTGTGGTGCACGGTTTGCTGGAACTGCTCGGCCACATGGATCAGGGCCTTGGACGGAATGCAGCCGATATTCAGGCAGGTGCCGCCCAGTGCCTGGCCTTCCACCAGGATGGTCGGGATGCCCAGTTGGCCGGCGCGGATCGCCGCCACATAACCGCCAGGGCCGCCGCCGATGATCAGCAGCGTGGTGTTCAAAGTCTGCGTCATGCCTTACTCCAGGAACAGGCTGGCGGGTTGTTCGAGCAGGCCGCGAATGGCCTGGATGAATTGCGCCGCGTCCATGCCGTCGACCACGCGGTGATCGAACGAGCTGGAGAGGTTCATCATCTTGCGCACCACGATCTGGCCCTTGATCACCATCGGCCGCTCAACGATACGGTTGACGCCGACGATGGCCACTTCCGGCAGGTTCAGCACCGGCGTGCTGACGATGCCGCCCAAGGCGCCCAAGCTGGTCAGGGTGATGGTCGAGCCCGACAGTTCGTCGCGGCTGGCCTTGCCATTGCGCGCGGCGGTGGCCAAGCGTGCGATTTCCTCGGCATTGCCCCACAGGCTACGGGCTTCGGCGTGACGCACCACGGGCACCATCAAGCCGACGTCGCTCTGGGTGGCGACGCCCACATGCACCGCGCCAAGGCGGGTGATGACCTGGGCTTCGTCGTCATAGCGCGCATTGATCTGCGGGAAGTCCCGCAACGCCACGACCATGGCGCGCACGATGAACGGCAGCAGGGTCAGCTTGCCGCGTGTGGCGCCGTGTTTCTCGTTGAGGTGCACGCGCAGCTCGTCGAGGGCGGTGACGTCGATCTCTTCCACGTAGCTGAAATGCGCGGCGCGCCGCGTGGCGTCCTGCATGCGCTGGGCGATCTTGCGGCGCATGCCGATCACCGGGATCTGTTCTTCGGTGTTGCGCTCGGCGTAAGGGTTGGCGGCCGTGGACGCTTTCGTCGTGCCTTGTTGCAGATAGGCGTCGAGGTCTTCGTGCAGGATTCGCCCGGCCGGGCCGGACCCCTGCACCAGACGCAACTGAATGCCGGCGTCCAGTGCGTGTTTGCGCACGGCCGGGGAGGCCAGGGGGCGCTCGTCGGCTGCACGCGCCACCGGTGCCTGGGCTGCGATAACCGGCGCCGGTGTGCTTTCAACCGCCACCGGCGCAGGCTTGGCTTCGACCACCGGTGCGGCCTTCGGCGCTTCCTTCACGGCGGGGGCTTCCTTGGCGTTGCCGGCGCCTTCCACTTCGATGCTGATCAGAATACTGCCCACGGCCATGACTTCACCCGGCTCGCCGCCGAGGGAAATCACCTTGCCGTGCACGGGCGAGGGAATGTCCACCATCGCCTTGTCGGTCATGACATCCGCCAGTACCTGGTCTTCGACGACCATGTCGCCGACCTTTACATGCCACACCGACAATTCAACTTCGGCAATGCCTTCGCCAATGTCCGGCATCTTGATAACGTGCGTGCCCATTCAGACCTCCATGACCCGTTTCAACGCCGCGCCCACTCGGGACGGCCCTGGGAAATACGCCCACTCCTGCGCGTGCGGGTAGGGGGTGTCCCAGCCGGTGACGCGTTCGATCGGCGCTTCCAGGTGGTGGAAGCAATGCTCTTGCACCAGCGACACCAGCTCGGCCCCAAAACCGCAGGTGCGCGTGGCTTCATGCACCACCACGCAACGGCCGGTCTTTTTCACCGACTTGACGATAGTGTCCAGGTCTAGCGGCCACAGGCTGCGCAGGTCGATGACCTCGGCGTCGATGCCGGTTTCTTCGGCCGCCACTTGCGACACATACACGGTGGTGCCGTAGGTCAGCACGGTCACGGCTGAGCCTGGGCGCACGATGGCGGCCACGTCCAGCGGCACGGTGTAGTAGCCGTCCGGGACTTGGGCTTGCGGGTGTTTCGACCAGGGCGTTACCGGCCGGTCGTGGTGGCCGTCGAACGGGCCGTTGTACAGGCGCTTGGGCTCCAGGAAGATCACCGGGTCATCGTTTTCGATGGAGGCGATCAGCAGGCCCTTGGCGTCATAGGGGTTCGACGGCATGACGGTGCGCAGGCCGCAGACTTGGGTAAACACCGCCTCAATGCTCTGGCTGTGGGTCTGGCCGCCGTAGATGCCGCCGCCGCAGGGCATGCGCATGGTCAGCGGCGCGGTGAACTGGCCGGCCGAGCGATAACGCAGGCGCGCCGCTTCGGAGATGATCTGGTCGGTGGCGGGGTAGACGTAGTCGGCAAACTGGATTTCGGCCACCGGGCGCAGGCCATAGGCGCCCATGCCTACGGCGACGCCGACGATGCCGCTTTCGGAGATCGGGGCGTCGAATACCCGCGAGCTGCCGTACTTGTTCTGCAAGCCTTCGGTGCAACGGAACACGCCGCCGAAGTAACCCACGTCCTGGCCGAACACCACCACGTTGTCGTCACGTTCGAGCATCACATCCATGGCCGAGCGCAGGGCCTGGATCATGGTCATGGTGGTGGTGGTCATGGCGGTTTCCACTTCAATACTGTTGTTGTGATCGTTCATGTCAGATCCCCAACTCTTGACGCTGGCGCTTCAAGTGCTCCGGCATCTCTTTATAGACGTCTTCGAACATGGTCGCGGCGCTTGGAATCTGGCCACCGGCCAGGGTGCCGTACTGTTCGGCTTCTTTCTGCGCGGCGATCACTTCGGCTTCCAGTTCGGCACTGACCGCCGCGTGTTCCTCTTCGGACCACTGGCCAATCTTGATCAGGTGCTGCTTGAGGCGCGCAATCGGGTCGCCCAAGGGGAAGTGACTCCAGTCGTCGGCGGGGCGGTACTTGGACGGATCATCGGAGGTGGAATGCGGGCCGGCGCGGTAGGTGACCCACTCGATCAGTGTCGGGCCCAGGTTGCGACGCGCACGCTCGGCGGCCCAGGCGGAGGCTGCGTACACCGCGATAAAGTCGTTGCCGTCCACGCGCAGGGAGGCGATGCCGCAACCGACGCCGCGTCCGGCGAAGGTGGTGGCTTCACCACCGGCAATGGCCTGGAAGGTGGAGATGGCCCACTGGTTGTTGACCACGTTGAGGATCACCGGCGCACGGTACACGTGGGCGAAGGTGAGGGCGGTGTGGAAGTCGGATTCAGCAGTGGCGCCGTCGCCGATCCAGGCCGAGGCGATCTTGGTATCGCCCTTGATCGCCGAGGCCATGCCCCAACCCACGCCTTGTACGAATTGGGTGGCGAGGTTACCGGAAATAGTGAAGAAGCCGGCGTCCTTGACCGAGTACATGATCGGCAACTGACGCCCCTTGAGCGGGTCGCGCTCGTTGGACAGCAACTGGCAGATCAGGTCCACCAGCGGCACGTCGCGGGCCATCAGGATGCTTTGCTGGCGGTAGGTGGGGAAGCACATGTCGTCGATGTTCAAGGCCAGGGCCTGGGCGCTGCCGATGGCTTCTTCGCCCAGGCTCTGCATGTAGAACGACATTTTTTTCTGGCGCTGGGCGACCACCATGCGGTTGTCGAAGATGCGCGTCTTGAGCATGGCGCGCATGCCGCGGCGCATGATCTCGACGGAGACGCCTTCGGCCCACGGCCCCAGGGCCTGGCCCTGGTCGTCGAGCACGCGGATCAGGCCCTTGGCCAGGTCGGCGGTGTCGGCGGGTTCTACGTCGATGGCGGGTTTGCGCACGGTACCGGCGTCGGTCAGGCGCAGGTACGTGAAGTCGGTCTTGCAGCCTGGGCGGCCCGAGGGTTCGGGAACGTGCAGGCGCAGTGGTTCGTACTGCTGGGTCATGGCTTTCTACGCTCTATCTTGTGAATTTCTTGTAGTGGGCGCGCTAGCTGACAGTCAGTCCCTGGGTAAGGGAAATCTTGTCCTACAACAATCATAGGCGGGGCGTAGAAGAATATTTATCTGTGTTTCATTGCGCTCAGGATCATTTGCGGATAAAAAAACTGCATAAACATAATAAACAGGTGATTTTGTCTCATGCGCAAACTGGACCGTACCGATATCGGCATTCTCAACGCCCTGCAGGAGAACGCCCGCATCACCAACGCCGACCTGGCGCGTTCGGTGAACCTGTCGCCCACGCCGTGTTTCAACCGGGTGAAGGCGATGGAGGAATTGGGGCTGATCCGTGACCAGGTCACCTTGCTCGACGCCGACCTGCTCGGGCTGCACGTCAACGTATTCATCCATGTCAGCCTGGAGAAACAGAACGAGCTGGCGCTGCAGCAATTCGAAGGCGCAATTGCCGACCGGCCGGAAGTGATGGAGTGCTACCTGATGGCGGGCGACCCGGACTACCTGATCCGGGTGCTGGTGCCGACGATCCAGTCGCTGGAGCGGTTCATGATGGACTTTTTGACCAAGGTGCCGGGGGTGGCGAATATTCGGTCGAGCTTTGCGTTGAAGCAGGTGCGCTATAAAACGGCGCTGCCGTTGCCGGCCAATGGCATCAATCTAGGTCAGTGACGTGCCTTACTTTGTAGTGAGCGGGGCAAGCCCGCTCACTACAAATTCAGCATGTCAGAGTCTGTTGAGGGGGATTTTGAGGTAGACGACGCCGTTGTCTTCCGCCGGCGGCATATTTCCCGCCCGCACATTCACCTGGATCGCCGGCAGCAACAGCGTCGGCATGCCCAACCCGGCGTCCCGTTGGGTGCGCATTTCGACAAACGCTGCTTCATTCACACCGTCATGCACGTGGATATTCCCCGCGCGTTGTTCCGCAACAGTGGTCAGGCATTTCGCCGTGCGGCCTTCGGGCGGGTAGTCATGGCAAACGTACAGTTCGGTTTCCAACGGGAACGCCAGCAACTTACGCATTGACGCATACAGCTGTCGCGCATCGCCGCCCGGGAAGTCACAGCGCGCCGTGCCCACATCCGGCATGAACAGCGTGTCACCCACCAGGATCAACCGGTCGTCGATCAAGTAAGCCATGTCGGCCGGCGTATGCCCGGGCACATGCAGCGCCTGGGCCTTCAGGTTGCCGATATGAAACACCTCATCCGGCGCAAACAAGTGATCGAACTGCGAGCCATCCACGCGAAATTCCGGCTCCAGGTTGAACAGGTTCTTGAACACACCCTGCACGGTGCTGATGGACTGGCCGATGGCAATCTTGCCGCCCAGGATGCGCCGCAAATACGGCGCGGCAGACAGGTGGTCGGCGTGAGCGTGGGTTTCCAGCAGCCATTGCACCTGCAAGTGATGTTCACGGACAAAGGCGATGACCTTGTCGGCCTGGGCCGTGTCGGTACGCCCGGAAGCCGGGTCGTAGTTGAGCACCGAGTCGACGATGGCACAGGGGCCGCCGTCGGCTTCATAGATGATGTAGGTGTAGGTCGACGATGCCTCGTCCAAAAAAGCGTGAATCAACGCGGGCATGGCGGCTGTCCCCAATTGAAGAAAAAAGTCGTTACAAACAGTTTACGTTTACACATAATGTTTTGAGCTTAAGTGACAAAAAGGACCCGAGGCAAATGGAATCTACTCTGAGTGAAGGCGAAGTCGCCCAACTGCGCGCGTCGGCGTCCAAGGCCTGTTCCTTGCTCAAGGCGCTGGCCAATGAAGACCGTTTGTTGATCCTCTGCCAGTTGACCCAGGGCGAGCGCAACGTCGGCGAGCTGGAAACCATGACCGGCGTGCGCCAGCCCACACTGTCCCAACAGTTGGGCATCCTGCGCGACGAAGGGTTGGTCGCCACCCGTCGGGAAGGCAAATACATCTTCTACGGGCTGGCCAGCCATGAAGTGATTCAAGTGATGAAGACCCTGTCCGGCCTGTACTGCGGCGCGGTGATTAAAAGCTGGGCGTGACGCCATCCGGCAGCGACCCTTGTGTGCATTGAATAAAAAAGGCGATAGACCATGACCGACCAACACTGGGGCCCAACCATCAGTGGCGACATCGTAGTCATCGGCGGCGGCTCGGCAGGCATCGGCCTGCTGGCCAGCCTGCTCAAGCGCGACCCCCACCTGAACATCACCCTCATCGAACCCAGCGACCACCACAGCTACCAGCCCGCCTGGACGTTAGTGGGGGGTGGCGCCTACGACGTGAAGAAGACCCGTCGCCCATTGGCGGATGTGCTGCCCAACGGCGTGACCTGGATACAGGCCGCGGTCACCGAAATCCTGGCCGATGAGCAGACGTTGGTGCTCGACAGCGGCCAGCGCGTCAGCTGGAAAAACCTGGTGGTGTGCCCGGGCCTGCGCCTGGCCTGGGAGAAAATCGAGGGCCTGCAGGACACCCTCGGGCGCAACGGCGTCACCTCCAACTACAGTTACGAACACGCCGCCTACACCTGGCAACTGGTGCAGCAGCTCAAGGGTGGCAAGGCGATCTTTACCCAGCCGGCCATGCCGATCAAATGCGCGGGCGCGCCGCAAAAGGCGCTGTACCTCTCCTGCGATCACTGGCTCAAGCAGGGCGTCCTGAACAACATCGATGTCGAATTCAACCTGGCGGGTGCCGCGCTGTTCGGCGTGCCGACCTTTGTGCCGCCGTTGATGAAGTACGTTGAAAAGTACAACGCCCGCCTGGTGTTCAATGCCAACCTGGTCAAGGTCGACGGCCCGGCGCGCAGGGCCTGGTTCGAGGTGAAGGAAGCCGAGGGCAACGTCACTGTTCAAGAGAAAAGCTTCGACCTGCTGCACGTGGTCCCGCCGCAGGTTTCCCCGGACTTCATCCGCCACAGTGCGTTGGCCGACGCGGCCGGCTGGTGCGAGGTCAACCCCCACAGCCTGCAGCACCTGCGTTATCCGCACATCTTCGGCCTGGGCGATGTGTGCGGCACCACCAACGCCAAGACCGCCGCCGCCGTGCGCAAGCAGATCGTGGTGGTCGCCGAAAACCTGCTGGCCCTGCGCAAACAGGCGCCGCTGCCCCTCAAGTACGACGGTTATGGCTCCTGCCCGCTGACGGTGGAGAAGGGCAAGGTGGTGCTGGCCGAGTTCGGCTATGGTGGCAAGCTGCTGCCGACTTTCCCTCTGGACCCGACCCAGGCACGCCGTTCGATGTGGTTCCTCAAGGCGACGCTGCTGCCGTGGTTCTACTGGAACGGCATGCTCAAGGGCCGCGAGTGGCTGACCCGCCTGAGCAAGGTGGACTGAATGCTGCTGGCCAGTGTGTTGGGTATCTTGATGGGCCTGGTCATGGGCCTGACCGGTGCCGGCGGCGGCATCCTCGGCGTGCCGGCGCTGGTGCTGGGCTTGGGCCTGAGCATGACCCAGGCCGCACCGGTGTCGCTGCTCGCCGTGGGTGCGGCGGCAGCGGTGGGGGCCGTCGACGGCTTGCGCCATGGCCTGGTGCGCTATCGCGCGGCGTTGCTGATCGCGGTGTTGGGCGGGTTGTTTTCGCCGGTGGGGGTGTTTTTCGCTCACCAATTGCCGGAATACCTGCTGATGGGCCTGTTCAGCGCGCTGATGGTGCTGGTGGCCTGGCGCATGTTGCAGCGCGAAAAGACCGAGGCCGGGCCCAGTGACCATGGCGCCGCGTCCTGGGGGCAGAAGAACTGCATGCTCAACCAGCAGACCGGGCGCCTGGCCTGGACCGCCAAATGCACGGCCACCCTGGCGGCGCTCGGCGCCGTGACCGGTGCCGTGTCGGGCCTGCTCGGTGTGGGCGGGGGCTTTCTGATCGTGCCGGCATTCAAGCAGCTCACCGACGTGCAGATGCGCGGCATTGTCGCCACCTCGTTGATGGTGATCAGCCTGATCTCGTTGATCGGCGTGGCGGGCGCGTTCCATGCCGGTGTGCGCATCGAACCGGTGGGGTGGATGTTCATTGGCGCCAGCATCGTCGGCATGCTCGCCGGTCGGCGCCTGTGCGCGTTGATCCCCACGCGCACCCTGCAAGTCGGCTTTGCCGGCCTGTGTGTGCTGGTGGCGGCGGGCATGTTGATCAAGGCCGCTCTCTGATCCCACCCTCTGGCTGGCGCTGATCACTTGAAAACGATCACCCCCCTGTAGGAGCCGGCTTGTCGGCGATGAGGCCCTGGAGAACATTGTTGTTCTTAAAACTGTCATCGCCGGCAAGCCGGCTCCTACCTGTACACTGATCGCCAGCCTTGGATATCTAGATCTGCAAATGGACAAATACACCCCCCACGCCTGGGAACCCCACGAGCGCCCGAGCCTGCCCGGTTCGCCGTCGACGCCGTTGCACCCCACGCACAAGCGCTGGCTGTTCGCGATGGTGGGCGTGCTGGTGGCAATCACCGGGGGCTTGGGCAACGCGCTGGTGATTGCCAACCTGCAATACCTGCAAGGCGCCCTGGGCGCGACCACTGCCGAAATGGCCTGGCTGCCCGCCGCCTATGTGATGACCAACGTGTGCATGAACCTGCTGCTGGTGAAGTTTCGCCAGCAGTTCGGCCTGCGTGCGTTCACCGAGGTGTTCCTGGTGCTGTATGCCCTGGTGACCTTCGGCCACTTGTTCGTCAACGACCTGAGTTCGGCCATCGCGGTGCGTGCCGCTCACGGCATGGTGGGCGCGGCGCTCAGTTCCCTGGGCTTGTACTACATGATCCAGGCGTTCCCGGCCAAGTGGCGCTTGAAGGCGCTGGTGCTGGGCCTGGGCACGGCGCAGTTGGCGTTGCCTTTGGCCCGGCTGTTCTCCGAAGACCTGCTGCAAATCGCCGAATGGCGCGGCTTGTACCTGTTCGAACTGGGCATGGCGCTGATCTGCCTGGGCTGCGTGTTCCTGCTCAAGTTGCCGCCGGGCGACCGCTTCAAGACCTTTGAAAAACTCGACTTCCTCACTTTCGCCTTGCTCGCCACCGGCGTGGCGCTGTTGTGCGCGGTGTTGTCCCTGGGGCGTATCGACTGGTGGCTCGAAGCCCCGTGGATCGGCGTGGCGTCGGCCTGTTCCCTGGTGCTGATCATGGCCGGCCTGGCCATCGAGCATAACCGCAGCAACCCGATGCTGATGACCCGTTGGCTTGGCAGCGGGGTGATGATTCGGCTGGCGTTGGCGGTGATCCTGATTCGCATGGTGCTGTCCGAGCAGTCCACCGGCGCAGTGGGTTTCATGCAGATGCTGAACATGAGCTACCAGCAGATGCACACGCTGTACGTGGTGATGCTGGCCGGGGCGATTGCCGGGCTGGCCGTGAGCGCGTTGACCATCAACCCGGCGCACCTGTTGATGCCGTTGGTGATCTCCCTGGCGCTGATGGCGGTGGGGTCGGTGATGGACAGCTTTTCCAGCAACCTGACCCGCCCGGAAAACCTGTATATCAGCCAGTTCCTGCTAGGCTTCGGCGGGACTTTCTTCCTCGGGCCGACGATGGTGCTGGGTACGAAAAACGTGCTGACCAACCCGCGCAATCTGGTGAGTTTTTCGGTGATGTTCGGCATTTGCCAGAACCTCGGCGGCTTGATCGGCGCGGCGTTGCTGGGCACTTTCCAGATTGTGCGGGAGAAATTCCACTCCAGCATGATCGTCGAACACCTGACCCTGCTCGACCCACGTGTGGCCGCGCGGGTGAACAGTGGCGGCTCGGCCTACGGCGGCATCATCGCCGACCCCGAGCTGCGCAACCTCATGGGCATTCGCAGCCTGGCCACGGCCGCCACCCGTGAAGCGAACGTGATGGCCTACAACGATGTCTTCATGTTGATCGCGATCATCGCGATACTCACCATGATCTGGATCTTTATCCGCAGCTTGTGGCTGATGAGCACCACCCGAGCAGCCACTCCCGTTCAACCCAGCGGCGCACCTTCATGACCGAACCTTCCACCACGACCACCACCGCCATTGCCGCCACTCCGGAAGGCAGCACGCCCCCCGGCGCCGTGCCCACCGAGCTGCGGCCGTTGCGGGTACGCATTCTTTCGTCCCTGGGCTTTGCCGCGATTGCCGTCGTCGGCGTGCTGATCGTGCTGTACGCCTGGCAGCTGCCGCCGTTCAGCAGCGCGGTGGAAACCACCGAGAACGCCCTGGTGCGCGGTCAGGTCACGATCATCGGGCCGCAACTGAGCGGCTATGTGTTCGAAGTGCCGGTGCAGGACTTCCAGTACGTGAAGGCCGGCGACCTGTTGGTGCGCCTGGATGACCGCATCTACAAACAGCGCCTCGACCAGGCGCTGGCACAACTGGCGGTGCAAAAGGCCGCCTTGGCCAATGTGGTGCAGCAGCGCAACAGCGCCGAAGCCACGATCAAATTGCGCCAGGCTGCCTTGGCCGACAGCCAGGCGCAGTCGCGCAAAAGTACTGCCGACTTGCGCCGCAATGAAGAGCTGATCAGTGACGGCTCGGTGTCCAAGCGCGAGCTGGACGTGACCCGTGCGGCCAACGCGCAGACCATCGCCGCCGTGGCCCAGGCCCAGGCAAACCTGGAAATCGCGCGGCAGGACTTGCAAACAGTGATCGTCAATCGCGGCTCCCTGGAAGCGGCCGTCGCCAGTGCCGATGCGGCGGTGGAGCTGGCGCGGATCGACCTGTCCAACACGCGCATCACCGCGCCGCGTGACGGCCAGTTGGGGCAGATCGGCGTGCGGCTGGGGGCCTACGTCAACTCCGGCGCGCAGTTGATGGCGCTGGTGCCGCCGCAGTTGTGGGTGATCGCCAACATGAAGGAAACCCAGATGGACAACGTGCAGGTCGGCCAACCGGTGACCTTCACGGTGGATGCGCTGAACCACCGCAAATTCCACGGCACGGTGCAGCACATTTCCCCGGCCACAGGTTCTGAGTTCAGTCTGTTGCAGGCGGACAATGCCACCGGCAACTTTGTGAAGATCGCCCAGCGGGTGCCGGTGAGGATCACGGTAGATCCGGACCAGGCCGAGAGCGAACGGTTGCGGCCGGGGTTGTCGGTGGTGGTGAGTATCGACACGGCGGGGCGCCTGAAGAACAGCCCGCCTTGATCCCCTTTGGATCAAACCGCTGATTGCTTGATGTGGCGAGGGAGCTTGCTCCCGCTCGGGTGCGAAGCGCCCGCACGCTTTTTGGGGCTGCTTCGCAACCCAACGGGAGCAAGCTCCCTCGCCACAAACACCGATTCCTACAAGGGGCTGTATTTCAGGGTGAAGTTGAGGTGGCTGGACTGGCCTTGTTCCAGCAGTTTCAAGCCGGGTCTGCCGGGCAGGTGGTGGGCATTCACGGGATGGCTCACCGGTTCGATGCAGAAGAACTCCAGCCCCGGTGGGCAGTACAGTAAAAAGTAGTCGCTGCCTTCGGCTTGGCATTCCAGGGTGTAGCCCAGCTCCGGCTGTTCGATCACGCAGTGGCCGTCCCACTGGCAAAAGCCGTTGTCCACCAAGCCTTCGGGTAAACCCTTCAACTGTCGGAAATCCCACTCGGCAGGCACCGGTGCCAGCCCTGTGGGCAGCTTGGACGCATCACTCATCCACACGTGTGACGCCTTTGCCTGCAGCCGTGTCCCCGGTTTGCGCGGCAAGTAAGGATGCAATCCCAAACCATGCCATGCAGGCTGTGCCGCCAGATGGGTCACGCGTAATGCGATGATCAGTTCGCCACCCTCCAACCGAAACCGTTGCTCGGCGCGATAGGCGAATGGCGTGTCGCACTCCACCGCCAACACCACTTCATCGGCGGCCTGGCTGACCACCTGCCAAGCCTGTTGCCAGGCAGAGCCATGAATCGGCAATGGGTCGAGCGGGCTGTTGGGCGTCAACGCAAGCCAACCCCCCGGGTTATCAAAACCGCCGTCGGCAATCCGGTTGGACCAGGGCGCCAACGGGTAGCACCCCAGCTTGCCCGGCAAGCCGGTGTCCAGTGCCTGCGGGTCACTGTGGCGCAACAACGGCTGCCCGGTGGCGCGCACCCGCCAGTTGACGATACTGCCGCCCACGGCCGGGGCCAGGGTGAGGTGGGTGAGGGCGTCTTCGAGTTCGATCAGCATCGGCATTACACCTAAAGCGCGAAGGTCGGTTCTGCCAGGCCTTGCACGCCCGGGTTGAGGGCGAAAACGCCGCCGGACACGGACTGTTCGCTCTGGTCATCACGGATCGAGGTGACGAACAGGGTGTCCAGGCGGCTGCCACCAAAGGCGCACATAGTGGGTTTTTTCACCGGCACGGCCAGGGAGCGGTCGAGGCGACCGTCGGGAGTGAAGCGATGGATCAAGCCGGCGTCGTTGGCGCAGATCCAGTAGCAACCCTCGGCGTCCACCGCTGCGCCGTCGGGGCGGCCAGGGTAGGCATGCATGTCCACGAACACACGGCGGTTGGACGGCGTGCCGGTGTCGATGTCGTAGTCGAATGCCCAGATCTGTTGCACCAGCGGGTGCGAGTCCGACGCGTACAGCGTGCGCCCATCCGGGCTGAACGCCAGGCCGTTGAGGGTGATGAACCCGCCCAGTTGCGCATGGGGCGCGGTGCCGCTGGCATAGCGATACAGGGTGCCTTCGGCCGCGTTCAAGCCCATGTTCAACACCATGCTGCCGGCCCAGAACCGGCCCTGGCGATCGCAGCGCCCATCGTTCAGGCGCATGTCGGCGCGTGGGTGCTGCACGTTGGCCAACAGGGTGGTGTCGAGGCTGCCATCGTTGTGCGGCGTGAGTTGGAAAAAGCCGCTTTCCATCCCGGCCACCCAATTGCCCGTTTGCGTACGGGCAATGCAGGCGAGCATCTGCGGGGCTTTCCAAGCGGCAATATGCCCAGTGGCGGCGCTCCAGCGTTGCAGGCCGCCGTTGGGGATGTCCACCCAGTACAGCGCGTTTTCTTCAGGCACCCACACCGGGCATTCGCCCACCGCGTTGCGGGCGTCGACGATCAGTTCTGCACTCATGGCTCAATCGCCGAACGGGCCGGCCGCGCAGAAGGCGCCGCCCTGGTAGACCTTGGCCGGGTCATCGGCGGCCACCGGTGGCTGGGTTTCGACCTGTGCGCGGAACACTTCGGAGTTGTCCTTGGGGGCATAGCCCAAGTGGGCGGCGTAGCGGTTGTCCCACCAGGTGTCGAGGTTATCCGACATGCCGTAGACCACGGTGTGGCCGACGTCTGGCGTGTACAGCGCGCGTTCGAGCAGTTGGGTGAGGTCATCGAAACTCAACCAGGTATGCATCATGCGGCGGTTCTGCGGTTCCGGGAACGAGGAGCCGATGCGGATGCTCACGGTCTGGATGCCGTAGCGATCGAAATAGAAGCTGGCCATGTCTTCGCCGTAGGACTTGGAGAGGCCGTAGTAGCTGTCTGGGCGGCGTGGCGAATGGGCGTCGAGGATTTCGCCTTGCTTGTGAAAACCGATCACATGGTTGGAACTGGCGAAGATCACGCGCTTGACGCCATGGCGACGGGCGGCTTCGTAAATGTGGAAGATGCCGCTGATATTGGCGCCGAGGATCTCCTCGAACGGGCGCTCCACCGACACGCCGCCAAAGTGCAGGATCGCGTCGACGCCTTCCACCAGGTGGTGCACGGCTTGTTTGTCGGAGAGGTCGCAGGTGTGCACTTCTTCATGGGCGCCGGCTGCGGGGGCCATGGCGGCGATGTCCGAGAGGCGCAGCACCTGGGCATAAGGGCGCAGGCGTTCGCGCAGGACTTTACCCAGGCCACCGGCAGCGCCGGTCAGCAGCAGGCGGTTGAAGGGAACGGGTGCAGTAGTCGTGGTGGTCATGGGCGTTCCATTATTGTTGTAGGTTGTCGTATGACTTTGCCAAAGTATCCTTATGGATCCCCCACGTTGTCAACGCTCCTACCTCTGCATGACATTCAAATGTGGGAGGGGGCTTGCCCCCGATGGCGGTGGATCAGTGGGACGATCTGTTGACTGACACTCTGTCATCGGGGGCAAGCCCCCTCCCACATGGGTTTCGCAGCGGTTGATAGATCGTTGCCAAGCGTTAAAGCAGAGAGAGGGGGTAGCTGATAAACAGCCGGTTCTCATCAAATTCATTGTTGCTGAAGTCCCGGCGCAGCGACGAATTCCTCCAGCGCAGGTTCAGGTCCTTCAGCGTACCGCTTTGGATGGTATAGGCCAGCTCCGATTCACGGCCCCATTCCTTACCATCGGTGATCGCCCCGGTGTGCACGTTACTGCCGCTGATGTAGCGGTTCATCATGGTCAGCCCGGGAATGCCCAGCACCGCGAAGTTGAAATCATGGCGCACCTGCCAGGATTTTTCCTTGGCGTTGTCGTAGCTGGCGTTATAGCTGTCGTTGGCCAGCGTGCCGCCGCTGGTGCCGTTGACCTTCATCCACACGCTGTCGCCGGTGAGTTTCTGCAGGCCCACGTAAAAGGCATTGCCCTTGTATTTGGCCGAGAGCAGCGCGGAAAAGGTCTTGTTGTCGAGATCACCCGCCAGGGCGCGTCCGTCTTCCTTGCCGGTGAAGTAACCGAGGTTGGCGCCCAGGGTCCAGTCACCGACCGGCTGGCTGTGGGTCAGGTTGAAATAGCGTTGCTGGTAGATGTCGGAAAGCTCGGCGTACCACACGCCTACTTGGGTGCGCTTGTTATTGAAGCTGTATTCACCGCCGCCGAAGTTGAAGCGGTCGGAGGTGAAGGCGGCTTTGCCGTTCATGAACAGGTCTTCCATGCTCGCGTCGTTGCGCGGGCTGTTGCCGCGAAACTGCCCGCCGTAGAGGGTCAGGCCGGCGATTTCGTTGGAAGTGACTTGGCCACCCCGGAAGGTCTGTGGCAGGGAACGGCCGTCATCGGAGCGCAGGATTGGCAGCACCGGCATCCATTCGCCGACTTTCAATTCGGTCTTCGACAGCCGGGTCTTCAGCGCCACGCCCAAGCGCCCGAAGTTGTCGGCCGGGCGCCCATCATCGTGGATCGGCAACAATTGGGTGCCACCGGTGCCTTTGCCGCCATCGAGTTTCTGCGAGTACAGGCCCAGCACATCCAGGCCAAAACCGACCGTGCCCTGGGTGAAGCCGGAGCGGGCGTCGAGGATGAAGTTTTGCGTCCACTCCTGGGCCTTGGCCTGGGGGTAGGTGGGGTTGGTGAAGTTGCGATTGAAGTAGGCATTGCGCAGGTTGAGCGTGGCCGTGGCGTCGTCGATAAAACCGTCGGCGTGGGTGGTCAGGGGTAGGGTGCAAACCAGGCTGCCGAGACCGAGAAGGCCGATACGCGAGGAGGAATTGCGGGCGAATGGACTCACAGTGAAACTCCCTTTTATTTGTTGTTTTTATTATTTGTCGTACGTCGTCGTACAACATTGCGCGGATATTTACGGGGTTTTCGTGGGGTGTCAAGCAGAAGTTATACGATGACTATGGCCGCACGGATCAAAATGCGGGCACGGTTTCTGTGGGAGCTGGCTTGTCGGATCGCCGCACCGCTGCGATGGCCTCAACCGGGTATGTCTGATTCACCGAGTTGCCTGCATCGCCGGCAAGCCAGCTCCTACACGTACCTGCTTTTGATCCAACCACTCAGGTCGGCTTTCAGGCCGCCGTGCTCTTGCTTTTGATCTTGATTTTGATCTTAGGCGCCCCGTTAACCACGCTGGCCGAACGCAGGCTTGAATCCGCGGGTAACCCGGCAGGACGCCGGGTTAGCCGTCCTGGGCCAAGGATGGCCCATGACGGCGGCCCACGGATTCAAGCCGGAGTGAGGGAACACCGAGCCTAGGCGAGGTGCCGAGTGGTGGGGCAAGAGCCTTTTGGTTACTTTTGGCTGGGCCGGCATCCCGGCTCTTTCCAAAAGTGACCCGCTGTAAGAGCGGAACCCATATCAGCCGTTACCTAAATAACGGATATGCACTCGATCCTAGTCGCCAGACATACCGCCTTCGCAGGCAAGTCGAACCGTCGCACCGCAGCTCCCACAGTGATGGCATTTCAACGTGGATTTTTAACCCGCCATGACCATCGGCGGCAGGGTACCGAGCAAGGAAACCGCGGCCACTGCACCAATACCCAGCGCCCATTCCAGCATCACGCTGGCCCTCAAGCTGCCTACGCGCTCCTCGCAGCGCTCGATGCGCAGACGGTTGAGCAACGCCAGGGCAAGCATCCCCAACACCAGCATCACCTTGATCAGCAGAATCAAGGCAAACCCACTGAACAAAGGCGTCGGCCACAGTTGCCCGGTCAGCACGCGCACATTGATCAAACCGGTCACCAACAACCCTACGACCAAGCCATACCCCACGCCGCTGAAGCGCCGCAGGATCGGCTCCAGCCGGTGGCCCTGCGGTTGGCGCAGGATCAACACCAGCACCAGCAGGCCACCCAGCCACGTGCCGACACACGCCAGGTGCACCACCTGGTTGAGGATCAGCAGTTGCCCGCTAATCCCGTCGAGCATGGCGCCATGCCCCACCGGGGCGAGTGTCACCAGCAGGGCGATCAACGGCAGGCGCAGCGCAGGCCAGGGTTTGATCAGCGCCAGCACCAGAAGCAGGTTGAACAGCAGGTGCCAGGCCCACACCTGGCCGAAGAAGGTTTTGCCCAGCACCAACTGCACGGTGGCCGGTTGCAAGGCCGCGTCCCAACTGCCCGCCATGCTGGCGGTGATCAACAGTAGCCACGCTACGCCAGAAAACAGCCCGACCCAGGCCAGGGCGCGGGTGATGCGCAGCAGGCGCCGGTCCAGTGCCGGCTGCGGTTCAGCGCCGAGCAGCCAGGGCCTAAAGACACAGGCCCCGAACATCAGCAACACGACGATGAAATGCAGGAAGCGACACAGCACCAGCAGGGTCGCCATGGGTTATTGGCCGACCTTGAAGCTGTATTCACCGTTGCTCTTGTGGGTGTCGACCGAGACAGCGTTCCACACCACTTTGTAGTTGCCGGCAGCCAGCGGGGCGGCCGGTGTCACCACCAAGACTTTCTTGTCGGCGTCCGGCGTTTCCAGGCCCTTGATGGCGATTTCGGTGCCGTCCTTGCTCAGGGAGACCTTGGTGAACGTGGCTTCGACGCCTTCGCTGAAGGTCAGGCGCAGGTCGGCCGGGGCGGCGACGGTGCTGTCGGCGGCAGGGGTGGCGCTCTTGAGGTGAGCGTGGGCGAACGCTGCCGAGGCTCCCAGCAGGGAGGCGAGCAGCGCGGCAGTGGTGAGGGTTTTCTTGATCAGCATGGTTCAGCACCTTCAGGTGAGAGAGTCGGTAACGCCAAGTGCAGCAAGGGAAAGGGCTTGCCTTCGCCATCCAGCGGCGAACGCGCGACCTGGATGAAACCATAGTGCAGGTAGAACCCCACGGCCTGGGGGTTCTGTTCGTTGACGTCCACCGTCAGGGTGTCGTGGCGGGCGCGGGCGTGGTCCAGCAGCTGGCGGCCAATACCCTGGCCACGGCGCGCAGGCTCGATGAAGAGCATCTCCACATTGTGCCCACCGGTGCCGATAAAACCGGCGACGCCGGCGCTGTCTTCATACACCCACACGTCGAGGGCGGGCATGGGCAGGTACGTATCACGCACCAGAGGCAGCAAGCGTTGAATGTCATCCTCGGGGAGGAAGTCATGGGTGGCTCGCACCGAGCGCTCCCACAGTGCTCCCAGCACTGGGTCGTCGGCGGCCACGCGAGGTCGAATAGTCATGGCAGTGATCCTTCATTGGGATCGCGATCCTAACCAATCCGATTTCCAGGGGAAAGGCTCGTACAGGAAGTTTCACCTGGCTTGCACGCGGCTCTTCACTCCGCCGCAAGCCTGCGCCGTTTTGTCTGGTACATGTCACCGTCGGCATGGCTGAGCAGCGTATCGGCGTCCTCACCGTCCGCTGGATAAAACGCCACGCCGATGCTGCAGGACGGCATCTTGACCCCTTCGAAGCCTGCGCCCAACGGTTCTGCCATGACCGCGAGGATCTGGGTCACTTTCGCGTAAACGGCGTCCTGGGACTGGATATCCGTCAGCAGCACCGTGAATTCATCCCCGCCCATCCGCGCCACCAGGTCGCCCTCACGCACACAGCGTTCCAGCCGTCGTGCAATCACGCAGAGCACCCGGTCGCCCACGCCATGGCCATGCACGTCGTTGATGCCCTTGAAGTCGTTGACGTCCAGAAACAGCAACGCCAGGGTGCTATTTTGCCGTTGCGCGGCCTGAAGGGCCGTGTCCAGCCCGTCATTGAACAGCGAGCGGTTGGTCAGCGCCGTCAGCGGGTCGTGATGGGCGAGGAAACGCAGTTCCTCCTCGGCCTGGGTGAGGGCCGTGACGTCCCGTGCAACGCCGATCCGCGCACCCACCTCTTCGGACCAGAAGGCGGCCCACAGGATGTGCACGACACTGCCGTCCTTGCGGATATAGCGGTTGCGGAAGTCGACATGGGGTTTGCCGTTCATGACCCGCACGATGGAGGCCCGGGTGCGCGCCAGGTCCTCAGGGTGCATGTAGTCGGTGATGAGGGTGCCGGTCAGTTCGTCGGCACGGTAACCGAGCAATGCTTCACAGGCATCGCTCACAAATACGATGTGGTTGTTGCTTTCGACCACGAAGACCGTGTCCAGCATCAGGTGAATCAATTTTGGATAGAGGGCTTGCAGGTCAACGGCCATAGGTCAGGGGTCCGGTTCAGATGTGCCGATCATAGCCCGTTCACAAGGCAGGACGCCGAGGAAAACTGCAGCCTTTGCGCCGCAAAAGTCGATCTGTCGATCAACGGCATGTCCGGGCAATCGGCTGCGTAAGCCGAAGTTGGGGCAGCAGGTGTGTGGCCTAATGTGTCTGTTCATGATGTGATGGCGCACGTGCCGTTTGAAGCGTCCATAGACAGTGAGTGGGTTTGCAGCCTTTATGGGTAATCACAAGATCGGAATTCGTCGAGTCAACGTCGAGAAAATCCTGCTGGCGGCGGAGAAAATCTTCGCCGAAAAAGGCTATGGCAGCACCGCCATGGCCGACATTGCCGAAGAAGTGCAACTGCCGCGTTCCAACCTGCATTACTACTTCACCACCAAGAGCGAACTGTACAGCGCGGTGCTGTTCGACTTGCTGGAAGTGTGGAAGCAGGACGCCCTGAGTTTCGAAACCTTCGATGACCCACGGGTGGTGCTCAGCAGTTACATCCGCGCCAAGATGCAGCGTTCGCGCACGCGGCCGTATGGATCCAAAGTCTGGGCCAACGAGATCATCCATGGCGCGCCGACGCTCGGTGAGGCGCTGGATGAAAGCCTGTACGACTGGGCCAAGATGAAGGAAGCGAAGATTCGCCAGTGGGTGGAGGACAAACGCATCCTGCCGGTGGAGCCGTCGAGCCTGCTGTATATGATCTGGGCATCGACCCAGCACTATGCCGACTTCGATCACCAGGTGAAGATCCTGAATGACCACCAGCCGTTGTCGGACATGCAGTTCGAGAAGGCGATACAGACGGTGACGAGTGTGATCTTGCGGGGGATTGGGTTGGAGCCTTGATTTTTGTGGTGGACCTAAGGGCCCCTTCGCGAGCAGGCCCGCTCCCACAGTTGACCGCGTTATAGAGGGAGGAATGCAGTCGAATGTGGGAGCGGGCTTGCTCGCGAAGGCGGTCTAAAGGGCTACACCGCCTCCCGGTAGGGATTCCTAGGATCCTGCGTCCAATTCAAAAACGGTTTGCCGGTGTCCATCGGCACCATCTCGATACAGTCCGCCACCGGGCAGGTGATCTGGCACAGGTTGCAGCCCACGCACTCTTCATCGATCACCTCATATTTGTGCGTGCCATCCGCCAATTTCACGCTTTCGATGGCCTGGTGTGAGGTGTCTTCACAGGCGATATGGCAACGCCCACAACCAATACAGGCTTCCTGGTCGATCTTGGCGATCACCTGGTAGTTGATATCCAGGTACTTCCAGTCTGTGGTGTTGCCCACCGCCCGCCCGGAAAATGCCTGCAAGTTGTTGTAACCCTGACTGTCCATCCACCGCGACAACCCATCCTTCATCTCCTCGACAATCCGGAACCCATGCAGCATCGCCGCCGTGCACACCTGCACCGCGCCGCAGCCCAGCGCGACGAATTCCGCCGCATCGCGCCAGTTGCCGATGCCGCCAATGCCGCAAATCGGCAGGCCCTGGGTCTGCGGGTCGCGGGCGATTTCGGCGACCATGTTCAGCGCGATCGGCTTGACCGCTGAGCCGCAATAGCCGCCGTGGGTGCTTTGGGTACCGACCACCGGCAGGGCGACCATGCGTTCCAGGTCGACGCTGGTGATGGAGTTGATGGTGTTGATCAGCGACACCGCGTCCGCCCCACCGCGATACGCCGCCCGCGCGGCCACGCGGATATCGGTGATGTTCGGCGTGAGCTTGACGATCACCGGCAGCGAACAATAGGTCTTGCACCAGCGTGTTACCTGTTCCACATACTCCGGCACCTGGCCGACCGCCGCACCCATGCCGCGCTCGGGCATGCCGTGGGGGCAACCGAAGTTCAGCTCGATGCCATCGCAACCGGTGGCTTCCACCAGGGGCAGGATGTTTTTCCACGATTCCTCTACGCACGGCACCATTAGCGACACGATCAGTGCGCGGTCCGGCCAATCCTTTTTCACCTGGGTGATTTCCCGCAGGTTGATCTCCAGGGAGCGGTCGGTGATCAACTCGATGTTGTTGATGCCCAGCACTTCACGGTTGGCGCCGTAATGGGCCGAATAGCGTGACGACACGTTGACCGCCGCCGGGTCTTCACCGAGGGTTTTCCACACCACGCCGCCCCAGCCGGCTTCGAAGGCGCGCACCACGTTGTAGGCCTTGTCGGTGGGCGGCGCAGAGGCCAGCCAGAAGGGGTTGGGGGCTTTGATACCGGCAAATACAATCGAGAGATCGGCCATTACGCAGCCTCCACAGTCAGCATGAGTTGGGCGTGCATGGCCTCGGCGGCCAGCTTGCCGTGTTGCACCGCCTGCACGGTGAGGTCCTGGCCGAGGCTGACGCAATCGCCTCCGGCGTACACCCCGGGAACGCTGGTTTGCAGGTGCTCATCGACGAAGATCCGCTCGCCCACGCGGTGCAGCTGCTGGGCCAGCGGGTCGTGCAGTGCCGCGTTGTCGAAGCCCTGGCCGATGGCCTTGAAGATCGCATCGGCGGCCAACTCGAAGGTTTCGCCCGTGGGGTGCAGGCGGCCGTTTTCCATGCGCGTGCGCAAGAAACGCATGCCGCGCACATGGCCCCGATCATCCAGCAGGACTTCTTCGGGTTGCGCCCAGGTCAGCAGGCGGACCTGGTTGGCCTTGGCAATGTCCTGCTCATGGTGGGTGGCGCCCATGTCCGCCAGGCCACGGCGGTACACCAGGTTGACGTCGCGGGCGCCGAGGCGGGCCATCTGCACGGCCATGTCGATGGCGGTGTTGCCGGCACCGAGCACGATGCAGCGGTCGGCCAGGGGCAGTTGCGTGAGGTCATCGGCCTGGCGCAGTTCACGGATGTAGTCGGTGGCGGCGAGCAAGCCGGGGGCGTCCTCATGGGGCAGGCCGAGCTGTTTGCTGGCGGCCAGGCCGAGGCCGAGGAACACCGCGTCGAACTGCTGGTGCAGTTCGCTCAAGGTGAGGTGGTCGCCCAGGCGTTGGCCATGGCGAATCTCGATGCCGCCAATCTGCAGCAGGAAATCCAGCTCCTTCTGGGCGAAGTCATCCACCAGCTTGTACTTGGCGATCCCGTATTCATTCAGGCCACCGGCTTTTTCCCGGGCTTCGAAGATCACCACGTCATGGCCGTGCATCGCACTGCGGTGGGCACAGGCCAGGCCCGCAGGCCCGGCGCCGATCACCGCGATGCGCTTGCCGGTCGACGCGGCGCGATGAAACGGATGCTCGGTGAAGTGTGCGTTGTCCACCGCGTAGCGCTGCAACAGGCCGATCAGCACCGGGGCGCATTCTTCGGCGTTGTTACGCACACAGGCTTGCTGGCAGAGGATTTCGGTGGGGCACACCCGCGCACAACTGCCGCCGAGGATGTTGGCCGAGAGGATCTTCTGCGCGGCGCCTTGGATGTTTTCGGTGTGGATGTTGCGGATGAACGACGGGATATCGATCTCGCTGGGGCATGCGTTCACACACGGCGCGTCGTAGCAATACAGGCAGCGCGAGGCTTCCAGTTGGGCCTGGCGCGCGTTGAGCGGCGGCGCCAGGTCGGTGAAGTGGCTGGCGAGCGTTGCCCCGTCTTCATGGGGATGGGGGAGGTGGGTCAGGGTCTGGATCACGGGTTTGGCCTCACGGTTTTTTTGGATTGCCTCTAAGTGGGCATTTTTTGTTGCCTGTACTGGCCTCTTCGCGAGCAAGCCCGCTCCCACATTCGACCCCATTTTGTCTGGGGGAACGCGGTCGAATGTGGGAGCGGGCTTGCTCGCGAATGCGGTATCAGCGGTTTACAGCCACGGGCCTGGAATGCTCAGCCCGCTTGCTCAACTGCTCAAACACCGCCGGATACGCCGGCCGCTCCACATACCGCCCGGCCCCGCGTTCGGCACGCAGGTCACCGTCGGCCCACACCAGCTTGCCCTGGCTGATGGTGTGGCTCGGCACGCCGCGCACGGTCTTGCCTTCGAAGATGTTGAAGTCGACTTGCTGGTGGTGGGTCTTGGCGGAAATGGTCCGCGTACCCTCGGGGTCCCACAGCACCAGGTCGGCATCGGCGCCGACGCGGATCGCACCTTTGCGGGGGTAGAGGTTGAAGATCTTGGCGGTGTTGGTGGAGGTCAGGGCGACGAATTCCTGCATCGACAAGCGCCCGCTGTTGACGCCTTCGTCCCACAACACGGCCATGCGGTCTTCGATACCTGCCGTGCCGTTGGGGATCTTGCTGAAGTCGTCCCGGCCAGCGGCTTTTTGTTCGGCGCAGAAGCAGCAATGGTCGGTGGCGGTGGTGTGCAGGTTGCCCGATTGCAGACCATGCCACAGCGCTTCCTGGTGCCCGCGCGGGCGGAACGGCGGGCTCATCACATAGCCCGCTGCGGTCTGCCAGTCGGGGTGCTGGTACACGCTGTCGTCCAGCAGCAGGTGGCCGGCGAGCACTTCGCCATAGACCGGCTGGCCTTTGCTGCGGGCGTAGGTGATTTCATCCAGCGCTTCCTTGGTCGACACATGCACCAGGTACAGCGGGGTGCCGATGGTCTCGGCAATGCGGATCGCCCGGCTGGCCGCTTCGCCCTCAACTTGCGAGGGCCGCGACAACGGGTGCGCTTCCGGCCCGGTGATGCCCTGGGCCATCAGCTTGCGTTGCAGGTGATACACCAGCTCGCCGTTTTCCGCGTGCACGGTGGGCACGGCGCCCAGTTCCAGGCAGCGCTCGAAGCTCGCCACCAGGGTGTCGTCGGCCGCCATGATCGCGTTCTTGTAGGCCATGAAATGCTTGAAGCTGTTGATGCCGTGGTGGCTGACCAGCTCGGCCATTTCCTCGCGCACCTGCTCGCTCCACCAGGTGATCGCCACGTGAAAGCCGTAGTCGGAGGCGGACTTTTGCGCCCAGCCGCGCCATTGATGAAACGCCTCCAGCAACGACTGCTGCGGGTTGGGGATCACAAAGTCGATGATCGAGGTAGTGCCACCGGCCAGGCCAGCGGCGGTGCCACTGAAAAAGTCTTCGCTGGCCACGGTGCCCATGAAGGGCAGTTGCATATGGGTGTGGGGATCGATGCCGCCCGGCATCAGGTATTGACCGCTGCCATCGAGTACTTCAGTGCCGGCGGGAATATCCAGGTTCGTACCAATAGCCCGAATTAGACCGCCTGCGCATAAAACATCGGCGCGGTAACTTTCATCATGGGTAATAACGGTGGCGCCACGGATCAACAGCGACATGTCGAGTTCCTCACAGGCTTGACCGGCTTGTGCCAGTTCTAAGTGTTGTAATGCTGCTTACCGATGGTCGGTTAATTCCTGTCATCGGTGACAGGAATAGAAACTAGCCCGAGTTTTTCGATTGGGCAAGAAGATTTTTTATAAGCTTATATCGTATTCAAAGTATTGATTTATAAGGATTAAAAATTATTTTCACCAAAATGAAGCGCTGTCTCACCATTTTGACGCACTTGACAGGTTCTTAAATTGAGCAACATTTCTTATTGCAAATCAGACGCTTGAGACATGCCCCTTGACGGGCATGGGAAATAAAAATAATTGTGTTGCACCAGATTGAGTCCTGACAGTTCGGATAACTTCCGCGTGATTTAGCCTGAGTCACGCAGCAAGTACCCAGGGCCCAATCGGAAAGCTGATAAACATCAGTACGTTATATAAACGGTGCGGTTCCGGTAACGGTTGTCGGCACGGTTATTGAGTGCAGTGGCGGCTGGCCGGGCCTGTGATGTCATGTTGTTTACGAGGTACTCCGGCCACCTGGCGTGATGCGTTGGGTGAGCAAAAATAATTCGAAAAAACCGTGGAGCGGCCATGCAACAGAACAGATCGCAAGTCATTGAGCGCAACGGCCTGTACGAACTCGACGCCGGCCCCGACGTCCTCGACAGCCCTCGCTACAACCACGACATGGCACCGACCAAGGTGCACGAACGAACCTGGAACAAATGGCACATCACCGCCCTGTGGGTCGGCATGTCGATCTGCGTGCCCACCTACACCTTGGGCGGGGTGCTCACGGCGTATTTCGGCTTGTCGGTGGGCGAGGCGCTGATGGCGATCTTGCTCGCGAACATCGTGGTGCTGATCCCGCTGACCCTCAACGCCTTCCCCGGCACCAAGTACGGCATTCCGTTCCCGGTGTTGTTGCGGTCCTCCTTTGGCATCCTCGGCTCCAACGTGCCGTGCCTGATCCGCGCGCTGGTGGCCTGTGGCTGGTTCGGCATCCAGACGATGTTCGGCGGGCTGGCGATCCACCTGTTCCTGGGCTCGATCTTCGAGGGCTGGAAGTCCCTCGGCGGCACCGGCGAGGTGATCGGCTTCATGATCTTCTGGACGCTGAACCTGTGGGTGGTGCTGCGTGGCGCCGAGTCGATCAAGCGCCTGGAAACCCTCTCGGCACCGCTGCTGGTGGCGGTGGGCATCGGCCTGCTGGTGTGGGCGATGCCCAATGTGTCCATCAGCGAGTTGATGGCGATCCCGCCCAAGCGTCCCGAAGGCGCGAGCCTCACCGGTTACTTCATGGCCGGCCTCACCGCCATGGTCGGTTTCTGGGCCACCCTGTCGCTGAATATTCCGGACTTCAGTCGTTATGCGAAAAGCCAGAAGGACCAGATCCTCGGGCAGATTTTCGGCCTGCCGCTGACCATGTTCCTGTTCGCCGCCCTCGGCGTGATCATGACCGCCGCGTCGGTGAAGCTGGTGGGCGTGAGCGTGTCCGACCCGGTGACGCTGATCGGGCATATCCAGAGCCCGGTTTGGGTGGCCATTGCCATGGCGCTGATCATCATCGCCACCTTGTCCACCAACACCGCGGCGAACATCGTCTCGCCCACCAACGACTTCCAGAACATCGCGCCGAAGCTGATCAACCGCACCACGGCGGTGATCCTCACCGGGCTGGTGGGGCTGGCGCTGATGGCCCATGAGCTGCTGAAAAAGCTTGGGCTGATCGTGTCCGACGTGAGCCTGGAGACCGTGTATTCCAACTGGTTGCTGGGCTACTCCAGCCTGCTGGGACCCATCGCCGGGATCATGGTGGTGGACTATTTCATCACCCGCAAACAGCAACTGGACCTGGCCGGTTTGTACCGCGATGACGTGTACCCGGCGTGGAACTGGAGCGGTTTTATTGCCTTCGGCGTGCCGGTGGTGCTGACGTTGCTGTCCCTGGGCAGTGATGCGTTCAGTTGGTTCTACAGCTATGGCTGGTTCACCGGTTCGGCATTGGGCGGCTTGATGTATTACGGCCTGAATGCCAAGCGTGCGGCCCGTCCAGTGACCGCCAAATCCCCGTTGTAACCGAAGTGGAATGCAATCCACATGTGGGAGCGGGCTTGCTCGCGAATGCGGTGCATCAGTTATCGAAAGTGTTGCCTGAAAGACCGCTTTCGCGAGCAAGCCCGCTCCCACATTTTTGATCGAGTTACGCTCGTTCAACCTATAAAAATGTAGCCTGAGGAGATCCCCATGAACGCTGCCCTCGACGTTCTGCAATCCACCCATCAGCACATCAACCGCGACCGTTTGTGGCAGTCCCTGATGGACCTGGCCAAGCTCGGTGCCACGCCCAAGGGCGGCGTGTGTCGCCTGGCCCTTACCGACCTCGACCGCAAGGCCCGCGACCTGTTCGTGCAATGGTGCGAAGCGGCGGGCTGCACGGTGACCGTCGACGGTATCGGCAATATTTTTGCCCGTCGCCCCGGGCGCAATCCCAACCTGCCACCGGTGATGACCGGCAGCCATATCGACACCCAACCCACCGGTGGCAAGTTCGACGGCTGCTTCGGCGTGCTGGCCGGCGTGGAAGTGCTGCGCACCCTCAACGATCTGAACGTGGAAACCGAGGCACCGCTGGAGGTGGTGGTGTGGACCAATGAAGAGGGCTCGCGCTTCCCGCCGTGCATGATGGGTTCGGGGGTGTTTGCCGAAAAATTCACCCTGGCCGATACCCTGGCCAAGGTCGATGCTGACGGCGTCAGCGTGGGCGATGCGTTGAATGCGATTGGCTATGCGGGAACGCGCGCCGTCAGTGGGCACAAAGTCGGTGCTTACTTCGAAGCGCACATCGAACAAGGCCCGATCCTTGAGGATGAACAGAAAACCATCGGCGTGGTGCTGGGGGCGCTGGGCCAGAAGTGGTTCGACCTGAAGCTGCGCGGCGTGGAAGCCCACGCGGGACCTACCCCGATGCACCTGCGCAAGGACGCCCTGGTGGGCGCGGCGGCGGTGGTGGCCGCGGTGAATGCGGCGGCGCTGGGCCATCAGCCGCATGCGTGCGGCACCGTGGGGTGCCTGCAGGCGTATCCGGGGTCGCGCAATGTGATTCCGGGTGAGGTGCGCATGACCCTGGATTTCCGTCACTTGGAACCGGCACGTTTGGACTCGATGATTGCCCAGGTGCGCAAGGTGATCGATGAGACCTGCGCCAAACATGGCTTGAGTTTTGAGATGGAGCCCACAGCGGATTTCCCGCCGTTGTACTTCGATAAAGGCTGCGTGGAGGCGGTGCGCGATGCGGCGAATGGGCTGGGCCTGTCGAACATGGACATCGTCAGCGGGGCAGGGCACGACGCGATTTTCGTGGCCGAACTGGGCCCGGCGGGGATGATCTTCGTGCCGTGTGAGGGGGGCATTAGCCATAACGAAATCGAGAATGCTGCGCCGGATGACCTGGCGGCGGGGTGTGCAGTGTTGTTGCGGGCGATGGTTGCCGCGTCCGCCGCGATTGCCAGTGGCAAGCTCGCTGCCTGAAATACCGTCATCGCAGCGATGCGGCGACCCGACAAGCCAGCTCCCACATTGAACGGTGTGAACCCGATCAAATGTGGGAGCGGGCTTGCGCGCGAAGGCGTTAGATCAGGCGCCGGATTGCCAGCCACCGCCCAGCGCTGTGACTAAGCCGACGCTGGCTTGCAACTGCCGCGTCTGCACCGCCTGCAACGTGCGCTGTGCCTGCAACGCGGCGGTCTGCGCGGTCACCACATCCAGGTAACTCACTGCCCCCGCCTGGTAACTGTTCATCGCCAGCGCCTGGGTGTGCTGCGCCGCATCCGCCGCGGCTTGTTCATCCTGGGCTTCCTGCTGCAGATCTCGCAGTTGCGCCAGGTTATCTTCCACCTCGCGGATGGCTTTCAGCACATGGCTGCGGTACTGCGCCGAAGCTTCTTCGAATTCGGCTTTGGCCTGACGCTCATTAGCGCTCAAACGGCCGCCATCGAAGATCGGCAAATTGACCAATGGCCCCAGCGCCCAATAACGATTACCCGCCGAAAACAGGTTGCCGACCCCCTGCGTCTGCCCGCCAATCAACACGGTCAAACTAAAATCCGGGTACCACGCCGCCTTGGCCACGCCGATGTTGGCGTTGGCGGCAAACACCCGGCGTTCCGCCGCAGCAATGTCCGGGCGCCGTTGTAGCAGGTGGCTCGGCAGCTGCGATGGAATGCCGGGCAACGCGATTAATTGCTGGCTTGGCGGCAGCGTGAAGGTGCTGGCGGCTACCCCCACCAGTTCGCCAATCGCATGCTCGGTCAGGTTGCGCTGGCCGCGTACTTCATCCAGTTGAGCCTTGGCTTCGGCCAGTTGGTTTTGCGCGCGGGTCAGGTCCAGCTCCGAGGCAATCTGGCCTTCGTAGCGGCTGCGGGTCAGTTGCAATGCCTGGCTGAAATCGTCCAACGAGCTGTTGAGAATCCGCGCCTGGGCATCCAGGCCGTTGAGCTGTACGTACAAGGTCGCCAACTGATGCTGCAGGCTCAAACGCGCCACGGCCAGGTCATCGCCAGACGCTTGCGCCTGGGCATCACCGGCTGCCACCTGGTTGCGGATTTTGCCCCACAGGTCCAGGTCATAGCTCAACGAAAACCCGGCGGTGTTGCTGTTGTACACCGACGGCTGCGTGCTGCCACGCAACGGTCGCGTGTCCGATTGCCGCTGGCGCAGGGGTTGTGCGCTGGCGGTGAGCTGCGGGAACAAGCCGGCATGCAGCTGGCTGGCGTAGGCCTGGGACGCATCAAAGTGCGCCAACGCTGCGGCCAGGTCCGGGTTGGCTTTGAGCAGCTGTTGTTGCAACGCGCTCAGGCGCGGGTCGTTGTAGAGCTTCCACCATTCGGGTGCCAACTGGTCGGACGGCTGCGCGCTGTGCCACGGGCCGTCGCTGGTCTGTTCGCGATAGCCGGCGGGCAGGTCCACGCTTGGCACCGTGTAGGTGGGCGCCATCGAGCAGCCTTGCAGCGCCAGCAGCATCAGGGCCGCGAGGGGCTTAAGCCTTGGGCGCATGCGCACCTCCTGCGGCATCGGCCAGTTGCACCGGGTCACCTTCGCGCAGGGCATCGGGCGGGTTGTCGACGATACGGTCGGCGGGCTTGAGGCCCTGGTCGATCACCAGGCGTTCGCCGAGGTCGAGGCCGATGTGGATGTTTTGCAGGTGCACGTGGTTCTGCGCGTCCAGTACCGCCACTTGGGTGCCTTGGGCGCGGAAGATCAGCGCGCTGGCCGGGATGCTCACGCCATGGGTGTCGGCCGGGATCGGCAGCGTGGCTTCGGCGTAGTCACCGGGCAGCAATTCACCGTTGGGGTTATCGGCCACGAACTGCGCGAGCAGGGTGCCGGAGCGGCGGTCGATGGCAGTGGAGTCGCCGATCAGGCGCGCCTTGAAGTGCTCGCCCGGGTGCTCGGGCACGGTCAGCTCAGCTTCGAGGCCTGGGTGGATCACTGCTGCATAGTTCTGCGGCACCGGCACGTACAGGCGCAGTTGGTGGGTGTCGGCGATGTTGAACAGCTCCGGGTCGCTGTCGGTATCGGCCTTGATCAACTGGCCGATGTCGGTGTTGCGTGCGGTGATGGTGCCGGCGAATGGCGCGCGGATGGTCTTGTAGCTTTCCAGTGCCGACAACCGTGCGTAGTCGGCAGCGGCGGCTTCGGCATTGGCTTTGGCCGCGGCGGCGTTGGAGGTCTTTTCATCGGCCTCCTGGCGCGACACTGAATGGCTGGCCAACAGGTTTTGCCAGCGCGTGGCGGTGGTTTGTGCCAGGCGCGCATTGGCTTGTTCCTGCATCAGCCGGGCGTGGGTTTGCGCCAGTTGCTGGTCCAGGTCAGGGCTGTCGATTTCGGCGAGGACTTGCCCGGCTTTGACCTGGGTGCCGATGTCGGCTTTCCAGTCCTTGAGGTAGCCGCTGACCCGGGCGTGGATCGGCGCCTTGCTCCAGGCTTCCAGGTGCGCCGGCAAGCGCAGCGTGTCACCGGCCGCATTTTGCTTGGGCTGGAACACCATCACCTGGGGGATGGCGGCAGTTTCCGTCCAGGCGGTCACCGATTGTTCGTGCATCGTGCGGGCGTGCAGGCCGTTGGCGACCAACAGGGCGGCCAGAGTCAGGCCGCCGACACCCATGAGCATCAGACGCTTGCGCGAGGGTTTGTGATCAGACGACATGTGAAGTTTCTCCAGCAACAGCGCGAGTAGGATGACGCCCGTGGACCAGGCTGAAGACCACGGGAACAAACAGCAGGGTGGCGACGGTGGCGAAGATCAAGCCACCGATCACCGCCCGGCCGAGGGGGGCGTTTTGTTCTTGGGAAATCGCCAGTGGCAGCATGCCGATGATCATGGCCAGGGCGGTCATGCACACCGGGCGAAAGCGCGTATAGCCGGCTTCCATCGCAGCCTTCAGTGCGTCGCCGTGTTCGGCCAGGCGCTCACGGCAGAAGCTCACCACCAGGATCGAGTTGGCCGTGGCCACGCCCATGCACAGGATGGCCCCGGTGAGGGCCGGCACCGACAACGACGTGCCGCTGAGGAACAGCATCCACACGATGCCAGCCAACGCAGCGGGCAGCGCGGTGATGATCACAAACGGGTCGGCCCAGGACTGGAAGTTGACCACGATCAGCAGGTAGATCAGCACCACCGCACCAAGCAGGCCGAAGCTCAGGCCGCTGAAGGCTTCATGCAGCGCATCGATCTGCCCGTGCAGGCTGATCACTGCGCCTTTGGGGCGCATGGAGGCGGTGTCATCCAGCACTTTTTGCACGTCGCGGGCCACGCCGCCCAAGTCACGGCCTTGCACGTTGGCGTACAGGTCCAGGGTCGGTTCGATGTTGTAGTGGGTCACCACCGCCGGGCTCTGCACCCGCGAGATGGTGGCCACGCCGCCGAGGATCTGCGACTGGCCATCGGCACCGGTCACCGGCAAGGCCTCCAGGGTCGGCAGGCTGTCGAGGCGGTATTGCGGGGTGGCGGCGACGATCGAGTACGACACGCCGTTGGCCGGGTTGAGCCAGAAGGTTGGTGCCACTTGGGAGCTGCCGGCGAGGGAAGCGACCATGCTGTTGGTCACGTCACGCTCGGTGATGCCCAGGCCATTGGCGCGCATGCGGTCCACGTTCACTTGCAGCGACGGGTAGCCGGTGGACTGCTGGATGCGCAGGTCGGCGATGCCCGGTACGTGTTGCAGGCGACGCTCCAGTTCCACCGCGTAGGCGCGGTTTTCTTCATCGCGGCGCCCGGAGATTTTTACGTCCAGCGGGGCGGGGGCGCCGAAGTTGAGGATCTGGCTGCTGATGTCGGCGGGCAGGAAGGCGAAGTGGCTGCCGGGGAAGCTTTCGGGCAGGGCTTCGCGCAATTTCTTCACGTAGTCGGCAGTCGGCGCATGGTCTTTTTTCAAGGTGACCTGGATGTCGCCGTCCTGCGGGCCGATGGTGCCGCTGCTGCTGTAGGCCATGTCGATGCCGCTGAGGGGAATGCCGATGTTGTCGACGATGGTGTCGAGTTCTTCGGCCGGGATCACTTCGCGGATCCGCGCTTCAATGCGGTCGAAGGCGGCCGCGCTTTCTTCAATGCGCGTGCCGAGTGGCAGGCGCACGTGCAGGGCGAGGGCGCCGGCGTCGGTGGCCGGGAAGAAGTCCTGGCCCAGGCTTGGCAGCAGCAGGAACGAGGCAAGCACGCAGCCCAGGAACCCGACGATAAAGCGCTTGCGATGGGCCAGCGCCAAGGTCAGCAGACCGTGGTAGGTGTCACGGATATTCGAGAAGTGGCGCTCGAAACCTTGCTGGAAATTCAGCACCGCTTGCAGCACGGCATTGCGCGGTTTGGTGTGCTGCTCGCCTTCGTGGTGGTTGATGAACTCATCTTCCGGGTGATGCCCTGGCCCTTGCTCCGGCACATGGGGCTTGAGCAGGAACATCGCCAGGGTCGGCACCAGCGTACGCGACAGGATGAACGAGCTGGCCATGGCAAAGATCACCGCCAGGGCCATCGGCCGGAACAGGTAGCCGGCGATGCCTTGCAGCAGGAACATCGGCACGAACACGATGCAGATGCACAGCAGCGAGACGAACGCTGGGCCGACGATTTGCGCGGCGCCATCGAGGATCGCGGTCTTCACCGCCTTGCCTTGTTCCAGGTGCCAGTTGATGTTTTCGATGGTCACCGTGGCGTCGTCCACCAGAATCCCCACCGCCAGCGCCAGCCCGCCGAGGGTCATGACGTTGAGGGTTTGCCCGGTGGCGGCCAGCAGGGCGATGGCCGAGAGCACGGCCAGGGGAATCGAGGCGGCGATGATCAGCGTCGACCGCCAGCTGCCGAGGAACAGCAGGATCATCGCACTGGTCAGCAGGGCGGCGATGATGCCTTCCTGGGCCACGCTGCCGACCGATTCTTTCACGAACACCGAGGCGTCACCCAGCAGCGAGGTCTTCAGCGACGGCGGCAGGGTTTCGTTGATGCGCGGCAGCATCTGGCGGATGCCGTCGATGATCGACAGGGTGGAGATGCTGCCGTTTTTCAGCGCCGGCATCAGCACGGCGCGGTGGCCGTCGACGCGCACGATGTTGGTCTGCGGTGGCGAACCGTCACGCACGTGGGCCACCTGGCCGATGGTGATCAGCGCACCGTCGACGGTCTTGATCGGCAGGTCGTTGAGTTCATCGATGGCCTTGGGGCTGTTGTTGAGCAGGATCGTGTATTCGTTGGGGCCGAGCTTGGCGGTGCCCACCGGGATGATCTGGTTCTGCAGCGCGAGTGCGTTGCCCACGTCCTGCGCCGACAAGCCTTTGGCTGCGAGCGCCTGCGGGTCGAGGTCCAGGGTGATCTGGCGTTGCTTGCCGCCCATGGGCGTGGGCATGGCCAGGCCGGGCAGGGCGCTCAGGGGCAGGCGGATGTTGTTCTGCACCAGGTCGCGGATCTTGGCTTCCGACAGGCTGGGGCTGGAGAACGCCATCTGCAGGATCGGCACGGTGGAGGCGCTGTAGTTGAGGATCAGCGGCGGTGTGATGCCCGGTGGCATCTGCTTGAGGACGGTTTGTGAAACGGCCGTCACTTGGGCGTTGGCGGTGCGGATATCCACGCCGGGTTGGAAGAAGATCTTGACGATGCCCATGCCGGGCAGCGATTGCGATTCGATGTGTTCGATGTCGTTGACGGTGGTGCTCAGGGAGCGTTCGTAGGTGTAGATCACCCGACCGGCCATGGCGTCCGGCGACAGGCCGTTGTACTGCCAGACCACGGCGACCACGGGGATGCCGATATCGGGGAAAACATCCGTAGGGGTTCGCAGGGCCGCCATCGGCCCGATGATGCAGATGAATATGGCCAACACGATAAACGTGTACGGCTTTTGCAGTGCGGTCTTTACCAGCCCGAGCATGCGTGAACCTCCATTGGAGCAGGATTGCAAACCCCGGCAGTCTTGCCCGACCCACCTAACACGCGCCTTTCAGCGAGGTGAAGGAACATTTAGTTAAGGGCTGAAGATCGTTTCATATGTATTCATTTGTTCTACAAAGGGTGGCTCCTCAAGCTTGTAATCCATCGGACGCGACACCGTTGAGTGCCGTCCACCGCGTTTATCGATGTCCTTTTGGAGCCCTGCCATGTCACTTAAACCGTTGTTGTTGATCCCTGCCCTGGGTGCTGTCCTGTTGTTGTCGGCCTGCGCCGGCCCCCTTCCCAAGGCTGACCCGAGCGAAGCCTGGATTGGTTTGAAGGAAGAAGCACCGAATGACCTGATGGCCGAGCGCGTGGATGGCAAGCGCGTGGATGATGGGCGCTTTTTTGAAGTGACCCCGGGCGAGCATCGCCTGGACGTGACACTGTTCGAAGAAGAGCCAGGCGACGACAACCAGCAGGACTGCCAGGGTCGGGTCGACTACAAGCATTTCAAGGCGGGTGAGCACTACACCCTGGTGGAATCCAGCCTGGGCACCACCGTGCGCGCCTCCCTCAAGGATGGGCACGGCAAGGAAGTGGCTGCGACGCAGGACTTCAGTTGCATGCCTGGCTAGGCGTGGTGCACCGCAGCCTTGTGAGGCTTGGCCGGTGCAGCCGGTTTGACGTGGGGGTGATGGTGCCGACGGGTCACGCGCATGACCCCCCACAACATGGCGCCGGCAACCGCCAGCCAACCGCAGATCAACAGGAAAATCGTTGTTGCAAGGCTCATTCGGGCCTCCTTTCGCCCCCTGCGGGGCACACACAGTCTTCTCAATGGACAGTCTAGTCACCTGGCGGTTGCCCGCTATTGACCAATGGTCGAGTCCGTCCAACTTCTTTGCTCTATCCCGCGCGTTTTACTAAGGCCTTGGGCTATACCGGCGTGGCTCGGCGCCCTATGATCAAGGCCCTTACCGGAAGCTGATCAAGCGAGTAGAAAATTGCGGTTACGGTCGAACCTTCAAACATCCTTGTTGCTGGCCTGCGCGCTGGGGTTGGGCGCCTGTTCCGGGCAGCCGTCGAAATTGGCGGGCCTGCCGGAGCGTGTCGAACTCAATGGCGTGCCGACCTTTCGCAGCGAGGCTTACCAGAGCGGCCCCTCGGCTTTAGCCAGCATGCTGTCGCAACAAGGCATTGTCATGACACCGGGGTTGTTGGATAAACCGCTGCACTTGCCGGGCGGCGAGGCGAACCTTGAGCGCACCATGCAGGTGCTGGCGCGCGAGTACGGGCTGATGGTGTACCCGGTGGATGCCAAGCTGACGGCGGTGCTGGCGCAGGTGGCGGCGGGTTACCCGGTGATGGCGCGGATCAATTCGAGCTTCTGGTCGGGGACGCGCTACGTCGTGGTGGTGGGGTTCAACCAGCAGAAGAGTACCGTGCTGCTGCGATCGGGCATGGACCGGCGGCTGTTGATGAGCTTCAGCGACTTCGAATCGGCGTGGAAGAGTGCGGGTAACTGGGGGATTTTGACCCAGCGCCCGAGCCAGTTGCCGGCCAATGTGGATGCACAGCGTTGGCGTGATGCAGCCAATGCGACGGCGCAGGCTGGGCAGGAGCAGGCGGCGGCGCAGGCGCTGAAGGTGTTGGCGGAGAAAAAGTAAACAACAGAGCGTCGCAAACCCCTGTGGGAGCGGGCTTGCTCGCGAACGCGGTGGATCAATCGCTACTTTCGGTGACTGACACTCCGCCTTCGCGAGCAAGCCCGCTCCCACATAAACCCGTGTTCACACAGGAAGGTAGCGGGTTTAGCGGCGTACTTCTGCAGCGTTAGGACGGTTCTTCAGGTTCTTGTCGGCCTTGTAGCGCAATGCTACGTCAGGCACCGAGCCGCTCTTGCCGGTCTCGACCCAATTGCGGATGCGGCCAGCGTCGGCGAAGTGAGTGAACTTGCCGAAAGCATCCAGGATCACCAGCGACACCGTGCGGTTACCCATGCTGGTCACCAGCACCAGGCAGTGGCCGGCCTGGTTGGTGAAACCGGTCTTGGTCAGCTTGATGTCCCAGTTGGCGCGGTTGATCAGGTGGTCGGTGTTGGAGAAACCCAAGGTGTAGTTGGGTTTGCGGAACGACACGGTTTTTTCCTTGGTGGTGCTCAACTGGCTCAACAGCGGATAGTGGCGCGCAGCGGCCAGCAGCTTGCTCAAGTCGCGGGCGGTGGACACGTTGTGGATCGACAGGCCGGTGGGCTCCACGTAGTGGGTGCTGGTCATGCCCAGCGCCTTGGCCTTGGCGTTCATCGCCGCGATAAACGCCGGGTAGCCGCCCGGGTAGTGGTGGGCGAGGCTGGCGGCGGCGCGGTTTTCCGAGGACATCAGGGCGATCAGCAGCATTTCCTTGCGCGGCATTTCGCTGCCGATTTTCACGCGGGAGAACACGCCTTTCATTTCCGGCGTGTCCTTGATGTTGATGTCGATGTACTCATCCATATTCTGCTTGGCGTCCAGCACCACCAGGCCGGTCATCAGTTTGCTCACCGACGCGATGGGCACCACCACGTCCGGGTTGCTGGAATAGATGACCTTGTTGGTCTGCAGGTCCACGAGCATGGCGCTGCCGGAGGCGATTTGCAGTTTGGAAGTATCACGCGGCGCCAGGGTGGTTTCGGCGGCGTGTGCAAAGGTGCCTGTAAACGCAAAAAATAGGCTGACGAGAGAGAGACGAATTTTCACGCGGATGAACTCGCTAAAAAAGTAAGGAAATACCGTTCGGGAACGGGTTTTTGATAAATGCCGTTACATTTTAGGAGTATGGATCAGAAACTGTCGAATGTTCTTCTAGAACCGGACGAAAGTTCTTAAAAACTAAGAAAAAACAGGGTTTCCTGCGGGCAATAAAAAGCCCTGCGATAAGGCAGGGCTTTTTCAGTACGCCTGGTTATTAACCGTGCAGGGTCTCTGCGGCATACAGGGTGTTTTCCAGCAGGCAGGCACGTGTCATCGGGCCAACGCCGCCGGGTACCGGCGTGATCCAGCCGGCACGGGGCAGGGCGGTTTCGTACACCACGTCGCCAACCAGCTTGCCGTCTTCCTGACGGTTGATGCCCACGTCGATCACGATGGCGCCTTCCTTGATCCACTCACCCTTGACCAGGCCCGGCTTGCCGGCGGCCACGACCACCAGGTCAGCGCGGCCGACGTGGCCCGCCAGGTCCTTGGTGAAGCGGTGGGTGACGGTCACGGTGCAGCCGGCCAGCAGCAGCTCCATGGCCATTGGGCGACCCACGATGTTGGAGGCGCCAACCACGACGGCGTCGAGACCGTAGAGGTCGACACCGGTGCTTTCCAGCAAGGTCATGATGCCTTTAGGGGTGCACGGGCGCAGCAGCGGGATACGCTGGGCCAGGCGGCCGACGTTATAAGGGTGGAAGCCGTCCACGTCTTTGTCGGGGCGAATGCGCTCCAGCAGCTTGGAGGCGTCCAGGTGTTCGGGCAGCGGCAGTTGCAGCAGGATGCCGTCGATGGCCGGGTCATCGTTGAGGCCGTCGATCAGGTCGGTGAGGGCCTGTTGGGTGGTCTCGGAAGGCAAGTCGTAAGCCTTGGAGATAAAGCCGACCTCTTCACAGTCTTTACGCTTGTGCGAGACATAAACCTGAGAGGCAGGATCGCTGCCGACCAGGATCACCGCGAGGCCGGGCGTACGCAGGCCTTGCTGGCTACGCTCGGTGACGCGTTTGGCGATCTGCTGGCGCAGGCTGGCGGCGATTGATTTGCCGTCGATAAGTTGTGCAGTCATTACGCGTGATTAACCATCGAGAGGGGGAAGAAAAGTGCGCGCATTCTCGCATGCCAGGACGTGAGGGCAAAGGCGCTTGGTCAGCAAATTGCCCTAACCCCTTAAATAAAATGAATTTTTTTCAAAAAAGATTTGACGGGTTTCCAGGCCCTCTATACTATTCGTCGCACTTGTCGGGCACAGCCTAGCACTGGTTAAGAAGGTCGAGCAGAATGGTTGTTCTGCAAGGCTGGAAGCACTTAGTTTGTAATCCTCCAAGAGTACAGATTAATAAGGCGCCCGTAGCTCAGCTGGATAGAGCATCCGCCTTCTAAGCGGATGGTCGCAGGTTCGAGTCCTGCCGGGTGCGCCATTAGGCAGCTTTGGCACAAGTAGCGCAATATGGTGGGCGTAGCTCAGTTGGTAGAGCACAGGATTGTGACTCCTGTTGTCGTGGGTTCGATCCCCATCGTCCACCCCATATTTCGAAAGGCGCCAGATTAAACATCTGGCGCCTTTGCTTTAAGAGCTTCAAGCGCGGATGTGGTGGAATTGGTAGACACACTGGATTTAGGTTCCAGCGCCGCGAGGCGTAAGAGTTCGAGTCTCTTCATCCGCACCAATCAAGCTTTACCTGGTCTTCGGGCAGGGTGAGGCCAGACAAGGAAGCTGTTCGAGTTCTTTGTTGATGCAATATGGTGGGCGTAGCTCAGTTGGTAGAGCACAGGATTGTGACTCCTGTTGTCGTGGGTTCGATCCCCATCGTCCACCCCATATTCGGAAAAGCGCCAGGTCAATGATCTGGCGCTTTTTTTTGCGTCCCGAAAAGGCTCTGCCGCGCTTACAGAGGTGGGAATGTCCTTGTATGGGCCTGGATTCCCGTCAGGTGGTGATTGACGTCCAGAAAAAAACAAGCATTCTCAATGCCTTGGCGTTAGAATCGTTGCCGGTTTTGAGCGTGTGGAACTGATTCAGGGCTATTTCCGGATCAGTACAGCTATTTAATAGCGAAGACGGCACAGTACCTGGAAACGGGGCTGTGCCGTTTTTGTTTAAGTGTTTCGAGTTTTCAGGGTAGGGCGCTTCGTCGTATTTGTGTGTCTCGATGCTGCCGCCGTACCCGCTGGTCTTGCGTGCAAGTCCAGCGGCCAGGGGCGTGTTTCCAGGCTCTTCTATATATAGAAGGGTTGAGGCAGAGCCCTGGCGTGATGAGCTGTATTTGCTAACGGGATGAGGTGCATGCGTGCACTTGAACCTATAAATGGCCTGCTGTTTTTCTACCCGTTTTCAGTAGGGTGACTTCTTGAGTTTGACCCACTAGAATGCATGCCCTTGATTCTGGGGTCGGAAACGGCCGGCTAACGTCTGTGCAACGAGGAATATCCATGCAAGTTTCTGTTGAAAATACTACTGCCATCGAGCGCCGCCTGAGCATCACCGTTCCGGCAGAGCGTATTGAGACTGCGGTCAACAAGCGTCTGCAGCAGACTGCCCAAAAGGCCAAGATCGCTGGTTTCCGTCCAGGCAAAGTGCCAATGACCGAAATCAAGCGCCGTTTCGGTGCCGATGCGCGCCAGGAAGCGATTGGTGACGTGATCCAGGCTTCCTTCTACGAAGCCGTTGTCGAGCAGAAGCTGAACCCGGCTGGCTCGCCTTCGATCGAGCCTAAGTCCCTGGAAGCTGGCAAGGACCTGGAATACGTTGCCGTATTCGAAGTGTTCCCAGAGTTCGAAGTTGCCGGTTTCGACGGTATCGCCGTAGAGCGCCTGAGCGCTGACGTAGCTGATTCGGACCTGGACAACATGCTGGAAATCCTGCGCAAGCAGAACACCCGTTTTGAAGTGGCCGACCGTGCTGCCCAGAACGAAGACCAGCTGAACATCGATTTCGTTGGCAAGGTTGACGGCGAAGCATTCGCTGGCGGCTCCGCCAAGGGCACTCAACTGGTGCTGGGTTCCAACCGCATGATCCCTGGCTTCGAAGACGGCCTGCTTGGCGCCAAAGCCGGCGAAGAGCGCGTTCTGAACCTGACTTTCCCAGCTGACTACCAGAACCTGGACCTGGCTGGCAAAGCCGCCGAGTTCACCGTGACCGTCAACAGCGTTTCCGAGCCTAAGCTGCCTGAGCTGAACGAAGAGTTCTTCGCTCAATTCGGCATCAAGGAAACCGGTATCGAAGGCTTCCGCACCGAAGTTCGCAAGAACATGGAGCGCGAGCTGCGCCAGGCCATCAAGTCCAAGGTCAAGAACCAGGTCATGGACGGTCTGCTGGCCGCCAACCCGATCGAAGTGCCTAAGGCCCTGCTGTCCAACGAAGTGGATCGCCTGCGCGTTCAAGCGGTTCAGCAGTTCGGTGGCAACATCAAGCCTGACCAACTGCCGGCCGAGCTGTTCGAAGAGCAAGCCAAGCGCCGCGTTGTGCTGGGCCTGGTCGTGGCTGAAGTGGTCAAGCAATTCGACCTCAAGCCTGACGAAGATCGCGTTCGCGAAATGATCCAGGAAATGGCTTCGGCCTATCAGGAGCCTGAGCAGGTCGTGGCTTGGTACTACAAGAACGACCAGCAACTGAACGAAGTACGTTCGGTTGTGCTGGAAGAACAAGTTGTGGATACTGTTCTGCAGAAGGCTAAGGTGACCGATAAAGCGGTCTCTTACGAAGAAGCAGTCAAACCGGCGGAAGCAGCGCAAGCCGACTGATTGTCCAACTCGTTGGAAATTCAACCATAAGCCAGCCTCGCGCTGGCTTATGCGTTTTCAAGACATGACTATTTGGGAGTAACTGCAGAGCATGTTCCGTAATTCCTATATTCAGCAGAACTCTGATATCCAGGCCGCTGGCGGCCTGGTCCCGATGGTTGTAGAGCAGTCCGCTCGTGGCGAACGCGCCTACGACATCTACTCGCGCCTGCTCAAGGAGCGAGTGATCTTTCTGGTTGGCCCCGTAGAGGACTACATGGCCAACCTGATCTGTGCGCAGCTGCTGTTCCTTGAAGCCGAAAACCCGGACAAGGACATCCATCTCTACATCAACTCCCCAGGCGGTTCGGTCACTGCAGGTATGTCGATCTACGACACCATGCAGTTCATCAAGCCGAACGTGTCGACCACCTGCATCGGCCAGGCGTGCAGCATGGGCGCATTCCTGCTGACCGCAGGTGCCGAAGGCAAGCGTTTCTGCCTGCCCAACTCGCGCGTGATGATTCACCAGCCACTGGGCGGTTTCCAGGGGCAGGCGTCGGACATCGAGATCCACGCCAAGGAAATCCTGTTCATCCGCGAGCGCCTCAATACATTGATGGCCAAGCACAGCGGGCGCACCCTGGAAGAAATCGAGCGCGACACCAATCGCGACAACTTCATGAGTGCCGAAGCTGCCAAGGCATACGGCCTGATCGATGAAGTGATTACCCAGCGCCCCGCTTAATATAAGCCGCTCAAAATAGGGCTGGTCGGCGTGTCCGACCACTGGCGGGCTTGAAAAAGCCCGCATAAGCCTTCATCTTGTGTTGCAAGCCTATCGGATTTGGATCGAACGAATGACTGACACCCGCAACGGCGAGGACAACGGCAAGCTGCTCTATTGCTCCTTCTGCGGCAAAAGCCAGCATGAAGTACGCAAATTGATTGCCGGCCCCTCGGTGTTTATCTGCGACGAGTGCGTCGACCTGTGCAATGACATCATCCGTGAGGAGGTGCAGGAAGCCCAGGCCGAGAGCAGTGCGCATAAATTGCCTTCGCCTAAAGAAATCAGCGGCATCCTTGACCAGTATGTCATTGGTCAAGAGCGTGCAAAGAAGGTTCTGGCCGTAGCGGTGTACAACCACTACAAGCGCCTGAACCAGCGTGACAAGAAAGGCGACGAAGTTGAACTCGGCAAGAGCAACATCTTGCTGATCGGTCCTACAGGCTCGGGTAAAACCCTGCTTGCAGAAACCCTCGCTCGCCTGCTGAACGTTCCGTTTACCATCGCCGACGCCACCACCCTCACCGAGGCTGGCTACGTGGGTGAGGACGTCGAGAACATCATTCAGAAGCTGCTGCAGAAGTGCGACTACGACGTAGAGAAGGCCCAGATGGGTATTGTCTACATCGACGAAATCGACAAGATCTCGCGCAAGTCCGACAACCCGTCGATCACCCGGGACGTTTCCGGTGAAGGCGTGCAGCAAGCCCTGTTGAAACTGATCGAAGGCACGGTCGCTTCCGTACCGCCACAAGGCGGCCGCAAGCACCCGCAGCAGGAATTCCTTCAGGTTGATACACGCAACATCCTGTTCATCTGTGGCGGTGCGTTCTCGGGTCTGGAAAAAGTTATCCAGCAGCGCTCCACCCGGGGTGGCATCGGCTTCAGTGCCGAAGTGCGCAGCAAGGAAGAAGGCAAGAAGGTGGGCGAGTCCCTGCGTGAAGTCGAGCCTGACGATCTGGTCAAGTTCGGTCTGATCCCGGAATTCGTTGGCCGTCTGCCGGTCCTGGCCACGTTGGACGAATTGGATGAGGCGGCTTTGATCCAGATCCTCACCGAGCCGAAAAACGCCCTGACCAAGCAATACGCCAAGCTGTTCGAGATGGAAGGCGTGGACCTCGAGTTCCGCACCGACGCCCTGAAGTCCGTGGCCAAACGGGCGCTGGAGCGCAAGACCGGTGCACGTGGCCTGCGTTCGATCCTCGAAGGCGTTTTGCTCGACACCATGTACGAAATCCCCTCGCAGTCCGAGGTGAGTAAAGTGGTGATCGACGAAAGCGTTATAGAAGGCAAGTCCAAGCCACTGTATATCTACGAAAACAGTGAGCCGGCTGCCAAGGCTGCACCGGACGCGTAAGCGTTTTGCAGTCGCAGAGCAAGCAAGGGGCCTTTCGGGGCCCCTTGTTTTTTGGGGCGGTTTTTTAATTAGCGTTGATTCATGCGTTTAACTGCTGGCATTGCGCTTGTTTTTTTTGCATGCAGCCCCCATCTTGGTTTCAAGCTTATTTTTCATCTGTCATAGAGGCGAAATCATGAAGACCACCATCGAATTGCCTCTCCTGCCGTTGCGTGATGTCGTCGTCTATCCGCACATGGTTATCCCGCTGTTCGTGGGGCGCGAGAAGTCTATCGAAGCCCTCGAGGCCGCGATGACGGGCGACAAGCAGATCCTGCTGTTGGCCCAGAAGAATCCTGCTGATGATGATCCAGGCGAAGACGCCTTGTATCGCGTCGGCACCATTGCCACTGTCCTGCAATTGCTCAAGCTGCCTGATGGAACCGTCAAGGTGCTGGTAGAAGGCGAGCAGCGGGGCGCCGTGGAGCGTTTCATGGAGGTGGATGGCCACCTGCGCGCCGAGGTGGCGCTGATCGACGAAGTCGAAGCCCCTGAGCGCGAATCCGAAGTGTTTGTTCGCAGCCTGCTCTCGCAGTTCGAGCAGTATGTGCAGTTGGGCAAGAAAGTCCCGGCTGAAGTCCTGTCTTCCCTCAACAGCATCGATGAGCCAAGCCGCCTGGTCGACACCATGGCCGCGCACATGGCGCTGAAGATCGAGCAGAAGCAAGACATCCTCGAAATCATCGACCTGTCGGCCCGTGTCGAGCACGTGCTGGCCTTGCTGGATGCCGAAATCGACCTGCTGCAGGTTGAGAAGCGCATCCGTGGTCGCGTCAAGAAACAAATGGAACGCAGCCAGCGCGAGTACTACCTGAATGAGCAGATGAAGGCCATTCAGAAGGAACTCGGCGACAGCGAGGAAGGCCACAACGAAATCGAAGAGCTGAAAAAGCGCATCGATGCCGCGGGCCTGCCCAAAGACGCCCTGACCAAGGCCACCGCCGAGCTGAACAAGCTCAAGCAAATGTCGCCGATGTCGGCCGAAGCCACCGTGGTGCGCTCCTACATCGACTGGCTGGTGCAGGTGCCGTGGAAGGCCCAGACCAAGGTGCGCCTGGACCTGGCGCGTGCCGAGGATATTCTCGACGCCGATCACTACGGCCTTGAAGAAGTCAAAGAACGCATCCTCGAATACCTCGCCGTGCAAAAGCGCGTGAAGAAGATTCGTGGCCCGGTGTTGTGCCTGGTGGGTCCGCCGGGTGTGGGTAAAACTTCCCTGGCCGAGTCCATTGCCAACGCCACCAACCGCAAATTCGTGCGCATGGCCCTGGGTGGTGTGCGTGATGAAGCGGAAATTCGTGGTCATCGCCGTACTTACATCGGTTCGATGCCAGGAAGATTGATTCAAAAGATGACAAAGGTTGGCGTGCGCAACCCGCTGTTCCTGCTCGATGAAATCGACAAGATGGGCAGCGACATGCGTGGCGATCCAGCGTCGGCGTTGCTGGAAGTGCTCGATCCTGAGCAGAACCACAATTTCAACGACCATTACCTGGAAGTCGACTACGACCTGTCCGACGTGATGTTCCTGTGCACCTCCAACTCCATGAACATTCCGCCAGCATTGCTGGACCGGATGGAGGTGATTCGTCTGCCGGGTTACACCGAAGACGAGAAGATCAACATCGCCGTCAAATACCTCGCGCCCAAGCAGATTTCGGCCAATGGCCTGAAGAAGGGCGAGATCGAATTTGAGGTCGAGACCATTCGCGACATCGTGCGCTACTACACCCGTGAGGCCGGTGTACGGGGCCTGGAGCGCCAGATCGCGAAAATCTGCCGCAAGGCGGTCAAGGAACACGCACTGGAAAAACGCTTCTCGGTGAAGGTGACAGCCGACTCGCTGGAGCACTTCCTTGGCGTGCGCAAATTCCGCTACGGCCTGGCCGAACAGCAGGATCAGGTAGGGCAGGTCACTGGCCTGGCGTGGACCCAGGTGGGCGGCGAATTGCTGACTATCGAAGCGGCGGTGATCCCTGGCAAAGGCCAACTGATCAAGACCGGTTCACTGGGTGATGTGATGGTCGAATCCATTACCGCCGCGCAGACCGTGGTGCGCAGCCGCGCGAAGAGCCTGGGGATCCCCCTGGACTTCCACGAGAAGCATGACACTCACATCCACATGCCGGAAGGGGCTACCCCGAAAGACGGCCCTAGCGCTGGCGTAGGCATGTGCACGGCCCTGGTGTCGGCATTGACCGGCATTCCGGTACGCGCTGACGTGGCCATGACGGGTGAAATTACCCTGCGTGGTCAGGTACTGGCGATCGGTGGTTTGAAAGAGAAATTGCTGGCTGCACATCGGGGCGGTATCAAGACCGTGATCATTCCGGAAGAGAATGTTCGCGACTTGAAGGAAATTCCTGACAACATCAAGCAGGATCTTCAGATTAAACCGGTTAAATGGATTGACGAGGTCCTGCAAATTGCGCTGCAATACGCGCCGGAGCCCTTGCCGGATGTGGCTCCGGAGATAGTCACAAAGGACGAAAAACGCGAGTCTGATTCCAAGGAAAGAATTAGCACGCATTAATGCGATTAAGCCTGGTGGCTTCCTTGACAGCTTTTTAGAGCCCTTGTTATAAAGCGGCTCTTAAGTGTCTGTAGGCCATTCAGCACTGGTTTTTGCTTTCACCAAAAAACTTAGAATCATACTCAATAGATATATAAGGGGACTTAGAGTGAACAAGTCGGAACTGATTGATGCTATCGCTGCATCCGCTGATATCCCGAAAGCTGCTGCTGGCCGTGCGCTGGATGCAGTAATCGAATCCGTCACTGGCGCTCTGAAGGCCGGCGACTCCGTGGTACTGGTAGGCTTCGGTACTTTCTCTGTGACTGATCGCCCAGCTCGCACTGGCCGTAACCCACAGACTGGCAAAGCACTGCAAATCGCTGCTGCCAAGAAACCAGGTTTCAAAGCCGGTAAAGCCCTGAAAGAAGCCGTTAACTAAGCTTCGCTCAAGCCTTACCTACCCGGGTCGGACGAAGGTCCGGCCTGGCAGCGGAGCGGCAGCTGACCCAAGTATCCATCGGGTCGCCACGCCGGGGGTGTGGGTTCAAACCCCCGTCCGCTCCGCCAGTTACGAGAAGGCGCATCCTCGGATGCGCCTTTCTTCTATCCGGACTCTACCCACGCTCCACGGTTGCCTAATTTTTGAAGTTCAACCGTTTCTGGGGGACGCATGCTGCAGAATATCAGGGACAATTCACAAGGCTGGATTGCCAAGACCATTATCGGGATCATCGTCGCATTGATGGCGTTTACCGGTATCGAGGCCATTTTCCAGGCTTCGACCAACAATAAGCAGGACGTGGCCAAGGTCAACGGTGAAGAGATCACCCAGACCGAACTGAGCAACGCTGTCGATATGCAACGCCGTCAGCTGATGCAACAGCTGGGCAAGGATTTCGATGCCTCCCTGCTGGACGAAAAGTTGCTGCGCGACGCGGCCCTCAAGGGCCTGATCGATCGCAAACTGTTGCTGCAAGGCGCGGCGGATTCCAAGTTCGGCTTCTCTGAAGCGGCACTGGACCAGGTGATCCTGCAGACTCCGGAATTTCAGGTGGACGGCAAGTTCAACGCCGAACGCTTTGACCAGGTGATCCGTCAGCTGGGTTACAGCCGTATGCAGTTCCGTCAGATGATGACCCAGGAAATGCTGATCGGCCAGGTTCGCGCAGGCATCGCCGGCAGTGGTTTTGTGACTGACGCCGAAGTGCTTGCATTCGCCCGTCTGGAAAAACAGACCCGCGATTTCGCCACCGTCAATCTCAAGGCCAACCCTGCCGCGGTGAAACTCACCGACGATGAGGTCAAGGCTTACTACGACCAGCACGCCAAAGAGTTCATGACCCCGGACCAGGTGGTCATCGACTATCTGGAGCTGAAGAAGTCTTCCTTCTTCGACCAGGTCACCGTCAAGGACGATGAACTGCAAGCGGCCTATCAGAAAGAAACCGCCAACCTCGCTGAACAGCGTCGTGCCGCGCACATCCTGATTGAAGTCAACGACAAGGTCACCGAGGCGCAAGCCAAGGCCAAGATCGAAGAGATCCAGGCACGCCTGGCCAAGGGTGAGAAGTTCGAAGCCCTGGCCAAGGAATTCTCCCAGGACCCGGGTTCGGCCAACAATGGCGGTGACCTCGGTTTTGCCGGCCCTGGCGTCTACGACCCGGACTTCGAAACTGCCCTGTATGCCTTGAACAAGGATCAGGTATCGGCACCGGTACGCACCTCGTTCGGCTGGCACCTGATCAAGTTGCTCGGCGTTGAGGCACCGCAAGTGCCAACGTTCGCCAGCCTGAAAGACAAGCTGACCCGCGAGCTCAAGACCCAACAGGTTGAACAGCGTTATGTCGAAGCGACCAAGCAATTGGAAGACGCGGCATTCGAAGCCTCCGACCTGGCGCAGCCCGCTGCTGACCTGAAACTGACTGTGCACACCTCCGCGCCATTCGGCCGTGAAGGTGGCGAAGGTGTTGCGGCCAACCGTGCCGTGGTGACCGCAGCGTTCAGCCCGGAAGTGCTGGATGAAGGTGCCAACAGCTCGGCCATCGAGCTGGACCCGGAAACCATCATCGTGCTGCGTGCCAAAGAGCACTTGAAGCCAACGCAGCTGCCGCTGGAAAGCGTCTCTGCGGCAATCCGCACCCAGATGACCAAGGAGCGCGCCAGCGCGGCGGCCAAGACCCATGCTGACGAGTTGATCGCCAGCCTGCGTGATGGCAAGACCCCGCTGAACCAGCCAATCGACGGCCAGGCCTGGAAGGTTACCGAAGCGGCTACCCGCAACCAGGAAGCGATTGACCCGGCCGTGCTGCAAGCACTGTTCCGCATGCCCAAGCCTGCGGCCAAGGACAAGCCGACCTTCACCACCGTGACCCTGGCTGACGGTAGCCTGGTGATCGTACGCTTGAACGGCGTCAACGAGGCGGCTGCTCCTACGGACGAAGAGAAAGCGCAATACCGCCGCTTCCTCGCCTCCCGTATTGGCCAGCAAGACTTCGCGGCGTACCGCAAGCAGTTGGAAGCCAAGGCTGACATCAAGAAGTTCTGATGCACGCCTGAACAAGAAGCCCCCGGCCTGAAAAGACCGGGGGCTTTTTTATGGGCGTCGCGCGGTCTTCAGCGCGCCTGCAAAGGCCAATAACATCAGCAACACCACCGCCCAGGCAAAGGCCGAGACGCCCCAGCCCTGCAGCAACACACCGCCCGCCAACCCGCCACCTGCAATGCCCAGGTTCCACACGGTCACCAGCATCGATTGCGCGGCATCCGCCGACTCGCCGGCCGATTTGGCCAGTGCCGTTTGCAGCAGGGCCGGCAGCCCGCCGAATGCCAGGCCCCACAGCGCCACGGCGAGGTAGATGATCACCGGCTGCTTGATCCAGAACGCCAGCGCCAAGGCGATCAGGCCAAACAGTGCGCAACTGATCAACAGCAGCGTGCGCAGCCATCGATCAATCAACACACCGGCCAGCCAGATGCTTAACAACGCGGCGAGGCCGAACACCAGCAGCACCCGGTCGACATCGGCGGCAATGCCCGCAGGCACCAGCAGCGGGGCGATGTAGGTGTAGAGAATGTTGTGCGCCAGCACGTAGGTAAAGGTCACCCACAACACCGGACGAATACCCGGCAACGCCACTACCTGATGCAGTCCCAGGCGTTTACCCGCCTGTTCGCCGGCGAAGTCCGGAAGTTGCAGGCGCGCCCAGATCAGCAGCAGTAGCGTGAGCCCGGTCATGATTGCAAAACTCAAGCGCCAACCCACGGCCGCGCCGAGGAAGGTGCCAGCGGGCACCCCCAGCGACAGCGCCAACGGAGCGCCGAGCATCGCTACCGCAATTGCGCGGCCTTGCAGGTGGGGCGCTACCATCCGGCTGGCATATCCGGCCAGCAGCGCCCACAGCAGCCCGGCAAACACACCCGCGAAGAAGCGCGCCACCAGGGTCAGCCCGTAGTGACTGGAAAGCGCAGTGACGCTGTTAACCAATGCAAAGCCGCCGATGGCCACCAGCAGCAACGGTCGGCGTCGCCAGCTTCGGGTCAGCAGTGTCAACGGGATGGCCGCCAGCAGTGATCCAAGGGCATACAGGGTGACCAGTTGGCCGACCAGCGCGGGCGACACGCCGAGGCCGTCGCCCATCTGCGGCAGCAGCCCTGCAGGCATGGCTTCGGTGAGGATGGTGATAAACCCGGCGCTCGCCAGGGCGAGTAAACCGCCCAATGGCAACGTGTCCCGCTGGGTGGTCACGGGAGATTCGGTCAGTGAGGTCATCGCGCTCTATCCAAGCAAAAGGCAAGGCGGCAGAGTAGGGGGCTGTGGTCAACGGAAAAACAGGCTAAGGTTCCGAACTTATCGGACGCTGATGTCCGCAATCAATAAGGACCCTGTCATGGACAGTCTGGGCAGCCTTTCGGTCTTCGTGCAGGTGGCCGAGACTCGCAGTTTTACCGTCGCCGGGCGTGTGCTGGGTGTGTCGTCCTCGGCCATCGGCAAAACCATCGCGCGTATGGAAGAACGCTTGGGTGTGCGTTTGTTTCATCGCAGCACGCGCAGCATCACCCTGACCGGGGAGGGCGCGTTGTTCCTGGAGCGCTCGCGGCGCATCCTGGCAGAGGTCGAGGCTGCCGAGCGTGAGCTCACGGAGGCCAGCGCCACACCCCGCGGCAAATTGCGCATCAGCGTGCCGCAAGTGCGCGGCCTGTTGATGCCGGTACTCAGCGATTTCATGCGTGCCTATCCGCAGATCGAACTGGATGTGGATTTCTCTGACCGCATGGTGGACGTGATCGAAGAAGGGTTCGATGCGGTGATTCGCACCGGCAAGCCCGAAGACTCCCGACTGATGGCCCGTCACCTGGGGCACTATCAATTGGTTCTGGTGGGCACCCCGGCCTACTTTCGTGAGCACGGCATGCCGCAGCAGCCCCAGGATTTGAACAGCCATGCCTGCCTGCGCCACAAGTTCTGCGCGACCGGCAAACTGGAGCCCTGGCCCTTGCGCCTCGAGCCTGGCGCCGCAGAGCCGGTGTTGCGCGCGCCGTTGGTCAGTACCACCATCGAGTCCCTCAACCATGTAGTACACGAAGGCTTGGGGATCGCCTGTCTGCCGGACTATATGGTCAAGCAAGCCGTGGCGGACGGGCGCCTGCAGCGGGTACTGGACGATTACCTGGAACATCGCGGCAGCTTCTGGATGTTGTGGCCCTCCAGCCGTCATGCCTCGGTCAAACTGCGCGTGTTTATTGAGCATATGTGCGCAGGGTTATTTCCTGCAGGCACCGGTGCGTAGGTCTGTGACGTTTTACCGACAGGAATCCGCGCGCCAAGGCCTCGTTCTGTTGCACAATACCGCCCGGACTGTTTTTCTCAGGATTTTCGATGTCGACATCATTTCACTTGCGTAACCTCGGGTTGGCGCTGGTGCTGGCGGGCGCCGCGGGCTGCTCGTCACCCAAGACCGCTATTTATGAACATGAGAATTTCGACGACTCCGGCACGTTCTCCCGTGATTACCCGGTCAGCGATGCGGCTGCCTGTGAGGCGGCGCGTCGTGCGCTGTTGAGCCAGGGTTACATCATCACCAGCAGCGATCCGAAGTTGGTGGTGGGTAACAAGAGCTTCCAGCAGACCGGCGAAACCCACATGCAGATCAGTTTCAACGTGGTGTGCGCCAATGATGGCAAGGGCAACAATCACTCGACGATGTTTGCCAACGCCCTGCAGGACCGTTATGCCCTGAAGAAGGTCAACAACTCCGCGAGCCTGGGCGTCGGCGTGTTGGGGTCGGTGTCGATGCCGATCGGCTCCACCGATGATTCGATGGTGAAAGTGGCGAGCGAGACTGTCTCCGCGCCGAAGTTCTACGAACGTTACTTCGCCCTGGTGGATGTGTTCCTGCCGCAGGAAGTGAAGCAGGCCGAACATATTCCCGAGAAGCCCAAGGCCGACCTGGGCGTGCCGGAACCCAAGGCTGCTCCAGTTGCCGAGAAGGTCGAGGCGCCGAAGGAAGAACCCGCCGCACCGGCTGCTCCTGCTGCGTCCGAGCCTGTGGTGCCGCCTGCCGAGCCGGCACCCGTGGTGCCCCACGAAGAGCCTGCACCGGCACCCGCGCCGACCAATCCAAGCCTGCCGGCGCCGACAGAAGCGATTCCGCCCCTGCCAACGCCTGCGCAGTGACTCAGACCGCTACGGGATCGGCCTTGTCGACGTCGATCCCGTAGCGGCTGATGGCTTCACCCACCTTATCCCGGCCAATCACGCCGTCATCCGCCAGGGCCTTCAGCGCCGCCAGCACGATGAAGTGCCGGTCCACTTCAAAGAACGCACGCAAGGTTTCCCGGGTGTCTGATTGCCCGAAACCGTCGGTGCCCAGCGCCACAAATCGGCGGCCGTTGACGAAGGGGCGAATCTGGTCGACGAACAGCTTCATGTAGTCCGTCGCCACCACCACCGGCCCAGGCTGGCCGGCCAGGCACTGCTCCACGTAACTCGCACGCGGCTCGCTGTGCGGGTGCAGCAGGTTCCAACGTTCCACCTGGTGCCCGTCACGGCGTAACTCGGTAAGGCTGGTCACGCTCCACACATTGCTGCGTACGGCAAAATCCTTTTCGAGCAATTCGGCGGCGGCGATCACCTCCCGCAGAATCGAGCCGCTGCCCATCAACTGCACCTGTGGCTGTTGGCTGGCTGTCAGCCTGTACATACCCTTGAGGATTCCTTCCTCGACACCTTCGGGCATGGCCGGGTGTGGGTAGTTCTCGTTGAGCAGGGTGATGTAGTAGTAAATGTCCTCCTGTTCGACGTACATGCGCCGCATGCCTTCGCGAATGATCACCGCCAGCTCGTAGGCATAGGTCGGGTCATAGGACACGCAGCACGGAATCACCGACGACAGGATATGGCTGTGGCCGTCGTCATGCTGCAAGCCTTCGCCCATCAGCGTGGTACGCCCGGCCGTGGCCCCCAGCAGGAAGCCACGGGCCCGTGCGTCACCGGCCGCCCAGGCCAGGTCGCCGACACGCTGGAAGCCGAACATCGAATAGAAAATGTAGAACGGCACGGTCATCAGGCCGTGGTTGCTGTAGGACGTACTCGCTGCGATCCACGAGGAAATGGCGCCGGACTCGTTCAGGCCTTCCTGCATGATCTGCCCGTCTTTGCTCTCTTTGTAGTAGCTCAGTTGCCCGGCGTCTTGTGGGGTATAGAGCTGGCCGACGGCAGAATGGATGCCGATCTGGCGGAACAGGCTTTCCATGCCGAAGGTACGCGATTCATCCGGCACGATGGGCACGATCAGCTTGCCCAGGCTGGGGTCTTTGAGCAGGGTGCCGAGGATGCGCACAAACGCCATGGTGGTGGAGATCGCGCGTTCGCCGGTGTCCTTGAGCTGGGTGGTGAACGCGCTCAGTTCGGGAATCTGCAACGGCTCGACGGCGCTATGACGCGCCGGTACGTAGCCACCCAACGCCTGGCGGCGTGCCGCGAAGTAGCGCGCTTCTTCGCTGTCGGGCGCTGGCTTGAGGTAGGGGATCTGGTCGAGCTGGTCGTCCGCCACGTCCAGGTCGAAGCGGTCGCGAAAGGCCCTGACGGCGTCGGCGCCCATCTTCTTGAGCTGGTGGTTAATGTTCTGGCCTTCGCCGGCTTCGCCCATGCCGAAGCCCTTGACCGTTTTCGCCAGGATCACCGTCGGCTGGCCTTTGTGGCGCATGGCAGCCGCGTAGGCGTTGTAGACCTTGTCCGGGTCATGCCCGCCCCGTGAGAGCTTCCAGATATCGTCGTCGGACATATCGGCGACCAGTGCCAGCAACTCGGGGTATTTGCCGAAGAAATGTTCGCGCACATAAGCGCCGTTCTGCGACTTGTAGTTCTGATAGTCGCCGTCGACGCATTCCATCATGCGTTGGCGCAGCAGGCCGCTCTTGTCCTTTTCCAGCAGCGCATCCCAGCCGCCGCCCCAGATCACCTTGATCACATTCCAGCCGGCGGCGCGGTACAGGCTTTCGAACTCCTGGATCACCTTGGCATTGCCGCGCACGGGGCCGTCCAGGCGTTGCAGGTTGCAGTTGACCACGAAGATCAGGTTGTCGAGTTTCTCGCGCCCGGCCAGGGAGATGGCGGCCAGGGATTCCGGCTGGTCCATTTCGCCGTCACCGAGGAAGGCCCACACCTTGCGGCCCTGGTGCGGCTTGAGCGCACGCAGTTCCAGGTAGCGCATGAAGCGCGCCTGGTACGCCGCAGTAATCGGCCCCAGGCCCATGGACACGGTGGGGAACTGCCAGAAGTCCGGCATCAGCCGAGGGTGAGGGTAGGACGACAAGCCCTCGCCACCGGCTTCGCGGCGGAAGTTATCCAGCTGTGCCTCGCTGATGCGCCCCTCAAGGTAGGCGCGTCCGTAAATGCCTGGGGAGGAGTGGCCCTGGATATACACCAGGTCGCCGTCGAACGTGTCGGTGCGGCCACGGAAGAAATGGTCAAAGCCTACGTCGTACAGCACGGCGGCTGACGCGTAGGTCGCGATATGCCCACCCACGCCTGAGTGTTTGCCAGCGCGCAACACCATGGCCATGGCGTTCCAGCGGATAAACGCGTTGATACGGCGCTCGATGGCCAGGTTGCCGGGGTAGGGCAGTTGGCGTTCGAGCGCGATGGTGTTGACGTAGGGCGTGGTCACCCGCCCGTGGAAGTCGCCATGCCGCGCTACGTCGAAATCCAGCAACTGATCAATCAGGTAGTGCGCACGCGGGCGGCCTTCGGTGGACAGCACCGATTCGATGGACTCCAGCCATTCGCGGGTTTCCTGTGGATCGTTGTCCGGTCTTACTGCGTGATTCGTGGTCATGTGCGGCTCCAGGGTAGGCAGATTTCAAGCGGCAGGCTCTTTGTGGGAGTGCTGCAAAAGTAATTGCAATTGCAACTACATGCCGGAATCTAGCGCGGGATGAGGTACTATTGCAACCTTCTTGAAAACCCCCGGATGGTGTTGCATGTCGTCGAAAGAGCCTGATGTCTGGTTTCGTTTTGTCAGGGCCCACAGGACGGTCATCCGTGAGATCGAACGCCGCCTGGCCGAGGCTGGCCTGCCGCCCTATGCCTGGTATGACGCCTTGTGGGGCCTGGAAAGCGGCCCCGACGGCACCCGCCGCATGCACGAATTGGCCGATGTGCTGGCGATCGAGCGCTATAACCTGACCCGGCTGGTAGACCGCCTGGAAAAGGACGGCCTGGTGGTGCGTTCACGTTCCGAGGGGGATGGTCGTGCGGCGTTTGCCTCGATCACCGACGCTGGCCGGGTGTTGCGTAAAAAGATGTGGAAGATCTACGAAAGCACCGTGGATGAGCTGTTCCTCTCGCAGATCGAGCCGGAGCAGCGCCAGCTGTTTGCCGACACCCTGGAGCGCACGGCGGGGTTGGCGATGGAGGCAGGTGTGCAGCCCAGGACCCGGCGCAAATCCTGACCCCGGTGGAGATCCACTGTGGGAGCAGGCAAGCCAGCTCCCACAATTAACCGCATTCCAGTTCATTCGAGGGGGTACCGGGCCATCGCTGTTTCCACCTGCTGAAGATCAATGCACCCTTCATTCGCCAGCGCCCGAAGCGCCGACACCACGATCCAATACCGGCTCGGCGCCGACACCTGTACCGTCCCCGCGCCCAGCGCGACAAACCGGGCATCTACATACCCGGCCAACTGATCGACAATCGCCTGCGGGTAGCCGGTCACGGCTATCACTGGACCCAGGCTGTCACCAAGGCAATCGCGCAAATGGCAGCCCTGCCTGGGCGCTGTAGGATGCAAGCGGTTCCACCGCTCGGCCGCCGCCGCTTCGCGGGCCAGGCGGGTATAGCTGGGGCAACTCCACACCTGCGCCGAAATATTCCAATCCTGTTTGAGCAATTGCGCAGCGTGCATCACCGCTTCCAGCGCCCGGCCGGCGCCGAGCAGTCGCACCTCAGCCGGGCCGTCAGGCGTGATCCGGTACATCCCCTTGAGTGCGCTCTTGCGCTGCCGGGCAGTGAGCGGCATGGAGTACTCATGGTCATGCAGCGCCAGGTAATAAAAACCGGGCATGCCGTCGACATACAGCCGGCGCAGACCCTCCAGCACAATCGCGCGGGCTTCTTCTGCGCAAGCCGGGTCATACGGGGTGCAATGGGGATGGGTAGCGAGCCACAACGGCAGTGAAGGTTGTGCGCCTTTGGGCCAGGTTGAGGGTTGGTTCTCGATGCTATTGCACAGGATGCCACGCCGCGCCGTCTGGTCCGAGAGTGCACACAACTGCGCAGAAGACGCGGCACTGTGTAGGTACAACAGCGGTTTTTCCGCGGTGTTGCGTCCGAACCAAACCGGCCAACTGTTCGCACGGCGTGAGTGTGACTGGCCGCGAATCACCCAGGCATGACGGCTGGACTCCAACGTATTGGCCATGGCCATGACGGTAGACAGCGGTGAGTTGCGTGGCTGCCCGGCAGCATTCAATGCATCGATGCAGAGCAGCGCCGAAAGCGCGGTTGAAGCGGGCATGGGTCGAGCCCCTGATGGTGGATGCTCATACCCTAAAGGAAAAACTCATACGATTGCAATTGCAATGATTGCAATAGCGCCTCAAATCGCGAGTGCTAAATCATCCCAACGCTGCTACGTTTATTCTTGAAGTGCAGGAACGTCATGGCGTCGACATTTTTTCGTCATCACGGCACTTTAGGCTGGGTTTGCAGGTCATTTATCTGCAACCGCTTTCAACCTGAAAAGGAGTCCACCATGGACGATTACCAAGAAGAGCTGCTGGAGTACCACGCGTTTGAAATGGATCCACTGGATCCAGCCGACGACGCCACCGAGCTGTAAGACCGACTTCAGGCGGAATGCCGCTGACTGCGGCGAAATTCCCCTGGGGTCTGGTTGTTCCACCGCCTGAACGCCCGTTGAAACGCCTGGGCCGAGGCAAAGCCGAGCAAGTAGGCGATCTCGCCGAACGCCAGTTCCGTGTCGCGAATGTAGGTCATGGCCAAATCGCGGCGGGTATCGTTGAGAATTGCGCGAAACTGAGTGCCTTCTTCGGCCAGTTTGCGGCGCAGCGTCCAGGTTGGCAGCTTCAAGCGTGCCGCCACCTCTTCCAGGTCGGGTTCCCGGCCGCCATTGAGCATCGGCCCGAGCAACCGGGTAATGCGCTCGCGCAGGCTGCGGGTGCGGGTCAACTGCTCCAATTCCCGTTCACATAATTGCAGCAACATCTGCCAGGTACTGGGGCAGTGCTGGGGGTTGCGCATGGCCAGGGTGTGCTGGCTGAGGCGCAGTTGGTTGGCCTCGGCACCGAAGTGCAGCGGACCATCGCCCAGCACGCTGTAGTCTTCGCTGTAGTCTGGCGCTTCAAACTCGATATCAATGCGCTGTGCCTGCACTGGCTGCTGGGCCAGGCTCGACAACTGGTGCAGCCAGCCGGCGATGATCGAGTCCACCACAAAGCGGTTGTAGGCGTTGTAGGGGCTGATGGAATAGAAGCGCAGCCAGGCGCCTTCGGCATCCTCATGAAAGCTCGATTGCCCGCGATAGTTGGAGCCGTACAACGCCTCGAAACGGGTCAAGGCGCGTGCCGCTTCCCGCACGTTGGGCGCCTGGGCGGCCGTTACACCTGCCAGGCCAGCCTGGCTCAGGCGGCTGAGCTGGCCCATGCGCAAACCCAGGCTGGGAGCGCCGGTGAGCTGGATGGCCGCATGGCCCAGGCGCATGTAGCGCGGGATCGACAAACGCGCGCCGGCTTCGGCGAGACGCGCCGGGTCGAGGCCGTATTGCAGCAGCAGCGGTTGTGGGTCCAGGCCATGGCTGTGGACGGCATCGGCCAGGGCCTGCACGAAGCCGACCGACAGATCCCCCAGGCGTACGGGCTTCACGGCGTCACAACCAGATATTCAGCAAGCGTGCGCCACGGGTGCCGCTGTCGGCGGTGACTTGCCCGTTGCTGCTCAGGAAGCTGTGGCCGGCGGTGCCCAGGTCCCAGAATTGTCCGCGCAGGAACACGCTCATGCCGGCGGTGGCCTGGCTGACCGGCTGTTGGCTGATCAGGGTCAGGCGGCGCCAGGCTTCGCCTTCGCTGAGTTCCTCGGGCTTGAGGCTGATTTCGGTGGGGGTCGAGACACTCTTGAAGCCGCGCCACGGGCGGTCCCAGGTGTCGCGGCCGATGACGAACGCCGGCACCGCCACCAATTGCGCGCCTTGCTCGTTGAGCTTGCGGTAGTTGTCCGGATACCAGCTGTCGCTGCCGATCAGCACGCCCAGGCGACCGGCCGGCGTATCGACCACGCTGACGATGTTTTCATCACCCGGTTCGATAAACCCGCGCTCGTCGTAGATCGGGTAGAGCTGGCGCTGCGGCTGGCCAACGGGCAGGCCGTCGGTACCGAACACCAGGCTGGCGTTGTACAGCGCGCCATGGCCCACATGCAGTTGGCCGTCTTGAACACTTGGGTTGGGCAAAGCGATGGAGCCGGCCACCAGGGTCACGCCAAATTCCTTGGCCAGGCCGCCGAACAGCGCCTGGTAGTCGCGGGCCATGCCCTTGGCCTTCATGCGCAGGTAGGCGTCGTCGGTACGGTTATCGCCGGTGGCGCCGATCCAGGCACGGGCAAACAGGAACGGGTTGCTGGCCGACAGCCAGTTCATTGCATCTTTAAGGTGGGTGGCCTGGTACAGCTCGTTTTTCTCGCCGCTGAGCATCAGCCAGGTGCCGATGTGCTCGGGCAGCACCACGATGGTTTTCTGATTGATCAGCCCCTGGTCCCGGGCCTTTTGCAGATAAGCCGCGAGCTTCAGGTGCAGGCGTTCAAGGCTCTGGTAGTCGGCCGGGAACAGCTCCGGCTGGATGCCCAGCAAGTTGCCCCGATCGGCCGGTAGGCCTTCATTCACGGCCAGGGTAATGCGCAGGTCCGACAGGTAATGCGCCACGGGGCGCTCCTGGGTCCAGACCAGATACGCGGCGACGGCGGCAACCAGGGCCATGGTGACGGTGAAGGCAAGAAGTTTACGCATGGGGCAACAGACAACAGACCGTGTATAGGGTTCGCCGACTAGGGTAGGGCCCATGGCAGGGCTTGCCAAGGGGCGCTGTGCATTTGGATCAATAACTTGTCAGTTTCAGTCATTGAGCCGTCGTCCAGCGCCTCTTAGTCTGTGGGACATAAACCGATGGCAGGCCATTCGAGCCTGTCACGTCCCGTGATGATCCGTTGTGGAGCTTGACCATGACCGCTGCTGCCTACCCGCACCTGCTGGCCCCGTTGGACCTGGGTTTCACCACCCTGCGCAACCGTACCCTGATGGGCTCGATGCACACCGGCCTGGAAGAAAAACCCGGTGGTTTCGAACGCATGGCCGCCTACTTTGCCGAGCGCGCCCGTGGCGGTGTCGGCCTGATGGTCACCGGTGGCATTGGCCCGAACGATGAGGGCGGGGTGTACGCCGGTGCGGCCAAGCTCACCACCGACGCAGAAGCGCAGAAGCACAAGATCGTGACCCAGGCCGTGCACGAGGCAGGCGGCAAGATCTGCATGCAGATCCTCCACGCCGGCCGTTATGCCTACAGCCCCAAGCAGGTGGCGCCCAGCGCGATCCAGGCGCCGATCAACCCGTTCAAGCCCAAAGAGCTGGACGAGGAGGGCATCGAGAAGCAGATCCAGGATTTCGTCACCTGCTCGTTGCTGGCCCAGGTGGCCGAGTACGACGGCGTCGAAATCATGGGCTCCGAAGGCTATTTCATTAACCAGTTCCTCGCCGCCCACACCAACCATCGCACCGACCGTTGGGGCGGCAGCTACGAAAATCGCATGCGCCTGGCGGTGGAAATCGTGCGCCGCGTGCGCGAGGCCGTGGGCCCGAATTTCATCATCATTTTCCGCCTGTCGATGCTCGACCTGGTGGAGGGTGGCAGCACCTGGGAAGAGATCGTGCAGTTGGCCAAGGCCATCGAGGGCGCCGGCGCGACGATCATCAACACCGGCATCGGCTGGCACGAAGCGCGAATCCCGACCATCGCCACCAAGGTGCCGCGTGGCGCATTCAGCAAAGTCACCGCCAAGTTGCGCGGTGCGGTGCAGATCCCTTTGATCACCACCAACCGTATCAACACCCCGGAAATCGCCGAGCAGATCCTCGCCGAGGGCGACGCCGACATGGTGTCCATGGCGCGGCCGTTCCTCGCCGACCCGGCGTTCGTCAACAAGGCGGCGGCCGGGCGTGCCGATGAAATCAACACCTGCATCGGCTGCAACCAGGCCTGCCTGGACCACACCTTCGGCGGCAAGCTGACCACCTGCCTGGTCAACCCTCGGGCGTGCTACGAGACCGAGCTGAACTACCTGCCGGTCAAGCAGATCAAGAAAATCGCGGTGGTCGGTGCGGGGCCTGCGGGCCTGGCGGCGGCGACGGTGGCAGCGGAGCGCGGTCACCAGGTGACGTTGTTCGATTCGGCCAGCGAAATCGGCGGCCAGTTCAACATCGCCAAGCGCGTGCCGGGCAAGGAAGAGTTCTTTGAAACCCTGCGGTATTTCAAGCGCAAATTGCAGACTACCCATGTCGAGCTGTGCCTCAACACCCGCGTGGATGTGGAGCAATTGGCGGCCGGTGGGTATGACGAAATCATCCTGGCCACCGGTATTGCCCCGCGAACGCCGGCGATCCCGGGTATCGAGAACGCCAAGGTGCTGAGCTACCTGGACGTGATCCTGGAGCGCAAGCCCGTGGGCAAGCGCGTGGCCGTGATCGGCGCTGGCGGTATCGGTTTTGACGTGTCGGAGTTCCTCGTGCACCAGGGCGTCTCCACCAGCCTGGACCGTGACGCGTTCTGGAAAGAGTGGGGCATCGACACCCAACTGCAGGCCCGTGGCGGCGTGGCCGGCATCAAGCCGCAGCCGCACGCACCGGCGCGTGAGGTGTTCTTGCTGCAACGCAAGACCTCCAAGGTGGGTGATGGCCTGGGCAAGACCACCGGCTGGATCCACCGCACCGGCCTCAAGAACAAACAGGTGCAGATGCTCAACAGCGTCGAATACCTGAAGATCGACGACGAAGGCCTGCATATCCGCATCGGCGCCGAAGGCGAGCCCCAAGTGCTGGCGGTGGACAACATCATCATCTGCGCCGGCCAGGACCCGCTGCGCGAACTGCAGGATGGCCTGGTTGCCGCCGGCCAGAACGTGCACCTGATCGGCGGTGCCGACGTGGCCGCCGAGCTGGACGCCAAGCGCGCCATCAACCAGGGCTCGCGCCTCGCCGCCGAGCTGTAAAAGCCGAAGAGGGGTGGTGTTAAACTACTGCCCCTTTTTTCATGCAGATGTTCCCCGATGGGTCCGTTCGATTGGCTTCCCCAGGCACCGCTTGAGCCCTTGCAGTTGGACTGGCTCAGAGGTGTCGAGCTGGCGGTGCTGCGCCTGGACCGCATCGATCCGCTGATCAGCGGCAACAAGTGGTTCAAGCTCACCGGGCACCTGGCCCAGGCGCAAGCCGCCAGCGGCCTTATCAGCTTGGGCGGCGCTTACTCCAATCATCTGCACGCCGTGGCGGCAGCGGGGAAACGCTTTGGGTTTCCCACTGTCGGCCTGCTGCGCGGCCACCCGCAAGACACCCCCACCGTTCTCGATCTGAAAGCCTTTGGCATGCAACTGCATTGGCTCGGTTATGGCGGCTACCGCGCGCGCCATGCGCCGGGTTTCTGGGCGCCCTGGCGTGAGCAGTACCCGGATTTTCATCCCGTGCCCGAAGGGGGCGGTGGGCGGGCGGGAGCAATGGGGTGTGCGGAGCTGGTTGAGCAGGTGCGCGGGCAACTGGCGGCGCTCGGCTGGGACGATTACGACGCCTGGTGGCTGGCAGCGGGCACCGGCACCACCTTGGCGGGCTTGGCACTGGCGGAGGCCGGCGCGCACCCGGTGTACGGCGCCATGGCCGTGCCCGATGATCACGGTGTCGCCCAGAATGTCGACGCCATCGTGCGGGGTGGTTATGAGCTGTTGGACGCCAGCCGAGGGGGCTTTGCCAAGGTCGACCCGCTGCTGCTCGACTTCATCGACACCACCGAACGCGCCTGCGGCCTGCCGCTGGAGCCGCTCTACACCGGCAAGGCATTGTTGGCGTTGAAACAACAGATCGAAGCCGGACGCTTCAGCCCCGGCACCCGCCTGATTTTCGTCCACACCGGAGGCCTGCAAGGCCGCCGCGGCTTTGCAGCCTAGCGCAGATCCCCTGTGGGAGCGGGCTTGCTCGCGAATACGGTCTATCAGTCAACTGTTTTGGTGGCTGTTCCGCTGCCTTCGCGAGCAAGCCCGCTCCCACCTGGCATCATTCTCAAGGCAGTGTTATCGCGCAGCACATAATGATGAAAGATACCCGCCAGAGCATGCAGGCCAATCAGCCAGTAGCCGATCTTGCCGAACAGCACATGCCAGCCTTCGATCTGCTTGGCCAGGGCTTTGTTCTCGGCGATCAGCGGCGGCAACTCCATGCCGTAGAACATCACCGAATGCCCTTCGGCGCTGACGATCAGCCAGCCGGCAATCGGCATGCCGATCATCAAGGCATACAGCGCGAAGTGCATCAGGGTGGCCAGCAGGCTCTGCCATGCCGGCGGTGCTGGTACGATCTTCGGCGCCACTCCCAGGCTGCGGGCGAACAGGCGCAGCCACACCAGCACAAACACGGTGAGGCCGAACATGAAGTGCATTTCAACGATCAACGTTCGCCCGCCACTGCCTTTGGGGAATTGGCCGCGTAACTCAATGCAGGCGTAGACCACCGCCAGCAGCACCACCATCAACCAGTGCAACGCGATCGACATGGTGCTGTAGCGCGTATCGGAGTTTTTCCACGGCATCGCTGGGTTCCTCACTCATCAGGGCAAACCTGTGGCGAGGGAGCTTGCTCCCGTCGGGCTGCGTAGCAGCCCCCTGTTCAGGGTCGCTTCGCGCCCCAGCGGGAGCAAGCTCCCTCGCCACAGGTACAGTTTCATCACAGGACAACATTGCGTTCTTGGATGACGCAGTGGTTTAACTGTATGCCGGTTTTGAGTGGTTTGCCTGGCGTGAATGCCGTTGTGTTGACCTCTATCAGTGGCTTTGCGGCATTTCACCGCGGGCCAGGCGCTTGTTGATATCGGTGATGACCGCCGGCAGGTCGTTGAGGGTGTCGATCAGGTAGTGCGGGCGCGAGCCCTCGAAGATCGCCTCGATGCGCTTGCGCTCGCTGGTCAGGGTGGCGGCATCCAGCGCGCGGAACTGCTCGTAGGTCAGGCCCAGGGCATTGCCGGAGCAGGTCAGGGCCACGGTCCACATGCCGGCGCGGCGGCCTTCGAGTATGCCTGGCACGGTATCGTCAACCTTGACGCACGCCGCCACATCGTCAATGCCCAGCGCGATCACGTTGGCCAAGGCCTGGGCCGGCCATGGGCGACCGTTGGGCACTTCGTCGGTGGCCACCACGTGGTCGGCGATATAGCCGTTGGTGGCGGCCAGGGCGACGACTTTATCCATGACTTGCTTGGGGTAGCCGGAGCAGCTACCCACCTTGATGCCTTGCACCCGCAGGCGCGCAATGGTGTCCAGGGCGCCGGGGATCAGCGCCGAGTGCTCGGCAATTTTCTCGATCTGCAGCGGCATGAAGCGCTGGTAGATGGCGGTCACATCATCGTCGGTCGGCGTGCGGCCAAACGCCTTGCGATAGCGCTCGGCAACCTGGGGTTGGTCGCAGAGGGTGCGGATGTGGTCCCACTTGCCCATGCCCATCGGGCCACGGGCTTCTTCGATGGAGACCTGCACGTCGAACTCGGCAAACGCCTCGACAAAGATCTGGGTGGGCGCGAACGAGCCGAAGTCGACCACGGTGCCGGCCCAGTCAAGAATGACAGCCTGAAGGGTGTTGGGGTTCTGATAGTTCATACACAAATCCTGTGGGTCAAATTGGGAACTGTAGGAGCCGGCTTGCCGGCGATAGCGATCGTGAGGACGCCATCGCCGGTGAGGGGTGTCAGATGTCGAGTATTTCCATTTCCTGCAGCACCTCGGCGATCGCCGTCACGGCAGCCCGCATCCCGGCTGCATCCACATGCCCGATGCAGCCCACGCGGAAGGTCTCAACCTGGGTCAACTTGCCCGGGTAAAGGATGAAACCCTTGGCCTTGACCCGTTCGTAGAAGTCCTTGAACTGATAACGCGGGTCTTTGGGGGCGTGGAAGGTGACGATGATCGGCGCCTGGATCGCGGCCGGCAGGAAGCTGCGCAAACCCAGTGCGGTCATGCCGTCCAGCAATGCCTGGCAGTTGCCCGCGTAACGTTGGTGCCGCGCGGGCAGGCCGCCTTCTTCGTGGTATTGCAACAACGCTTCGTGCAGCGCCGCCACCACATGGGTCGGCGGGGTGAATCGCCATTGGCCGGTCTTGGCCATGTAGGCGTGCTGGTCGAACAGGTCCATCGCCAGGGAGTGGCAATTGCCTTCGGCGGCGGCCAGTGCCTGCTTGTCGGCGAAGACAAAACCCATGCCCGGCACACCTTCCAGGCACTTGCCCGAGGCGGCGATCAAGGCGTCGAACGGCACGTGGCGGGCGTCGATGGTGAGTGCGCCGAAGGAACTCATGGCGTCGATGATCAAGCGCTTGCCGTGCTGTTTCACGACCTGGGCGATGTCCGGCAGTGGGTTGAGGATACCCGTGCTGGTTTCGCAGTGGATCAACGCGACGTGGGTGATGCTGGGGTCGGCGAGCAACAGGCGCTCGACGTCGGCGGCGGAGGTGGGTTCGTCTTCGGCGGTTTCAAAGGTGCTGAAGTCGCGGCCTAACACTTCGCAGATCTTCGCCAGGCGCTTGCCGTACGCGCCATTGACCAGCACCAGCACTTTGCCATTGCGTGGTACGAGGGTGCCGATGGCGGCTTCGACGGCGAAGGTGCCGCTGCCTTGCAACGGCACGCAGTGGTGGCTGGTCGCACCGTCGATGATTGCCAGCAATTGCTCGCAGACGCTGGCGGTAAGCTGATTGAAGCGCTCATCCCACGAACCCCAGTCCATCATCATCGCCTGACGGGTGCGGTGGGAGGTGGTCAGGGGGCCGGGAGTCAGCAGGATCGGCGCGGCAGTGGTCATCTCAAGTCCTCGCAAAGCATCGGGGTTGAATCTACGGCGCCTAAATTGCAGTTTGGCTTGTTATCAATCAAATTGTTTGTTGTTATGCGAGCTATCAGCGAGGCCGATAGCTATGAACCTGTTCCAATTGCGTGCATTCGATGCCGTGGCCCGCGAGGGCAGCTTTACCCGTGCGGCGGCGCGGCTGTTTATCAGCCAGCCGGCGGTGACCGGGCATATCAAGGCCCTGGAGGAGTACTACCAGATCCCGCTGTTGCGCCGTACTGCCCGTCGCGTGGAGTTGACCGAGGGGGGCACGCGCCTGGCGGCTATCACCCGGGCGATCTTTGGGTTGGTGGACGAAGCGCAGGCGCTGCTGGAGGCCAATCGACAACTGCTCACCGGACGCCTGGAAGTGGCAGCCGATGGTCCGCACCTGGTGATGCCGATGATCGCCAGCCTGCGTGCGCGCTACCCCGGCATCACCGTCAACCTGCGCCTGGGCAACGCCCAGGAAACCCTGGCGGCGCTGTTGTCCGAGCATGCCGATGTGGCCGTGCTCACCGAAGTGGAACCGCGCACTGGCTTGCACCTGCAGCCGTTGAGCGAGTCGCGGATTTGCGCCCTGGTGCCGGCCGGGCACCCGTGGACGGCCGAGAAGGCGGGCATTCGCCTGGAGCAACTGAACGAGGTGATCATGGTGCTGCGTGAGCCCAGTTCCATCACTCGGCGCACCTTCGACAACGCCTGCCTGGCAGCTGCGGTGCAGCCCAAGGTGCTGCTGGAGCTGGACAGCCGTGAAGCGGTGACCGAAGCCGTCGCCGCCGAGCTGGGGGTGGGGGTGGTGTCGTCGATGGAAGTCAGCCAGGACCCGAGGGTGCGTGCGGTTGCGCTGCAGGGCGAGGGGCTGGTGAACCGGCACATGCTGGGCTGCATGGAGCGGCGCCGATCGCTGCGATTGATCCAAGCCTTTTTCGAGCTGGCGCCCTGACGGTTTTTGGTGGAACGATGGGTTTTTGCGCTATAAACTCTGCCCCCAAAGCGCCGGCCAGTAGACGTTTGGGCGCGATGGATAGAAGAGAGTGAGTCATGGGCGCACAGTGGAAAGTCAAACATAAAGAAGCGGCAGCCAATGCCAAGGGCAAGATCTTCGGCAAGCTGGTGAAAGAAATCACCATCGCCGCCCGCAACGGCGCCGACACCGCCACCAACGCCCACCTGCGTCTGGTAGTGGAGCAGGCCAAAAAGGCTTCGATGCCCAAGGAAACCCTGGACCGCGCCATCAAGAAAGGCGCTGGCCTGCTGGGTGAAACCGTGCAGTACCACCGCGTGACCTACGAAGGGTTCGCGCCGCACCAGGTGCCGCTGATCGTTGAGTGCGTGACCGACAACATCAACCGCACCGTGGCGGAAATCCGCGTGGCCTTCCGCAAGGGCCAGCTCGGCGCTTCCGGCTCCGTGGCCTGGGACTTCAACCATGTCGGCCTGATCGAAGCCTCGCCGGACACCCCGGACGCCGACCCGGAAATGGCTGCCATCGAAGCCGGCGCCCAGGATTTCGAAGACGGCGAAGAAGAGGGTTCCACCCTGTTCATCACCGAGACCACCGACCTGGATGCCGTGCAAAAAGCACTGCCGGAACAGGGCTTCACCGTGCTGTCGGCCAAGCTGGGGTATATCTCGAAGAACCCGGTGAGCGGCCTGACCGACGAGCAGATGGCTGAAGTTGAAGCCTTCCTGGAAGGCCTGGACAACCATGACGACGTGCAGGACATGTTTGTCGGCCTGGCGGGCTGATCTGTAGCTATGAATGTGATCTAAATGTGGGAGCGGGCTTGCTCGCGAAGGCGGTGTATCAGTCAATCATTCGGGCGACTGACACTCCGCCTTCGCGAGCAAGCCCGCTCCCACATTGGTTTAGGGGTGTTGTATAGAGACAAGGGTGGTTTCGATTTCGCTGAAGGCTGGTCGTGCGAGCACATCCGGCTGGCAGCACCGTTCCTGCAATGTGATCAGCGCTTGATCGACCGACCCCGTCTCGACCCGCTCCAACAATTCCCCCAGCAACACCCCGAATGCCCTGACCTCGATCCGCTGCAATGCGCGGGTTTCCTCGGTATCCGCCGTGGCATGGAACGACGCCGCGCCAAAATCCCCCAGCAGGCAATCGCCGGCTTCATTCCACAGGATGTTGTGGCCGTAGAGATCGCCGTGGGTGATGCCATGCCGGTGCAAGTGGGCCGCCACCGAAGCAATCCCCCGCGCCATGCGCAGCGCTACTTCGAGACTAAAGCGACTACCCGGCTCATAAATGTCGCGGGTGCACGACGCCAGGCTCGGCAGGGCCGCGAGGTTGCGGTAGCTTGGGTCGATCAGGTCCATGACCAGTGCAGCCTGGCCCTCCGGATGGCCGACCACGCGGCCTTCGACCTTGATCAGGTTCGGGTGCAGCCCGGCCGCGATGCAGGCCTGCATTTCGTGCAACGGCGAGCCATCGCTGGTGATCGTGCCTTTGTACAGCTTGACCGCGACCGGCTTGGCGGCGGGCTTCCATAGCGCCTTGCGGATAATGCCCGAAGCGCCTTCGCCCAGCACCTCGGCCAGTTCCAGGTCCGACCAGGCAATATCCGGCGTCGCGTCATCGGCCGACACGTCCACCGCCATTTCCACCGGGTTGCCCGCGTAGGCCAGCCAGGTCAGGCTTGGCAGCGTCAACAGCCACTGTGGCAACTGGGTAAAGCGATTGGAGGCGATGCGCAGCAGTTCCAGGTTCTTGCAGTTGACCAGGCTCCGGGGCAGCGCCGTGAGCCGGTTGCCGGCCAGCATCAGTTTTTGCAGCAAGGGCCGCTCGCCCAGTTCGTCCGGCAGTTCGCTGATGTGATTATCGGTGAGGATCAGCCAGCGCAACAACGGCGGCAACGCAGCGGCGGGCACGAGGCTGATCTGGTTAGCCTTGAAGCCGATCATGCTCAAGTTGGCGCACTGGCCCAGGCATTCCGGCAGTTCGGTAAAGGCGTTCTCCGAGCAGAACAGCACGCGCAGGTGCGTGAGGCGGTGCAGGTCGTCGGGCAGGCGGCTCAGGGTGTTGCCCGTGAGGTTGAGAATTTCCAGCGAGTCGGCCAGTTCGAAGATTTCCGGCGGGAATTCAGTCAGTCCGCAGGACAGGTCCAGGCGTTTGATGCCGGCCAACTGGCCGGCCTTGAGTTGGGCGAGGGTATTCATGAACGGCGCGATCACTCGGCAAGGGTGCGTAAATGGCGCTCATGATACCGGGTCGGGCGAGTGTTGCGGGCTCACCGATTGCAATTGGCCCAGGCGGCTGGCGGTGCGGGCCAGGTCGATGGCCTGTCCCTCCAGCGACTCTGCCAAGGGCTGCCGACCGATCAGGGTGAGGCGCTTGTCCTGATCGTAGAGCACGTCCACCAGGTTGATGAAACGCTGCTGCACAGCAATCGGGCTGTCGGCCAGGTGCGGCAGCCCGTCGATGATCCAGTGGTCGAAGTCCTGGCACAGCAGCAGGTAATCCATCACGGCAGTGAGCTGCTCACACAGATCATTGAAGGTAAAAGCGAGGGTGCGCCCCTGGCGGCTGCGGCAGGTCAACTGGCGGGTGCCGACGGGCAACGGTTGCGGCGGGCAATCGGCGGCGGGCAAGCCAAGGGCTTCGCGCTGCGCCAGGCTGCCGGGCCACACGTACTGGCCGCCGGTGAAGCGCTGCTGCGCGTGGGCCTGGGGCAGGCTGCGAAAGTCTTGCGGCGAGCTGACCTCCAACACCTCCATGCGCGCGGCGATCAGGTCGATCACCGGCTTGAACCGCTGGTGATACAGCGGGTTGGGCAACAACCCTTCGGGCGCGTAGTTGGAGGTCACCAGCACCAGCACGCGGCGCTGGAACAGCGCCTTGAACAAGCGGCTGATGAGCATGGCGTCGCCGATGTCGTGGACATGAAACTCGTCAAAGCACAGTACGCGACAGCCCGCCAGTAGCTCATCCAGGGTGACACCCAGGGCATCGTCATCGGCCTGATGCTTGAACATGCCCCGGTGCAATTGGGCGAAGAACGCGTGGAAGTGTACGCGTTGTTTTTCGGCAATCGGCAGGGCCTGGAAAAAACCGTCTAGCAGCCAGCTTTTGCCACGCCCCACCGGGCCGTGCAGGTACAGGCTGCGGGTGGGCTGGCCCGCGAGCAGGTGCCCGGTTTCGCGGGCCAGGGCGGCAATCGCCTGGGTCTGGCCCGCGCTGAGGGTATAGCCCTGTTGTGCGGCCTTGGCCTGGAAAAACGCCGGGATCGGCGACGCAGCCAGGGCTTCGGCGGGTTTGCCGAGCAGGCGCCGGATAAGGGAAAGCACGGCCAATACACGTCACTCTGTCTTTCGATGGTCACCTACTTTAGGGCGCCCGTCACGATTTGACCAATAGAGAAGGGTGCCACCACCTATCTCGAAAAGGCATGGCGCAACGCTGAATCCGCCGAGACTGGCAGTTTCCCTCTGAATGGCTAACCTCATACACAGCAGTCACCCCTGTATAAGGAATTGGGGCAGTGAAGGGACGAGCGGTATTGGCAGTCATGGGCGCGATGCTCTGCAGCACGGCTTCAGGTGCGCAGCTCCAGGTGGAGGTGCGGATCGACGTGCAGCGGGGTTGCCAGTTGGTGGGCACCACCCGCAGCGCTGGCATCGAGCAACTTGGCGTACTGGATTTTGGCAGCGGCCCGCGTCTGGATGACCCGGCCGGCCCCCTGAGTGCGGCCCTGATCAGCCAGCGGCAACCGCGCCTGGAATGCAACCCCGATACCCCTTACCAAGTCCGCGTCGACGGCGGCCTGCATGGCGGCACGGGCGAAGTGCGCTACCTCGCCGCCGCAACGCCATCGTCCAGCAAACCCATTCCCTACCGTCTTTACGCTGACGCCGCGCGGCGCATTCCGCTGCCGGTGAATGAGCCGCTCAGCGGTCGTGTGCCTGATACCGGGAGCGTTGACCTGCCGCTGTACGGGCGCATCGAGCCGCTCAAGGAAATTCCCGCCGTTGGTCGCTACAGCGACCTGCTCAAGGTGACCGTCACATGGTGAGTCGCAGCCTGGCCCTGGCGGCGTTCGGCGGCTTGTTGCTGCTCGCCGATGACGCCTGGGCGGCGGTCGCCAGCGGGCAGATTCATGCGCGCCTGGTGATCACCGCCAGTTGCCAGGTCAGCAGCGTTGAAAGTGCGCCGGTGAGTCCCACAGGTGGCACAGCGCTCCTGGACTTCGGCAGCCAGGGGCCGACCTGGAACAACACCTTGGCGGCGGGCGTCACCGACGGCGACAAGGCGCCGCTGTCAGTGTCATGCAACCCTTCGGTGGTCAGCAGCTTTACCGTGACCATCGACGGCGGCGCCCACGGTGACGGCACCACGCGGCGTCTGAGCAACGGCACCCAGACCATACCGTATCGACTTTCGGCCGATCCGTTGGGACACAGCACCTACAACATCGGCCAGCAGCGAAATTTCGTCGTGACCCGGGGCGCGCAGATACCCATTCCGGTATTCGGCTCGGTGGTGGCGAATACCAGGGCCTTACCGGCCGGCATCTACACAGACACCCTGACGGTGACTCTGGATTGGTAAACCATGAGGATGGATATCATGCATGTACTCGTATCGCGTTTAGGCGTTTGTGCGCTGGGCCTGGCAATGGCCTCCAGCCTCAATGCGGCCACCACCGTGACCGGCCAGATCACCTCCAGCCTGACGCTGATCGCCAGTTGCCAGGTCAACGGTTCTGGCGCGGCCAGCGGGTTGAACTTCGGTAGCCTCAACTTCGGTACTACCAACAGCCTGTTCACCAATGCCGACGCCCAGTTGCTGGGCGGTACCGGTACGGGCGGAGCGTTGTCGGTGCTGTGCTCGGCGGGGACTGCGCCGACCATCAAAGTGCGTGCGGGGGCCCATGACAATGCCTCCGCCGGCGGTACTCGGGCGCTGGCCGATGGTCTCGGCAACTTTGTGCCCTATGACTTCTACACCGACAGCGGGCATTCCTCGCTGCTGGCCATCGATGGCGTGATCGCCCTCGCCACCAGCACCGGCGTGGCGCAAACCGTGAATCTCTACGGTCGTGCGGTGGGCAAGGCGGGGCTGCCGGCGGGCACCTACACCGACACCGTGGCCGTGGAACTGACGTTCTAGCGTCATGACCCGGTCAGGGTGGGTGAGGGCGTTGCTGGTGTGCGGGCTGGTGGTGCCACTGCCGTTGTCGGCGGTGACCAGCCAGAGCTTCCAGGTGAGCGCCACTGTCACCCCCGGCTGCCTGGTGGTGGGGGGCGGCTCCAACTATGGGGCGCTGACCTATGGCAGTTATTCGGCGCTGTCCACCAGTACGGTGAGCGCCGCCCTGATCGGTGGTGTGACCCTGCAATGCACGCCGGGGGTGACGCTGAGCATGAGCGTCAACGGCGGCCTGCACAGCAACACCGGGCGCAATTTGCAGCTCAATACCGGCACTGCACGGGTGGCGTATCAGTTGTTTCAGGATGCAGCGTTCAGTCAAAGCCTGGGGATCAGTCAGAGCGTCAACGTGACCTACAGCGATGCAAACAACATCAGCCTGCCGATCTACGGGCGGGTGCAGTTACCGGGCAACCAGCCTGGGGGGACGTACAGCGACACGTTGCAGGTGCAATTGTCGTGGTAGGGCTATGGGTATGAGGAGTGGTTTTATGTGTTCACCTTCCCGGCGGTTGTGGGCCGCGGGTTTTGCTGTGTTGGCGGGGGCATTGAGCAATGTGGTGGCGGTGCAGGCGGCCAGTTCGGTGCTGATCTGGCCGATCGACCCGGTGCTGGAGGCCGACCAGCAGGCCAGTGCGTTGTGGCTGGAAAACCGTGGCACGGAGACGGCCAACTTGCAGATTCGTGTATTCGCCTGGAGCCAGAACGGCTTCGACGAGCAATACCAGAACCAGCGCGACGTAATAGGCAGCCCGCCGGTAGCGAAGATCGAGCCGGGGCAGAAACAGCTGGTGCGCCTGACGCGCACCCGTGAAGTGCCACCCGGGCAAGAGCTGGCCTACCGTATCATCATCGATGAAATCCCTTCGCCCTTGCAGGTGCCGACCCCACCGGAAGGCAAGAACACGGCGGCGGCGATTCGCTTCCAGATGCGCTATTCGGTGCCGTTGTTTGCGTATGGCGCGGGTCTGTGGAGCAAGGAAGACGCCACGCGCCAGCGCGATCCCAAGGGCGCCGGCAAACCGGATCTGAGCTGGCGCAAGGTCTCGGTTGCCGGGCGCAGTTACATCGAAGTTCGCAACCAGGGCGCCGTGCATGCGCGACTCACCGACGCGTCGTTCAAACAAGGCGGTCAGACACGACCTGTGGCGGACGGCCTGCTGGGCTATGTGCTGCCGGGCGCGACGATGCGCTGGCCGGTGCCGGAGGCGGTGTCAGCCGACCAGCCGTTGCAGGTGCGGATCAATGGCGCGGCACAGGTGGAGGCCCTGGCGCCGGCGCGATAACGGAGTAGGCAGCGGGACGGGGTAAACCCGGGTTCAACAGGATGGAGATGTCCATTGAAGGACACAACGCCATGTGTGAGTCGTGGTCGGGCTCGTTGTATGTGGCCGTCGGTGGCAGTGGTGAGCGGGCTGTGGGGCGCGATGTTGGCGCTTCCGGGGGTGGCTGGCGACCTGCCGCCGCCCCCGAGCAGTATGGAGGCTGTCGCCGATGCACAGCTGTTTCTGGAACTGGTGGTCAACCAGATGGACACCGGCCGCGTCATCGCGGTCGATCAACGGGCGGGCGAGCTGTATGTGCCCGTCAGCGCGCTGCAGGACGTCGGCATGAAACTGCCCGGTGATCCCACCGGCAGCATCGCTCTGGACAAGCTGCCCGGCCTGCACAGTGACTACGACAGCAACGGCCAACGCCTGTTGCTGGATGTGCCGCCGTCGTGGTTGCAGGAACAGTTCATCGGCAACCGCAACACCTACCCGCGCACTCAGGCCATGAGCAGCTTCGGTGCCTTGCTCAACTATGACCTGTACTTCAACGACACCGACGAAGGTGGCAGCTACCTGGCCGGCTGGAACGAAGTACGGCTGTTCGACACGTGGGGCACGTTGTCCAACACCGGGCAATACCGTCAAACCCTGTCGGGCAATGTGAGCAACAGCACCCTCGACAACGGCTATCGCCGTTATGACACGACGTGGCGTTTCTCCGATGACGAACGGATGCTCACTTACGAGGCTGGCGACGTGATCAGCGGGTCGCTGCCCTGGAGCAGTTCGGTACGTCTGGGTGGGGTGCAGTTCTCGCGGGATTTCGCGGTGCGACCGGACCTGGTGACGTATCCGTTGCCGCAGTTTGCCGGCGAGGCGGCGGTGCCCTCGTCGGTAGACCTGTTTATCAATGGCTACAAATCCGAGAGCGCCTTGTTGCAGCCGGGGCCGTACACCCTCACTAACGTGCCCTTTATCAACGGTGCCGGCGAGGCGGTGGTGGTCACTACGGACGCCTTGGGGCGCCAGGTGTCGACCACGGTGCCGTTCTATGTCACCAGCACTTTGCTGCAAAAGGGGCTGACGGATTTCTCTGTGGCGGCCGGGACCTTGCGCCGCGATTACACCGTACGGGATTTCGCCTATGGGCCGGGCGTGGCCAGTGGCACCTTTCGCTATGGCTACTCCGACAACCTGACCCTGGAAAGCCACGCCGAAGCGTCAAGTGACCTGACCCTCGGTGGCCTGGGCGGCAATCTGCGTCTGGGCAACTTCGGCATCCTCAATACAGCCCTCAGTCAGAGCCAGTTCGACGGTCGCAATGGCCAGCAACTGAGCCTGGGTTATCAGTACAACAGCACGCGCTACAGCCTGTCGTACCAGCGTGTGGAGCGGCACAACGAATACGCTGACCTGACCTTGGTGGACACCCCTTACGCGAGCCTCAGCAAGCGCAGCGAACAGGTTACGCTCAGCCTCAATCTGGAACGTTTCGGCAGCCTGGGCGTGGGCTATTTCGACGTGCAGGCCGCGGACGATTCGCGCACGCGTCTGCTCAACCTGAGCTGGAGCAAGCCGCTGTGGCGCAATACCAGTTTTTACCTGTCGGCCAACCGTGAGGTCGGCGACAGCAACTGGGCCGTGCAGGCACAACTGGTGATCCCGTTCGACCTCAATGGCAGCCTGGCCCTGAGCAGCGAACGCAGCAAGGACGGTGCCAGTCGCCAGCGCATCAACTACAGCAGCTCGGTGCCCAGCGAAGGCGGGGTGGGTTACAACCTCGGCTACGCCCAGGGCGACGGGCCGACCTATCGCCAGGCCGACCTGACCTGGCGCTTGCAGTCGGTGCAGTTGCAGGCCGGTGTATACGGCAGCAGTGATGCCGAGACGCGCTGGGCGGATGCCAGCGGTTCGTTGGTGTGGATGGGCGGCGATACCTTCGCCGCCAACCGCATCAACGATGCCTTTGTGGTGGTGAGCACCCAGGGTTTCGCCGGGATTCCGGTGCGCTACGAGAATCAGTTGGTGGGCCAGACCGACCGTAACGGGCACCTGCTGGTGCCCTGGAGCAGCGCTTACTACCGTGCCAAATATGAGATTGACCCGCTCAACCTGCCACCGAATATCCAGAGCCCGAACGTGGAGCAGCGGGTGTCGGTGCGCCGGGGCAGCGGTTACCTGCTGGAGTTTCCGCTGCGTCGGGTGATCGCCGCGAGCATCACCCTGGTGGACGGCCAGCACCAGGAATTGCCCTTGGGCAGCCTGGTGGTGCACGAGCAAAGCAACACCCAGGCGGTGGTGGGCTGGGAGGGTCTGGTCTACCTGGAAAACCTGGCGGCCCACAACACATTGCAGGTCACGATGGTGGGCGGGCGTACCTGCCAGGCGACCTTCGAGATGGACGTGCAACAACCGGACGTGCCCCTGATCGGGCCGTTGGTTTGCCAATGAGCGACTGAACAAGGAGCGGGCGAGTGAGGGGCAAGGGATGGCTTTACAGCGTGTTGGCGAGCGCCAGCCTTGGGGTGTCGGGGCAGGCGATGGCACTGTGTTCGGTGGTGGCGACGACACCGGCCAGCTTTGGCTCGGTCAGTTCGATCAACGTGCGCACGGCCTCGCAAGGCAGTTCGACCCAGAACGCCGGCTTGAGCTGCGGGGCGTCGCTGATCGCGTTGGGCACCAGCGATCACTTCTACCTGACCATCAGCTCGCTGACGGGTGGCCTGGTCGGCCCCACCGGTGATGTGATCGGCTATACGGTCTACGGCAACAACACCACCAACTTTCCGATCAATCGTAACAGCCAGTTCGACTTCGGCCCCAATGGCCTGGCTACCGCTGCCGGGCTGTTGAGCGGGCCGGGCAACAAGACCATGCCGCTGTACTTCGCCAGCATCACGGGCAGCAACGTGGCGGCGGGGGTCTACACCGAAGTGCTGAACCTGGCCTGGAGCTGGGATTACTGCATCGGCCTGGGGGTAGGGTCCTTGTGTGTGCTGCGTGACAGAAACCTTACGCCCCAGACCCGCACGCTGACGGTGAGCATGACCGTCACCAACGACTGCCAGATCACCGCGCCCAACATCAGCTTTGGCAGCGCACCGGTGATCAGCGCGTTTACCCCGGTCACTGGCCAGACCATCAGCATCTCCTGCACCAAGGGCAGTGCCTACAGTGTAGGTTTGAGCGATGGCCAGAACGCGGTCAGCGTGGGCGGGCGCCGGCGGATGATTTCGGGCAGCAACTACCTGGCTTACGACATCTTCAAGAGCGCCGGCACCACGCGCTGGGGCAGTGTCGGCGCTGCACGGCGAGACAGCTCCACCGCGGAGGTCAACCCGGGCAACGGCCTAGGCACCGGTAGCCAGGTGTTCAACTACAACGCCAAGATCTACACCGACCAGGCCACGCCGCCGGGCGGTACCTACCTCGACAACGTGGTGCTCGACGTGGGGTTCTAGAACTTGATCGTCTGCTTGATCAGCCGCGCGGTCGGCTCGTCATTGGGGCTGACCATCGCGTAGTTGTAGCCGGCGCCGGACCAGTATTCGGCCTGCAACCCGTCGGCGCTGCGGCTGCCTCGGGGCAGGAAGTTATTTTCCGGACCCGGTGGGCGGATGTAGAAACTGATCTTGTGGCCTTCACGGTTTTCATACATCACCATCGCCGCCGCCCCGGATTCGGTGGTCAGCAGGCGCCCGCTGACCGGCGTGAAACCGGAGGCGCTGAGGTCGGGAAGGCGGTGGGCCTGGTTGAAGTAACGGTCGAGCCAGGCCTGCATGTTGCCGCTGCCCTGGGTGTTGTAGTCGGCGGGCAGGATGCCGTCCTGAGCAAACAGGCGAAATGCCTGCATCGCATCGGCCATTGGCAGCATCGGCGGTTGAGTGACCTCGCGGGCATGCCAGCCGCCAATGCCGCCGAGGCTGACGGCGATCAGCAACACGGCGGCCGTTGCCAGGTGGCGGCGGGACTGGTGCCGGATACGCTGGCGAATCAGCGCAGGGTCCAGCTCAGGGTTGGCCGGTTGCTGCAAGGCACCGCTCAATGACGCGCGCAACAATTGCGCATCCTGTTGCCAGGCCTGGACCTGGGCGGCGACGTCGGGGTGGGCGGCCAGGTAGGTTTCGAGCACACGGCGATCACTCTCCAGCAGTTGGTGGTCGACGTAGGCATGCAAATCGCGTTCGCTGGGGGGCAGGCTGATCATTTGAGTATCCGCAGGGAAGGACTGGCTATTTCGCCATCACTGAGTTGACGCAAGGCTTGGCGCGCCCGGGACAGGCGCGACATCACGGTACCGATGGGCACGTCGAGGATCTCGGCCACCTCCTTGTAGCTCAAGCCTTCGACCGACACCCACAGCAGCAAGGCGCGCTGTTCGGTGTTGAGCTGGTCGAAGGCTTGCAGGGTCGATTGGGCCATCACCGTGCGTTCGACCGACGGTTGCGCGTCATCGCGGCCAGTGAAGAATTCGAGCATGCGCGCATAGCGCCGGCTGCGACGGTGCGCATCAAGGAACTGGCGGTAGAGGATCGAGAACAGCCAGGCGCGCAGGTCGCCTTCGAGGCGTTTGTCGGCCCAGCGGATGATCGCCCGTTCCAGGGTCGATTGCACCAGGTCGTCAGCGCTGCTGGTGTTACGGGTCAGGGACACGGCAAAACGCCGCAACCTGGGGATGAGTTCACGTAACTGTTCGTCGAGTTCATGCATGGTCGGCTGGCTGATCACTACGCTGGGACTGGAGAGACGTCCGGCGTTGAAGGTTATTCCCCGCTCCTAAAAATAAATCCGGGGCCAGGGAATAGAGCAGATCGGCGTTCGTCTTAATGCTCCGACCTTATGTTCCACCCCTAAGGCCTTTGGCCCTGGAGTTTCTTCATGGTAGATCACTCATCACCGCCTCGTCCTCCGTTGAGCACGGCGAGCCTGATCGCACGGCTCATCGGTATCGGCGCCGTGGTTGCGGTTGTTGCCGGGGCATTTGCCTACGTCAACGGCACACTTGACCCACAGCGCCTGCGGCCCAAGACCCTGGTCAATGCCCTGGAAACCAATAACGGTATCCACCCGGGCTTCCGGCGCAACCATGCCAAGGGTGTGTGTGTGGCAGGTTACTTCGAGAGCAGCCCAGAGGCGCGTGCGTACTCCAGCGCCCAGGTGTTCAGCGAGGCCAAGACCCCGGTGATCGGTCGGTTTGCCTTGCCCAGCGGTAACCCTTATGCACCGGACAGCAGCGTGCCGATCCGCAGCTTTGCGTTGCAATTCAGCCAGGCCAACGGCCAGCAGTGGCGGACCGGGATGAACAGCATGCCGGTGTTCCCGGTGGGCACGCCGCAGGCGTTCTACCAGATGCTGCAAGCGGGCGCGCCCGACCCGGCCACCGGCAAGCCGAACTCGGCGAACATGCCGGCGTTCTTTGCCGCGCACCCTGAGACCGCGCCGTTTTTGGCATGGGTCAAGACGGCCAAGCCGTCCGCCAGCTATGCAACGGAAACCTATAACGGGATCAACGCGTTTTTCCTGGTGGGCGCCGATGGCAAGCGCCAGGCGGTACGTTGGGGCGTCGTGCCCCAGAGCCTGGACGCGCCGGGTGATGTAGCACCGGCGGGCAGCGACTTCCTGGAAAAAGACCTGGTGCAGCGCCTGGCCTCGGGGCCGTTGCGCTGGCAGTTGAACATGACGCTGGCCAACCCTGGCGACCCACTGGACGATGCCAGCAAAGCCTGGAGCGGCGAACACAAGGTGTTGAACGCCGGCACCCTGGTACTGCAGAGCAGCCAACCCCAAGCGGACGGCGATTGCCGTGATATCAACTTTGATCCACTGGTTTTGCCCAGTGGCATCGAAGCCTCCAACGACCCGCTGCTGGCCGCACGCTCGGCGGCGTATGCCAGCTCGTACGTGCGCCGCGCCGGTGAAGTCAGCCCCTTGCACAGTGCCCCTCAGGAGTCGAAGCCATGAATGGTCAACCGCGGTTTTTTGCCCCTCTGGCGCGCCTGCTGCACTGGCTGATGGCGTTGATGATCATCGCGATGCTGTTTATCGGCGCGGGCATGGTGGCATCGGTGTCGGAGCGCCATGAGTGGCTGATCCACCTGCACAAACCGCTGGGGATCGCGATCCTGGCTCTGGTGATCGTGCGGTTGGTGGTGCGCTTTTCGACGCGTCAGCCGCCGTTGCCGACGGACTTGCCCCTGTGGCAAGTGCTGGCAGCCAAGGCGTCCCACTTAGTGCTGTATGCGTTGATGCTGGTGTTGCCGGTGCTGGGCTGGGCGATGATCTCGGCGGCGGGCGACCCAGTGATGCTCAGCAGTTCGGTGCAATTGCCTGGGTTGGTGGGGGCCAATGCGCCGTTGTTTGCGGTGTTGCGCAAGGCTCATGGCTTTCTCGCCTACCTGTTGTTCCTGACGGTGTTGTTGCACCTGGCGGCGGCGTTGTTCCACGGGCTGATTCGACGCGACGGTGTGTTGCAAAGCATGACCGGCAGCAAACGCTGACCGTGTAGGCGCCGGCTTGCCGGCGATGGCGTCCTTGAAATTTCTGCCGTTATCAAGGACCGCATCGCCGGCAAGCCGGCTCCTACAAGGGGTTAGCGCAGGGTGGTCACGATGTCGGCGACGGTGCTCAATACGTCCTTGCCCAACTGCTTGGATCGTTCACCGGACCAGCCGGTTTTCGGGTTGGGGGCGTCGTCGTTGTCCTTGAAGGGCATTTCCAGGGTCAGGGACAAGCAGTCGTACTTCTCGCCAACGGCGTTGCAGGCCAGGGTCATGTTGGCTTCACCCGGCAGGTCGCGGGTGTAGCCGTGGGTGGTCTGGAAGTCGCGGGTGAGGGCGCTCAAGTGGCTGCGAAAGTGTTTTTCCAGCGCCTCGATGCGCGGGGTGTAGCCGGGGTTGCCTTCGCAGCCTGCGGTGAAGACGTAGGGGATTTCTTCGTCACCGTGGATATCGAGGAAAAGGTCCACGCCGTACTTGTCCATTTGCTCCTGGGCGAACAGCACTTCCGGGCTGATTGCCTGGCTGGCGCTCTGCCAGGCGCGGTTGAGGTCCTGGCCCATGGCGTTGGTGCGCAAGTGGCCGTGGAAGGCGCCGTCCGGGTTCATGTTGGGAATCAGGTACAGGTCGGCCACGGACAGGAGTTTTTTCAGTTCGGCGTCACCGTCCTGTTGCAGGCGCTCGATGATGCCTTCCATGAACCACTCGGCCATGTGCTCGCCGGGGTGTTGCTGGGCGATGATCCACACGTTACGGCGGCCTTCGCCGCCTTTGCCTCGGCGCAGCAGTGGGATGTCACGGCCTTCGGCACTTTTGCCGGTGGCCAGCAACTGGGAGCCAGCACGGTTCAGGGCCTGCTCGATCAGCCAGTCATGACGCTCGCGGCTGTAGGGCTCGAAGTAGGCGAACCAGGCACGCTTTTCACGGGTTTCCAGGCTGATGTGCAGGGTCTCGCCATCAAAGCGCGTGGGCACACGGAACCAATTGATGTGGTCGTAGGACGCCACTGCGTTGTAGCCACTCCACGCGTGCTTATAGGAAGACTGGCCCGCATTGCTCAAGCGGAAGGTGTGGGTGTGGCCCACGTGCATGCCTTCGGCCTTGAAGTGGAACCATTGGAAATGCGGGCTGCGGGTGTCAGGTTTGATCGCCAGCAGCAATTGATAGGCGTCGCTGGCATCCAGGACCTGGATGTTGCCGCTGTCAAAGTCGGTGCTGATCTTGATGGAGGTCAAGGCCACGGTCATGGTCGGTTCGCCTGGGTAGCTGTGTTGTGGCAGATATCTTACACAGGAGTCAGGCGAAATCTTGATGCAAAATTGTTGCACGGGGGAGGGGGGCGTCGTCCTTGACGCGACAGCAGCTTAGAATCTATGAGATTGATTCTCAAGCGCTATTTCTTAAAGATCCGGGCTAGAGCGCTCGTTCGGCTTTCTTTTGGCGATGGTCTTTTGCTACCATGCGCGCCATCAAGCAACACACAGTCTTCATTAGCCTGAAGCCACGCCAGGGAAACTGGCAAAAAAAAGACCCGGCCAAAGAGCCGGGTCAAAAACCGTGATTAGCCTGATGAGGAGATATTCCAAGAGTCCGACCTAAGGTCCCTTGGTCTATCGACTGATCTCGCGATCAGCTACGTCCAATAATAATCATTATCATTTGCAAGTCAAATGTTTTTATCCGTGGGATAGAAATATTTTTCTTTCGCGCCCGTTACACGTTTGCCGGTGCCTGCTGCGCCTGCAACGACCGCTCCACCATCGCCTTCGCCATATCGATCAAATACACCGCTGAAAATGCCAGGTCGCGTTGATTGCCGTGATGGTTGCTCGCGGACTCATAGGCCGTGGCCGCTGCACTGCGCAGCAGGTCGGAGGCATGCACCAAGGCTTCCTCCTGACTGATGCCGGGCTTGATGGCAAACAAGGTGTCGTCTGGTATGGGGGCCGACATGTCTTCTTTCAGGTAATAGTCCAGTGCGCGTTGGGCGGCACCGCTGTTGCGCATGTCGTGCAACTCATCGTTTCCAGCGGTTTCAGGCAATAGGTACGGGCTTGTCGTCATAAGGATCGGTACTCCGGTGGGGTGTCGAAAACCATATGACCGATGATAGTACGTATCGTATTTATGTCGTTTTATGGATTACTACAAACTGTTTATTGCCCTGAAAAATACGCGACGTATTGTCAGGCCCCATGGATAACTGGATAGCGTTGGTCAAGGCCAACATGAAAGACCGCAAGGTCACGCAGGATCAACTGGCTGAACGCCTGGGCATGTCCCAGGGCGGTGTCGGCCACTGGTTGAACAAGCGCCGCGTGCCGAGCCTGGAAGACATGAACCGGCTGTTGCAGGCCTTGGGGCTTGGTGACCTGGAAGTGGCGCTGGAGATCCGCGAACGAAGCGCCCCGCACGAGCCGTCACCGGCGAAACACTACAACCCGTATTTCCGTTACCCGGTCAGCGACTGGAAAAGCCTGTGCGAAACCCGTGAAGAGCGCGCCACCTATGACACCCGGCGCTTCGAACTGACGGATCAGCGCTGCGCCGGCGCGGCGTTCTGGCTGCCCGTCACCGGCGACGCCATGGCTGCCCCCAGCGGCTTGAGCATCGGCGCCGGCATGATGATCCTGGTGGACCCGGCCGTCGAAGCCGAGCCCGGTAAGCTGGTGGTTGCGCAATGGGCCAACAGCACCCGCGCTACTTTCCGCCAGTTGAGGGAAGAGAGCGGCCAGCTTTACCTGATGCCACTCAATCCAACGTATCCCAAGCAGCTGTTCACCGACGACTGCCGTATCCTCGGCGTCGTCGTGCAAGCCATGGCCAAGTTCTAGCCCGCCGTTTCCAGCTCCACCAGTGCGCTGCCTTCGGCGACCATTTCGCCTTCCTGGCAAAACAGTGCCTTGACCACCCCGGCCTCGGGCGCGCGAATGCTGTGCTCCATCTTCATCGCCTCCAGCACCACCAGTTGCGTGCCGGCTTCCACGGTTTGCCCCACTTCAACCAACACGCGCACGATGCTGCCGTTCATGGGCGCTGTGAGGCCGCCCTGGTGAGACTGGTTGGCCTCGACTGCGGCAATCGGGTCGAACAGGCTGATGGCGTGCATCTCGCCGTCCCAGCGCAGGAACACGCTGCCCTCGCTGCGCACGGCCAGAAGGTCGCGACGCACGCCTTGGCGCTCGAACGACAATTGCTCGCCGCGCAAGGCGAAGGCATCCCCCTGCAACGTCACCAACCGATCCTGCCCATTGCAGCTCAGGTGCAGGGAAACCTCCGCGGGTAGCCCCGCCCGGAACCCTCGGGTATCCGCCCAAGGCCCATCACCGGCCGGTAGGCTCTGCATAAACGCGGCGCCCGCCGCCTGCCAGAACTCATCGCTCAAGGCACCAACGGCCGGCAGCAATTGGTCCTGGTAACGCGGAATAAACCCGGTATCCAGCTCGGCGCTCGCAAAGGCCGGATGGCCGATGATCCGACGCAGAAAGCCCAGGTTGGTCTTGAGCCCGCCCACGGCAAATTCATCAAGCATGCTCAGTAACCGCAGGCGCGCCTGTTCACGGTCCTGGCCCCAGGCGATCAACTTGCCGAGCATTGGGTCGTAGAACGGCGACACGTCGTCTCCCTGCGCCACACCGCTGTCCACACGCCGCCCGGGGCCTGGGGCAGATTCGCGGTACAGCGCCAGGTGGCCGGTGGCTGGCAGGAAATCATTCGTCGGGTCTTCAGCGTACAAGCGCACTTCAATCGCATGGCCGATCAGCGGCACCTGCTCCTGGGTGATCGGCAGCGCCTCGCCCTGTGCGACACGGATTTGCCAGGCCACCAGGTCCAGCCCGGTAATCGCCTCGGTCACCGGGTGTTCCACTTGCAAGCGTGTATTCATCTCCATGAAGAAGAATTCGCCACGGGCATCCAGCAAGAACTCCACGGTGCCGGCGCCCACATAGCCGATGGCCTGGGCGGCGCGCACGGCGGCCTCACCCATGGCTTTGCGCTGCTCGACGCTCAGGCCCGGCGCCGGGGCTTCTTCCACCACTTTTTGGTGGCGACGCTGAATCGAACAGTCGCGCTCGTTGAGGTACAGGCAGTGTCCGTGCTGATCGGCAAACACCTGGATCTCCACGTGGCGCGGCTTGAGCAGGTATTTCTCCACCAGCATTTGCCCGTTGCCGAAGGACGACAGCGCCTCACGCTGGGCGGAGGCCAGGGCTTCGCCCAGTTGGCTGACCTCCTCGACCACCTTCATGCCCTTGCCGCCGCCACCGGCCGTGGCCTTGAGCAATACCGGGTAGCCAATGCGTTCGCAGGCGGCACGGAAGGTGTCCAGGTCCTGGGCTTGCCCGTGATAACCCGGCACCAGCGGCACACCCGCGGTTTCCATCAGCGCCTTGGCGGCCGATTTGCTGCCCATGGCATCGATGGCCGAGGCGGGCGGGCCGAGAAAGATCAGGCCCGCCGCTTCAATGGCGCGGGCGAAGCCGGCGTTTTCCGACAAGAAACCGTAGCCCGGGTGGATCGCCTGGGCGCCACTGGCGTGTGCGGCAGCGATCAGTTTGTCGATTTGCAGGTAGCTTTCAGTGGCTTTGCTGCCGCCCAGGTCCACGCGAATATCCGCTTCGCGGCTATGGCGCGCGTCGCGGTCGATGGCGCTGTGCACGGCCACGGTGGTCAGGCCCATGGCTTTGGCGGTGCGCATCACGCGGCAGGCAATCTCGCCACGGTTGGCCACCAGCAGGGTGGTCAGTGTGCTCATGAGCGTGGCTCCTGTGCTTGCCAGATGGGCGGGCGTTTTTGCAGGAACGCGCGCAAGCCTTCCTGGCCCTCGGCGCTGACGCGAATCCGCGCAATGGCGTTTTCGCAATAGCGGCGCAGGGCGGGTGTGAGCGCGCCGTTCCCGACTTCACGCAACAGGTCCTTGCTGGCACGCATGGCGGCCGGGCTGTTCTGCAACAGGTTGGCGACCCACAGCTGCACCTGCAGGTCCAGCTCGCTGGCGGGGTAGCTGTCGGCCAACAAGCCGATTTCCCGCGCGCGTTGGCCGTCGAAACGTTCGGCGGTCAGGGCATAACGCCGCGCCGCGCGTTCGCCGATGGCCTGCACCACGAACGGGCTGATCACCGCCGGTGCCAGGCCGATGCGTACCTCTGACAAACAGAACTGCGCGTCATCGGCGCCAATCGCCATGTCGCAGCAACTGATCAGGCCCAGCGCACCGCCGTAGGCCGCGCCTTGTACCACCGCCAGCGTAGGGATCTTCAACTTGGCCAGGTTGTACATCAGCTCCGCCAGTTCGCGGGCGTCATCCAGGTTGGTGTGGTAATCCAGCTCGGCCGATTGCTGCATCCAGGCCAGGTCGGCCCCGGCGCTGAAATGCTTGCCGCGCCCGCGCAGCACCAGAAAGCGCAGGGACGGATCGCCCTGCACCTGGTCGAGGGCGATGATCAGTTCGCGGATCATCTCGGCATTGAACGCGTTGTTCTTGGCTTCGCGACTGAGCCACAGGGTGGCAAAGCCACGGCTGTCGGTGATCAGTTCGAGGGTGTTGAAATCGCTCATGGGGTACAGCTCCATTTACATGCGGAACACGCCGAAGCGGCTCGGCTCGATGGGGGCATTCAGCGAAGCGGACAGGGCCAGGGCCAGCACGTCACGGGTCTGCAGCGGGTCGATCACGCCGTCATCCCACAGGCGGGCACTGGAGTAGTAGGGGTGACCCTGGGTTTCGTACTGGTCGAGGATCGGCTGCTTGATCGCCGCTTCTTCCTCGGCACTGAACCCGTTGCCGGCCCGTTCAGCCTGTTCACGCTTGACCTGCACCAGCACGCCGGCGGCCTGTTCGGCGCCCATCACGCCAATGCGTGCATTCGGCCACATCCACAAGAAACGCGGGTCATAGGCGCGGCCGCACATGCCGTAGTTGCCGGCCCCGAAGCTGCCACCGATGATCACGGTGAACTTCGGCACTTTGGCGCAGGCCACGGCGGTGACCAGCTTGGCGCCATGTTTGGCAATGCCTCCGGCCTCGTACTTCTGGCCAACCATGAAGCCGGTGATGTTCTGCAGGAACAGCAGGGGAATCCCGCGCTGGCAGGCCAGTTCGATAAAGTGCGCGCCTTTCTGCGCGGCTTCGGCAAACAGGATCCCGTTGTTGGCAAGGATCGCAATCGGGTAGCCGTGCAGGTGCGCAAAACCACACACCAACGTGGTGCCGAACAACGCTTTGAATTCATCGAACACCGAACCGTCCACCAGCCGCGCGATCACTTCGCGCACGTCGAACGGCTGCTTGGCATCGGCCGGGATTACCCCGTACAACTCTTCGCTGCTGTACAGCGGCGCCACCGGCGTGCGTTGCAGCAGTTCGCCCTGTTTGCGCCAGTTGAGGTTGGCCACACTGCGTCGCGCCAGGGCCAGGGCGTGTTCGTCGCTGTCGGCATAGTGGTCGGCCACGCCGGAGATCTTGCAGTGCACATCGGCACCGCCGAGGTCTTCGGCGCTGACCACTTCACCCGTGGCTGCCTTCACCAAAGGCGGGCCGGCGAGGAAGATGGTGGCTTGCTGGCGCACCATGATCGCTTCATCCGCCATGGCCGGCACGTAGGCACCACCGGCCGTGCAGGAGCCCATGACCACCGCGATCTGCGGGATGCCCTGGGCGCTCATGTTGGCCTGGTTGAAGAAGATCCGCCCGAAGTGCTCACGGTCCGGGAACACTTCGTCCTGGCGTGGCAGGTTGGCGCCGCCGGAGTCCACCAGGTAGATGCACGGCAAGCGGTTCTGCTCGGCGATGGTCTGGGCGCGCAGGTGTTTTTTCACGGTGAGCGGGTAATAGGAGCCGCCTTTGACCGTGGCGTCGTTGGCAACGATCATGCATTCGACGCCTTCCACACGGCCGATCCCGGCGATCACCCCGGCTGCCGGTACGTCTTCGCCATACACCTGATGGGCGGCCAGTTGGCTCAGTTCCAGGAACGGCGAGCCCGGGTCCAGCAGGCGGTTGATACGTTCGCGCGGCAGCAGTTTGCCCCGCGAGGTGTGCCGCTCCTGGGCCTTGGCGCCGCCCCCTTGCTGCACGTGGGCGAGCAGGGTGTGCAGGGCATCGACCTGCTGGCGCATGGCGGCGCTGTTGGTGGCGAACTCCGCCGAGCGTGGGTTGAGCTGGGTGTGCAGGGTGGCCATGGCGCGCTCCTTCAGCGGGTTTCGTTGAAGAGTTCGCGGCCGATCAGCATCCGGCGAATCTCACTGGTGCCGGCGCCGATTTCGTACAACTTGGCGTCGCGCAGCAGGCGGCCGGCGGGAAACTCGTTGATGTAACCGTTGCCGCCGAGAATCTGGATGGCGTCTAGGGCCATTTGCGTGGCGCGTTCGGCGCTGTACAGGATCACCCCGGCGGCGTCCTTGCGTGTGGTTTCACCGCGCTCGCACGCCTGGGCCACGGCGTAGAGGTAGGCACGGCTGGCGTTGAGCTGGGTGTACATGTCGGCGACCTTGCCCTGGATCAGCTGGAATTCGCCGATGCTCTGGCCGAACTGCTTGCGGTCGTGGATGTAGGGCACGATCAGGTCCATGCACGCCTGCATGATCCCGGTGGGGCCACCGGAGAGCACCACGCGTTCGTAGTCCAGGCCGCTCATCAACACTTTCACGCCGCCGTTGAGGGTGCCGAGGATGTTTTCTTCGGGTACTTCCACGTCATCGAAGAACAGCTCACAGGTGTTGGAGCCGCGCATGCCCAGCTTGTCGAACTTGTTGCTGCGGCTGAAGCCCTTCCAGTCGCGCTCGACGATGAACGCCGTGATGCCGTGGGCGCCTTTCTCCAGGTCGGTCTTGGCGTAGATCACATAGGTGTTGGCGTCGGGGCCGTTGGTGATCCAGGTCTTGCTGCCGTTGAGCACGAAGCGGTCGCCGCGTTTGTCGGCGCGCAGTTTCATCGACACCACATCGGAGCCGGCATTCGGCTCGCTCATGGCCAGGGCGCCGACGTGTTCGCCGCTGATCAGTTTGGGCAGGTACTTGAGTTTCTGTGCGTGATTGCCGTTGCGGTTGATCTGGTTCACGCACAGGTTGGAGTGGGCACCGTAGGACAACGCCACCGAGGCCGACCCCCGGCTGATCTCTTCCATGGCCACCACGTGGGCCAGGTAACCCAGGCCCGCGCCGCCGTATTCTTCCGGCACGGTGATGCCCAACAGGCCCATGTCACCGAACTTGCGCCACAGGTCGGCGGGGAACAGGTTGTCGCTGTCGATCTGTGCCGCGCGAGGTGCGATTTCCTTGGCTACGAAGTGCTGCACCTGTTCGCGCAGCATGTCGATGGTTTCACCGAGGGCGAAGTTCAGGGACGGGTAACTCATGGACAGGCACCTTAATGTGGGCGTTGTTTTTGTGTGGGTGGCGCGCCAGGGGAGGGCGCTCACCTTTACGTTAACGTAAGCTTGCGTTACGGCGCTGTCAATCGTAGTTTACGTTTACGTCAACCTACAAAAAAGACAACAGGGGTCGTTATGGATCAACCGAATCAGAGCTACAGCCGTGGCTCTCAGGACAAGACCTTGCTGGCCATGACGATTGGCCAGGCGTTCGATCGCACCGTTGCGCAATTTCCCGAGGGCGAGGCCCTGGTAGTGCGCCATCAACAATGTCGCTACACCTGGCGGCAACTGGCCGACGCCGTTGACCTGCACGCCCGTGCCTTCCTGGCCCTGGGTATGCAGACCGGTGATCGCCTGGGCATCTGGGCGCCCAACTGCGCCGAGTGGTGCATCAGCCAGATCGCCAGCGCCAAGCTCGGGGTGATTCTGGTCAACATCAACCCGGCGTACCGCAGCACTGAACTGGACTACGTGCTCAAGCAGTCCGGCTGCCGGTGGCTGGTGTGCGCCGGTTCGTTCAAGACCTCCGACTACCACGCCATGCTGCAGGCACTGAAACCGGACCTGCTTGGCATCATCAGCCTGGACCCCAACCCGCCCGAAGGCTTCATGCCCTGGTCGCAGCTGGCGGCGCTCGGGGCAGGCGTCCCGCCCCAGCAACTGCACACGCGCCAGGCCAGCCTGCACTTCGATCAGCCCGTCAACATCCAGTACACCTCCGGCACCACCGGCTTTCCCAAGGGTGCCACCCTCAGCCATCACAACATCCTCAACAACGGCTACATGGTCGGTGAAAGCCTGGGCCTGACCGCCCAGGATCGCCTGGTGATCCCGGTGCCGCTGTATCACTGCTTCGGCATGGTGATGGGTAACCTGGGCTGCATCACCCACGGCACCACCATGATCTACCCCAATGACGGCTTCGACCCATTGCTCACGCTCAGCGCCGTCGCCGAAGAGCGCGCCACCGGCCTGTACGGCGTGCCCACCATGTTCATCGCGATGCTCGACCACCCGCGCCGGGGCGAGCTGGACCTGGCCACCCTGCGTACCGGCATCATGGCCGGCGCCACCTGCCCCATCGAGGTGATGCGCCGGGTCATCAGCGAGTTGCACATGGCTGAGGTGCAGATCGCCTACGGCATGACCGAAACCAGCCCGGTGTCCCTGCAGACCGGTGCCAACGACGACGTGGAGCGACGCGTCACCACCGTCGGCCGCACACAGCCCCAACTGGAAAACAAAATCATCGACGCACAGGGCAACACGGTTGCGCGCGGTGAAATCGGCGAATTGTGCACCCGTGGCTACAGCGTAATGCTCGGCTACTGGAACAACCCCGACGGCACGCGTGAGGCCATCGACGCGGCCGGCTGGATGCACACCGGCGACCTGGCGACCATGGACGAGCACGGCTACGTGTGCATCGCCGGGCGCAACAAGGACATGATCATCCGGGGCGGCGAGAACGTGTACCCGCGTGAGCTGGAGGAGTTTTTCTTCACTCACCCTGCGGTGGCGGATGTGCAGGTCATCGGCATTCCGGATGAGCGTTATGGCGAAGAGATCGTCGCCTGGATCAAGTTCCACCCTGGCCATGTGGCCAACGAACTGGAATTGCAGACCTGGTGCAAGGGCCGCATCGCGCACTTCAAGACGCCCAGGCATTTCAAGTTCGTGGATGAGTTCCCCATGACGGTCACGGGCAAGATCCAGAAATTCCGCATGCGCGAGATTTCGATTGAGGAGCTGCGTAACGACTGCTGAATCGCGGTACATGTCTACTGCTGCGTGATGAAGGGCAGTGCCTAAAGTGGCGCATTCTTTCGCCACTTGAAGGCCATGGCTATGACCAGTACCCCTATTGACCCTCCCACGCGTCCGGTTGCAAGCGAGACCAGCCCTCACGGCCGCGTGATACAGGACAACACCCCCGCCTGGTACACGGACGCGCTGGATGAGCGCAAAACCGAATTGGCCTCATTGCAGTTGAGCATCCCGGACTGGTACACAAATGCCTCAACGGATGCGAAAGACCGTATGAGGGTGATCCATCAGCGCAGCCGGTACTCCTTGAATCAACTCGACCAGATGTTCAGGCCATTGAAAGGGCCGGCCGAGTATGCCGAACCGTTGTTGGTGGCTGCGATTGAAAAGAAATTCGGGGAGCGCCTGGACGTCAGACAAGTATTTTTCGCCCGCAAGATGGAGCAGAAAGTATGCGAAACCGATCCCCGAGAGGTCTCGACCCGCCAGGTCAGCGAGTTGGCACCGCAATTCTATTTCTACCGGGGGATCAGCTTGCTGGGGGCTGCGCTGAACAATTTCACCCAAGAGGAAGCGAGTGAGCCGGTCTGTGCAGATTGTCACCTGGTCACCCTTTACGACTTTTCCAGCGCTTCACGCACCCGGCTTCCTGCTCCAGGCAACGTCCAATCGGTCAGGCTGAGTATCAAGGCGTATGAATTCGCCACACTGTGCAGGGAACTGGATCTGGGCAGCTCGTACAGCGAGTATGTACGAAGCTTCATCAATAGCCGGATACGTATCACCAGCACGGAAGCGGGCATCGGCAAGCTGTACAGCACGTTGATCCTCAGCCACCGGCATCAGTTGGAGTTGGCGGCAGAGATTGCCTTGATGAAAGGTGATATCCAGCCCGATGGCCACCAATTGATCATCGATCTTCTGCGAAGCCAGTCACAGGTGAAATGGGCGGGTGAGGAGGTCAAGTTTTCACCGTTTCGGTTATTCGCGTTCGACATCGAAAACATCCTGATCATCGGTCCGGTTGCATGGCGGGCGAACCTGAGGAATGCCGAATTGGTCTCCCGGCCGTGTATTGTCTACATCCCGGGGGACCCCCAGCATCCCCTCAAGTCATATGACAATATTGCCGCGTTTACCGACCACCTGACGACGCGTCTGTGTCGGGTCCAATACCGCACTTTCTTCAGCCAGTTCGTGCCGCTTTCCAGCCAGGATGCATTCTTCACTCGGCTCAAGGCCTTTCTGGATCCGGAGGCCCGTCACGCCGACGATGGGGACTTTGCGCCCGCCCAAAAGGGGCGGGTCAACCGGCATGGTAGCTACGCCTCTTCATGGCGTGATGTGTGGGCAGATTGCGCGGTAAGGCGCATGCAACTGACCGTGGAAAATGCTCGCGCCAGTGTGGTGCCTACCCGGGATGTGGATGAGCGTGTCTACAACGCCTGGTTGTGGTCGTTCGGCAGTCGTGCGCTGGACATTCTCAATCTTGCCTCGTTCGTGGTGCCTTTCCTGGGGGAGGCGATGCTGATCGTCGCCGCCGTGCAGATGACCTACGAGCTAGGCGAAGGCATTGAAGCCTGGTCACAAGACGAAACCAAAACCGCCTGGGCACACTTTTCGGCGGTGGCGCTCAACCTGGCGGGGCTGGCCGTGCCACACGGGCTGATGGCAGCCAAAGATGCCCCTTTCATCAAGCGCCTGGTGCATGTGGAATTCGGTGGACGCAAGCGCTTGTATGCATTCGACCCCGCACACTACCTGCACCGGATAACGCTGCCTGAGGGGCAACGACCCGATACCCAGGGCCTGTATCGTCATGAAGGCGAGCTGTATTTGTCAGCAGGCGGGGGCAATCATTACAAGATCCGGCCCAGCGGCGAGCCCAATGAATTCAGACTTCTGCACCCCGATGGCGATTCACGTTATGCACCACGCGCTCGACACAACGGGGAAGGGGCCTGGGTGCACGAGTTCGAGCAGCCTTTGACATGGGATCGCAAGACTCTGTTACGGCGCATTGGCCATTCGGTCGATCACTTGAGCGATAACCAATTGGAACTCGCCAGGGCGTTCAGTGGTGTGTCGAATGATGAGTTGCGAAGTGTGTTCATCGATCATCACGCGCCCGCGCCTCTGTTCAAAGACATGCTTCGACGATTTGAGTGCGACAACAAATACCAAAGGGTTATCGACCAGCTAAAGCACCCGGACCCTGTGGTTTTTGGTCGGATCGACTGGCGGATGCAAGTGCAGTTCTTGATGGAAGGCGGCCTGTGGCCCGAGTCGCGGGTATTGGTAGCGTTGGACGCAGAGGGGCATCAGGTATGGCGCTCAGCCGTCCCGAAGGACTCCACTCAAGTTGTTGAGCTGACGCACGAACAACTCGACAGTGGTCTGCTGTTCCGGTCCTTTGTCCAGCAATTGACGGAGCCTGAAATGCGTCAGTTGTTGGGTGAGGATCTGATGACAGAGCGAGAAGTTAGCGAACTTTACCTGCGTACCCGAGACGTTTCAGATGATGATTCGGTTGCGCGTTCCCAGACGCGGGAAGATGAAAGCGCCGACCCGTTGAGGCAGCACTTACGCAGGCCGCATGCAAGGTTCGTGAGGTATCGAGACCGTTTGCTGAGCGCGGCCAATAGCAACAGAAGCCGGCTGGTCAAGCGCGAGTTATCAGGGGGTGATGTGTCTAACGACGCCAACATTCAACTGATACAGCGCGACTTTCCTGGCTTGCCTAAATGGGTAGCCGAAGAAATTGTGGCCCACGCCAACGTTCGGGAGCTGGCTCGCATGAAGTCTGCGTCGCGCTTGCCGCAGCGGTTGGCCGAGGAGGCGCGCGTGTACCTGCAGAAGGCGCGGGTCATGCGGGCGCAGGCTGATCTTCTATTCGACAATCAACTCACATTGGACGGTGTGCACTTGGCATTGCACAAGATGGCCTCTATTCCCGGGCTGCTCAAAGAGACGTGCATCGAGCTTCGCGCGGGCACCTACGATGGCGCTTTGCTGGACAAAGTGGGTGATGTCGGCGGCGCTCGACAGCTTCGTCTTATTCAGACCGATTTGACGGAATGGAAGCTCTGCAGCAGCCCGGAAAAAGTCGAGTACTGGCGCCGCGATAAGGACGCCTTCTTCAACGCCCTGTGGATGGCGAGCAGTGGCGAGTTCACCGGTTGGTCGGTCTTCAACGCGGCTGCGCAACGGTTGAAGAGGCAACTGGCGGAACAGCCTCTGAGTGAGTTGCAAAGCCGGCAAGCGCTTGGCATGCAAGTGATCAAGCCCGGTTTCAAATCACCCATGCGCCTGGCTGACGGACGCGTGGGCTATCCGCTCAGCCCATTGGGCGGCGCTACTGAGCGTCCCCGGGTGTGCTGGATGAAAGCGATGTCGCTCTATCCGTCAAGGTCCATGCAAGAGGTTGAGACGATGCTCGGCCTTGAGGGGGTTGATGACAGTATGCTCCTGGCGAAGCTGACCCAACTTGAAGAAGAGTTTGCCGCATTGGATCAAGCGCTGGTCAGTTGGCAGCAAGAAGGAGGGGCGGGCTACGCAAGCGCCAGGCGCAGAGTGACGGGGACCATCAAGGCAGCCTGGCGCAGAACGGGTGCACAGGCATTGGCAGGGGACCAGACACCGATCGGCTATGTGCTGGATCTTTCGGATGAAAGCGTGGGCGAGTTGCCGGCGCTCAACGCCAACATGGATCACGTGGGGCACCTGGTTCTGCGTCGAATGGCGCTATCGGATGCCTCACAGCCGTTCCTGCGTGCCTTCGGCGGTTTGCGCTGGCTGAACATGAGTGATAACAACCTGACGCAACTGCCGGAGTTCGCCAATGCAGGTGCCGGGCTGACAAAGCTCAATCTGAGCAGCAATGACATTCAGCTGACCGAACACAGCCGCCTGCGCCTGGAAGGGATGCAGAGCCTGAAGATTCTCAAGCTTGGCGGCAATCGCCGCTTGGGCTGGCGAGCGGATTTGCGCAGGCTGCGAAACCTCAACCAGCTTTATCTGCCAGACACCGGCACCACTGCATTTCCTGCAGGCGCCGAACAATTGCCTAACCTGGCCCGCATTGATCTGCATTCAAACCAGATCACCACGTTGCCTGAATACGCGTACCAGCATCTTGAACGTATCAATGTGCATGACAATCCCTTGTCGGCGGCCACGCTCGCCCGGCTGGATCAGCGTTTTAACCCGGTGCAGTGGGATGAGCACATCTCCGTGGACGAAGCACGGGGCTTATGGCTGGAGGGGGTGTCTGCGGACCAACGGGCACGGCGCGGTGAAGTGTGGGATGAACTGCGGGGTAGCCCCGAATCGGCCGCTTTTTTTGCAGTGGTGGCTGACATCACCCGCAGCGCCGAGTACGTCAGCGAAGTGACTCGCCCAGTACTGGCTGAGCGGGTGTGGGACATGCTGACGGCGACCAGTGAAAATCAGGCTATTCGCGAAGCGTTATTTACCGCCGCCGATGATCGGGTGACCTGTGGTGATGGCAGTTCGGTCGAGTTCATGAACCTTGAAAGTGAGCTGATGGGGGCGAGGGCCGTTGAACTGGCAGAAACGGACAATGCCGAAGGCGCGCTGATCGCCACCGCCAGGCAGCTGTTTCGTTTAGCGCTGGTCGACGCCATTGCCCTACGCGATGTTGCGGCAAGAGGGCCGGGGTTTACCGAGCAGGTTGAAGTCGTATTGGCTTATCGAACGCGGCTTGCCGCCCCTCTGGAATTGCCGGTCAAATCCCAGGGTATGTTGTTTCCCCAACAGGCCAACGTGGACCAGGCGACGCTCGATGCGGCGTATGAGCAGGTACTCCGGGATGAGCGCAACCCTGAGCTTGAGGAAGAATTTTTTGTCGGGCGCACGTTCTGGGAGAAGCACCTGCGTACCCGTTACTCGCAAGCGCTGAGCGCGCTGATGGCACCTGAACTTGGTGTGATTGATGAGAAAAGTGCGGCTTTGTTCGAACTCTCGGACTTGCAAGGTCAGCCGGACGCAGGAGAGGGAAAGGAATGGCAGGCTAGGCACGGTGCGGCCGCGGACCACCTGGCGGGACTGTTGGGTAAACGCAGGGATGAAATCCTGGTGAACGGCTCGATGCAAAGCGCATTTTATGAGCGAGAGCTCAACAGCTTGGGCGCTGAGCGCCACCTGTTGGAGCAGCGAGCCTTGAAAACCTTGACGCGCAGGGTACTGAACAACTCCGCAGCCACGACCGGGACATCCCTCTGAATCAAAGGGCCAGACAGCACAAAGGGGACCCGAAGGTCCCCTTTAATTTGTCGTTGCGTGCTCTTTTTTTATTATTGAGGGGCGGCCTATTGTTGTTTTTGGCAGCCGTGACCCTTTACCGCTGTTTTGGGCGACCCCCATCCGGGGTCAAGAGCAAACGTATTTTTTTGAGCGCTGATCTGCTTCTTCGCACGCGATCCAACCAGTGGGTAGCTACCTTGAGGTAGTTTTGTTCTTCTCTAACCGGTTGCGGGTTTCGGCACGCCGTACCCTGCGAAGCACATCTTCTCCAAAAAAATCTGTTAGCTGCGTCTCTGCCGTGTTGTTCTTGTTATGTCAGAGTCGTTTCGTCTTATTTTTATTAGGTTTGGCGCTTTTTATTCTTGTTATGCCATAGAGATAGCAGAAGCCGTGCCAACTTTTAAAAGTCCTTTAAAATCAATGGTTTGATTTTTGTGTAAGGTTTGGCCTACGGCAAATGCGACAAAATATGTTCCCGTGTTACTCGTTATGTAAGGCGGCGGTAACACATTGTCACGGCTAAGGGACTCAACTGGCGTTACGCGCCTTGGCCACGCGTGACCCCGTCGGCCGGCCCAGCACAGTGCTGATCTGTTGGCCCGCGTCGATCAAGGCCTGCAGGTCGATACCCGTCTCGATACCCAGGCCGTCGAGCAGGTACACCACGTCTTCAGTGGCGACGTTACCGCTGGCGCCCTTGGCGTAGGGGCAGCCGCCGAGGCCTGCAATAGAGCTGTCGAACACGCTGATGCCTTCCAGCAGGCTGGCGTATATATTGGCGATGGCCTGGCCATAGGTGTCATGGAAGTGACCGGCCAGCTTGTCCCTGGGCACCTGTGCACCCACCGCCTCGAACAGGCTGCGCGTGGCGCCCGCCGTGCCGGTGCCGATGGTGTCGCCCAGTGAAACCTCATAGCAGCCCATGGCGTACAGCTCCCGGGCGACCGCCGCCACTTGCTGCGGCGCGACCTGGCCTTCGTAAGGACAGCCCAACACACAGGACACATACCCACGCACGCTGATGCCGTGCTGTTTGGCGGCCGCCATGATTGGCGCAAAGCGCTCCAGGCTTTCACTGATGGAACAGTTGATGTTGCGCTGGGAAAACGCCTCGGAGGCTGCCGCAAACACGGCCACTTCCTTGACTCCAGCCGCCAGCGCATCTTCAAAGCCGCGCAGGTTCGGTGCGAGGGCGCCGTAGGTCACCCCGGGCTTGCGCTGGATCTGTGCAAACACCTCGGCGGAGCCGGCCATCTGCGGCACCCACTTGGGCGATACAAAGCTGCCGACTTCGATGTAACCCAGGCCCGCCGCGCTGAGGGCGTCCACCAGCCGGACCTTGTCGGCCACGCTGATGGGCTGGGATTCGTTCTGCAAACCGTCGCGCGGGCCGACTTCAATCAGGCGCACATGGGAGGGGAGGGACATGGCAGTTACCTTCTGATCAATGGCCAACCTGGCTCATGGTGTGGGCCAGGGCCTGGGTGCAGCGCTCTTCGGCGGTATCCAGTTCCAGCTTCATCTGTTCGATGTCCAGCAGCTGTTGCTCCAGTTGTTCACGGCGCTCGGCGATCTTGGCCAGCATGCTGTTGAGCTGGATGTGGTTGCCGCTGGTGGGGTCGTAGAGTTCGATCAGCTCGCGGCACTCGGCCAGCGAGAACCCGATGCGCTTGCCGCGCAGGATCAGCTTGAGGGTGACCTTGTCCCGCGCCGAGTAGATGCGCTCCTGGCCCCGGCGCTCGGGGCTCAGCAGGCCTTGTTCTTCATAGAAACGGATGGCGCGGGTGGTGATGTCGAGCTCGCGGGCGAGGTCGGAGATGCTGTAGGTGGTGCTCATGGCGGCGCTCAAGAAGGTCTTGAGCGCTAGGCTAGTGTCTGCTTGACGTTAACGTCAAGCAAATCACTTTTGGATCAATTCACCTGTGGCGAGGGAGCTTGCTCCCGCTGGCCTGCGCAGCAGGCCTGTCTTTTGGGGCCGCTTCGCGCCCCAGCGGGAGCAAGCGCCCTCGCCACAAAAACGGTCAGGGTTGTTTGCCATCGAGTTTCTTTTCATGGGCCGTCACCTGCTGGCACAGCTCGATCATTTGCTCGCGCATCCAGCGGTTTGCCGGGTCCTGGTCGGTGCTTTCGTGCCAGTACAGGTGGGTTTCCACCGGTGGCACGTCATTGACCGGCAAGTTGAACCAGTGCAATTCATGGCGACGGGCGAAGCGCTCGGGCACGGTCATCACCATGTCGGTCTGCTGCAGCACCTGCGAGGCCATCAGGTAATGCTGGGAGCGCAGGGCAATCTTGCGTTGCAGGCCCATCTTGCCCAGCGCCAGGTCGACATGGCCCAGGCCGTTGCGGCGGCTGGAAATATGGATGTGGGTCAGCCCCAAATAATCATCGAGGGTCAGTTTGTCCTTGCTCGCCAGCGGATGGCCCTTGCGCATGGCGCACACGTAGCGGTCCTCCATCAGCTTGACGTGGCGCACCTGCGGGTCGGTGTTGAGCGGCGCATCCACGGCAAAGTCCAGGCGCCCGGCCGCCAGTTCCTTGGTGGTTTCGCGGCGTTTGGACAAAAAGCTCTCGATCACCACCGTCGGCGCCAGGCGGCGCAGGCGCTGGAACAGCAACGGCAGGATCACCGCCTCGGTCAGGTCGGTCATGCTGATGCGGTAGGTCTTGGCCGCCTGCTGCGGGTTGAAGATGCGGCTTTCCTGCACCGACACTCGCAGCAACGACAACGCGTTGCGCACCGGGCCGATGATGTTCTGCGCCATGGGCGTGGGCACCATGCCTTGGGCGGTGCGCACGAACAGCGGGTCGTTGAAGGTCTCGCGCAGGCGGGCCAGAGCGTTGGACACCGCCGGCTGGGTGATGCCGACGATCTGCCCGGCGCGGGTCAGGTTGGCTTCGGTGTAGATCGCGTCAAAGACGATGAAGAGGTTCAGGTCGACCTTGCTCAGATTCATTTCGTTGCGCTCTTATTGTTAGGTGTCCATACGCCGATCATATATCGGTGATGAATGTTAATACACGCCGAGAATAGGCTAGGTAAATTATCAGCGCTGTTCTAGCATCGATTGCATGACCTAAACAACCTCTCAGAGAAGGGAGCTGCTCATGGATTTCGCCTATTCGCCCAAGGTTCAGGAACTGCGTGAACGCGTCACCGCGTTCATGGATGCTTACGTTTACCCGGCCGAGCCGGTGTTTGAACGCCAGGTCAGCGAAGGTGACCGCTGGCAGCCCACCGCAATCATGGAAGAGCTGAAAGCCAAGGCCAAAGCCGAAGGCCTGTGGAACCTGTTCCTGCCCGAATCCGAACTGGGCGCTGGCCTGACCAACCTTGAATACGCACCGCTGGCCGAGATCATGGGCCGTTCGCTGCTGGGCCCGGAGCCGTTCAACTGCTCCGCCCCCGACACCGGCAATATGGAAGTGCTGGTGCGCTACGCCAATGAAGAACAGAAACAACGCTGGCTGGAGCCACTGCTGCGCGGCGAGATTCGCTCGGCCTTCGCCATGACCGAGCCGGACGTGGCTTCCTCAGACGCCACCAACATGGCCGCCCGCGCCGAACGCCAGGGCGACGAGTGGGTGATCAACGGCAAAAAGTGGTGGACCTCCGGCGCCTGCGACCCGCGCTGCAAGATCCTGATCTTCATGGGCCTGAGCAACCCGGATGCGCCGCGCCACCAGCAGCACTCGATGATCCTGGTGCCGGTGGACACTCCTGGCGTGAAGATCGTGCGCCCGCTGCCGGTATTCGGTTACGACGACGCGCCCCACGGCCACGCCGAAGTGCTGTTCGACAATGTGCGCGTGCCTTACGAAAACGTGCTGCTGGGCGAAGGTCGGGGGTTTGAAATCGCCCAGGGCCGCCTTGGCCCGGGCCGCATCCACCACTGCATGCGCTCCATCGGCATGGCCGAGCGTGCGCTGGAACTGATGTGCAAACGCTCCGTCAGCCGTACCGCGTTCGGCAAGCCCTTGGCACGCCTGGGCGGCAATATCGACAAGATCGCCGACTCGCGCATGGAAATCGACATGGCCCGCCTGCTCACCCTGAAAGCGGCGTACATGATGGACACCGTGGGCAACAAAGTGGCGAAAAGCGAAATCGCCCAGATCAAGGTCGTGGCGCCGAACGTGGCCTTGAAGGTGATCGACCGTGCGATCCAGATCCATGGCGGCGCCGGGGTGTCCAACGACTTCCCGCTGGCCTATATGTACGCCATGCAACGCACCTTGCGCCTGGCCGACGGTCCGGACGAAGTGCACCGTGCGGCGATCGGCAAGTTCGAGATTGGCAAATATGTACCCAAAGAGCTGATGCGCAGCGGCCAGTAAGTTAGACCGAGCCGCCTGCATTCGCGAGCAAGCCCGCTCCCACAGTTGACCGCATTCCAATGTGGAAACACGGTCAGAATGTGGGAGCGGGCTTGCTCGCGAAGAGGCCAGTCTGAACAACCTATAAGCCCTGGGTTCAGTAAACCCACACCTCCACCCGCCGATTCTTGATCCGCCCCTCATCCGCCGTATTCGCCGCCACCGGCATCTGCGCGCCAAACCCCTGGATATCACGCAGCACCACACCGTTCTTCACCAGCTCACGGCGCACGGCCATCCCACGTAATTTCGACAGCAACGCCGCGCGCTGCGGGTCATTCTTGGCATCGCCAAACCCCACCAGCGTGACCTGCTTGTCGAGCTTGCCGTGGGTTTTCAGGTAGGCCACCACCCGCTGCAGGTCCTGGCGCGCCTTGTTGTCCAGGCTCGCGCTGCCTTCTTCGAAACGGAAATTCACGCTCAGGCGCTGGGCCTCACGGGCGATCGCCTGGTATTCCACCGGCATCGAGGCGCGCGGTTCCACACCCATGGCTTGTACCTGCTGCGCGATAAACCCATTGGCGGCCACGATCGCCTGGCCCTTGCTGCTCTGGGCGAAGTTCACCAGCGCCTTAGCCCACGGGTTATGGCTCGACGGTGGCAGGTAAAAGAACAAACGGCGCGACAGCGGGTAGTCTTCGGTGGCGATCAGGCTGTTGAGCGGCAGCATCGGTTGTGAATCACCGTCGACAATGGCCACCGCCTTGGCCTGGCGCACGTAGGGCAGGCCGATAAAACCGATGCCCTGAGGGTCCTGGCTGACCGCGTCGGACAACTGCTCGCTGGATTCAAAGCGTTTGGCCGACGGTGCAAGGGGTTTGCCACGCAGGCGCAAGACCAGGTCCTTGAAGGTGTCGTAGGTGCCGGACTGATCATCCCGCGCATACAGATGAATGGCCCCGCCGACGCCGCCGAGGGCTTCCCAGGTGCTGATTTCACCGTTGAAGATTTGCGCCAGTTGCTCGGTGTTCAGGGTATTCAAGGGGTTTTGCGGGTTGAGAATGATCGCCAGGCCGTCGATCGCGATCACTTGCTCGGCCTCGGGGCTTTTCAGGTCGCCCAGGGGTTCAAGATCGACCAGTTCGCTGTCCTTGATCGGGCGGGACGAGGCCGCGAGGTCCGCCGCGGCTTTTTTCAGCGAGCTGAAACCAGTGCTGGAACCGTGGGCGGCCACCTCGATGGTCACCGTCTTACCCGCGCGGGTCTTGCCGACTACCCGTTGTTCATTGGCGCCTTCGGCCGGTTCGCTGTGTACGCCTTGCAGGCCCTGATGCTCCATCAACCCCTTGACCAGGGCCGGCCCCAGCGCTGCGCCAATGGTATTGGAGCCCTGCACACGTAGCGCGGGGCCTTGATCGGGAACGGGAAGGGGGGCAGACACGGCAAACAGGGGATACAGCACCAGCAGGAACAGAACGCGCAGCCTCATGCCGGCACCTTCTCAAGCCAAAGGGAGTGCCGCGAGAATAAGTCAGGCAGGTTGCAAAGATATGACTGCTGCACTGGGGAACACATTGTGGGAGCGGGCTTGCTCGCGAATGCACTGGATCAGTCAATAAACCCTTGACTGACACACCGCTTTCGCGAGCAAACCCGCTCCCACATTTAAACCAAGGACAGCCAGAAATCAGCTCAGTTCAAGCCAGATCGGCGCATGGTCCGACGGTTTTTCCAGCCCGCGCAGTTCGTAGTCCACCCCCGCGTCCTTGACCCGCGACACCAGGCCGTTGGACGCCAGGATCACGTCAATGCGCAGCCCACGCTTGGGCTCGTCCTCGAAACCACGGCTGCGATAGTCGAACCAGCTGAAGCGGTCGGCCACTTCCGGGTTGAGGTGACGGAAGCTGTCCACCAGGCCCCAATTTTTCAGGCGGGCCATCCACTCGCGCTCTTCGGGCAGGAAGCTGCACTTGCCGGTCTTGAGCCACCGTTTGGCATTGTCGGCGCCGATGCCGATGTCGATGTCTTCGGGGGAGATGTTGATGTCGCCCATCACCACCAGTGCCTGCTCATTGCTGAACTGGCTTTCCAGCAATTGCTGCAGGTCTTCGTAGAAGCGCTGCTTGGCCGGGAACTTGGTGGGGTGGTCGCGGCTTTCACCCTGGGGGAAGTAGCCGTTCATGATGGTGATCGGGTGGCCGTTTTCATCGGCGAACGTGCCCCAGATAAACCGACGCTGGGCGTCTTCTTCATCGCTGGCAAAGCCTTTGTGCAGGCTCAATGCAGGCTGACGCGACAGCAACGCCACGCCGTAGTGGCCTTTCTGGCCGTGGTAATACACGTGATAGCCCAGCGCCTGTACTTCGGCCAGGGGGAACTGGTCGTCATGCACCTTGGTTTCCTGCAGGCCGATGACGTCCGGTTGGTGTTTTTCGATCAGCGCCGCCAGCTGATGAGGGCGGGCACGCAGCCCGTTGATATTGAAAGAGACGATTTTCATGGTCGGCAGTCCAGTCTGGCAAAAGGGCGATGCTAGCCGACAAGTCGGACGGGAGCCAGCGTGGCGGTAGGGCAGATGCGCTGCTAATGTCTGGGAACGACTCGTACCGCGCAGGTTCGTACCCATAAGAACGCCATCTTTTTCAGTGGCGCCCAGGGAGATTGACCGTATGCCTGAAACTTCGACTGCCGTTGCCGAAATCCGCTTGCTCAACAGCGATTATTCCCGTGAAGCGCGCTCCTTGCTGTATCAGGCTTACCGGCATGAACCGACCTTCGCTTATATCTTCGAAGCCGAGCGGCCCGGCTATGAACAACGGGTGCGTGCCACGGTGCGCGAGTTGGTCAAACAACACTTTTTCCAGAAGCTGCCCGCCATTGGCCTGTTCGTCAATGATCGCCTGATCGGCATCGCCCTGATCGCGCCACCGCAACGACGCCTGGGCATCACCGAAAGCTGGGCCTGGCAGATTCGCATGTGGCTGAGCACCGGCGTGCGTGGCACGCGGCGTTACCTCGACTACCATCACGCGGTGCTGGCCTGCCTGCCCGGCGAGTCGGTGCATGTGCTGCCGTTGCTGGGCATCCACCCGCAATTCCAGGGCAAGCACTACGGTGAACAACTGCTGGAGGCGGTGCACAACTGGTGTGCCGAAGACCCGCATTCCTCAGGCGTGGTGCTCGATACCGGCAACTCGCGCTACCTGGAGTTCTACAAACGCCAGGGCTACCAGGAAATTGGAGAAGTGGCTGTAGGGCCGGTGCTTGAGCACGTGTTTTTTCATCCCAATCCCCAGTCGTTACATGCTGCAACGGCTTAGGACAGAATTATTCAGACAATTCCCAATTCAAAGAAACTCCCTAGCTCGTGTAGCATCCGTGCCTATGAAGTTTCCAGGAAGATATACCAGCGGCTTGATTCTGCTGTTCACAAGCTGCAGCGTTTTTGCGCAAAGCGAGTTGGACGTGCGCATCAAACCCTCAAACGACGCGTTGAAAGCCAACATCGAAGGCTACATCGGCGGGGTTGGCGATCGTGATGAAGAAGCCTTGCTGCGGTTCAGCCGTGGCGCAGAGGAGCAGGCGCGCAAGGCGGCCCAGGCCCTGGGCTTCTATCAGCCGCAGATCGAGAGTGACGTGAAGGGCGGCAAGAACCCGCGCCTGATCCTCACCATCGACCCCGGCGAACCGGTGCATTTGCGCAACGTGACCATTCGGGTCGATGGCCAGGCCGCGAACCTCAAGGGGTTTCGCGTGCCCGCCAGCGACGACCTCAAATCCGGCGCCGTGCTCAACCACGGCCACTATGAAGACGCCAAGCGTCTGATCCAGAACCAGGCCTCGCGCTACGGCTTTTTCAGCGGGCGCTTCACCAGCCAGAAGTTATCCGTCGACCCCCAGGCGGGCGTGGCTGACATCGAACTCATTTACGACAGCGGCCCGCGCTACACCATGGGCAACGTCAGCTTTACCGGCGACACCCCTTTTGATGAGGACCTGCTGCAACGCATGGTGCCGTTCAAAAGCGGCACACCTTACGACTCTGAACTGATCGCCGAACTCAACCAGAACCTGCAAGGCAGTGGCTTTTTCGAAGGCGTGCGCGTGGACGCCGCGCCTGCTGCTGCGTCCAACGATGTGATCCCGGTGACCGTGCAACTGGAAACCCGCAAGCCGCGCACCATGGGCCTGGGCCTGGGGTTCTCGACTGACGTGGGCCCGCGCGGCAAGGCAAACTGGACGCGCCACTGGGTCAACCCCCAGGGCCACAGTTACGGCTGGGAGGCCGAGCTGTCGGCGCCGCGCCAGAACGTTGGCCTGTGGTACGACGTTCCCCTGGACCCGCCGCTCACCGACAAATTGCGTTTCGCCGGTGGCTACCAGAACGAAGAACTGGCGGGCACCGACACCTTGAGCAAACTGCTCACCGTCGGCCCCGAATGGCACAGCAAGTTGCCCAGTGGCTGGACCCGGGTGATCTCCCTCAAGTACCAGCGCGAAGAATATCGCCTGGGCAATGACTCGGGTCTCAGCAACCTGGTGATGCCCGGTGTCAGCTATTCCTACCTGCGCAGTGACAACCGCATCGACCCGCACAATGGCTATCGCCTGATGTTCGACACCAAGGTGGCCAAGGAAGGGCTGGGCTCCGACACCAACCTGCTTTACGGCACCGCCACCCTCAAGGGCTTGACCACCTTGTGGGACAACCATCGCTTCCTCGCCCGGGCACAGGTGGGCGGCAGCGCCACCAACGGCTACAAGTCGGTGCCGCCGTCGCTGCGTTTCTTTGCCGGTGGCGACCAGAGCGTGCGCGGCTACGAGTACCAGACGCTGTCCCCGGAGAACGATCGCGGTGACCGTATCGGCGGCCGCTACATGATGGCCCTGAGTGCCGAGTATCAATATTCCATCGCCGATAAATGGCGGATCGCCACGTTCATCGACCAGGGCAACTCCTTCAACACCCTGGAGATGCCCAGCCTGAAAACCGGCGTCGGCGTCGGCATACGCTGGGTTTCGCCCGTCGGCCCGATTCGCCTTGACCTGGCCCATGCCCTCGAAGATCCGGGCGGCATTCGTTTGCACTTTTCCATGGGGCCTGAGCTGTGATGCGTGGTTTGAAAATAGCGGGGCTGGCCGTGTTGGCGGTCCTGGCGTTGGTGCTGTTGGCGTTGTGGAGCGTGCTCGGTACCCAGGCAGGCAGTCGCTGGGCTCTGGGCCAGGTGCCGGGTTTGAGCGTGGAAAATTTCCAGGGCCGCCTGGGCGGCCAATGGCGTGCTGACCACCTGGTGTGGCAGCAGGACGGCAGTCGTGTGGAACTCACCACGCCGACGTTCGATTGGTCGCCCGCGTGCCTGTTGCGCATGACCCTGTGCATCAACACGCTCGACGTTGAGCAGGTCAGCCTGCAATTTCCGCCAGGCACCGAGGAGAGCAGTGGGCCGATTCAGCTGCCTGAATTGAAACTGCCGGTTGCGATCCAGTTGGGCGACGTTCGCGTCGGTAGCCTGCTGTTTAACGGCAGCGAAGAACTCAAGGGCTTGCAACTGGTGGCGCACTGGACGGCCGCCGGCCTGCAGATCGACTCGGTGCACCTGCAACGTGACGGCCTGGTGCTGGACCTGGCCGGGCTGCTGCAACCCAGCGGCAACTGGCCGCTCACTGCCAGCGGTAACCTGAGCCTGCCCTATGCACCGGGCGGCGCACCTTGGACAGTGGCCCTCAAGGTCGAGGGCGACCTACTCAAGACCCTCACGCTCGACGCCGACAGCAGCGGCTACTTGCCCGCCAAGCTCAGCGGCGAGCTGCAACCCCTGGTGGAAAACCTGCCCGCCCAGGTGCACATCACCGCCGATGGCTTCAAGGCCAGCGCGGACCTGCCCGACACCCTGCAACTCAATGGGCTGGACCTCACCGCCAAAGGCGACCTGAACAGCGGCTACCAACTGCTCGGCAAAGCCGTGCTGCCCGCCGAAAAAGGCCCGGTGGATCTGCTGCTGCAAGGCAAGGTCGACGCCAAGGGCGCGCAGATCGCCGGCCTGGACCTGACGGCCGGTGACAAGCAAAGCCTCAAGCTCTCGGCCCAGCTGGATTGGCAGCAAGGTTTCAGCGCCGACGCCAAGATCGACTGGCTGGATTTCCCCTGGCACCGCCTCTACCCGTTGATCGACGAACCGCAGGTTGCATTGCGCACCTTCAATGGTGAGATCTCCTACAAGGATGGCAACTACCTGGGCAACCTCAAGGCCGATCTCGACGGCCCGGCGGGCAAATTCAATGTAGTCACACCGTTCAGCGGCGACCTCAAGCAAATCTTCCTGCCCGAGCTGAAACTCACCGCGGGCCAAGGCAAGGCCGAAGGTCACCTCAACGTGCAGTTCGCCGATGGTATCGCCTGGGACACCGCGCTGGACCTGTCGGCCCTCAACCCGGCGTACTGGGTCGCGGAATTGCCGGGCACCCTGGCCGGCCCGCTGCGCAGCAAAGGCGAGTTCAAGAACGAGCAACTCAAGCTGAACGCCGACCTCGACCTCAAGGGTCGCCTGCGCGGGCAAACGGCCGTGCTGGCCGCCAAGGCCGAAGGCGCGGGTGAGCAATGGACCCTGGCCAACCTGGATATCCGCCTGGGTGACAACCGCATCAATGGCAGTGGCAGTCTGCAACAGCGCCTGGCCGGGCAGATCGATATCAAGCTGGCGCGCCTGGCCCAGTTGTGGCCGCAGTTGCGTGGGCAAATCAACGGCCGACTCGACGTGGCCGGCAGCCTGAAAGCCCCGCAAGGCAAGCTCGACCTCAAGGGCCAGCAGCTGGCGTTTGCCGACAACCGCCTGCAAACCCTCACGCTCGACGCCAGCCTCGACAACGCTCAGCGCGCCAAGCTCGACCTGAAGGGCAGCGGTATCCAGTCCGGTGACACGCAGGTCGGCACCCTTACCGCCAGCGCCCAAGGCGACATCAAGCGCCAAGAGGTCCAACTGGGCCTGACTGGACCGCTGGTCAAGCTGGCCCTGGCGCTGGACGGCAACCTCGACAAGGGCAACTGGCGCGGGCGCCTGGCCAGTGGCGATGTGCAAGCCGGTGGCCAGGACTGGAAGCTGCAAGCGCCGGCGAAGATCGAACGCCTGGCCGACGGTAAGCTGACCTTCGCCGCGCATTGCTGGGTGTCCGGCCCGGCCAGCCTGTGCGGTGAAGACCAGCGCCTGATGCCGGAGCCCAAGCTGCGTTACCACCTCAAGCAGTTCCCCATCGACAGCCTCGCGGCGTTCTTGCCCAAGGACTTCGCCTGGCAGGGCAAGCTCAACGCCGACGTGCAGCTCGACTTGCCCAACAGCGGCCCCAAAGGTGTGGTGTCGGTGGACGCCAGCGGTGGCACCTTGCGAGTCAAAGACAAGGACCAGTGGCTGGATTTCCCGTATGACACGCTGAAGCTGGAAACCACCCTGAACCCCAAGCGCATCGACACCCAGTTGAATTTCCAGGGTGGCAAGCTCGGCGAGCTGCTGTTGCAGGCGCAGATCAACCCGTTGCCGAAGAACAAGCCGATCACCGGCACCTTCAACCTGACCGGCCTGGACCTGGCCGTGGCGCGGCCGTTTGTGCCAATGGTGGAAAAGCTCAACGGCAAGCTCAACGGCAGCGGGCGCATATCCGGAGGCCTGCTGGCACCGCAGGTCAACGGCAACGTGAACCTGATCGGCGGCGAGATCTCCGGGCCGGAACTGCCGGTCAGCCTCGAAGGCTTGAACGTGCAGGCGCTGATCGCCGGCGAAAGCGTGCAACTCAATGGCGGCTGGCGCAGTGGCAAGGCCGGGCAGGGCAACCTCAATGGTCATATTGGCTGGGGCCAGGCCCTGGTGGTCGACCTGGCGCTAAAAGGCTCGCAACTGCCGGTGACGGTAGAGCCTTACGCCGTATTGGAAGTCGCGCCGGACCTGAAGATCAGCCTCAAGGACGACAAGCTGGCCATCGCCGGCAAGGTGCAGATTCCGCGCGGTGACATCACCGTGCGCGAGTTGCCACCGTCGACGGTCAAGGTGTCGGATGACACGGTGATCGTCGGCAGCCAGACCGAGGAAGGCAAACCACCGATGGCCATGGCGATGGATATCGACGTCGCAGTGGGCGAAGACCAGCTCAACTTTTCAGGCTTCGGCCTCACCGCCAAGGTGCAGGGTCACGTGCATATCGGCGACAACATGGACACCCGTGGCGAGCTGTGGCTCAACGATGGTCGCTACCGCGCCTACGGCCAGAAGCTCGACGTGCGGCGTGCACGCCTGCTGTTTGCCGGGCCGCTGGACCAGCCGTACCTGGACATCGAAGCGATCCGCAAGACCGACGACGTGGTTGCCGGTATCCGCCTCAGTGGCAGCGCCGAACAGCCCACCACGCAGATCTTCTCGGAACCGGCCATGAGCCAGGAACAGGCACTGTCCTACCTGGTGCTGGGGCGTCCGTTGAGTACCACCGGTGAGGACAACAACATGCTCGCCCAAGCCGCGTTGGGCCTGGGCCTGATGGGCAGCGCCGGGGTCACCTCGGATATCGCCAAGAACCTGGGCATCCAGGACTTCGAACTCGATACCCAGGGCAGCGGCACCACCACGGCGGTGGTCGCCAGCGGCAAGATCACCGAGAAGCTCAGCCTGCGTTACGGGGTGGGGGTGTTCGAGCCGGCCAACACCATCGCGCTGCGCTACCTGTTGAGCAAGAAGGTGTACCTGGAAGTGGCCAGTGGCGTGGCCAGTTCACTGGATATTTTCTACAAGCGCGATTTCTGACGCCGCCGCGTCACCAGCCAGCAGCTTGTCCAGGTACTGCGCCGGTGTGCTGCCCAGCAAGCTGCGGAACATATAGATGAACGCGCTGGCACTGCGATAACCCAGGTCCAGCGCGATTTCATTGATCGACACACCTTGTGCCAGCCGGCAGATCGCCTCATCGACCCGCACCTGCAAACGCCACTGGTGGAAGGTCACGCCGGTTTCCTCTTTCATGCGCCGCGCCAGCGTGCGGGCACTGGCACCGATGCGTTCACCCCAGGCTTCCAGGGTGTCGTTGTTGTCCGGGCTCTGCAATATGGCATCGCACACCCGGCGCAAGCGACGGTCCATGGGCATCGGCAGGTTGTGCGCCTGGGGCTTGGCGCGCGCCAGCAGCTGCACGAGCAGGGCGGAGGCCAACGCCCGTGGCTGTTCGTCGGCCATGGCGCCATCGAACAGCATCAGGATCAATTCGCGCATCAACGGTGTGACTGTCAGCACGCAGCAATCTTCCCAGTGCCAGGGCACGGCGCTGGGGTCGAGGTACACTGAGCGCATGGAAATTTCACCGACCATGCGCACTTCATGGGTGATGCCCGGTGGAATCCACAAGGCGCGCATCGGTGCCAGTGTCCAGGCGCCGGTCTCGGTGGACACGCGCATCAACCCCTGGGGTGAATACATCAACTGGATCCGCTGGTGGGAGTGGGGCTGTTGCCGCGCCCCCGACGCGTACTCGAACGCGCGCACCACCAGCGCGGGGTCGTCGTCAGCAAATTCCTTGTAGCTGTTGGCCGCTTTTTGGGGGAGATGATCGTGGCCGGCAGAAAAGCGCCAATTCTGTCCTTTCATCGATATTTGTTGTCCTGAAGCCAAGTAAATGGACTGGCAAAATTAATGCAAATTAATCGCATTTACAACCTGTCAGGTCCCTTGAACGCCATGAGCAGAAGCCTCGTTGAACGCTTGTCCTACGCGCCGCTGTGCCAGTTCCGCTTCAACCGATTGATCCTCAAGCATGTTCTGCTCGCACCCCTGGCTCTGGGGGTGGCGACGGTGCATGCACAATCGGCGCCGATGATCCTGCCCCAGACCCAGATCGTGGCCGACCCGGTCCAGGACACAGCGAGCACCGAAGGCAGCGACAGCTACAAGCCGGCACTGGTAACCGTCGGCAAAGTGGCCGCGCAGCCCAAGGACATCCCGGCCTCGGTGACCACCATCACCCGCCAGCGCATGGACGACCAGCACATGACGTCCGTGGACGAGGCCCTGCGCAATACCCCGGGGATCACCGCCGTGACTTACGGCGACGGCACCAGTTATTTCCAGTCGCGGGGTTACCCGGCCGAGGTGCAGTTTGACGGACTGCCGGCCAACAATGGCCTGCAATACCTGCCGCAATTCGACCTGGCGCTGTACGACCGCGTCGAAGTGCTGCGCGGCCCCGCCGGCTTGCTGCAAGGGTTCGGCAACCCGGGCGGCACGGTCAACCTGGTGCGCAAGCGCCCGCAGGATGAATTTGCCTTGACCGGCTCGGTATCTGCCGGCTCCTGGGACCGTTACCGCACGGCCTGGGATGTCACCGGCCCGTTGAACGACAGCGGCACCGTCAAGGGCCGCTTCGGGTTCGCCGGCGAAGATGAAAACGCCTTCGTCGACAAGACCGGCTCGGACCAGGGCCTGCTCTACGGTTCCCTGGCCTTCGACCTCGACCCGGACACCCAACTGACGGTCGGCGCCGCCCACCAGAAAATCAGGCTCGACGGCTTTGACTATGGTCTCTCGACCTACACCAACGGCAGCTTCGTCAATGCCAAGCGCTCGGGGTTCTACGGCACCGACTGGAGCCATGCCGACACCGACATGACCGAGCTTTACGCCGACCTGGTGCATCAGTTCGGCAACGGTTGGCAGAACCGCACGGCGATCAACTACCGCACCTCCGACGTCGCCTCCAAGTACGGCTATGTGGACGGCCCGGTCAACCTCGACAACACTGCCGATTACTGGCTGCAGCGCCAGCATGACCGTTACCGCTGGCTGGGAGTCGACTCCTACGTCAGTGGCCCGTTCGAGCTGTTTGGGCGAACCCACGAGCTGATGGTCGGCATCAACTATGCCAGCACCCACCAGCGCAGCGTGTCCGGAGGCACCAGTGGCGGGGTGGTGGATGTGTTGAACATCAACCAGCCGAACGTGGATATTCCCTACACCTTCGGCACCACCTCGGACACCTCCCAGGTCGGTGTCTACGGCCAGGTCACCTTCAAGCCTACCGACGGTCTTTCGCTGATCATCGGCGGGCGCCAGAACCACTACGAGAGCTCGCGCCAAACCCGGCTGCCCAGCGTGCAACCCACCGTGGACGACCCGACCCAGAATAAATTCACCCCGTATGCCGGCATCGTCCAGAACCTGGGGTATGGCCTGTCCGCCTACGCCAGCTATTCGGATATATTCACCCCGTCCCAGGCCTTCCAGAGCACCTTCAACGGCAGCGTGCTCAAGCCGCGCACCGGCAAGCAGGCCGAGGTCGGCCTCAAGGGTGACTGGTTGGACGGCCGCCTGGGGGCATCCGTGGCGGTGTTCCAGATCGACGACAAGAACCGTCCGATTGCCGACGACGCCCACCCGACGTACTGGGTCGCCCAGGGCCAGGCCCGCACCCGGGGTGTCGAGACCGAGCTGACCGGCAAGCTCCTGCCGAACTGGGACGTGCAGGCCGGCTACACCTACCTGCAAAGTGAACTGCGTGGCCAGGCTGCCGTCGCTGGCACGGCCCAGGACGCCGAGGAACCCAAGCACCTGCTCAAACTGTGGAACACCTATCGCTTCCAGGCCGAGCCACTGAACAACTGGCGTGTCGGCGGCGGGGTGCGCGCGCAAAGCCGCACCACGCGCAACAACACCAGTTACCAGGGTGGCTACGCGGTGATCGACGGCCTGATCGGCTATCAAATCAACCCGCACTACGACCTGGCGCTGAACGTCAACAACCTGCTCGACCGCACCTACTACGCCCGCGTGCCCTCCAGCTACTACGGCCTGTACGGTGACCCACGCAATGCCACCCTGACGCTGAATGTGAAATTCTGACCGCTTATGCCTTCACTCAAACCTGCTGCCGGGTTGCCCGGCACTCCGTTCGCCCTGTTGCTGTCACTGCTGCAGGGCGCCCGCGGGCTGTTGCTCCTGGCCACATTGGCCAGCCTGGTCGGTGGCCTTGGCGCCACCGCCATGGTCGCGCTGATCAACCAGGCCCTGGGCGCCGGGGATGACCAGCTCAGTCACCTCGGCCTGCAATTTGCCGGGGTGGTGGGCGGTGTGCTGCTGTTGCGTCTGCTCTCCCAGGCGCTGTTCATGTACCTGGGCCAGCGCGCCAAGGCGCAGGTGCGCCTGCGTGCCATCGGGCACATGGCGCAGGCGTCCTACGCGCACCTAGAGCGCTACGGAGCGGCCCGGCCCCTGGCGATCCTGACCGGCGACCTGGACACCCTGGTGGTGTTTTTCCTCAACCTGCCGACGCTGCTGACCCAAGGCACCGTGATCCTCGGCTGCCTGGCGTACCTGGGCTGGCTGTCGTGGCAGCTGCTGGTGTTCGCGCTGCTGGCGGTGGCCCTGGGGGCGCTGGGTTTCCTATTGGTCAATGGCCGCGCCCTCGACCTGCTGCGGCGCTCGCGCCAGCGAGAGGACGACTTGATCCAGCAGTTCCGTGCCTTGTTCGACGGTGCCAAGGAACTCAAGCTGCACCGGCGACGGCGACAAGTCTTTGTCGAGCAAACCCTCGCGCGCCCGATCGAATCGGTGCGCCGCCAGCGAACCCTCGGCTATGTGCTGTTCAGCGCCGCATCCAGCTGGGGCAGCCTGGTGCTGTTCGGGTTTATCGGGCTGACCCTGTTCGTGCTGGCCCGGGTGTTTGCCGTCGACGGGCATGTGGTTTCCGGTTATGCGATCACCTTCCTTTACATCATCCTGCCCATTGAAAGCCTGCTGGGAGCGATCCCGGTGATCGGCTCGGCGCGTGTCGCGCTGGAACGCATCGCCCGGCTCGACAGCGACCTGCCGCTGGAACCGATCGGCACGGCCGAGCCTGATCAGGGGTTTGAGCGCATTGAATTGCGGGGCATGACCCACCAGTACTTTCGTGAAAAGGAAAACAGCCTGTTCCAGCTCGGTCCGGTTGACCTGGTGTTCACCCCCGGCGAAATCACCTACCTGATCGGCGGCAACGGCAGTGGCAAGACCACCCTGGCCAAATTGCTGGTGGGGTTGTACGAAAGCGAGGCGGGTACGCTGCTGCTGGATGGTTCGCCCGTCGATGCCAGGGGCCGCGATGCCTACCGCCAGTGCTTCTCCACGGTGTTCAGTGATTTCTACCTGTTCGACAGCCTGCTCGGCGTGCTGGCGCCGCACCTTGAATCGCAGGCGCGCCTGCTCTTGCGCGAGCTGCAACTGGAGCACAAGGTCAGCATCGAAGACGGTGGCTTCACCACCCTCGACCTGTCCCAGGGCCAGCGCAAGCGCCTGGCGTTGTTGGTGGCCTTGCTGGAAGACCGGCCCTTCTACGTGTTCGACGAGTGGGCGGCCGACCAGGATCCGGAATTCAAGGAAGTGTTTTATAAACGCCTGCTACCCGACCTCAAGGCGCGCGGCAAGGCGGTGCTGGTGATCACCCACGATGACCGCTATTTCAACTTGGCCGACCGCCATATCAAGCTGGACATGGGCAAGATCGTTGCGCACAGCCACAGGAGCGACTCGATTGATGAGCCGGTTTGAACCGCCGCTGGCCCAGGCCGAGGTCCTGTTTCGCCTGGAGGGTGTCAGCGTGCGCATGGGCGCGCGAACCTTGCTGCACCCCCTCGATTTGCAGTTGCACAGCGGGCGAGTGTACGGCCTGGTCGGGCACAACGGCTCGGGCAAGTCGACCTTGCTCAAGCTGCTGGCGCGCCAGTCGATCCCCACGGCGGGTAGGCTGACGCTGGCTGGCCAGCCATTGCCGCAGTGGTCTTCACGGGCCTTTGCACGGCAGATCGCCTACCTGGCGCAACAACCGCCAGAGGTCGACGGCATGCGGGTGCGTGAGCTGGTGGCGCTGGGGCGTCACCCCTGGCACGGCGCGCTCGGTCGCTTCAGTGCCCAGGATCGCCAGTGGGTGGAGGAGGCGATGTGCGCCACGGAGGTCGCGCAGTACGCCGAGCGTGCCGTGGACAGCCTGTCGGGTGGCGAGCGCCAGCGTGTCTGGATCGCCATGCTGGTGGCGCAGAACTGCCGCTGCATGCTGCTCGACGAACCCACCTCGGCGCTGGACATCGGCCACCAGGTCGCCGTCCTGCAACAGGTGCGCAACCTGTGCACCCAGCGTGGCATGGGCGCGGTGATCATCCTGCACGACATCAACATGGCGGCGCGCTTCTGCGATGAAGTCATTGCCCTGGGCGAGGGGCGGTTGCTGATGCAGGTGCCGGCCGCCGAAGTGTTGCAGGATGATCATTTGCAACGGATCTATGGCACGCCGATGGGGGTGTTGCGCGACCCCGTGAGTGGCCGCCTGGTCAGTTTCCCACGATGAACCGTCGTCAACTGCTGCAAGCCTTGGTGTGCGCCGGACCTGCCGTGTGGCTGGCTCGTGCGTCGGCGGCCGACGGGCCGAGGCGAATCGTCTCGCTCAGCTGGGAGCTGACCGAAACCCTGCTGGCCCTGGGCCACACACCGATTGCCATGGCGCTGCCCGACTGGTACCGGCGCACGATTGTTGAACCGCCGCTGGCCCAAGGGGTGGTCAATGTCGGCCTGCTGTACCAGCCCAACTTCGATGTGCTGCGCGACCTGAAGCCAGATCTGTTGATCCTCACGCCGGGGCATTCCAACTTGAAACCGGCCCTGGAACGCCTGTGCCCCACGCTGACCCTGGGCGGCTATATGGACAGCCCGCAACCCTACCCGGCATTGCTCGACGACACCCGCACCCTGGCCCGTGCGTTGGGTGAGTCGGCCCGCGCCGAAGCGTTGATCGACGAGGCCCGGCGCCGTTTCGAGGTGCCCCTCGCGCCACCGCTGACGGCGCTGCCGACGATCGTGGCCGACGCCGTCGATGGGCATTTTCTGCGGGTGTACGGCCAGGGCAGCCTGTTCGATGCGGTGATGCAGTCGCTCGGCGTGAGCAATGGTGCGCAGGCTGCCGGTTGGTCGAGCAACCGCGCGGGCAATGCCCTGGTGCCGTTGCAACGCCTGGCGTCGGCACCGCTGGCCAACCTGTTGCTGGTGGGGCCGGTGACCGCTGATGTGCGTGCGGCCTTGCAGGCCAGCCCGGTCTGGCAGGCGTTGCCCTGTGTGCGCCAGCACCGTGTAGCGGAACTGCCGGTGATCGCGCCCTACGGTGGGCTGGTGTCGTTGCAACGCTTTGCCCGTGCGTTGCACGTGGCCTTGGCACAGATCGAGAACCCGGAGGCCGCCCATGGTTAACGCCTTACGCCAGGCGATCCCGCGTGGATGCCTGGGGCTGCTGTTGGTCTTGCTTTCGGTGGCGAGCGCGTTGGCCTTGATCCAGGTGCAGGACCTGCTGGGCAGCAGTGGCGGGTGGCAGGCCTGGTTTGCCCCGGACCCTGACGTGCTGCCCCAGGTGCTGCTGCATGCCTCACTGCTGCCACGGGTGGCAATGGCGCTGTTGTGCGGGGCTGCGCTGGGGCTGGCGGGCGCGCTGGTGCAACAGGTGCTCCGCAACCCGTTGGCAGAGCCCATGACGCTGGGGATTTTCCCGGGGGCCTACCTGGCGCTGTCGCTGTCTGCGTTGTATTGGCCGGGCGAGGTGGCCCTGAGTCGCGAGGCCGTCGCCTTGGCCGGTGGCGCCGCGGCCGTGTTGGTGGTGTTGCTGCTGGCGTGGCCGCAGCGGTTGTCGCCCGTGGCGGTGATTCTGTCGGGCATGGTGGTCAACCTCTATTGCGGCGCGATCAGCCTGGCGATTGCCCTGGGCAACTTCGATTTACTGCGCGGTTTGCAGATCTGGGGCGGTGGTGCGCTGGAGCAGTCCGGCTGGATGCCCAGTGCCCATCTCGCCCTGGGCCTGGTGGGGTGTGGCGTCGTCGTGTGGTTCAGCCGGCGCCCCTTGGCGCTGCTCGACAGCGGCGAAAGTACGGCCCGCAGCCTGGGCGCGAAGGTCGGCACGACACGCCTGCTGGCGGTGTTGCTGGCCGTGGTGCTGACGGCCCTGGTGGTGGCCCAGGTAGGGGTGATCGGCTTTGTCGGGTTGGCGGCGCCAGCGCTGGCCCGGCTGTTGGGCGCGCGCACGCTGTACCAGCGCCTGGTGTGGGCGGCGTGCATTGGCGCGGGACTGTTGTGGGCCACTGACCAGATTGTGTTGCAGGTGTCGAGTGCCAGCCCGTTTGCGGCCCACTTGATTCCTACGGGCACGGTCACGTCGTTGTTGGGCGTGCCGTTGCTGGTGTTCCTGCTGCCGCGCTTGCGCCAGGGGCTGTCGAGTGGCTGGCGCTTGAGCACGCACGGCGAGGCGCGATTTGCTCTCGGGCGCACGCTGGGGTTGCTGCTGCTCAGCCTATTCCTGTCGTTGGCAGTGTCGCGCAGCCTGCACGGCTGGCAGGTCGCCAGCCTGTCACAACTCAGCGCGCTGCTGTTCTGGCAGGTGCCTCACACCGTCGCTACCGCGGCGGCGGGAGGTTTACTGGCATTGGCCGGGACCTTGCTGCAACGGCTCACGGCCAACCCCATGGCCAGCCCGGACCTGCTGGGGGTGAGTTCCGGCGGTGCGCTGGGGGTGATTGCGGTGGTGTTGCTGGTGGCACAGCCTTCGGCTGCGGTGCTGTTCGTTGCCTGCCTGGCCGGCGCGTTGACGGCGCTGGGCGCGCTGCTCTGGTTTGGCCGGGGAGCGTTCACCGCGCAGCGCCTGTTGCTGGTGGGGGTGTCGGTGAGTGCCTGGGCCCAGGCGATGGTTAGCGCCAGCCTGGCCAGTGGTGACCCGCGCGCCGGGTTGATGCTGCAGATGATGATGGGCTCGCTGTATTACTTGCCGGCGTCGATAGCCTGGGCCAGTGCGGCGGTGTTTGCCTTCGGGCTGTGCCTGGTGCCGCTGTTCAGCCGCTGGTTGCTGGCGTTTTCGCTGGGGGAGGGCACCGCGGCCAGTGTCGGTGTGCCGGTCAGCCGAGCCCGCCTGTTGATCCTGTTGTTCGCCGGCGTCTTGACCACCACCGCGACGCTGTTGGTGGGCCCGCTGTCGTTCGTCGGTCTGCTGGCCCCCCCTATCGCCCGCCTGGCCGGCGCCCGTCGCCCGATGCAGCAACTGTGGCTGTCGGCGTTGTTTGGCGCCACGCTGATGGTGCTGGCCGAATGGCTGGGCCGGCAGTTGGTGTTCCCCGAGCAAATGCCCGCAGGGCTGGTCGCCACCCTGTTGGGCGGGCCGTGGCTGGTGCTGTTGATGGTGCGTCGCGGCGCACGCTGATTGCGCCGTGAGCCACCGCTTATCGGTCAATTAGCAAGCAAGCTAATTATTCCATTTGACATTCGCTGCCTAAGCAGTAACATCTTGTCATACATTCACTGCCTAGGCAGTAATAAGGTGACTTCCGATGCCCCACTTCACCCCTGACAGCTTCCGCAACTGCCACCTCGGCCTGCTACTGGGTCGGGCGGCGCTGCTCAAGGACCGCATTATCGACACCCACATGGAACCCCACGGCGTCACGGCCGCGCAGTTCAAGGTGTTGATCATCATTGCCCAGTTCGACGTCGATACCCCGGCCGAACTGTGCCGCAACCTGTCCCTGGACAGCGGTTCCATGACCCGCATGCTCGACCGCCTGGAACAAAAGGGCTTGCTGGCCCGCCAGCGTTCCGACCAGGACCGGCGCCAGGTCCGGCTGGTGCTGACCGAAGACGGCCAGCGCTTGGCAGACATGCTGCCGCACATTGGCGCGCAGTCGATGAACGAACTGGCCGGCGCCCTGGAGCCCGGCGAGTTGCAGAGCCTGGAAAGGATCCTCACGAAAATTCTAGTAGCTGCCGGTGACGCCATCGTCATCCAGCGGGTAGGTAACCAATGAAAACGCGTGCACTGAGCCTGGTGCTGGTGGCGATGAGCATGGCCGGTTGTGCCAACTTCAGCGGCCTCGACACCCAGGGCCAACGCCTCGACGCCAACACCCTGCAAACCGGTAAATCCCTGAGCGGCGTGACCCTGTCGCCAGCCGCCTGGCCCACCGCCGACTGGTGGAAGAGCCTCGGCGATCCACAGCTCGACGGCCTGATCCAGGAAGCCCTGCAAAACAGCCCCGACATGCAAGTGGCCAGCGCCCGTGCCCACCAGGCCGAAGCCGCCGCCTTTGCCGCCGATGCGGCACGCATGCCGACCCTGGACGCCAGCGCCGGCGTCAGCCGTTCGCGCTTGGCCAAGGACCAGGACCCGCGTGGTGAAGGCGATGCCTACGCCACCGTGCGTAATATCGGCGCCAGCTTCAATTACAACTTCGACCTGTGGGGTGGCCAGCGTGCCGCCTGGGAAGCCGCATTGGGCCAGGCCCGCGCCGCCGAAGTCGACCAACAGGCCGCACGCCTGACCCTGGCTGCCAACGTGGCCAAGGCCTACAGCGACCTGGGCCAGGCGCACATCGTGCGTGACCTGGCGAACGACGACCTCAAGCGCACCCGCCAGATGCTCGACCTGGGCAAGCGCCGCCTGAATTCAGGCATCGACAGCCAGTACCAGTACCAGCAGACCGAGAGCCTGGAAGCCAGCTCCGAGTCGCAACTGATCGATGCGGAAAAACAACTGCAGAGCGCCAAGATCGCCCTGGCAGTGTTACTCGGCAAAGGCCCGGACCGGGGCGGCGAACTGGCCCGGCCCAACGTGCTCAAGCCCAGCGCCGTGGCCGTGCCCTCGGTGTTGCCGGCCGAGCTGCTGGGCCGTCGCCCTGACCTGATCGCCGCCCGCTGGCGCGTAGAGGCTGCGAGCAAGAACGTGGCCGCGAGCAAGACCCGCTTCTACCCCAACCTCAACCTGAGTGCGAGCGCCGGGGCCGAGTCGTTGCTGGGCGACGCGATGTTCGGTTCGGCCAGCCGCTTCTTCAGCATTGCGCCGACCCTCTCGCTGCCAATCTTCGACGGCGGCCGCCTGCGCGCCGACCTCGATGCCCGCGACGCCGACTACGACCTGGCGGTGGCGCAGTACAACAAGACCCTGGTGCAGGCCCTGGGCGATATCGGCAACAGCCTGGTGCAATTGCGCGAAACCGGTCGGCAGATCCAGGCCCAGCAACACGCCGCGGACATCGCCCAGCAGTCCTACGACACCGGTGTGCAGCGCTACAGCTCCGGCATCGGTAACTACCTGGATGTGCTCAGCATCGAGCAGCAGTTGCTGCAGGCCCAGCGTCAGCTGGCGACCCTGAATGCTGCGCAGATCGATCTGTCGATTCAATTGATGCAGGCCCTGGGTGGCGGATACAACGCCGCAAACGTGGCAGCGGCCACCCCAGCAACGCGTACGGAATAATGTGAGGTATTAGTCATGGCCACTGCCGACAGCAACGCCGCAACAGAAAAAGACACTAACCCACGCAAGCGCAAGGTGATGCTGATCGGCCTGGCGCTGATCGTCATCCTCGGCATCGTTGGCGTGTGGGGTTGGTATGAACTCTACGGCCGCTTCAATGAAAGCACCGACGACGCCTATGTGAACGGCAACGTGGTGGAGATCACCCCGCTGGTCACCGGCACCGTGGTCAGCATCGGCGCCGACGATGGCGACCTGGTCCACGAAGGCCAAGTGCTGATCAACTTCGACCCCAACGACGCCGCCGTCGCCCTGCAAAGTGCCCAGGCCAACCTGGCCCGCACCGTGCGCCAGGTGCGCGGCTTGTACAGCAATGTCGACGGCATGAAGGCCCAGGTGCTGGCGCAACAAGCCAACGTGCAAAAGGCCCAGGACAACTACAACCGTCGTAAGAACCTCGCTGCCGGCGGCGCGATTTCCCAGGAAGAACTGTCCCACGCCCGCGACGACCTGACCTCGGCGCAAAACGCCCTGGCCAACGTGCAGCAACAGTTCAAGACCAGCAGCGCGCTGGTGGATGACACCGTGATTTCGTCGCACCCGGATGTGCAGGCTGCGGCCGCCCAACTGCGCCAGGCCTACCTGACCAATGCGCGCAGCACCCTGATCGCGCCGGTCACCGGCTATGTGGCCAAGCGCACCGTGCAACTGGGCCAACGCGTACAGCCAGGCACTGCCTTGATGGCCGTGATCCCGCTGGACCAGCTGTGGATCGACGCCAACTTCAAGGAAACCCAGCTGCGCAACATGCGCATCGGCCAGCCGGTGGACATCGAGTCGGACATCTACGGCAGCGACGTGAAGTTCAGCGGCACCGTCGACAGCCTCGGCGCCGGCACCGGCAGCGCGTTTGCCCTGCTGCCTGCGCAGAACGCTACCGGTAACTGGATCAAGATCGTGCAACGGGTGCCGGTGCGCATCCACGTCAACGCCGACGAACTGGCCAAGCACCCGCTGCGGGTAGGTTTGTCGACAGTGGTCAATGTTGACCTGCACGACCAGAGCGGCCCGGTACTGGCGCAACAAGCGCCGCAAAAAGCCTCGTTGACCACCAACGTGTACGACCGCCAACTGGCCGAAGCCGACGCCATGATCACCCAGCTGATCCATGACAACAGCGTCGCCGCGCCCAAGGCTGTGCAACGCTGATGAGCAATAACGCCTCCTTCACGCCACCCAGCCTGTTGATGGCCACTATTGGCCTGTCGCTGGCGACCTTTATGCAGGTGCTCGACACCACCATCGCCAACGTGGCGTTGCCGACCATTTCCGGCAACCTGGGCGTGAGTTCGGAGCAGGGCACCTGGGTGATCACCTCGTTTGCGGTGAGCAACGCCATTGCCTTGCCGCTCACCGGATGGCTGAGCCGCCGCTTTGGCGAGGTGAAGCTGTTTTTGTGGGCGACCATGCTGTTCGTGCTGGCCTCGTTCCTGTGCGGTATTTCCACCTCCATGCCCGAGCTGATCGCCTTTCGCGTCATTCAAGGCCTGGTGGCCGGGCCGTTGTACCCCATGACCCAGACGCTGCTGATTGCGGTCTACCCGCCGGCCAGGCGCGGCATGGCCCTGGCACTGCTGGCGATGGTCACGGTGGTGGCGCCGATTGCCGGGCCGATCCTCGGTGGCTGGATCACCGACAGCTACAGCTGGCCGTGGATCTTCTTCATCAACGTGCCCATCGGCGTCTTTGCGGTGATGGTGGTGCGTTCGCAGTTGAAGAAACGTCCAGTGGAAACCAGCTACCAGCCGATGGACTACGTCGGCCTGCTGAGCTTGATCGTCGGCGTGGGGGCTTTGCAGATCATCCTCGACAAGGGCAATGACCTGGACTGGTTCGAGTCCAACTTCATCATTATCGGCGCGGCGATTTCGGTGATCGCCCTGGCGGTGTTCGTCATCTGGGAGCTGACCGACAAGCATCCGGTGGTCAACCTGCGGTTGTTCGCCTACCGCAACTTCCGCATTGGCACCATCGTGTTGATCCTGGGCTACGCGGGCTTTTTCGGCATCAACCTGATCCTGCCGCAATGGCTGCAGACCCAGATGGGCTACACCGCCACCTGGGCGGGCCTGGCGGTGGCGCCGATCGGCATCCTGCCGGTGCTGATGTCGCCGTTCGTGGGCAAGTACGCGCACAAGTTCGACCTGCGCCTGCTGGCGGGCCTGGCGTTCCTGGCGATTGGCTTGAGCTGCTTTATGCGGGCGGGCTTCACCAATGAGGTGGACTTCCAGCACATCGCCCTGGTGCAGCTGTTCATGGGCATTGGCGTGGCGCTGTTCTTCATGCCGACCCTGAGCATCCTGATGTCCGACCTGCCGCCGCACCAGATCGCCGACGGCGCGGGCCTGGCGACGTTCCTGCGGACCCTGGGCGGCAGCTTCGCGGCGTCGCTGACCACCTGGATCTGGATTCGCCGGGCGGACCAGCACCATGCCTACATGAGCGAGAACATGACCACCTACGACTCGGCGACTCGCGATGCGTTGCAGGCGCTGGGTGGGGCAGGGCACAAGGCCTATGCGCAGCTGGACCAGATCCTCACCAGCCAGGCGTACATGATGTCCACCGTGGACTACTTCACGTTGCTGGGGTGGATGTTCATGGCCTTGATGTTACTGGTGTGGCTGGCCAAGCCGCCGTTTGGTGCGAAGGCGGGGCCGGAAGCTTCCGGCCACTGATTTCTGGATGTACGCGGTCAAAAATGTGGGAGCGGCGGTGCGACGATTCGACTTGCCGCTCCCACATTTGGATCTCTGTTCACATGGGACCAGTGGGGTTTGTGATCAGGCCCCAGGCAACGCCAACTGCGGGTTCACAAAATCAAACGCCGCCAACTGAAACCCTTGCTCATCCACCTGCAACGCCCACCCTTGCTTGTCCCAATCCCCCAGCACGATGCGCTTGGCCGCCTGGTCGCCAATCTGCAGCTTATGAATGGCGGGGCGGTGGGTGTGGCCGTGGACCAGGGTGCGCACGCCAAACTGCTGCATCACCCGTGGCACTTCCTCGGGGGTCACATCGACGATGTCGTTGGCCTTCATGCGCGTCTGCGCACGGCTTTCACTGCGCAGCTTGCGCGCCAGCTTGTGGCGGGTGCTTAGCGGCAGGTGGCGCAGGATGAACAGCACGATGGGGTTGCGCAGGATGCGCCGCAGCTTCATGTAGCCGACGTCGCGGGTGCAGAGGCTGTCGCCGTGCATCAACAGCACAGGCTCGCCATGGAGCTGCACGACACTCGGGTCCTTGAGCAAGGTGGCACCTGCGGCTTTGCAGAACGCCTTGCCGATCAGGAAATCGCGATTGCCGTGCATGATGAAAATCGGGGTGCCGCTGTCGCTCAGCTCACGCAGAGCCTCGCCAATCGAACGCTGGAAGGGGGTCATGCCGTCGTCGCCAATCCAGGCTTCAAAGAAGTCCCCCAGAATGTACAACGCCTGGGCGCCACGGGCGCGGCCGCGGAGCAGATCCAGAAACGCCCGGGTAATGTCCGGGCGCTCCTCTTCCAGATGCAAATCTGAAATAAGCAGGATCACGCTTAGATGATCTCGGCTTTCTCGACGATAACGTCTTCTACCGGAACGTCCTGGTGGCCGGCTTTACCGGTGGTCTGCACGCCTTTGATCTTGTCGACGACGTCCTGGCCTTCGGTGACTTTACCGAATACCGCGTAGCCCCAACCCTGCACGTTCTTGCCGCTGTGGTTCAGGAAAGCGTTGTCGGCGACGTTGATGAAGAACTGCGCGGAGGCCGAATGCGGCTCCATGGTACGGGCCATGGCGACGGTGTACTTGTCGTTGGAAAGGCCGTTGTCCGCTTCGTTCTGGATGCTTGGGCGCTTGTCTTTCTTTTCTTTCATGCCTGGCTCGAAACCGCCGCCCTGGATCATGAAGTTACCGATGACACGGTGGAAAACGGTGTTTTCGTAGTGGCCGGCGTTCACGTACTCGATGAAGTTGGCGACGGTGATCGGCGCTTTCTCGGCGTTCAGCTCGATGACGATGTCACCGTGGTTGGTGGTCAGTTTGACTTGAGTCATGTTCACTACTCTATTTCAGGGAATTCGTGGGTTTGGGTGCCCGGGGCACCACGACCGGTATGGCTAAACGACGGCCAAGGCGCGCAGTTTAGCGTGACCTGCAGGAATTTCGAGGTGGTTTTTTACCGCCCATGCAATAAATGCAGCAGTTTTCGGCCTCGCTCTGTCAGGTGCTTGACAGCATCGGCTATGATATCGCCTTTGTTTTGTCGGCCTAGCCCGGCCACGTACTTGTCTGTTCAAGGATCCTATGAGCAAGCCCACTGTCGACCCTACCTCGAATGCCAAGGCCGGACCTGCCGTCCCGGTCAATTTCCTGCGCCCGATCATCCAGGCGGACCTGGATTCGGGCAAGCACACGCAGATCGTCACCCGCTTCCCGCCAGAGCCCAACGGTTACCTGCACATCGGCCACGCCAAGTCGATCTGTGTGAACTTCGGCCTGGCCCAGGAGTTCGGTGGCGTCACGCACCTGCGTTTCGACGACACCAACCCGGCCAAGGAAGACCAGGAATACATCGACGCCATCGAAAGCGACGTGAAGTGGCTGGGCTTCGAATGGTCCGGTGAAGTGCGCTATGCCTCGCAATACTTCGACCAGTTGCACGACTGGGCCATCGAACTGATCAAGGCCGGCAAGGCCTACGTCGACGACCTGAGCCCGGAACAGGCCAAGGAATACCGTGGCACGCTGACCGAGCCGGGCAAGAACAGCCCGTTCCGCGACCGTTCGGTGGAAGAGAACCTGGACTGGTTCGCCCGCATGCGCGCCGGTGAGTTCCCGGACGGCGCCCGCGTATTGCGTGCCAAGATCGACATGGCCTCGCCGAACATGAACCTGCGCGACCCGATCATGTACCGCATCCGCCACGCCCATCACCACCAGACGGGCGACAAGTGGTGCATCTACCCGAACTACGACTTCACCCACGGCCAGTCGGACGCCATCGAAGGCATCACCCACTCCATCTGCACCCTGGAGTTCGAAAGCCATCGTCCGCTGTATGAATGGTTCCTGGAGCACCTGCCGGTTCCCGCGCAGCCGCGTCAGTACGAGTTCAGCCGCCTGAACCTGAACTACACCATCACCAGCAAGCGCAAGCTCAAGCAGCTGGTTGACGAGAAGCACGTGCATGGCTGGGACGACCCGCGCATGTCCACGCTGTCGGGCTTCCGCCGCCGTGGCTACACCCCTGCGTCGATCCGCAACTTCTGCGAGATGGTCGGCACCAACCGTTCCGACGGCGTGGTCGACTACGGCATGCTCGAATTCAGCATCCGCCAGGACCTCGACGCCAACGCCCCGCGCGCCATGTGCGTGCTGCGTCCGTTGAAAGTCGTGATCACCAACTACCCGGAAGGCCAGGTCGACAACCTCGAGTTGCCGCGCCATCCGCAGAAAGAAGAACTCGGCGTGCGCAAGCTGCCGTTTGCCCGCGAAATCTACATCGACCGCGATGACTTCATGGAAGAGCCGCCAAAAGGCTACAAGCGCCTGGAACCGGCCGGCGAAGTGCGCCTGCGTGGCAGCTACGTGATCCGCGCTGACGAAGCGATCAAGGACGCCGACGGCAACATCGTCGAACTGCGTTGCTCGTACGACCCGGACACCCTGGGCAAGAACCCGGAAGGCCGCAAAGTCAAAGGCGTGATCCACTGGGTACCGGCTGCGGCCAGCATCGAGTGCGAAGTGCGTCTGTACGATCGCCTGTTCCGTTCGCCGAACCCTGAGAAGGCCGAAGACAGCGCCAGCTTCCTCGACAACATCAACCCTGACTCCCTGCAAGTACTCACTGGTTGTCGTGCCGAACCCTCGTTGGGCGAAGCACAGCCGGAAGACCGTTTCCAGTTCGAGCGCGAAGGTTACTTCTGCGCAGATATCAAGGACTCGAAACCCGGTCGCCCGGTATTCAACCGTACCGTGACCTTGCGTGATTCGTGGGGCCAGTGATTCTCTAAGGAAGCCGTTGTGCTAACGATCTACAACACACTCAGCAAGACCAAAGAAGTCTTCAAGCCGCTGGATGGCAACAAGGTGCGCATGTACGTGTGCGGCATGACCGTGTACGACTACTGCCACATCGGCCACGGCCGCAGCATGGTTGCCTTCGACCTGGTGACCCGCTGGTTGCGTTTCAGCGGCTATGACTTGACGTACGTGCGCAACATTACCGACATCGACGACAAGATCATCAACCGCGCCAACGAAAACGGCGAGTCGTTCGACGCGCTGACCGAGCGCATGATCGCCGCCATGCACGAGGACGAGGCGCGCCTCAACATCCTCAAGCCGGACATGGAACCGCGTGCCACGGACCACATCCCGGGCATGCACGCCATGATCCAGACCCTGATCGACAAGGGTTACGCCTACGCCCCGGGCAATGGCGACGTGTACTACCGCGTCGCCAAGTTCATGGGCTACGGCAAGCTGTCGCGCAAGAAAATCGAAGACCTGCGCATCGGCGCACGTATCGAAGTGGACGAAGCCAAGCAGGACCCGCTGGACTTCGTGCTGTGGAAAGGCACCAAGCCCGGCGAGCCGAGCTGGGAGTCGCCATGGGGCGCGGGCCGTCCGGGCTGGCATATCGAATGCTCGGTGATGTCCACCTGCTGCCTAGGCGAAACCTTCGACATTCATGGCGGCGGCAGCGACCTGGAGTTCCCGCACCACGAAAACGAAATCGCCCAGAGCGAAGCGGCCACCGGCAAGACCTACGCCAACGCCTGGATGCACTGCGGCATGATCCGCATCAATGGCGAGAAGATGTCCAAGTCCTTGAACAACTTCTTCACCATTCGCGACGTGCTGGAAAAGTACCATCCTGAGGTTGTGCGTTACCTGCTGGTGTCCAGCCACTACCGCAGCGCCATCAACTACTCGGAAGACAACCTCAAGGACGCCAAGGGCGCCCTGGAGCGTTTCTACCACGCGTTGAAAGGCCTGCCGAGCGTAGCGCCGGCCGGCGGCGAAGCCTTCGTGGCCCGCTTCACCGAAGTCATGAACGACGACTTCGGCACCCCGGAAGCCTGCGCGGTGCTGTTCGAGATGGTGCGCGAGATCAACCGCCTGCGCGAGAGCGATCTCGACGCCGCGGCTGGCCTGGCGGCTCGCCTGAAAGAATTGGCCAGCGTGCTCGGGGTTCTGCAAATGAAGCCTGAAGACTTCCTGCAAGCCGGCGCTGAAGGGCGTGTGGATGCGGCTGAAGTGGATGCGCTGATCCAGGCGCGTCTGACTGCACGCGCCAACAAGGACTGGGCGGAATCCGACCGTATCCGCGACCAACTCACCGCCATGGGTGTGGTGTTGGAAGACGGGAAGGGTGGTACCACCTGGCGCTTGGCTGATCAGGCTTGATCGGTAAACGCTGAACAAAAAAACGCCCCGACTGGTTCGGGGCGTTTTTTTTGCACATCATTTTAACGGCTTGCTAGATCCACTGTAGGAGCCGGCTTGCCGGCGATGGCATCTGCTCGGTGTACCTGATCCACAGACCGAGGTGTCTGCATCGCCGGCAAGCCGGCTCCTACAGGGAATGCGGTCGGCAAACTTCACCGGTCGGCTCTAAGGCCGCCGCGTCTGCTTTTGATTTTGATCTGAGGCGCCCCGTTAACCACGCTGGCCGAACGCAGGCTTGAATCCGTGGGTAACCCGGCAGGACGCCGGGTTAGCCGTCTTGGGCCAAGGATGGCCCATGACGGCGGCCCACGGATTCAAGCCTGGGTTCGGGCACACCGAGCCCAGGCGAGGTGCCGAGTGGTGGGGCAAGAGCCTTTTGCTTACTTTTGGGCTGTTCAAAAGTGAGCCGCCGTAAGGGCGGAACCCATAGCAGCCGTTACCGCAGAAATGGATATGTACTCAGCATCTTGGTCGGCCCAGAGTACGCTATCGCCGGCAAGCCAGCTCCTACAGGTGTGTGGTTTCAGGTTTTTGCAAGGGCATAGCGGCTCTGCACAAAGCCGTTTGCCGATACGTCCGTGCCAAGATGGCGAAGCGCGTGCTCGCTGCCGATCACGCCGAACAACGCAATGCCTTGCCCCAGCAACACCGGGATTCGCGTGATGATCAACTCGTCGATCAGGCCCGCCTCAAGAAACGCCTGGACCGTCTGCCCGCCGTCGATATACAGATGCTTCATGCCACGCTCGGCCAACTGCTTGACCAGTGTGCCCACATCCGCCGCCAGCACTTCCACCTTGCCCTGTAGATGCGCGGGAATCTCCAGCACCTGGCGAGATAGCGCGATGACCGGCAAACCCTCGTAGGGCCACTCGGGAAAGGACAGGACTTTCTCCAAAGTCTTGCGACCCATGACCAAGGCATCGACGGTGGCGATGAAGTGTTCATACGTCACGCCATTCAAGGTGGCGATTTCATATTCCGGGCGGTGAAGCCACTCGATGTCGCCGTCAGGTCGTGCAATGAAACCGTCAACGCTGGCTGCGATAAAAACCGAACACTTGATTTCCATGTGGGATATGTCTCCTTTTTCCTATTTGCTTTGACGCGTGCCGAATCGTGGCTTTAGATAAGTCTACGATCAAATCCACGACGAAAAGGGCCGTGACTAAAATGGATTGTATTTTCTGCAGCATCGTTAAAAAAACCGCCCCAGCCCACATCCTGTGGGAAGACGACCAGCACATGGCCTTCCTCTCAATTTTCCCCAACACCCCGGGTTTCAGCGTGGTAATCCCCAAGCAGCATTACGGTAGCTATGCGTTTGCGCAGTCGGATGAAGTGTTGGCCGCGCTGGCAGTCGCGGCGAAGAGGACGGCATTGCAGATCGACCGCGCGTTTCCCGATGTGGCACGCACCGGGATGATGCTTGAAGGCTACGGTGTGGATCACCTGCATGCGAAGTTATTTCCCATGCATGGAACGGGCTCGGACAGTGCGTTCAAGCCGTTGAGTTCGAAGGTGGAGAAGTTCTTTGAGGCGTATGAAGGCTATATCTCATCCCATGATCATGTGCGGGCGGACGATACCGAGTTGGCAGAGTTGGCGGCCAGAATCCGATCCTTCGCCTAGCGCCAAACCCAATGTGAGAGCAAGCCAGCTCCCACGGTTTTTACCGAGCCTATGTCACGCAGGTGCGAAGCCCTTTAAATCCCAATCCTAACTTTTCGGTAAGCCCATTACCTTTCTGTGCGTTCTTGTGGCGTGTCTGGCGCGCTCCTATCCTGCGGTCTTTATCTACCCAGGAGTACACCCCATGAGTTTTGATCTCGGCTTGAAAGGCCTTCGTGCCTTGGTTACCGGTGGAACGAAAGGCATCGGTGCGGCAGTAGTCGCGGCATTGCGCGAGCAAGGCGTCGAGGTCATTTCGATTGCACGCTCGGCCAACGATTCACCGCCTGAAGGCGTGCATTTCATTGCAGCCGACCTCGGCACGGCTGCCGGGTGTGCCCGCGCTACTGATGCGGTGAAAACGCAGTTTGGTGGCGTCGATATCATCGTCAATGTGCTCGGCGGTTCCAGTGCGCCGGGCGGCGGCTTTGCCGTGTTGGACGATGAGCAGTGGTCGAATGCACTGAACCAGAACCTGATGGCAGCGGTGCGGGTGGATCGGGCCTTGTTGCCGGGGATGGTCGAGCGAGGGGCCGGGGTGATTATTCATGTCACGTCGATTCAGCGGGAATTGCCGTTGCCGGAATCGACCACGGCGTATGCCGCTGCCAAGGCGGCATTGGCGACGTACAGCAAGAGCCTGTCGAAAGAGGTCACGCCCAAGGGGGTGCGGGTGGTGCGTGTGTCGCCGGGTTGGGTGGAGACGGACGCGGCAGTCGCCTTGGCAGAACGCCTGGCGGATCAGGCGGGTACAGATTACGAAGGTGGCAAGCAGATCATTATGCAGGCGCTGGGTGGCATTCCCTTGGGGCGACCGGCCAAACCACAAGAAGTCGCCGACTTGATCGCCTTCCTGGTGTCACCGCGCGCCGCTTCGATCAGTGGCACCGAGTATGTGATTGACGGCGGTACGGTGCCCACCGTTTAAACGATAGGTTTTGCGTCCTGCCACTTGAGCAGGCCATCCAGCACCGGGCATAGGCGCTGGCCCCACTCGGTCATGCGGTATTCGACTTTCGGCGGCACCACCGGGTAGACCGTGCGGTGCACCAGGCCATCGGCTTCGAGCTGGCGCAGTTGTTGGGCGAGCATCTTTTGCGAGATATCCGGGATCAGGCGTTCAAGGTCGGAATAGCGCTGTACCTGGCCGCCGAACAGGTGGAACAAAATGATCAGCTTCCAACGGCCACCGAGCCAGTTGAGGGTGGTCTCGACGTCGGCGGCAGCGGTGGCGGGTGTGTAGATTTTGCTCATCGCAGTACGTCCTCGCTGTATCTCCAATTCAAATGTGGGCGCGGACGTGCTCGCGAAAGCGAAAGCGGAGTGTCAGTCACTGTATGTGTTTCTGATACACCGTATTCGCGAGGAACCCCGCTCCCACATTTTTTACAGTGTTTGCCTGAGGGATTAGCGACGGCTGCTGACCTCAGCCGGCACATCATCACCCGCCATACGCTTACGAAACAACGCTGTACGCGCCAACAACAACGTGGTCACCGGCACCGTGATCGACAACAAGATCGGGATCAACCAGCCGTGCAACACCGGCCCGGACTTGAGCACCGAAAAATAGATGATCGACGCCAACGCCACGCACCAGGCGCCCAGCGTAGAGGCCAGGGCAGGCGGGTGCATGCGCTGAAAAAAGTCTTTCATGCGCAGCAACCCGACCGCGCCAATCAGCGCAAATACGCTGCTGAGCACCAGCAGCACCGCCACGATCACTTCCACCCATAACGGCATCATTCAATCACCTCCCCACGCAGCAGGAATTTCGCCAGGGCAAACGAGCCGACGAAGCCGAACAGCGCAATCAGCAGCGCCGCTTCAAAGTAGGTGTCACTGGCGTACCGAATACCCAGCACCAGCATCATCAGCATTGCCAGGATGTACAGGTAGTCCAGCGCCAGTACCCGGTCCTGGGCCGACGGGCCTTTGAACAGGCGGATCAGCGTCAGCACCATCGCCAGCGAGAACAGGAACAGGCTGAACAGGATCGCATTGGAGAGCAGGGCGCTCATTCGAAGATCTCCATCAGGGGCCGCTCGTAAGTGGACTTGAAGTGCTCGATAAAGGGCGCTTCTTCCTCAAGATCAAACACGTGCAAGAGCAGGATGCTGCGGTCCAGCGCCAGTTCCGACCAGATGGTGCCGGGCACCACGGTGGTGATCATCGACAGTGCAGCCAGGCCGTTGGGGTCGCGCAGGTCCAGGGGAATCTTGATAAAGCGCGAGCGCGGCGGGCGGGAGCCGCACATCAGCACGCCCCAGGCCACTTGCAGGTTGGAGACGATCACATCGCGACCCACCAGGAAGAACAGGCGAATGATCACCCCGGGACGGCGAATGCGGATCGGCAACGGCCGCAACGGCGCCATCATCAGCGGCGCGAGAAAGCCCAGCACCGCGCCCAGCAACAGGTTGCCGGGGCTCACGGACAGGTTGAGCACCAGCCACAACAACCACAACGCCAACGAGAGCCACGGGGCAGGGAACAGGCGCTTCATGGTTGCACCTCCAGCGCGGCGGCCTTGGCTTCAGGGCTCGGCACCGGGCGCGTCGCCATCACTGCCATCACGTAGTGTTCCGGGTTGTTCAGGCTGACGGCGGTGTCCTGGGTGTAGCGCATCAGCGGCTCGGCCTTGAAGGTCAGCAGGATGCTCAGGCCCAGTAGGAAGAAGATCGGCACGCACTCGTAGCGCCGCAGCAGCGGCGAAGGGCGCTCTTCCGGGGTCCAGAAACGCTGGATGCCCAGGCGCGCGAAGGCGATCAGCGAGGCCAGGCCGGAGAGGATCAGCAGCGCCACCAGGCCCCACGCCGCAGGGCGGATCGGTGCATCGATGCTGACGCCCAAGCCCAGCGGGTTGACCAGTGCACTCAGCAGGCTGAGCTTGCCGATGAACCCGGACAGCGGCGGCATGCCGATGATCAGCAGGGCGCAGGCGATAAAACTCAAGCCCAGGAACGCCATGGTCCAGGGAATCACCTGGCCGACTACCGCTTGCTGTTCATCGTCGAGGTTCACCCCTGGACGCGGGTGCAGGGACTCCATGGCCTTGGGCAGCGCATCGATTTCTTCATCCAGCGGCAGGTCGTTGGCCGAGCGCGAACGCTCGATCAACTCGGCCAGCAGGAACAGCGCGCTCAACGCCAGTGTCGAGCTGACCAGATAAAACAGCGCACCAGCGGTCAAGCTTGGCTGAGCAAAGCCGACGGCCGACAACAAGATCCCCGCCGACACCAGAATGCTCAAGCTGGCCATGCGCTCCAGCCGCTGCGCTGCCACCATCGCCAGGCCGGCGCAGATGATGGTCGCCATGCCGCCGTACACCAGCCAGTCGCCGCCAAACAGTGCCGAGGCACCGGCCTGGCCGGAGAACAGCAGGGTCCACAGGCGCAGCACGGTGTACACGCCGACCTTGGTCATGATCGCGAACATCGCCGCCACGGGCGCACTTGCCGAAGAATAGGCGGGTGCCAGCCAGAAGTTCAGCGGCCACATGCCGGCTTTGGCCAGGAAAGCTGTCGCCAGGATCGCAGCGCCCGCGTGCAACAGGCCACGATCCGCCTCTGGCACCAGCGGGATTTTCAGCGCCAGGTCAGCGAAGTTCAGCGTACCGGTCACGCCGTAGATCATCGCCGCGCCAATCAAAAACAACGACGACGCCAGCAAGTTGATCGAAATGTAATGCAGCCCCGCCGACACCCGCGCCCGGCCCGAGCCGTGCAGCATCAAGCCGTAGGACGCCGCCAGCAGCACCTCGAAGAACACGAACAGGTTGAACAGGTCGGCGGTGAGGAAGGCGCCGTACAAGCCCATCATCTGCACCTGGAACAACGCGTGGAAGCTGGTGCCCGCGCGGTCCCAGCGGGCCATGGCGAACAGCAGCGCGCTCACGCCGATGATGCCGGTGAGCACCAGCATCAGCGCCGACAGTTGGTCCACCACCAGCACGATGCCGAACGGCACCTGCCAGTTGCCCGGCAGGTACACGCCAATCGAGCCGGGGCCGCCTTTTTGCGTCCAGTACAGCAGCAGGATCGCGATGCCCAGCCCGATAATGCTGGAGACCAGGTTGATCTGTGCTTTCAGTGGGCGGCGTTTTTCGCCGAGCATCAGCATCAGCGCGGCGGTCATCAGCGGCAGCAGGATCGGCGCGACGATCAGTTGATTCATCCACGTCATTCCTTGGGCTCCCGGCCGTCCACATGGTCCGTGCCGGTCAAGCCCCGGGAGGCAAGTAGCACCACCAGGAACAAGGCGGTCATGGCAAAGCTGATCACGATGGCCGTGAGCACCAGCGCCTGGGGCAGAGGGTCGGTGTAGTTGAGCAGGTCTTGCGGCACGCCGTCCTTGATGATCGGCTCCTTGCCGATGAACAGGCTGCCCATGCTGAAGATGAACAGGTTGACCCCATACGACAACAGGCACAGGCCCATGACCACCTGGAAGGTCCGTGGTCGCAGGATCAACCACACGCCGGAGGCCGCCAGGACCCCAATGGCAATTGCGATGACTTCTTCCATCAGGCGGCTCCTTCTGTGGCGGCCACGGCTTTGGCCTGGTTGCTCGGTTTGTGCGCGCGCACCGACTGGTGGCCGAGGGCGGTGAGCATCAACAGCGTCGAGCCAACCACCATCGCGTACACGCCGACGTCGAAGAACAGCGCGCTGGCGATATGGATATCACCCAGCAGCGGCAGGCTGAAATGCCAGGTGTGGGTAGTGAGGAACGGGTAACCGGCCAACAGCGCGCCGAGCCCGGTGAGGGTTGCAGACAGCAGGCCGAAGCCCATCCAGCGCATCGGCCGCAGGCTCATCTGCGCCTCGACCCACTGCGTGCCGGCGACCATGTATTGCAGGATGAACGCTACCGACATCACCAGGCCTGCGACAAACCCGCCGCCCGGCTGGTTGTGGCCGCGCATGAACAGGTAGAACGACACCACCAGCGCAATCGGCAGCAGCAGGCGCACCAGCACCGCCGGCACCATCATGAAGCCCAGGGCGGTGTCGCTGGCCTGGCGCGGGTTAACCAGGTCGGTGGCCACGTCCGGCGCCAGCTGACGCTGTTGTGGCGGCAACTCCATGCTCTCTTTGGATGGACGGAATCGTCGTAGCAGCGCATAGACCGTCAGTGCCACAGCGCCAAGTACGGTGATTTCGCCGAGGGTGTCGAAGCCCCGGAAGTCCACCAGCATCACGTTCACCACATTGCTGCCGCCGCCTTCGGGCAGCGCGCGGCTGAGGTAGAACGAGGAGATGTCGTTGGGGGTCTGGCGCGTCAGCATCGCGTAGGACAGCAACGCCATGCCGCCACCGACCACGGTGGACAGCAGGAAGTCGCGCAGACGACGGATGCGCGCCTTGCGCAAGGAACTGGGCAGTGGCGACACTTCTTCGATCCGCCGTGGCAGCCAGCGCAGGCCCAGCAGGATCAGCACAGTGGTCACCACTTCCACCACCAACTGGGTCAGCGCCAGGTCCGGCGCCGAGAACCATACGAAGGTCACGCAGGTCATCAGGCCGCACACGCTGACCATGGTCAGGGCTGCCAGCCGGTGGTACTTGGCTTGCCAGGCGGCGCCGAGGGCACAGGCAATTGCCAACAGCCACAAGGTGACGAACACGATGGAACCCGGGATTTTCGGGCGATCGCCCCAGCTGAGGCCGCTGTTAAGCATCGGGATCATGCCGCCGACCACCGCCACCAGCACCAGCAGGAACAGCTGGGTCTGCAGGCGCTTGGTGCTGATGCGTTTCTCGATCTTGCGCACCCCGCGCATCATCACCACCAGGCAACGCTCGAACATGCGCTTGCCGTTGAAGTAGCTGATGATCGGCGGGTATTTGAAGCGGCCGCGCTTGAGTTGCTTGCGCAGCACCAGGTACAGCACCACGCCGCAACTCATGGCCACCAGGCTCATGATCATCGGCGCGTTCCAGCCGTGCCAGATCGCCAGGCTGTACTCCGGCAGCACGCCGCCGACCACCGGCAAGGCGGCCGCCGCGAGGATCGATCCCACCACCTGGGCCGGGAAGATCCCCACCAGCAGGCAGGTGAACACCAGCAGTTCAACCGGCGCACGCATCCAGCGTGGCGGTTCGTGAGGCGTGTGGGGCAGGTTGGTGGCGGTGGGGCCGAAGAACACATCGACGGTAAAGCGCAGGGCGTAGACGACGCTGAACGTGCCCGCGATGGTGGCGATCACCGGCAGGGCGAACTCCACCCAGGCGGTCGAGGAGATAAAGACGGTCTCGGCAAAGAACATCTCCTTGGACAGGAAGCCGTTGAGCAACGGCACCCCGGCCATGGACGCACTGGCAACCATCGCCAGCGTGGCGGTGAACGGGATCAGGCGCACCAGGCCGCTGAGCTTGCGAATGTCGCGGGTGCCGCTTTCATGGTCGATGATCCCCGCCGCCATGAACAACGAGGCCTTGAAGGTGGCATGGTTGAGGATGTGGAACACGGCGGCGACGGCGGCCAGCGGGCTGTTGAGGCCCAGCAGCAAGGTAATCAGGCCGAGGTGGCTGATGGTGGAATAGGCCAGCAGGCCCTTGAGGTCGTTCTGGAAGATGGCGCAGTAAGCGCCGAGGAGCAGGGTGAGCGCGCCGGCACCGCCGACGATGTAGAACCATTCTTCGCTGCCGGACAGCGACGGCCACAGGCGGGCCAGCAGGAACACGCCGGCCTTCACCATCGTCGCCGAATGCAGGTACGCCGATACGGGCGTGGGCGCTGCCATCGCGTGGGGCAGCCAGAAATGGAAGGGGAACTGCGCGCTTTTGCTCAAGGCGCCGATCAACACCAGGGCCAGCATCACCGGGTACAGCGAATGCGCGCGAATCTGATCGCCCGCCGCCAGCACCTGGTCCAGGTCATAGCTGCCGACGATATGCCCCAGCAGCATCACGCCCGCCAACAGGCACAAGCCGCCCGCGCCGGTGACCATCAATGCCATGTAGGCGCCACGCCGTGCATCGGCGCGGTGGTGCCAGTAGCCGATCAGCAGGAACGAGAACAGGCTGGTCAGTTCCCAGAAGAACACGATCTGGATCAGGTTGCCGGAGATCACCAGGCCAAGCATGGCGCCCATGAACGCCAGGAAAAACGCAAAGAAACGCGGCACCGGGTCGTCCGGCGACATGTAGTAGCGCGCATACAGCGACACCAGCGTGCCGATGCCCAGCACCAGCATCGAGAACAGCCAGGCAAACCCGTCCATGCGCAACACGAAGTTCAGCCCGAGGCTGGGCAACCACATGAATTCTTCGCGGATCACGCCACCGTGGGCGATCTGGGGGTAGAGCAGGGCGACTTGAAGGGTGCCGACCAGGGCCACTAGGCCGGCCAACAGGGATTCGGTGTTACGTGCATTGTGCGGCAGCATGGCCGCCAGACAGCTGCCAATGAATGGCAGAAGCAGTAGAACTATCAGGGACATAGGCTTCTAATCTGCGGGAGTTTGGGATGCATCATACGTGCCGCTTTCACGATCACCAAACGGCAACATGTGGCAGGATCCTACAAGGTAGGCCGAAAATGCCTACTTGGCACTGTGCACCGTAGTCAATCATTGGAATCCGATCCCTGTGGGAGCCGGGCTTGCCCGCTATGACGGCCATCCAGCCAACCCGGTTCTATCAGGTATAAATCAGTCAAATGTGGGAGCTGGCTTGCCTGCGATAGCGGTATGTCTGTGTACATATCCGTTCCTGCGGTAACGGCCACTTATGGTTCCGCTCTTACAGCGGGTCACTTTTGGAAGAGCGCCAAAAGTAACCAAAAACGCTTCGCCCCACCCCTCGGCACCTCGCCTAGGCTCGGTGTGCCCTCTCTCCGGCTTGAATCCGTGGGCCGCCGTCATGGGCCATCCCTGGCCCAGGACGGCTAACCCGGCGTCCTGCCGGGTTACCCACGGATTCAAGCCTGCGTTCGGCCAGCGTGGTTGACGGGGCGCCTTGGATCAAGATCAAGGTCAAAAGCAAAGCAGATCAAAAGCCGGGTGTTCGGTGGGCCTTAACCGATGCGTTCCTGCTCCAACGCATCCTCTCGCTCTGCCGCCCTCTGCCCCTTGGTCTTCATCTCGCTCACAATCACCGCCGCCACAATCAACGCCGCACCCAGCATTGCTATCGGCGGGAAGCGCTCACCGGCAATTCGCCCAACCACGCCTGCCCACACGGGCTCACCGGCATAGATCAACGTGGCTCGGGTCGGTGAAACGCTTTGCTGCGCCCAGTTCATCGCGACCTGGATCACCGCACTGGTCAGGCCCAGGCCCACGGCACTGAACAGCAGCAACCACGAGAACCCCGGCAACGCCTCGCCCATCGGCACCACCATCATGAATGACAGCACCGACGCGGTGGCGAGTTGCACCACGGTCACCCGGCGCACGTCAACCTGGCCGGCAAAGGCGCCGATCAGGATGATTTCAGCGGCAATCGCCACCGCGCCGATCAGCGTGGCGATTTCGCCGGGGCTGAAATTCAGCGAAGCGCCCGCAGGCCCGGTCAGCAGCATCAGCCCGGTAAACGCCAGCATGATGCCAATGCTCGGCATCAAGCCCGGGCGACGGCCCAGCACCACCCATTGCAGCAGCGGTACAAACGGGACATATAAAGCGGTGATAAACGCCGACTGGCTGCTGAGGATCGTCTGCAAACCGATGGTTTGCAGCCCGTAGCCAAACATGATCGCCACGCCGATAAACACCCCGGCCTTCAACTCGAACACGGTCAGGTCACGCAACGTGCGTAGGGAAAAGAAGCCCACCACAATCGCCGCCGCCGCAAATCGCAGGCCCACGAAAAACATCGGGCCGCTGACGGTCATTGCATGCTGCACCAGCAAAAACGTGCCGCCCCAGATCATGGTGATCACCACCAGGATGCATTCGGCTTTACTGAAACGGTTGAAACGAGGTGAGGCGTTCGGCGTGGTCATGGCGGCTCGGTCTTGCAAGGGAAAGGCACGGACCGCACAATGCGCCGCACGCTGGGCAGTATACTGCGCACACCCACCCATTGAGCAATATAGTGCACAAAGAAAATCCACAACGGGCCTCGGTCCTACAGCACGTCAGCCAGAACGTTCGTCGCCTGCGCCACGCCGCCGACCTGAGCCAGACCGCGCTTTCGGAAAAGTCCGGGGTCAGCCGGCGCATGCTGGTGGCCATCGAGGCGGGGGAGAAGAACGTCAGCCTGTCCACCCTCGACCGCGTGGCCGAAGCGTTGGACGTGGCGTTCAGCGACCTGATCCAGGCGCCGGACGCCCCCGACCACAGCCGCATCAACGAACTGGCCTGGGCCGGTGAAATCCCCGGGAGCAAGGCGGTGTTGCTGGCCAAAGCCACGGCGCGGCGCGAGGTCGAGTTGTGGGAGATGCAATTGGAACCCGGCGATCGCTACAGCCCCGACCCCGACCCGGAGGGCTGGAGCGTGCAATTGTTTGTGTTCGAAGGTTGCCTCACCTTGTTGGTGGGCGATGAAGACAAATGCGTTGCCGCCGGTGAGTTCTACATGTTCGCCAGCCGTCACGTGCATGGCTATCGCAACGACGGCGACGTGCCCGTGCGTTTCGTGCGCAATGTGGTGATCTAACTGTTCACCCGGCAACAGTGGATGGACACTTTGCTGGTTTGAAACGCCATACAAACACCCGATTAGTCAGCAACTGACTGATTTTATTAGTTTATAAATTCAGGCACGACTCCTGCAATCCTCCAGGTCATCCCATCGGAGCCTGGAGTCGGCCCATGTCAGCCCACCCTCAACACCCTGCCCATATCATCCGCTCGGACGCGGAGGCCATCGAGGTCGCCACCCGCCTGGCCGCGCGTTTCGCCGTCGACGCCAGCGCGCGCGACCGCGAACGCCGCCTGCCGGTGGCCGAGCTTGACGAGTTCTCTGCCAGCGGCTTGTGGGGCATCACCATTCCCAAGGCCTATGGCGGCGCCGAGGTGTCCTATGTGACGGTGGCCGAGGTGATCAAGTTGATCTCCGCTGCCGACCCGTCCTTGGGGCAGATTCCGCAGAACCACCTGGGTGTGGTCGATATCCTGCTGCAAACCGCCACGGAGGAACAAAAGCAGTATTACTTCGGCAAAGTCCTGCAAGGCTATCGCTTCGGCAACGCCTTTTCCGAGGCCAAGAGCAAAAACGCCGGCACCTTCGACACGCAAATTCGCTTCCACGGCGACACCGCGCAAATCAACGGCGAGAAGTTCTACTGCACCGGCGCGCTGTTCGCTCATATCGTGCCCACGGTCGGCAACAACGAAAAGGATCAGGCCTTTATCGCGTTCATCGAGCGTGATGCCCAAGGCTTGAACGTGATCGACAGCTGGGACGGTTTCGGCCAGCGCACCACCGCCAGCGGCGGTGTCACCCTCGACGGCGTGACCGTGCCGCACAGCGCGGTGATCCCGGCTCACCTGGCCTTCGATCAGCCAACGGCCAACGGCCCGATTTCACAGATCATCCAGGCGGCGGTGGATACTGGCATCGCCGTCGGTGCCCTTGAACAGGCGAAGATCTATGCCCGCCAGGCGCGGCCCTGGATCGACAGCCAGCAGGATCACGGCTGGCAAGACCCGTTCACCATCGCCGCCATCGGCGATCTGCAATGGCGCGTACACGGCACCGAAGCCATCCTCGCCAAAGCGGGCCTGGCCGTAGACCGGGCCCTCGCTGAACCCAGTGAAGACAGCGTGGCCCAGGCCTCGTTGGTGGTCGCCCAGGCCAAGGTGCTGTCGGCCGAAACCGCCTTGCTCGCCAGCAGCAAACTCTTCGAACTGGCCGGTACCCGCTCGGTCACCGGCAAGCACAACCTTGACCGTTTCTGGCGCAACGCCCGCACCCACACCCTGCACGACCCGGCGCGCTGGAAATATCACCTGATCGGCAATTTCGTGCTCAACGGCGTGAAGCCTGCGCGCCACGCCTGGAACTGAGGACTCCCTATGACCGCATTGAACCTTGCGCGCCAGTTGCTGGACAGCACCCGCCGCCACGTTGAAAAAAGCGACGACCCCTACGTGATCAGCCGTTTCGGCGACTTGCAGATCCGCGTCGACGTGGCCGCCGCGCTGCTGGACCGCGCCGAAACCCACCCCAGTCCCGTCGCGGCCACCGAAGCGCAGATCGCTGCCGCCGAAGCACTGATTGCCGCCAGCAACGCCGAATTCGAACTGACCGGCCAACGCACCGCGCTGCCGTCGAGCCTTGATGATCCCTTGCGTGCTAAATACCGGATCGTCGGCAACTACCACCTCAACGGAGTGCTTTGATGGCCCGTGAAATCCGCTTGAATGCCTTCGACATGAACTGCGTCGGCCACCAATCCCCCGGCCTGTGGGCGCACCCCCGTGACCGCTCGTGGCAGTACAAGGACCTGGAATACTGGACCGACCTGGCCAAGATCCTCGAGCGTGGCAAGTTCGATGGCCTGTTCATCGCCGACGTGCTCGGCATCTACGACGTGTACAACGGCAATGGCGACGCGGCGATTCGGCAGGCGGCGCAGGTGCCGGTCAATGACCCGCTGTCCCTGATCGCGCCGATGGCGCTGGTCACCGAGCACTTGGGGTTCGGCCTGACCGCTTCGCTGTCGTTCGAACACCCGTACCCGTTTGCACGTCGCCTCTCGACCCTGGATCACCTGACCAAGGGTCGCGTCGGCTGGAACATCGTCACCTCCTACCTGGAAAGCGGCGCCAAGAACCTCGGCCAGAAAGCCCAGACCGAACACGACGCGCGCTACGACTACGCCGAGGAATACCTGGAGGTTTGCTACAAGCTCTGGGAAGGCAGTTGGGAGGAGGGCGCGGTGTTGCGTGACCGCGAACGGCGGATCTTCAGCGACCCGAGCAAGATCCACGAAATCCGCCACGTCGGTAAACACTTCCAGGTGCCCGGCATTCACCTGTGCGAGCCGTCGCCCCAACGCACACCGGTGCTCTACCAGGCGGGCGCGTCCAGCCGTGGCAAGCAGTTCGCCGCCGAGCAGGCCGAATGCGTATTCGTTGCCGCGCCGTCCAAGGTGCTGCTGAAAAAGACCGTCGCCGACATCCGCCGTCGGGCGGCCGAGGCCGGGCGTGATCCGAAGAAAATCCTGATCTTCAACCTGCAGACCGTAATCGTCGGCGAGACCGACGCCAAGGCCAAGGCCAAGTTCGAGGAATACAAATCCTACGTCAGCTATGAAGGTGCCATGGCGCTGATCTCTGGCTGGACCGGCATCGACTTCAGCCAGTTCAAGCCCGACGAGCCGCTCAAGCACGTGCACACCAACGCCATTCAATCGGCGGTGGAAGCCTTCTCCACGGCGGACCCGAACAAGGTCTGGACGCCGAACGAACTGGCCGATTGGGTAGGCATTGGCGGCTTTGGCCCGTTGTTTGTCGGTGGCCCGGAAACCGTGGCGGACCTGTTGCAGGAGTGGGTGGAAGACACCGACGTGGACGGCTTCAACCTGGCCTACGCGCTGACCCACGAAACCTTCATCGACGCTGTGGACCTGCTCGTGCCGGAGCTGCAGAAACGCGGGGTGTACAAGACCGAGTATGCCCAGGGCACCTTGCGCGAAAAGCTGTTTGGCGACGGTGCACGGTTGGGCGCGAACCATCCGGGCGCCAGCTACCGCAACCTATCGAACCTACACAAAACCAATGTGGGAGCGGGCTTGCTCGCGAATGCGGACTGACATTCACCCTTTGTGTCGACTGACCCAACGCTTTCGCGAGTAAGCCCGCTCCCACATTTTGATCTTCATTGTTTGATCGATCCCGGCCAGCGGACCACCGCACGCACATGACCCTAATAGGAGAACCTCCCTATGAGCGTGCACGAACTCAAACGCCCGCTGGCTGTGGAATGGCCCGCTGAACTGCTCGGCCACCTGCCCAAGGCCCTGGAACAACTGCATCACTGGGCGCAGATCACACCGTTGCACACGGCCCTGCGCCACAAGCGCCAGGGCCAGTGGTATGCCTGGCGCTGGATCGACGCTTTGCGCGATGTAGAGCGCCTGGCCGATGGCCTGCGTCAACAGGGCTTCAGCGACCAGTCGCGCCTGGCCTTGAGCGGTGCGTTCGAACCCAATCTGTTGCTGCTGGCCCTGGCCGCGCAATCCATCGGCGGGCAGGTGTTGACCCTGGCCGACAACCTCGACCCTGAGGCGCTGCAACAGCACCTGTGGCGCATCCGTCCCACCCATTCCTTCACCCAGGACCGCCAGCAAGTGCGGCATTGGCAGTCCGCCAACCTGCTGGCGTTCGCCCAGCTGCTCGGCCCGGTGGACCCTGCGCAACACCTCGCACGCTGGTGGCAACCCACCGGTGAAACCGCGTTGTGGAGTGAAGAGGGCACCCATTGGCAGGGCGGCCTGGCGGTGTTGCTGGAGCAATGGCTCAACAGCGGTCACGGCCTGGCGTTTCCGGAAAGCCTGGCCTCGGCGCAGCGCGATCGCCGCGAAGTCGCCCCCACCGGCTTGCTGTTGTCGGCCGAACGCCTGCAACACCTGGCCGATGAAATCGAACACCGCCTGGCCCCCCACGGCACCTGGCGCCGACGGTTGTGCGACTGGGCCATTGCCCACCCTCAGAGCGGCCTGCGCCGGTTGCTGAAAAACCGCGTGCGCAAGCTGCTCGGTTTCCAGCGCCTGGCCTATATCTGGCAACCCCTCAAAACCACCCCCGAGCCCGCTTGGCTGGCCGAATTCAAACGGGACATCGCATGAGCCACGCCATCCTCCAGGTGCGGGATATCTCGCTGTCGTTCAAAGGGGTCAAGGCCATCAATGCCTTGTCCTTCGAGGTCGCACGCGGGGAAATCTGCGCGCTGATCGGGCCCAACGGCGCGGGCAAAAGCTCGCTGCTCAATGTGCTCAACGGCGTGTACCGCTTTGACACCGGCCAGATCGTGTTCGAAGACCAGCACTTCCACCGCATCGACCCACTGGGCGCCGCGCGCCGGGGCATCGGCCGCACGTTCCAGAACAACGCGCTGTTCAAGAAGATGAGCGTGATCGACAACATCCTCACCGGCCTGTCGCGACACATGCGCAGCCGTTTTATCGAACAGGCCCTGGGCCTGCCACGCGCACGTCGTGAGACCGAAGCCTTCCGCCTGCGCGCCCAGGGCATCCTCGAATTCCTTGAGCTGCAAGCCCACCGCGATGTGCTGGTGGGCAACCTCTCTTACGGCCTGCAAAAACGTGTGGAGTTGGGCCGGGCGCTGATCGCCGGGCCCAGCCTGTTGCTGCTGGATGAGCCGATGGCTGGGATGAATGCCGAAGAGAAACAGGAAATGGCGCGCTTCGTCGCCGACGTGAACCGCGACCTCGGCACCACCGTGGTGTTGATCGAACACGACATGGGCGTGGTGATGGGCCTGTCCGACCACGTGGTGGTACTCGACTACGGACGCAAGGTCGGCGACGGTACGCCCGCCGACGTCCAGGCCAACCCCGACGTGATCGCGGCTTATCTGGGGACGGTGCACGCATGACCTTCTTCTTTGAAACCCTGCTCGGCGGCCTGCTCGCCGGCACCATGTACTCCCTGGTCGCCATCGGTTTTGTACTGATCTACAAGGCCAGCGGCGTGTTCAATTTTGCCCAGGGCTCGATGCTGCTGTTTGCGGCCCTGACGTTCGTGAGCCTGCACGATCAGGGTGTGCCGTTTGCCTTGGCATTGCTGCTGACCGTGATCGTGATGATCGTCGGCGCCTTGCTGATCGAGCGCCTGGTGTTGCGGCCGCTGGTGAACCGTTCGCAGATCACCCTGTTCATGGCCACGCTGGGCCTCTCGTTCATCATCGAAGGCCTGGCCCAAGGCTTGATGGGCTCGCAGGTACGCGCCCTGGACCTGGGTATTGACGACGTGCCGCTGTTTGTCGGCCCGCTGATGCTCAGCCAGTTCGACCTGATCGCCGCCGCAGCGGCGGTGATACTGGTGACGGTACTGGCGCTGCTGTTCAACAAGACCCGCATCGGCGTGTCGCTGCGCGCCGTGGCGGATGACACCACGGCGGCGTTGTCCATCGGTATCAACCTCAACCGCATCTGGCAGATCGTCTGGGCGGTGGCTGGCATCGTCGGGCTGGTGGCCGGGCTGCTGTGGGGCGCGCGCCAGGGCGTGCAGTTTTCGTTGTCGCTGGTGGTGCTCAAGGCCTTGCCGGTGCTGATCATTGGCGGCTTCACCTCGATTGGCGGGGCGATTGTCGGCGGGTTGATCGTGGGCGCGGCAGAGAACCTGGCCGAGGTGTACATCGGCCCGTTGATCGGCGGCGGCATCACGCCGTGGTTCGCCTACGTGCTGGCCCTGGCTTTCCTGTACATCCGTCCTGCTGGCCTGTTCGGCGAGCGCGCCATCGAGCGAGTCTGAAACCATGTCGATTCCTGTTGTTCAAGAAACCGCGCCATTGCTGCTGATCCAGCGGCGCGTGCCCTGGAGCCTGCTGGGCCTGTTGGCGCTGGCCTTTGGCGTGGTGCCGCTGTGGGGCAATGACTACTGGCTCAATGCGATCCTGATCCCGTTCCTGGTGTTGTCCCTGGCCGGGTTGGGCCTGAACCTGCTGACCGGCTACACCGGGCAAACCTCGGTGGGCGCTGCCGGTTTCATGGCCGTCGGCGCGTTTGCCACCTATGGGTTCTTGCTGCGCCTGCCGGAACTGGGCTTGCCGGTGGCGCTGCTCGGTGGTGGGGTCATCAGTGCGCTGGTCGGGCTGTTGTTCGGCTTGCCCAGCTCGCGGATCAAGGGCTTCTACCTGATGGTCACCACCCTGGCCGCGCAGTTTTTCCTGGAGTGGCTGTTCGTCAAGTTCCCCTGGTTCTACAACTACGGCTCGTCGGGCACCATTTCTGCGCCGAAACTCTCCTTGTTCGGCCAAGACCTCAACACACCGCTGGGCCGCTACCTGCTGACCCTGGTGACGGTGCTGGTGCTGACCTGGACCGCCCTCAACCTGGTGCGCAGCCAGGTGGGGCGCAACTGGATGGCGATCCGCGACATGGACACCGCCGCTGCCGTGGTCGGCATTCCGGTCGCGCGCTACAAGCGCCTGGCGTTTGCCGTCAGTTCGTTCTACCTCGGCATCGCCGGCGCGCTGTGGGCCTTCGCCTACCTGGGCACGGCCAGCGCCAGCAGCTTCGATATCAACCGGTCGTTCCAGATCCTGTTCATCATCATTATCGGCGGCATGGGCAGCATCGCCGGCAACTTTGTCGGCGCGGCCTTCATCAGCCTGTTGCCGATCTTTCTCAGCCATGCCGGGCAGGCGCTGTTCGGTGGGGCGGTGGACGCAGGGCAATTGCAGAACCTGCAGAAAATCATCTTTGGCGTGTTGATCATCGTGTTCCTCATCAAGGAACCCGAGGGCTTGATTCGCCTGTTGCACAACCTTCGCGACCGGCTACGTCAGTGGCCCCTACGTTTTTGACTCATAAGAGAACTCTCATGCGTGCATCCTTGAAACGATCCCTGGTCGGCGCTGCATTCGCGCTGGCTGCTTTGGCGGGTGCTGTCCCTCAGGCAATCGCCTCGCCGGACCAGCAATTCATTCCCCTGGCCACCTACCGCGTCGGCGCCTACGCCTCCAGCGGCGTGCAGGTGTGGGCCGGCATGATCGACTACCTGCGCTACATCAACGAGGTCGAAGGCGGCATCAACGGCGTGAAACTGGTGTGGCAGGAATGCGAGACCGAGTGGACGGCAGAGAAGGGCATCGAGTGCTATGAGCGCTTCAAGAATGGCCTGGATGGTGCGCCGGTCGCGGTGTACCAGCCCAACGGCGCGCCGGCGGCCTATGCCTTGAGCGAGCGGGCCGAAGTGGACAAGATCCCGCTGATCACCCTCGGCTATGGCCGCACCGAAGCCACCGACGGCACCGTATTCCCCTATAACTTCCCGGTGATGCTGACCTTCTACAGCGAGGCCTCCACCCTGGTGAACTACATCGCCCAGCGCGAGGGCGGTTTCGACAAGCTCAAGGGCAAGAAGATCGCCACGGTCTACCACGACTCGGCCTACGGTCGCGAAACCCTCGGCCCGCTGAAATTGCTGGCCGAGAAATACGGCTTCGAGAACATTCAGATTCCGGTGGCCGACCCGGGCAACGAGCAGTCCGCACAATGGCGCCAGGTACGCCAGGCCAACCCGGACTGGGTGTTCCTGCGTACCTGGGGCGTATCCACCCCGGTGGCGGTGAAGACCGCGGCACGCTTTGGCTTCCCGGTGGACCACATCATCGGCGATATCTGGGCCAGTTCCAGCGAAGACGTGTTGCCCGCCGGCGCCGCCGCCAAAGGCTACCTGGCGCTCACGCCATACCCGGCCGGTGCCGACTTCGAGATCCACAAGCGCCTCAAGCAATACATCCTCGACAAGGGCCACAGCGACCTCAAGGACCTGAAAAACTTCGGCAGCGTCTACTACAACTCCGGCCTGGTGAATGCCGCCGTGGCGGTGGAAGCGATCCGCACCGCCCAAGCCAAGTTCGGCAAGCGCCCGCTCAATGGCGAAGAAGGCCGTTGGGGCCTGGAGCATCTGAACATCGACGACGCACGCCTCAAGGCCATGGGCTACTTCGGCCTGATGCAGAACCTCAAGCTGTCGTGCCGTGACCACGAAGGTGGCGGTTCGGCGCGGGTGCAGCAGTGGGACGGTGCCAACTGGACGCTGATCAGCGACTGGATCGCCGCCGACCGCGCGTTGCTGCGCCCACTGATCGATGAAAAGTCCGCCGCGTTCGCCAAGGAAAAAGGCCTGACGCCGCGCACCTGCACCGGGGATGAATAAACCATGAGCCTGCCCGCCATTGAGCCTGGGAGCCCGTCGCTGCTGACGGTCAACGATATCGAAGTGATCTACGACGGCGCGATCCTCGCCGTGGCCGGGGTGTCGCTGCAGGTGCCCAAGGGTGCGATTGTCGCGTTGCTGGGGGCCAATGGCGCGGGCAAGAGCACCACGCTCAAGGCGATCTCGGGGCTGGTGCGCGCTGAGCGCGCCGAAGTCAGCCGAGGTTCTATCGAATACGCTGGCGCCGACCTGGCCGGCGTCGACCCCAGCCAGCGCGTGCGCCAGGGCATGGTCCACGTGTTGGAAGGCCGTCATGTCTTCGGCCAACTCACCGTGGAAGACAACCTGCGCAGCGGCGGCTTTGTGCGGCGCCTGAGCCGCAAGGCCATGGAACAGGACCTTGAGCGCATTTACGCCTGGTTTCCTCGGCTCAAGACCAAGCGCCACACCCGGGCCGGGCTGACCTCCGGAGGCGAGCAACAGATGGTCGCCATTGGCCGTGCGCTGATGACGCGCCCGACGTTGGTGCTGCTCGACGAGCCGTCCATGGGGTTGGCGCCTATGATCGTGCAGGAGATTTTCGAGATCATCGCGCAGCTCAATCGCGAGCAGCAGGTGAGTTTTTTGATCGCCGAACAGAACATCAACGTCGCGCTCACCTATGCGACCCATGGCTACGTGCTGGATACTGGGCGGGTGGCCTTGAGTGGCAGCGCGGCCGAACTGCTGGCGCGGGGCGATGTGCATGATATTTATCTGGGTAAACAGTAAGGGCGAATTTGCATGACTGAATCCATCCGCAACGCTGATGTCCTGATCATCGGCGGCGGGCTGAGCGGCACGATGCTGGCGGTGCAACTGCTGCGCTTGCCTGGCCAACGCCAGATCCTGGTGATCGAGCCGCGCGCCGAACTTGGCCGTGGCGAGGCCTACAGCGCTGTCGAGCTGGGCCACACCCTCAACGGCAATGCGGCGCGCATGAGTGTCGATCCGGACAATGCCGATGACCTGACCCAATGGCTCACCGACTACATCGGCGCCGGTGGCTGGCCGGAGTCGGACCAGCAGCACGTGCCCATCAGCGAACTGTTCCCGCCACGCGGGATTTTCGGCTTGTACGCGCAGCAACGCCTGAGCGAGGCCAAGGCGCTGTCGGCGTCGACGGTCGAGCATGTGCGCGCAGAAGTGGTCGACCTGCAAGTGGATCAAGCCTCTACGTTGCTGACCCTGGACAACGGCCAGCAATTGCGCGGCAACTATGCCGTGTTGGCCACCGGAATGTTCCCGGCGGCGCGCACGCCACAAACCGAATCCAGCGGCTTGAACGCGGCGTCGGTCGACCCGTGGGACGTCCAGGCCATGCGCCAGATCGACCCACAGGCGCCCGTGTTGATCATCGGTTCGGGGCTGACCATGGTGGATGCCGTGGTCTCGCTGGAACAGGCCGGGCACCGTGGGCCGATCGAGGTGTTCTCGCGTCATGGGCTGTTGCCCCACGTGCGCCGGCAACCGCCGAGCTGGGTGGATTTTCTCGCCGAGGATCACGGCTTGCGCAGCCCGCTGCAATTGTTGCGCGAAGTGCGCCGCCAGTGCCGCATCGCGATCGCCCAGGGCATCGATTGGCAAGCGCCGTTGGACACAGTACGGGCGCATATCGGTCGCTTGTGGAGCCAGGCCAGCGAACGGGAAAAACGCCAGTTCGTGCGCCATGTGCGGCCGTGGTGGGAGAGCCATCACCACCGCTCGCCGCCGCTGAGCGCGCAGCTGGTGGCGCGCTTGCATGGGGAAGGGCGCCTGCGCATTCAGGCAGCGTCTTACAAGGGGCTGGAACCATCGGCCAGCGGCGTGACCATTCGCCTGCGCCGTCGCGGCGAGCAGGCGGTGACCCAGGTGTCGGGCGCGGCGTTGATCAACTCCAGCGGCATCGAATACGACTGGCGCCGCGTGGCCCGGCCGTTGCCGCAGCAGTTGCTCAAGCGCGGGTTGATCAAGCCCGGGCCATTGGCGTTGGGGATCGCGGCGGACCCATCAGGTGCTGTGGTGGATGCGCAGGGGCAGGTCAGCTCGCGCTTGTTCGCCATGGGCCCACCGCTGCGCGGGATGTGGTGGGAAAGCACAGCGGTCACTGATGTGGCGCTGCAAGCCAAAGCCCTGGCCGCCCGGCTGACACACATCTAAATGTGGGAGCGGGCTTGCTCGCGAATACAGTGTGTCAGTGATGGATGTGTTGACTGACACACCGCATTTGCAGGCAAGCCAGCTCCCACAGGGGATCGGCGTTTCAGCTTCCGATCTTCACGAAGCCGGGTTTTAGGCCGAACACTTCGACGCCTTGTGGTGTGGACTGCCCGGTTGTCACCTTCACCCGCTCAACCGGCTTATCCATCGCCTCCCGATACTCCACTTCACCCCCGTTGATCGCTTGCGCCGGCACCACCATCGCCTGCTCATTGTTGTAGGTGACGATGGTCAACCGCGCACTCATCCCCAGCCGTACCCGCTGCAACTGCTGTGGCGTGAGCTTGGGAATCGACAGGGTCACCGGAAATTGCGCGCTGCCCTGGCTGTCGCCGGCAATCGCCAGGCCACTGACCACGCTGACGGAGCCGGTCAGCCGTTCACCGTCGAACCCGTCGCCCATCACCTCCACCGCCTGGCCCTGGTGCAACTGGTTGATGTCCAGCTCCGAGACTTTGGCGACGATCTTGAGCCGTTCGATATTGGCCAGGCCGAACAGCACCTGGCCCTGGCTTACCTTGCTGCCGGCCTGCACGGGTGCATTGTTGTTGCCGCCGCCTTGGGACGAACTGCTATTACCGGGAGCCGGTACCACGATCCCGGAAAACGGCGCCTTGACCTCGCGGCCATCGAGCAGTTTGTGCAGGGCGTCGTATTTCACCGTGGCGTTGGTCAGCTCCATGTCAGCGATCTGACGGTATTCGCCTTTGCCCTGGTCCAGCGCCTGTTGCAGTTCACTGCGTGCCGAGGCCAGGTCCAGTTGCTGCTGTTGGGTTTGTTGCCGCAGGTCATCCAGCTCATTGCGCGGGATGATGCCGCGCTTGAACAGGTTCTCGCTTTCGGTGAGCCTGCGCTGGTTATTGTCGGCTGTCATTTGCGCCGTGCGCAGGGTGCGGCGCGCGCGGCTGACGATTGTGCCGCTGTCCCAATCCTGCATTTCCTGCACGGTACGCCGGGCCTTGAGTTGGGCGGACAAGGCATCGCGCAGTTGCACTTCGAGGGTCGACGGATCCATGCGCAACAACACCTGGCCGGCCTCCACACGCTGGCCCTGTTCCACCAGGTTGACCTGTACATTGCCGTCGAACGGCGCCGTGAGGGTGATGGTCGTGTCGGGTTCGATCTTGCCCACCAGGCCGATCTGATGCACCAACGGATCCGGCTTCACCGCCAGCCATTGCTCGGTCGTGCCGGCCGGGTTGGCGGCAGGGCTGCGCAGGCTCAGCACGGCGATGCCCGCACCCGCCAGCAGCACGATCGACACAGCAGCCAGCAGGCGTTTGTTTTTAGTAGTCATTGAGGGCGATTTCCCAACTTTCCAGCGTCATGCCCAGGGTCAAGTCGAGCTGGGTCTGGGCGTTCAGATAAGCGATCAGCGCATTGAGCTGCGCGTTTTCGGCGTTGCGCAAATCGGTCTCGTAGCTCAGCACCTGGAAGTTGGTGGAGCGCCCGGCGCTGAGTTTTTCCCGTTCGATCTGGATCTTGCGCCGCGACAACTCCACCGCACGCTGGGAGATTTCATATTGGCGCCAGCGGGTGCCAAGGTCGCGCACCACGTCGTTGACGCTGCGTTCCAGTTCCTGGCGTGCGTCGGTGATGCGGATCTCCTGGTCCTCCACATTGACCCGCGCACGCACTTCGGCCTGGCGCGTGCTGATGTCGCCGATGGGGATCTGCACCTGCACCCCGGCGTAGCTGTCCCAGGTGCGGTTGTTGGTGTTGCCGGCGTCGTTATTGTAGGCGTCGCGTACCTGGTTGGCGCCGGCCACCAGGTCCACTTGCCAGCGTCCGGAGTCCTTGGCGATCACCAGGTTGAGGTCGGCCTGCTGGCTGCCGAGCAGGGCGGCGAGGTACTCCGGCTGTTGGGTCTGCGCCAGGTTGAAGGCCTGGCGTTTATCGATGACCATCGGCTTGGCCTCCAGGGCTTCGCTGGCGCGGATCGGTGTCGACAGGTCCAGTGCCAGCAAGCGCAGCAGCGCCAGGCGGCTGGTGTCGAGCTGGTTCTGGGCCTCTTCGACACCCAGTTGCTGGGTGGCGATATCGGCTTCGGTCTGCACGATTTCGAACTCGGCCATGCGCCCGGCACTGATCAGCGCCTTGTTCACCTCCAGCAAGGTGTTGGAGCGCTTGAGGGCGTCCTGCACGATGCTCAGTTGTTCCTGGGCGCGCAGCAGTTCGCGGTAGGTGGCGATGATCTGGCTGATGGTCTGCGCCACGGTGGCCTTGAGGTTCAGGCGGTTGGCCTGTTCCGACAGGCGTGACAGACGCAGCGGCGCGGTGGTGGCGTCCCAGCCGGCGCCGCGCATCAGCGGTTGGATGATCGCCAGGTCCAGGCCATCGCTGCGGTAGCGCCCGGCGCGGTCGGCGTTGTTCAGTTGCTGGGTCCAGGCCATGCTCAGGCGCGTGCCGTACTCGCCGAGCAGAGTGGCGTTCGGCGCCAGGTTGGCGTTGCGTGCTTTGTCCGCCGAGCCGCGGGTGCTGCGGTAATAACTGTTGAGGGTGAGCTTGGGGTTGAACGTGTCTTCGGCCACACGCAGGTCGAACTTCTGCGCCACCCGCTGCAGGTACGCGCTGCGAATCGCCGGGTTATTGCGCAAGCCCAGGTACACCGCATCGCCCAGGGTCAGGGTGGTGACCTGGGCGTTCAGCGAGACGCCCCGGTCATAGCCGCTGCGGGTGCTGCTGGGGGCCGAAGGGTTGATCACCACGTCGGCGGCCACGCAGGGCAGGCTTGCCAGGGCGAGGGCAAGCAATAGGCCTTTATTCATCGCGCAGGGCCTCCACTGGCTGCAACTTGGAGGCCGACACCGCCGGGTAGATGCCGAAGAACAAACCCACCAGCAAGGTACTGCCCACCCCCAGGGGCAGGGCGGCTGCGGCCAAGGCAAAGGCCCAGCCCGACATCCACGCATAGAGCCAGGCCGCGGTCATGCCGATCACTGCGCCACACGCTGCGCCCACGGCGGTCAGGGTCACTGCTTCAAGCAGGAACAGGTTGCGGATGTCGCGCTGGCGTGCGCCCAGCGCCATGCGGATACCGATTTCACGGCGGCGCTCCGAGACGTTCATCAGCATCACGTTCATCACCCCTACGCCGCCGCCCACCAGCGAGATAGCCCCCAGGGCCAGCAACAGATAAGCAAAGGTGCGGCTTTGCCGGGTCATGCCGTCGATCATTTGCTGGGGTACCTGGATGTCGACCGTGTGGTCGGTGAGTTGGCGCTGCAGGGCGGCGCTGGCGTCGCGGGCGATGCGTTCCATGTCCTGGCCGGGCGTGGCGCGGATGATCACGTTGCCGATTTGCGGCGAGGCGTAGATACGGCGCATGCCCTCGGCGGGGATGAACAGCGATTCGTTGGCTTGTACCGGCATCAATATCGCGCGTGGCTGGCTGTGGAGAATGCCGATCACCAGGAACAGATAGTCGTTGATGCGCACCCGGTCACCCAGTTTGACCGGGTCGCCGGGGACGCCCAGGGCCTGGGCGAGCTGGTCACCGATCACGCCATAGGTTTCATTGGCGTCGAAGGCGGACAGGAAACGGCCTTCGCGCACGACGATCCGCATGGCGTCCTTGATGTCCGGTGTTGTCCCGACAAAGTTCGCATTGGCGGTGCGGCCATGGAAAACCATGGGCCCGCTGAACAGGGTGAGCGCGCCGATGTGGGCAATGCCCGGTACGGCCTGGCGCACCGCTTCAAGATCGAGGCTGGCGCGCATCGTGGCGGGGCTGTTGCCCTTGGGGGGGAACTGGGCCACCAGGGTGTCGGTGCCCATGTCCTTGAAAATCATTGCCGCGTCGACTGCGGCGTTGTGGCCGATGTTGATCAGGGCCACCACCGAGGAACTGCCGATGACGATGCCCAGCAGTGCCAGGATCGAACGTTTGCCCAAGGTACGCAGGCTGATGAAGGCTTCATGCAGCAACTGGCTGAGGCTTTGTTCGACCCGCAGGCTCATAGGCACCCGGCCTCTTGCACCACGCCATTGCGCACCAGGATCTTGCGGTCCAGGCGTTCGGCGATGTGGGGGTCGTGGGTGACGATGATCAGCGTCACCTGTTGCTCGCGGTTCAGGGCCAGGAGCAGGTCCATGATCTCCTGGGCGGTGGTGCTGTCGAGGTTGCCGGTGGGTTCGTCGGCGAGGATCACCGAGGGCTTGCCCACCAGTGCCCGGGCAATCGCCACGCGTTGGCGCTGGCCGCCAGAGAGGTCGGCGGGGCGGTGGTGGGCGCGTTCGGCCAGGCCGACCTGTTCGAGCATGCGCAGTGCCTGTTCCACCGACTCATGACGTGACACGCCACGGTAGCTCAGGGGCAGGGCGACGTTGTCGAGGGCACTGAGGCGCGGCAGCAGGTTGAAGCTCTGGAACACGAAACCGATCTGCTGGTTGCGGATCGCGGCCAGTTGGTCGGGGCTGGCGCTGAAAATATCGTGCCCGGCAAAGTGATACCTGCCGCAGTTGGGCAGGTCCAGCAGGCCGAGAATGTTGAGCAGGGTGCTTTTGCCGGAGCCGGAGGCACCGAGGATGCCGCAGCTGTCACCTTTGGCGATGGACAGGCACACATCATTGAGAATGGACAGTTCTTGCCCGGCCAGCTGATAGCGCTTGCCGATGCCTTGCAGGGAGATCAAGCCTGGGTGCGCGGGGGTATCTGTCATCATGACTACGCCTGCAGTCTCGACGGTGCCGCCATGCCCCCGGAAAATCCTTGTAACAAGTTCGGGAGCTGCCTGGTACGCGTCACGGACTGGTTTTATTTCTTGTTTTTAAAATATTGTTTGAATAGTAACCGCGTTCCAGGCGCTCCGCCAGCCATGGATGTAGAGCGGTTTTACCCTTTGAAATGATTTTTCCAGCGGTCGCTCCAGGGGGGCAAAAAAATGCCTCGGCTAGGGGCAATGTGCCCGTTTATACAGGCTTTTAGTAGTATGGCGCAGTGTCACTACTTGCTTTCGAAAGGCCGCCCCGGTATAAAAAATCAAATTATTTTTTAAAACAATATTTCCCACGTGGAACCCCTATGGTCGCGAAGAAACTCAGCGCTCCAAACGTTACCAAGACTCGACTGCTGGATGCGACAGAGGCTCTCTTCATCAAATACGGCTATGACGCCGTGCTGCTCCGGCAGATTACCGAGCGTGCCCAGGTGAACCTGGCCGCCGTGAATTACCACTTCGGGGACAAGGATTCCCTGATGAAAACCCTATTGATGCAACGCCTGGAGCCGCTCAACGAGCAGCGCCTGGAGTTGCTCGCGCGTTGCGAAGCCGAATCCGACGGCCCGCTCGATTGCGACACCTTGCTCGGCGTGCTGTTTGCCCCGGCCATGGGCCTGGAGCGCAGCGACCCGGCCAGCGCCAGTGGGGAAGGGCGCTCGTTCATCCGGTTCTTGGGCCGGGTCTACAGCGACACATCGCCGTTTATCCAGGAATACCTCAAGGTGCATTACCAGCCGGTGTTCCAGCGTTTCTTCGAAGCCTTTGCCCTGGCCTTGCCGGACTTGCCGCGCAATGAGCTGGGCGTGCGCCTGCAATTTGCCCTCAAGGCGATTTCCGGGGTAATGGCGGGCACTGAACTGCGCCTGCTGATGAACTCCATGAGCCTGGGCCGTCCGGCGACGGATGCCGAAGTCATGGCCAAGTTGATCACCCTGGTGTCGGCGGCGATTCGTGTGCCGCAGCAGAGCCCGGAGGCCGAGAATGCCTTGGCCAAGGTGCTGGACACTCAGCGGGCCATTCGTGAACAGGCCAATGAACCAGCGGCCAAGGCCTCGCGCTAGCTCAAATCCCAGGCAAAAAAAAACCCGCTGGGGCGGCGGGTTTGATGTGAAGCATTTGTAACGGATGAGGCTTCACACTACGGCTCGCGATGTGAATAAAACGTGAAAAGTTTGTAAGGCAAAGTGTGAAAACGTCGAGATGTGTAAACGTTTCTGAGTTTTTCCATTGCGCCGGTCGAATTCAGATTTTCCAGCGGCCGGCGCTCTTCGCCAGGCGCTGGCGCATCGCGTCCACGTTCTGTGCCAGTTGCACGGTCAACAAGCGATAACCATCCAAAGCGCTATAAACCGGCGCGTCCAGCGCGGGTTCTGCCCCGATGTGGCTGGGACGCTCCAACCGCTCCGTCACCCCCGACTTCAACGCCCGTGCCATCCCCACCAATTGCACGCGGATCTGCCGGTGCTCGGCCTTCAACATCACTTGCATCCGCGCGCTCGCCTGCTCGTCACGCGGGTCCGGCCGCGTGTTGCCCAGAATCTCCAGGGTGCTGATGCACATGCGCAGGTGCCGCTGGATCGCATCCAGCTCGGTCATGGAAATGCGCACTTCCTTGGACACCGACGGCATCAGCGAGCGCAATTGCAGCATCGCCGCGTTGAGGCGGTTCATCAGCTTGAGGTGCTCGTCATCGGTGACCGACCGCCCGCTGATGATCCGGCTGTAGATCTCGGCGCAGTCACGCAACGCGCTGGCCAGGTTGTAGCGCCACGAGTACACCGCATACAGCGGCAGGGCGAAGGAGAAGGCCAGTGCCAGCACAATACCGATCAGGATGTCCACGGTACGCCACAGGCCATCGGAGATCGGATTGTCCCCGTGGCCTGCGACGATAAACACCGTGATCGCCGACAGCAACGCGATGTACCCGCCCTTGCCGATGGCGTGATAGGAAAAAAAACCGCACACCACCGACATCAACAGGTAGGTCAAGAGCGGCTGGCCGAAGTAAGCCTGTTGCAGCACCAACAACAAACCGACGCTGGCGCCGATCAAGGTACCGTAGGCGCGCTCCACGGCTTTCTTGCCGATGTTGCCGTGGTGCTGCAGGCCGCCGATCACGATCAGCATGGTCACCGACGCCCATTCCCCGTGGGGCAGGTTGATGCCGGTGGTCAGCAGGATCGTCGCCAGCAAGCCAATGGACACGCGCACGGCGTGGATCAACTTGGCGTGGCGGTAGCGGCGGTAGGGGTCGAGCAGGGGGCGCAGCAGGCGCCGGGCAAACAAGGGCAGGTTCATCGCTAATAAAAGGGCCTCGGTTCCAGGGCTGTACACAAACACGTGTGGGAGCGGGCTTGCTCGCGAAAGCGGTGGTTCAGTCACTGATGTATCGAATGACACTCTGCCTTCGCGAGCAAGCCCGCTCCCACATTTTTGATCGGCGTAGTTCTCAGAAAATGTAGTCAGTGGTCAGGAAGCTCGAATCACGGTTGCGCAGGATGTCGCTGACCAGCGCCTTGTTGCTCTCCTGGAACTTGGTCGCCACCAGCGTGCGGATCGAGAACACCCGCAACGCGTCATGCACCGACAACGTCCCCTCGGCCGAATTCTTGCGCCCGTTGAACGGGAAGGTGTCCGGCCCGCGCTGGCACTGGGCATTGATGTTGATGCGGCCGACCTGGTTGGCGAAGGTATCGACCAGGCGCCCGACTTCCACGGCGTTGGTGCCGAAGAGACTCAGCTGTTGGCCGAAGTCCGAGTCCAGCACGTACTCGATCACGGTTTCCAGGTCGCGGTACGGCACGATGGGCACCACCGGGCCGAACTGTTCTTCGTGGTACACGCGCATCTGCGGGTTCACCGGGTACAACACTGCCGGATAGAAGAACGACCCACGGCTCTCGGCGCCATGCTCATTCACCACCTTGGCGCCGTGCTGCGCGGCATCCGCCACCAGCCCGTTGAGGTAATCCACCTTGCCCACTTCGGGCAAGGGCGTCAGCGCCACGCCGTCTTCCCACGGCATGCCGGGTTTGAGCGTGGCCACCTTCTTGTTGAATTTGTCGATAAAGCTGTCGACCACGGCTTCATGCACAAACAGGATTTTCAGCGCGGTGCAACGCTGGCCGTTGAACGACAGTGAACCGGTAACGGCTTCGCTCACCGCGTTGTCCAGGTCCACTTCAGGCAGCACGATGCCAGGGTTTTTCGCGTCCAGGCCAAGGGCAGCACGTAAACGGTGTGGCTTGGGGTGCAGCTTTTTCAAATCACTGGCGGCCTTGTTGGTGCCAATGAACGCAAAGATATCGATCTTGCCGCTGGCCATCAGTGCGCTGACGGTTTCGCGGCCGCTGCCGTAGATCACGTTGATCACCCCGGCCGGGAAGCTGTCTCGGAACGCCTCCAGCAACGGGCGGATCAGCAGCACGCCGAGCTTGGCCGGCTTGAACACCACGGTGTTGCCCATGATCAGCGCCGGGATCAACGTGGTGAAGGTTTCGTTGAGCGGGTAGTTGTAAGGGCCCATGCACAACGCCACGCCCAGCGGCACGCGGCGGATCTGGCCGAGGGTGTCCTGCTCCAGCTCGAAACGGCTGCTGCGGCGGTCGAGTTCCTTGAGGGCATTGATGGTGTCGGTGATGTAGTCGCAGGTGCGGTCGAATTCTTTCTGCGAGTCCTTGAGGTTCTTGCCGATCTCCCACATCAGCAGCTTGACCACCGCTTCGCGCTGTTCACGCATGCGCCGCAGGAAGGCTTCGACATGCTGGATCCGGTCAGCCACGCGCATCGTCGGCCATTCACCCTGGCCCCGGTCGTAGGCGCGCACGGCGGCGTCCAGGGCGGTGAGGGCGGTGTCGGCGTCCAGCAGCGGTGTGCTGCCAATGTGTACGCGCTCTTCACCGAATTGCACCGGGCTTTGTACCCGGGCCAAGGGGCCGTTCCACACGTGCAACTGGCCATCGACCAGGTAATCCCGTTGTTCAATGGGCGCTCCGAGCTGGAATTGCGCGGGAATCTCGTCGGCGGTGGCGGGAAACAGCTGGGCGAGCAGGTTGCTGGTGGTCATGTCGCTACCCCTGGAATAGTTGCAAAACATGACTAGAGAGTCACCCAACAACAGGCTCTATGGCAAGGCTTGCGCGCTTTCTTCTACGCCTGCGGGTAAACTGCGCGGCTTTTCAGAAGGAGTTCACATGAGTCAGTACCAGCCGGGCATTCTTGCCGCACCGGTGCCGTTGCAGGCACGCCATCTGTTTTTTTCCGTGGAAAGCCTGGCCGCTGTGCCCGCAGCGCTGGACGCCCTGGTGCAGTTGGCCGATTCGGCGGCGGTGGTCGGTTTCGGTGAGCCGCTGGTAAACGCTTTGGGTGTTCACATTGATGGCCTGCGCCCATTCCCGGCCGTCAGCGGCCCGGGCGCGCACAACCCGTCGACGCAGCAGGCGTTGTGGGTGTGGTTGCACGGTGTGGATCGCGGTGAACTGCTGTTGCGCAGCCGCGCGTTTGAAAAAGCACTGGCCCCGGCGTTTCGCCTGGTACAGATGACTGAAGGCTTCCGCTACAAGACCGGCTTTGACCTGACCGACTACGAAGACGGCACCGAAAACCCCCACGACGACGCCGCCGTCGAAGCCGCCCTGACCGACAGCGGCGCCAGCTTCGCCGCGATCCAGCAGTGGCAGCACGACCTCGACGGTTTTGCTGCGCTGCCGGCTCAGGAGCGCGACCACATCATCGGCCGTCGCCATGGCGACAACGAAGAGCTGGACGACGCCCCGGCGTCCGCCCACACCAAACGCACCGCCCAGGAAAGCTTCACCCCGGAAGCCTTCGTGGTACGCCGTTCGATGCCCTGGGCCGAGAACGGCCAGGCCGGGTTGATGTTCCTCGCGTTCGGCCACTCCTTCGACGCCTTCGAAGCACAACTGCGCCGCATGAGCGGCCTGGAAGACGGGATTGTCGATGGCCTGTACCGCATCAGCACACCGTTGACCGGTGGCTACTACTGGTGCCCGCCGATCAAGGACGGGCACCTGGACCTGAGCGCACTCGCCCTCGCGTCGCACCGATAAACCCGTAGGAGCCGGCTTGCCAGCGATGGCGGTGCGTCAGCTTGCATCGCTGCAACGGATAGACCGCAATCGCCGGCAAGCCGGCTCCTACAGTGGGCGCGTCGTGCCCCCCCATCCTCTTGATCAGCTGTTCTGCCTATCCCCATGCGCCGCCTGGCGCTGCGCGAACAGCGGCATCATCCCGGCGCCCCGGCAGTGGCGGCAGCCATACACCCCCAGCACCACCGGCTCCTTGACCACAGGTTTGGGCGCAGGCGCCTGTTCGAACCAGGTGGGCGCGACGAAGCGATAACCCTGGCCCGGCGCCGTGGCGATGTAGAACGAATCGTCGTCGTTCAGGGCGCGGCGCAGGGTCTTGATCTGGGTGCGCAGGTTGCATTCTTCCACCACCAGCTTGGGCCAGGCGATGTCCAGCAGTTCGGTTTTCTCCAGCAGTTGGCCGGGCCGCGAGGCGAGGGCGATGAGCAAGGTCAGGGCGCGGTTGCCCAGGGCCACGGGATGCCCGTGCTTGAGCAGCAGATGACGTTGGGGCAGCAGGCGGAACGGGCCGAAGTGGATCTCGAAGGAAGCGTCATCGGTGAGGTAGCTGCGGGTCGGGTACGTCATGTCATTTAACCTTTAGGCGTTGGAATCACAGCCCGGTGCGGCTCCCTTTTGCGCCGGGTTGCAGGGGAGGGTCAGGTCTTGATTGCAGGGATCGGATAGGCACTCATGGATCACCTGGAAGTTCTTTCATATAGCAATGCCTGCGAACTAAGGGGTTTGGCTATTAGTGCAACTGTACTAATTCGTTTGGGGAAATTAGTTGCCAACGCGGTTTAAGGTCACTCGCGCCGAGCTATCAAACGCGATCATTAAGTCGCTTTTGTTACAAATGGAAATATCTGGAAAGTTGGGCAAAGGGCTATTAGCGAAAAATGTGAAGTTGTCCCGAAAAAAGTTGTGAAGGTGTGACCTGTCAGTCACTTCGGTGCGGGGTGGGTGGGCAGCAAGGCTCGATGAGTCGGGGTGAGAGCCCCGTAAACAGGGGGCTCTGTCGTGTCTTGAATTTTTTATAAAAGTTCCATGACCTGAAGGCGGTGAATTTTTCTCAACGCCAGGTTGAGCCAAACCTTTCACACGGCGTATCTGAAACGTTTCACAAGCTTTCACAGCGAAGGCGTTTTGATCCTGAGTAGTATGGATCCCATGCAAACCAACGGCGGTTCGAAAGCTCACTGTCTGACGTTTTGGGCATTCACCGGTTTGCATACTTTCAGCTTGCTGTTGCGCAACTGAATAACTTCCCTATCGATGCAAGGAGATGAACATGGCTGATGTCCCACCAGTAAAAGCAGGCGGCGCCGACGACGCTATCGCGAAGATGGAAGCGACCTTCAACATGGCTATCGAGAAGTCGGCCAAGATCACCGAAATCAGCACCGCGAAAAAAGCGGAGCTCGACGCCACTAAACAGCGTCCGCAGAACTGATTCGCCAAAACGGGCGGCGCCGGCGCTGCCCGTTTACCTCCTGATTGTTGACCCCGTTGCACCGTTGTTGATCGGCACAGGCGTGCCTGCGGCCTGTGATTCTCAAGGGGGCAAACCCGAACATGACAGCCTTGATTTCTTTGGGCCCGGTCGCCGGTATTGGCGCGCCGACCCTGACAGTGACCGGCGGTTTGCACCAGGGCAGTTCCCTGGTGCTCGACCAGCCGGTCTATACCATCGGCGCCGACCTGGCGGCCGATCTCGTACTCAGCGATCCCGGCATTGCCGGCCTGCACCTGCGCCTGCGTTTCGAAGGCGGGCAAGTGGCGGTCGAAGCCCTGGGTGGCGAGGTGCTGATCGCCGGTCTGGTGCGTATCCCCCAGGGCAGCGGCCATCGCGCGCGACTGCCCTTGCAGCTGCGCATTGGTGCGGCAGGCGTGAGCCTGGCATTGCCGGCGGGCGCAGAACAACCTGTGGCCGCACCGCGCAAGTGGACGCCGTGGATCGTCGCCACGGCGTTGCTGTTCATTTGCGCGGGCGCGTTGGCGTTTCGCAGCGAAGCGCCGGTGATCCCCGCAGCCGCCGTGGCCGAAACGCCGCTGGTGAAAAAACCTTCCCGCGAGCAGGCCAAAACCTGGCTTGAACAGCAACTGCTGGCGGCCCATCTGGACGGCATCAAGGTCAGCAACGGCAACGGCCAGCTCAGCGCCGTGGGCACCTTCGAGCAATCCCAGAAGCCGCAGTGGCTGGCCTTGCAACAAGCCTTTGACCAGCGTTACGGCCAGCAAGTGGTGCTCAACCCCCGGGTGACCGCGCGCGCGGATGCCGCGCGGCCGCGTGTGCGGTTCCAGGCCGTGTGGTTCGGCACCAATCCCTATGTGATCAACGACAGCGGCAAGCGCCTGTACCCCGGCGCGGCACTGGCGGACAACTGGGTGCTGGAGCGCATCGAGAACAACCAAGTGATTCTCGCCCGAGGCGAGGAGCGCTTTACCTTCACGTTATGAGCCTGCCCATGGAATGCACACGATCCAACCGTAGGAGCGCCCTACGCCCAATACGAGCCCATGCATGAAAGTCGAACCCCGCCCGCTCATCCAAAGTGACGTACGCAGCGCCCCCGTCGAAGCCATTCGCCCGGTCAGTTCGCGCCAGGCGACCGCGTTCGAAGCGGTCCTCAAGACCCGCAAGACCCAGACCCGCCGCTCCCTGCGCAGTGACCTTGAAGCACTCACCAGCGCTGCCGGCGTCGACTCGCTGCTGTTCGGCAGCGCACGTTCCCTGGAGCTGCTGGAGCATGTGATGGAACACATCCTGCCCACCCTGGACGCCGAGCCGCACATCAAGGAACTGGCCACCGAGTTGATCGGCGAAGAGATCGAGATGCGCCGCAACCTCGAACAGCAACGCTCGGAGGTGCATGCCTGATGGCCCGCGATAACGACGACGCCGTGCAACTGCTCAAGGGCATTGGCGAGCTGTACCGCCGCAATGGCCAGTCCCAGCGTGCCCTGGTGATGTTGCTGATCGCCGTCAGTGTCGCGCCCCACGACGGCGTGCTGCTGCGTTCGTTGGTACTGGCGTTCACCGACAGCGGCGACGCCACCCGTGCGTTGGGCGCCCTGGACCGTCTGGTCGCCCTGGAAGGCGAATCCGCCAGCCTGTTGCTGCTGCGCGCCCGCGCGCTGTGGTACGGCGAGCGCAAGGACGAAGCGCGCCAATGCTTCAAACGCTACCTGGCCGCACGCAGGGCTGGCGCATGAGTGCACTCAACCGCCTGAACAACCTGGCCCGCCTCGCGGCCCAGCGTACTGACGTGATCATTGTCGCCTTTATGCTGATGGCGATTGTGATGATGATCATCCCGCTGCCCACTTACCTGGTGGATGCGTTGATCGGCCTCAACATTGCCCTGAGCATCCTGATCCTCATCGTCGCGTTCTACATCGGCCATTCCGTGGAGTTCTCCGCGCTGCCGCCGCTGATCCTGCTCAGCACGCTGTTCCGCTTGTCGCTGTCGATCACCACCACGCGCTTGATCCTGCTGCACGGCGACGCCGGCCACATCGTCAAGGCCTTCGGCGACTTCGTGATCGCAGGCCAAGTGGTGGTGGGCATGGTGGTGTTCCTGATCATCACCGTGGCGCAGTTCGTGGTGATCACCAAGGGCGCCGAGCGCGTGGCGGAAGTGGCCGCGCGCTTCACCCTGGACGCGATGCCCGGCAAACAGATGAGCATCGACAACGACCTGCGCAACGGCGATATCGACCAGGCCGAAGCCCGTCGTCGTCGCTCACGCCTGGAGCGTGAAAGCCAGATGTTCGGCGCGATGGACGGCGCCATGAAATTCGTCAAAGGCGATGCCATCGCCGGCCTGGTGATCCTTGCGGTCAACCTGCTGGGCGGCATGCTGATCGGCATGATCGAGCGCGACATGCCCTTTGGCGTGGCGGTGCACACCTACTCGCTGTTGACCGTGGGTGATGGCCTGATCGCACAGATCCCGGCGCTGCTGATTTCGGTGGCGGCGGGCACGGTGGTGACCCGTGTGAACAGCGACGGCGAAGCCGGCGACCTGGGTAGCGAGATCATCAAACAACTCGGTGCCAGCTACCGTGCGCTGGGGTTGACCGCGCTGATCATGATCGGCGTGAGCCTGTTGCCGGGCTTCCCGACGTGGGTGTTCATTGGTTTATCGGCGGTGTTTGGTGGCGCAGCGTTCGTGATGTATCGCCGTCACAATCGCCAGCCCGAGGACGAGGTGCAGGTGCTGGCCGAGGCGCCGGAACCGGTGGCCGACGTGCAAGCCGAACTGGACGACAACCTGCTGCCCGACACCCGCGTGCTGCTCACTCTTGGCAGCGGCTTGTCCCAGAGTGCGCCGCGCCAGTTGCTGCGCCAGCGGGTCGAGGCGTTGTGTCACGACATTCGCACCGACCTGGGCGTGGATGTGCCGGTGCCGGGCATCTACATGGAAGCCAAGGCCACGCCCGGCAGCTTCCGCGTGTCCCTGGAAGGCGTGCCGGTGAGCGAAGGCGAGTTGCCGATCAACTGCCTGCTGCTGCAGGACGACCCGGTGCATGTACAGTTGCTGGACATCGCCACCGAGCAGGCCGACTCGCCGCTCAACGGCCGCAGCGCGCACTGGATGGAACGCCAGCACGAAGACACCTTGCGCAACGCCGGTATCGGTTTCCTGTTGCCCGATGAAGTGCTGCGCGGTGTGCTTGAACGCAGCCTGCGCCGCTACGCCGCAGACTTCCTCGGTATCCAGGAAACCCGCTTGCTGCTGGAGCGCACCGAAGCCACCTACGGCGAACTGGTCAAGGAAGCCTTGCGCCTTGTGCCTCTGCAACGGGTGGCCGAAACCCTGCGCTTGCTGGTGGGCGAAGGCGTGTCGATCCGTAACCAGCGCGCGTTGCTCGAAGCCATGGTGGAGTGGGGCGCCCGCGAAACCGACGCCGGGCGCCTGACCGAACACCTGCGTGCCGCACTGGCGCGGCAGATCAGCCATCAGTACGCCGACCGCAACCGCGTCATCGGGGCATTGGTCTTGGCGCCGGGCCTGGAAGACCAGTTGCGCGCGTCCCTGCGCCGCCAGGAGCCCCAGCGTGAATTGATCCCCGAAGACATCAGCCGCGCGTTGCTCGCCCAGTTGCGCCAGGCCTGCGAGAACACCCGTGAGGTCAACAGCGCGGTGTTGCTGGTGCACCCGGAACTGCGCCGCAGCCTGCGTCGTCTGGTGCTGCGCGGCGAGCTGGACCTGGCGGTGCTGTCGTTCCGCGAGTTGGCCACCGAGTACAACCTGCAAGCGCTGGTGACCATCAGCCTCACCGATATTTCCAACCGTCGCGCGCCTGCCGCGGCTTCCGTCACTTCCCTGGCGTCTGCCTCATGATGCGTTTTTGTGTGCTGTTGTTCGCGTTGATTTGCACTGCCAGCCAGGCTCAGGAAATTGCCGCCGGCGCCGGGGGCACCCTTAACCTGGCGTCCGGTGAAGGGCGCATCCTGCACTTTGTGGCACCGGTGGATTCGGTGCTGGTGGCCGAGCCGAACGTGGCCGACCTGCAAGTGGTGTCCCCGGGTACGCTCTACATCTTCGGCAAGGCACCGGGCAATACCAGCCTGATCGCCTTGGGCAACGACGGCAAACAACTGGCCAGCCTGACCTTGTCGGTCAGCAGCGGCACCCAGGCGGTGACGGCGCCGATGCAGGAACTGCACCCCGGCAATGGCGCGCAGATCACCGGTGCTGGTAACCGCCTGATCGCCAAGGGCACCGTAGGTTCGGTGGCCGAAGCCACTGACCTCAACGCGCTGCTCAACCCCCAGGGCCAGGGCTTTCAAAGCGCGATCAACACCACCGAATACACCGGCGCAGCCCAGGTGAACCTGCGCGTGCGGTTTGCCGAAGTGTCGCGCTCGGAACTGCTGCACTACGGCGTGAACTGGAACGCAATGTTCAACAACGGCACGTTCTCGTTTGGCCTGATCACCGGTGGCCCGTTGGCGGCCGCGACAGCGGGTGGCCTGGCGACGGCGGGCACCGGCTCCGGCAATGTGAACATCGACGGCATGCTCGACGCGCTGCAGGCCAACGGCATTCTGCAGATCCTCGCCGAACCGAATATCACCGCCATGACCGGCCAGACCGCCAGCTTCCTCGCGGGTGGCGAAGTGGCGATCCCGGTGCCGGTCAACCGTGACCTGGTGGGCATCGAATACAAGTCGTTCGGGGTGTCGCTGCTGTTCAACCCGACCTTGCTGCCCAACGGCCGCATCGCCCTGCAAGTGCGCCCTGAGGTCAGCAGCGTGGTCAGCGGCGGCACCGTGGACTTCGGCAACTTCCACGTGCCGTCCTTCAGCGTGCGCCGTGCCGATACGCGGGTAGAAGTCGGCAGCGGGCAGACCTTTGCCATCGCCGGCCTGTTCCAGCGTGAAAGCAGCCAGGATATCGAGAAACTGCCGTTGCTGGGCGACCTGCCGATCCTGGGCAACCTGTTCCGCTCCAAGCGCTTCCAGCGCAATGAAACCGAACTGGTGATTTTGATCACGCCTTACCTCGTGGAGCCGGTGCGCGGTCGCACCCTCGCCACGCCCCTGGACGCCCAACCGGCTACCGCAGCGGCCACCGGACCGCGCAGCGGCGGGGCGTTCGGTTTCTACATGAATTGATGAGGGGGCCTGCGATGACTGCTTTGCGTGTGTTGATGCTGTTGCCCCTGGCGCTGATGGGCTGCCAGACCCACTTGGCGCCGGCGTATTACTCCTCCGAATACCGGGCGGATGGTTTGCCGACGCAATGTCAGCAGCCGCCGGCGACGGACACCGTTGGCCTGGGCGAGGATTTCAAGCCGAAGCTGGCGTTGGGGTGTGCGAATAATTTGAATCTGATGCAGATGGTTGAGCGCAAGCAGGACCTGACCCAGGGCCGTGCGACGGGCCCGGCCATGGCGGCGCCGGTTGGGCGGGCGGCGCAGGTGTATATCGAGGGGTTTGATCGTGAGCAGTTGCAGCGGCGCAAGGATCAGCAAGAGGCCAAGGCTGGTGCAGCGGGGGGGCAACAATGACCTCCTTTTCTGGCACCCGGTATCTTTCTGATTCCCCACATCCCAACTGTGGGAGCTGGCTTGCCTGCGATGGCGCCCATCCAGCCACCCCAACGCTACCTGACACCCTGCATACCAACTGTGGGAGCGGGCTTGCTCGCGAAAGCTGTGTGTCAGGCGCTAGAGGTTTTGGAGTGGAGTACATATCCATTGCTGCGGTAACGGCCACTTATGGTTCCGCTCGTACAGCGGGTCACTTTTGGAAAGGCCGGAAGCCGGCCCAGCCAAAAGTAACCAAAAGGCCTTCGCCCCACCACTCGGCACCTCGCCTAGGCTCGGTGTTCCCTCACTCCGGCTTGAATCCGTGGGCCGCCGTCATGGGCCATCCCTGGCCCAGGACGGCTAACCCGGCGTCCTGCCGGGTTACCCACGGATTCAAGCCTGCGTTCGGCCAGCGTGGTTTTATGGGGCGACTGAGATCAAAAGCAGATCAAGAGCCAGATCAAAAGCAATTTTGTGTTGTGTCAGTTGGGGGCTACCAACCCCAGTTCTTTCGCCTGCGCCACCGGGTCGCTGATGGCCTTGATGCGTTTCGCTTCCGTCACCAATCGCTCACGCTCGGCAGCGGGGATATCGTCCAGCGGCAGTGTGGCAATGCGCTGTTCGTACCCGGCCAGTACCATCACCAGCAGCACATTGCGCTGGTGCCGGGGCAGGGCGCGGGGGGATTGGGTGACGGGGGCGATGGCGTCCAGTGCTTGTTGCGATTGCCCACCGAGGGCGTAGGCCAGGGCCAGGTTGCAGCGGTTGTCGAGGTCGTCGGGCTTGAGGCTCAGGCTCTTGGCGAAAGCGGTTCGCGCGGCAGCGGCCTGGCCATTGAGGACGTGCGCGACGCCCAGGCGGGTGTAGGCCACCGGCAGGCCGCCGAGGTCTGCGGCTTGGCTCAGGGCCGTGACGGCGCGCTGGGTCTTGCCCAGTTGCAATTGCGCAGTGCCCAGGCCGAGCAGGGCGTCGGCGTTGCGGGCGTCGAAACCCAGGGCTTGCTGGAAGGCGCGTTCGGCGCCGAGGGCGTCCTTGGCGTCGAGTTTGGCCTGGCCAAGTTTGAGCCACAGCTCGATGCCGGCCCCCGGTTGCTGGGTCGCACGCTCGTACAATGCGGCTGCGCTGGCGTAGTCGCCACGCTTGCTCAGGTCGCCCGCCAGTTGCAGCGACTTGTCGGCATCGGTCGCAGGTTTGCTGGAGCAGGCAGCCAAAAGCAGGGTACTGGCGAGCAAAAAGTTCTTGGACATCGTCACGACTCGTTGGGCGAAGGCGGACGCCATGTAAGCATATTTTTGATGGCCGTCCTATGCCTGTTCGGCAGCAGTTTGGCCCGTGCTGCCGAAGAGCCGGCGTGGTTCTCCCAACCCTATGCCTACGTACTGGTGGACCAGGATGTGCGCAGCGCCCTGGAAGAATTCGGCCACAACCTCGACGTGCCGCTGGTGCTCTCCGACAAGGTGCGCGGCAAGGCCCGCAGCACCATTCGCGCGGCCACCGCCGGTGAGTTCCTGCAGACCCTGTGCAGCACCAACGGCCTGACCTGGTACTTCGACGGCAACCTGCTGTACCTCAACACCAGCGATGAGATCACCACCAAGCTGTTCAAGGCCAGTGCCCTGAACCTGGACCAGTTGCAGGCCTACCTCAACAGCCTGGACGTGTTCGGCCAGCAGCTGTCGATGCGCAACGGCCCCGAGGGCGATGAAGTGTTCGTGTCCGGCCCACCGCCCTACCTGGCGTTGGTGCAGCAGCATGTGGATCACCTGCAACCCACGGTCGTGGCCGCCCCGGTGGCGCGCGAGCGCGGTGTGCGGGTGTTCCGTGGCGCGCAAGTCAGTACCGAAACCCCAACCCAGTAAAGGAGCAGCACCATGTCCGTTACCCCGATCGACAGTACGCCCGGCACCGGTGGCCCAAGCCCCGAAGCCAAGTTCAATGCCGCGGTGAACAACGCCAAGGCTGCCGATAAACCGGCCGACACCTCGGACACCAGCGATGCCGAATTCAACGATGCGCTGATCACGCAGGCGGTCACCATCGGCGGTCAGTTCATCATCATGCCGAAGATGCAGGAACTGCTGAACGACGCCATGTCCGATGACGACGAAGAGTAGGTAACCCTTATGACTATCAGTCTCGCCGCTGGCGCTTCGGCCTTGCCGCCGTCCGCTGGCGCGGGGCCCGCAGGGGCCTCGCAGAATCTGTTCGAGCACATGGCCAATACCGCCAAGGGCATGCCCGAAGGCGCGAGCCCGCACCAGATCGGCTCGGGCTTGATGGAGCGCATGAACAGTTTCATCGACCGCACGCGGGCGTTTTCCGAGCGTGCCGACGTGCTCACCAATAACCCGTCGGCGCCGCCACCGGCCTCGGCGGAAATTCGCACGGCCAGTGCTTCGCCCCAGGGCGAGCCGGGCAAGAAAGTCGGCGAGCAACAGGTCGACCAGATCGTCCACTCCCTGGGCAAGATGTTCGACTACTCCATCGAAACCCAGATGGTGGTGCGCGGTGCGACGCAGATTTCCGGTTCCGCCAACACGCTGCTCAAGGGTCAATAACGCCATGCCAAGCCCAAACCGCGCCCTGCGCCTGTTGCTGATCGGCCTGCTGGCCAGCCTGTTGCAGGCGTGCAACACCGACCTCTATACCAACCTCAGCGAGCGCGACGCCAACGCGATGGTCGCGGTGCTGCTGCGCGGTGGCATCCCGGCGGAGCGCAAGACCCAGGACAACGGCCAACTCAAGGTGGTGGTCGACGAAGAACGCTTCGCCGAAGCCATGACCCTGCTCGACAACGCCGGCCTGCCGCAGCAGAGCTTTTCCAACATGGGCGAGGTGTTCAAGGGCAACGGCCTGGTGTCGTCGCCGGTGCAGGAGCGGGCGCAGATGATCTATGCGCTGAGTGAAGAACTGTCGCACTCGGTGTCGCAGATCGACGGCATCGTGGCGGCGCGGGTGCACGTGGTGCTGCCGGACAACGACTTGCTCAAACGCGTGATTTCGCCGTCGTCGGCCTCGGTGCTGGTGCGCTATGACCCGGGCACCGACATCAACACCCTGATCCCGCAGATCAAGACCCTGGTGGCCAACGGCATCTCCGGCCTGAGCTACGACGGCGTGTCGGTCACGGCGATCAAGGCGGCCGTGGCCATCAGCCAGAACCCCGCGCAGCCACGTTTGGCGCGTTTCATGGGCCTGTGGCTGCTGGAAGACAACCTGCCCCAGGCGCGCCTGATGTTCGGCGGCCTGTTGCTGATCGCCCTCGGCGCCCTCGGTGTGTTGGCCCGTCAGCAATGGGCACGCCGTCAGGCCCAGGCGTTGTATGTACTCAAGGAGGGTGAATGAGCGTGTTTGAACGTTGGCAAGGGCTGATCGCCGAGCCGTTGCAGTTTGTGCGCGGGCCCAGCCTGGGTGCGTGTTTTGCCGCTGAGCTGCCGGACGAGGTGCTGCACGCCATGCACCGCCAGCCGCGGTTTCGCCAGCGCCTGGAACAGTTGCTGGTCAGCCATTATCAATTGGCCCCGCTGGACCAACTGGTGACGCCCCTGGCCGCTGATTTGCCGGTGTTGCTGTTGTCGCCGGCGCAGTTCGCGCGCTTGCCGAGGTTGTGCGGCGCGATCTGGCATGCCTCGACCTTGAGCCGCGAGATTCGCCGCGACGTGGTCAACGAACTGCGCGAAGGCCTCGGCGCCGATGTGTTCAGTCAGGCCCTGGCATTGCGTCAACTGGGCGGGGCAGCGGATTTGCTGCGTGACCCCGGCGAGCTGATCGAGGCCATCGACCGCGACGGCCAGGGCTGCGTAGCCGCCTGGTTGCACGCCCAGCAGGCTGACCTGCAAGGCTGGCTGCGTTTGCGCTTTGTCTTCCCCCAAGGTCAGAGCGCCCGGTTGCCCCGCGACCTGGAAATCGTGCAGGCCGCCGCCGCGTGCCTGGCCGCCGAGGACACCACCCCATGAGTGAATTACCGAGCCGGCCCACGGCGCGCATCCTGCGGGCCGAAGAAGCAGCGCTGTGGACCGAAGGCTTTGCGTTTCTGCAAGCCGCCAAGGAGCAGGCGCAACAGGTCAAGGCCGACAGCGACCAATGGCTGCAGGCCGCCCGCGCCGAAGGCTTTGAAAGCGCACGCCTGGAGGGCGCCGAGCAGGTCGCGCAACTGCTGGTAGACACTCAATCCCAGGTGCAGCACTACTTGAGTGGCCTGGAGGCGTCGCTGGCCGACCTGGCCTTGGGCATCGTGCGCGAAGTGCTGGGCGAGCTGGACAACGCCGAGCGTATCGCGCGCTGCACCCGCCAGGCACTGAGCGCGTTCCGCCAGGACCAGGCCCTGACCCTGTGGGTGCCGCCCGCCGACGTCGATGCCCTGCGCCAGCGCCTCAAGGCTGAAGGCCTGGCGATTGCCGTGGACGCCGATGAGCAACTGGGCGCCGGCCAGGCCCGTCTCAACAGCCCCGCAGGCTCCGTCGAGCTGGGCCTGGAAGCCCAATTGCAGAACCTGCGCCGCAGCCTGCTGCCGTTCGCCGAAGAAGGTGTGGCATGAACCTGCAGCACCTGTTGCCACGCCTGCATGAGCGCTTGGCCCAGGCCCGCTTGCGGCCGATGCACGGCACCGTGTTGAGCATTCGGGGTGTGCTGTTGCGTGCCAGTGTGGCCGGCGCGAGCATCGGTGAGCTGTGCCAGCTGCGCGACCCGGGCAGCGGCCGCAGCCTGAGTGCCGAGGTGATCGGCTTTGATGGCGACGAGGCGATCCTGTCGCCCATCGGCTCCATGGAAGGGCTGTCGACCCGCACGCAAATCACCGCCACCGGCGAAACCCTGGGCGTCGCCGTGGGCGATGCACAGCTGGGTCGCGTGATCAGCCCCATGGGCGATTTTCTCGACGGTGACGGGCTGGCGCCAACCCTGGCCCTGCAGCATTACCCGCTGCACGCCGAACCCCCTGCGCCGTTTTCCCGGCAACTGATCGTACGTTCGATGGCGCTGGGGATCCGCTCCATCGACGGCTTGCTGACCCTGGCCCAGGGCCAACGCATGGGCATCTTTGGCGAGCCGGGCGTGGGCAAGTCGTCGTTGCTGGCCAGCATCATTCGCAACAGCGAGGCCGACGTGATCGTGATCGGCCTGATCGGCGAGCGGGGCAGGGAAGTGCGTGAACTGCTCGACGTGCAACTGGATGCCAAGGCGCGGGCGCGCACGGTGGCGGTGGTGGCCACTTCGGACCGCCCGGCCGCCGAGCGCGTGCGGGCGGCGTTTGTCGCCACCACCCTGGCTGAATACCACCGCGATCAGGGCCGCAACGTGCTGTTGCTGATGGACAGCCTGACCCGCTTCGCCCGCGCCCAGCGCGAAATCGGCCTGGCAGTGGGTGAACCGCCGACCCGTCGCGGTTACCCGCCGTCCTTCTTCTCGGCCTTGCCGCGCCTGCTGGAGCGCGCCGGCCCCGGGCCGACCGGCAGCATCACCGCGTTGTACACCGTGCTCACCGAAGGCGATGCCGCCAGCGACCCGGTGGCCGAAGAGGCGCGTTCGATCCTCGACGGGCACATCGCCCTCAGCGCCGAACTGGCCCAGCGCAACTACTTCCCGGCGGTGGACGTGCTGCGCAGCCGCAGCCGCTTGATGGAACAGGTCGCCGGTGCCGAGCACAAGCGCCTGGCCATGCGCATCCGCGAATTGATGGCGCGCTATGGCGAAATCGAAATGCTCATCCGCGTGGGCGAGTACTCCGCCGGCAGCGACCCCCTGGCTGACGAAGCCATCACCCGCCACGCCGCGATTGAAGCCTTCCTGCGCCAGAACGCGGATGAGCCGAGCAACCTGGAACAGACCCTGACCCGTATGCGCCAGGTGTTGGCATGAGATTGACGATGAACAGCACTCTGCAAGTTTACGCAGAACCCTGTGGGAGCTGGCTTGCCTGCGATGGCGGTGTATCAATCACAGATGGGCTGGCTGATCCACCGCGATCGCAGGCAAGCCAGCTCCCACATTTGATCTTCATGGATTTTAAGATTGTTGCGTTGGCAGCAGTAAAGGAGAACGCCTCATGAAAACCGATCAACTGCGCACCCTGCAAACCCTGCGGGTACTGCGTGAACAACGGGCCGCCAGCCAACTGGCTGCCCAGCAGCAGCGCTGCGAACAGACCCACGGCGTGCTGACCGACGCCAAGGAGCAATTGCGCCTGCACCGTGAAGCCATCGCCGAAGAGGCGCGCCAGGTGTATGCATCCCTCACCGAGGGCTTGTCGGTGGCCAGCTGGCAGGCAGCCCAGGACCGTCTGCGCGGCCTGTCCGATGACCAGCAGCAACTGGAAAACGACGTGACCCACGTGTCCACCACCCTGCAAAGCCAGGAGCGTGAGCGTGATCTGTTTCGCCAGGAGCGCCTCAGCCGCCAGCGTCAGTCCGACGCCTGGCAAAGCCTGCTGGAGGGCCGCGAAAGCGATGAGCGCCGGGTAGGCGAGCTGCGCGACGAAGGCGTTGGCACATGATTGCAGCCCTTGCCGATCCGCTGTCGCCGTGGCTGACCCACTACGACCCGGCGCTGCTGGCGTTGCATAACCAACTGCACCGGCGCCGTCGTGCGTGGCAGGGGCGCTGCGCCGGGCAAGACCTGCGTGTGAGCTGGGCCGCCGAGCCGCAGCCCCTCAACGCGCCGCGCGATGTGCTGCTGTTGCTGGGGCGAGCGCCGGTGCGCCTGCGTTTGCCCACCGCCGCCCTGGAGCAGGCCTTGGCGCCGCTGGCGCTGCAGTTCGACGCGCAGACGCTGCCGTCGCTGCCGCGCTCGTTGCTGCTGGAGCTGGCGGTGCTCGACCTGATCGAGACCCTCGAACCGCTGCTCGGCCACCCGGTGCAATTGCTCGAAGCCACCGAAGGATTGGGCCAACGGCCGTTTGCCGTGCAGCTGGCGCTGGAACTGAGCTTCGGCAATGGGCCCGCCTTCAGCGCGCAGCTGGAGTTGAGTGAGGGCGCCGCCGAGCGGGTGGCGCAGTTGTTGACGCAATGGGGTGAGGTCGACCCCGACCCGCTGCCCGGCCTGCGCCAGACCCTGGCGGTCGTCGCCGGCAAACAGTGGCTGAGCCTGGGCGAACTGCGCAGCCTGCGCCCCGGCGACGTGCTGATGCTCGAACCTGGCAGCGGTTTGCTGCTCGACCTGGACGGCCGCTTGCAGGCGCGCTGCCAACACCAGGGTGATGCCTTGCGCCTGCAGGAAGCCTTAAAAGCCCCCCTTTTGGATGCGGAGAACACGATGAGTGACGTTGATGCGGCTGCGGCCCTGGATGACCTGCCGCTGAAATTGGTGTGCCAGGTCGGCAGCCTGGAACTGACCCTGGCGCAATTGCGCGAACTGGGCGCCGGCAGCCTGTTGCAGCTCAACACCCCCGGCGTGGACAGCGTCGACCTGATGGTCAACGGACGGCGTGTCGGCCAGGGCCAACTGGTGAAAATCGGTGACGGCCTGGGCGTGCGCCTGTTGAGTTTTGCCACCCCATGACCGGTTATCAGCCGAACCTGATCGAGATCATCCTGGTCGTTGCGACGATCGGGCTGATCCCGTTGGCGGTGGTGACACTCACCGGTTTCATGAAGATCTCGGTGGTGCTGTTCCTGATCCGCAACGCCTTGGGTGTGCAACAGACGCCGCCGAACCTGGTGCTGTACGGCATCGCGTTGATCCTGTCGGTGTACGTGACCACGCCGCTGATTGGCGACATGTATCGCCAGGTGGAGGGGCGCGACCTCAACATCGAGCATGTGGAGCAACTCAAGGATCTGGGCGATGCCCTGCGCCCGCCGTTGCAGGCGCACCTCAAGCGCTTTGCCAACGAATCCGAGCGGGGCTTTTTTGTGCAGGCCACCGAGACCATCTGGTCGCCGGAGGCCCGCGCCGACTTGCGCGATGACGACCTGGTGGTGCTGATCCCGGCGTTCGTCAGCTCGGAACTGACCCGTGCCTTCGAAATCGGCTTCCTGCTGTACATCCCGTTTCTGGTGGTGGACTTGCTGGTGTCCAACGTGTTGATGGCGATGGGCATGTCGATGGTCTCGCCGAACCTGATCTCGATCCCGCTGAAGATCTTTTTATTCGTGTCCCTGAGCGGCTGGTCGCGCCTGATGCACGGTTTGATTCTGAGTTACGGCTAACCCGTGTAGGCGCCGGCAAGCCGGGCTCCTACAGGGTGGTGTGTGTTGAGGGGGGAAGATGGGCCAGGACGTATTTTTGTCGTTGATGAAACAGGCGCTGATGACGGTGCTGATGCTCTCTGCGCCGGCGCTGGGGGTGGCGATTATCGTGGGCTTGAGCGTGGGTCTGTTCCAGGCGCTGACGCAGATCCAGGACCAGACGCTGCCCCAGGTGGTGAAGCTGGTGGCGGTGCTGTTGACCATCGTGTTCCTGGGCCCGGTGCTGGCCGGGCAGGTGGCGGAACTGGGCGGCCAGGTGCTGGACAATTTCCCGATGTGGACGCGCTGACCGCCCATGGATGCCAGCCTGACCGCGCAGTTCCTGGAGGTCGCCTACCCGGTGATCAGCTCCGCCTCGCTCGCCGCCTGTCGCGCCATGGGCGTGGTGGTGATCACCCCGGCGTTCAACCGTCTGGGCCTTACCGGCATGATCCGTGGCTGTGTGGCCGTGGCGATTTCCATCCCGATGTTTTTCCCGGTGTTCGAGTCGCTGACCTCAATGCCCGAACACGGCAGCGTGTTTATCGCCGGCTTGCTGATCAAGGAGTTCCTGATCGGCATCCTCATCGGCCTGTTGTTCGGCATTCCATTCTGGGCCGCCGAGGTGGCGGGGGAGTTGATCGACCTGCAACGCGGCTCGACCATGGCGCAACTGGTGGACCCCTTGTCGTCGGGGGAGTCCAGCGTGATGGCGACGTTGCTCACGGTGATGCTGATCACGCTGTTCTTCATGTCCGGCGGTTTTATCCTGATGGTCGACGGCTATTACCACAGCTATCAGTTATGGCCGGTGACCTCGTTCACCCCGGTGTTTGCCAGCTCGGCATTGCTGGCGGTGCTGTCGATCCTCGACCAGATCATGCGCGTGGGGGTGCTGATGGTGTCGCCGTTGCTGATCTCGCTGCTGATCACCGACCTGATGCTCGCCTACCTGTCGCGCATGGCGCCCAACCTGCATATCTTCGATTTGTCGCTGCCGGTGAAGAACCTGTTTTTCACGATTTTGATGGTGATCTACATCGGTTTCCTGATTCCGCTGATGCTTGACCAGCTCTCCGAGTTCCGCGGCACGGTCGAGCTGCTCAAGACCCTGGCAGGCATGGAGTAGCCATGGCCGATACCAGCGAAGAGAAATCCCAGCCGGCCACGGACAAAAAGCTCAAGGACGCGCGCAAGAAAGGCCAGGTCGCCAAGAGCCAGGACCTGGTGTCGGGCATGGTCATCCTGTTCTGCACCTTGTGCATTTCGATCCTCGCGCCCCGGGCCAAGGCCCAGGTCACCGCGTTGATCGACCTCACCGCGCAGATCTACATTGAACCCTTTGCCACCGTGTGGCCACGGGTGCTCGACCATGCCGAGCAACTGGTGATCAGCATCACCCTGCCGGTGATGGCGGTGACCACGGGCGTGGTGATCCTGACCAACATCATCACCATGCGCGGCTTCGTGTTCTCGGTGGACCCGATCAAGCCCGAGTTCAAGCGCATCAACCCGGCCGAGGGCATGAAGAAGATCTTTGCCTTGCGCAACCTGGTGGAGTTCATCAAGGGCTTGATCAAGGTGCACGTGCTGGCGATTGCTTTCTACGTGGTGGGCAAGCACGCGTTGCAGGCGCTGATGGAGTCGTCGCGGTGTGGCGCGGAGTGCATGGAGTCGACGTTCTTCCTGGTGCTCAAGCCACTGGTGTTCACCGTGTTGTGCGCGTTCATCCTGGTAGGCGGCGTGGACGTGATGATGCAGCGCTGGCTGTTTGGCCGCGACATGAAGATGACCCGCAGCGAGACCAAGCGCGAGCGCAAGGACATCGACGGCGACCCGCTGATCAAGAGCGAACGGCGGCGCCAGCGCAACGAGATGCAGGCCTTGGCCACCAAGCTGGGCTTGAGCCGGGCGTCGATGATGATCGGCACCACCGACGGCTGCGTGATCGGCGTGCGTTATGTGCGCGGGGAAACCCCAGTGCCGGTGGTGGTGTGCCGTGCGTCACCGGAAGAGGCGTTGCTGATGCTGCAGGAAGCGTATGACCTGGGCATTCCCCACGCGCCGGACAAGGCGCTGGCCGGGGAGATCTACCGCAAGACGGTGCCGGGCGATCCCGTACCGGATGCCTCGTTCCAGGCCGTTGCGGACTGGCTGGTGGCTGCGCGCCTTATCTGATCCAACACAGATCAAAAATGTGGGAGCGGGCTTGCTCGCGAATGCGGTTTACCAGTCAGCCTATCTGTAACTGATGTACCGCATTCGCGAGCAAGCCCGCTCCCACATTAGTTTTGTGGTGGGTCAGTGCTTTATGAGTTATCGACGTCGTGGTACGGCCCGCCGTAGCCGTCGCCCACGCGCCAGATGATGTCGTGGTTGTCGTTGGTCCATTCCGAGGGCTTGAGCGAGTACTTGTAGTCCTCGGAATTGCGGTTGTTGCCGTCGCCGATGTAGTCCGGGTGGTCGCGCCGATGGTCTCCGCCGCGAATGCTGGAGCGCGCATCCCATTCTTCCTTGCGGAAGTCGAAGATGCTCTGGTCTTGCGGCGCATCGCGCTGGCCCCAGTCGGACAGGTAAGTCTGCAGCCACACGTAGGCTTCATCGCCATTGGGCTTGAGCAGGCCGTCCTGCTTGAAGTCCTGGATCTGGTTCCAGTTCTGCATCGAGATCTTGTGCAGTTTGTGGGACTGCACGGTACTGAGGATCGCGCCGACAAACGACAGCGCGCCGGAGATCAGGAAGCCCACCGGGCCGAGGAACGGGATGATGCGGCCGGTGACGCCGAGGGTGGTGAGCACGCCGCCGCCGGCGGCCACCAGGCTGCTGACGCCACCGGCCATGGACAGCGAGCCGGAGGCGATTTTCACCGGGTCTTTTTCCCGCACGCCGTCGCGCAGGGTGAACGCGGCCTGCACCACACTGATCACACCACCGGCCACGTCGGTGGCCATGCCAATCACCTTGATCGCGCTGCTGGCGAACTTGGCACCAAAACCGGCACCGGCCACGCCGCCACGGCTGGCGATGCCTTTCTCGATGCCTTCCTGCACTTTCTTCGCGCCTTCGTCGCTCCAGCCTCCGCTGTTGAGCACCTTGCCCACGTCCTTGCCGTCGTCCATGGCCTGGTCGACGATCTCGAAGTACTTCTTCTGCACCGCCTCGGCGTCCTTGGGCAGGGCGTGGTAACCCTCGCCGGGCTTGGCCCAGAGGTCGGGCAGCGAGCGGTCGAAACCCATCAGCTTGTAGGCGTTGGTGCCGCGCAACTTGTCATAGACCTTCAGGCCCAGGGTGGCGAAGTGCGAGCCGGTGCCAAGGAAACCGAGGAAGTCGTTGGCGATCCCCAGGCGCTTCATCGGCGTGTCGGCCAGCTTGCCGCCCTGGCCGGCCAGTTGGTAGACAATACGGCCCATGCCGATGGCGCCGCCGACCGAGCCGAGCACGCCGTTGTCCTTGAGGAAGGTCAGGTTCTTCACGAACGAGCTGCGGTTTTCTTCGCTGAGATTCGGCATGATCTCCTTGCTCACCGCGTGTTCGATATCGCTGAAGCTGATCACGCCGTTCTTCTGCCAGGTATCGCCCAGGGAGATCATCGCCTTGCCGAAGTCGGCGGCGGCGCCCTTGTCCTTGAGCAACTGGTCGACGAACTTGGAATACACCCCCAGCGCCTGGCGCGGCAGGCCGTCGGCGCCGCCCTTGAACATCGAGAGGATGGCCAGGGTGTTGTCCTGGGTGGCCAAGGCGGTGTTGTCATCGCTGATCTTGCTCGGGTCATCCATCAGCTTTTCAACGGCATCGGTGTAGCCGTCGATCTGCAGGTTCTGCAGGAAGTTGTCGGCCTTGGCCGGGTCCACATCCGCCAGGGCGGTGTAGGCGGTCTGGATCTCCTGGGTGGCCAGTTCGGTCTTGCCGTCGTCCTGCAGCGCCTTGATGTACTTGGTGAAGTTCTCCGAGGACGTGCTGTCGATGAGCTTCTGGTGCACTTCATCGACCTTGGCCTGGCCGCCGTCAACTTTGGCCAACGCCGCGTCGTGGTTGGCCTTGATGTCGGCCTGGATGGTCGAGTCACCGAGCAGCTCGCCGATGGTCTTGTCGATGGACTTGGTGTCGAAGATGTTGTCGCGTACATCCCGCGAGGTCACATCGATGGGCGTGGTGGCGATGCCCTGGTTGCCGAAGCCGTGCTCGGGGATGATCGACATGCCGTTGTCGGCCATGCTCTTGGCTTCCACCGCACGCAGGAACTTGGCGCGTGGGTCGTCCTTGCCGATGCTGCCGTCCTTGACCCCGGCGCGGTAGCTGTCCACCAGGGTTTTCATCGACAGGTCCTGCACCGACAGCGGGTTGCCGCTTTCATCTTTTTCGGTGGTGGCGAGGTTGTCCACCGACACGTCCTTGAGCGGCGGCAGGCCGTTGTCGGCGCGCAGTTTGTCGACGTCGGTGGTCTGCTGGGCGATGTCGGTGCGGTAGCCGGAGATCTGCTCGAACATCTGCGGGTTGCTGTCTTCGCTGACCACAATCTTTTCTTCGGCGCCGCCCGGCTTGTGCTGGGTGAAGGCGATCAGGCCGGGGCCATAATCGCCCACGCCGCCGACGCTCATGATGTCTTCGGTGGACGACAAATACGCATCCGGCCCGGCCAGGCTGTAGCCGTCGCCCTTGGCCTTCTCGATCCCAGCCAGGGTCTGGCCCTTGGTGCTGTAGGCGGCGAAGGCTTCGGGGGTGATGTCCTTGGACACCACCAGCAGTTTGCCGTCGGTGCCGTTGACCACCAGGATGCCGTCCATGGGCGCATCGACTTTGCTGATATCGCCCAGCTTGAGGCTGGCCTCGTCCTTGCGCAGCAGTTCCTGGCCGGGCAGGGACTGGGCGTTCTTGATGTAGTCGAACGCCTGGGTGCCTTCGCTTTTGTGCACCGCGCTCAGGAAGTTGTAGAAGCTGCTACCGGCGTTGGGGTTGGGGTTGCTCAGGTCGGCGCCGGGCTGCGGCAGGGCGGCCTCGGACTGGCTGATCATGTACTTCTTGCCCTGGTGCTCGAACAGGATCACGCCGGATTTGGGGTCTTCGGAGACCACCTTGAGCTGGCTGAAATCCAGGTCGCCGGGCAGGCTGGTGACCTCTTCATAGCCTTTGGCCTTGCCCTCGGCGAGGGCCGCCTTGGTCACGCCGGCACTGTTGAAACTGGCGAAGGCCTCGGGCGTGAGCGCTTCGGAGATTACCAGGGTCTGGCCGCTTTCCATCTCGACCTTGACCACCCCGTCCTTGGCTTCACCCACGGACTTCACATTGGCCAGGCGCACGGTGGGGTCGTCTTCGCGCAGCAGTTGCTGGTCAGGGTTGCCCAGGGCTTCACGAATCTCTTTGCCGGCCGGAGTGCCCTGGGTTTCGGCGAGGGTGTGCAGCAGGTCATAGAGCGGCGTGCCTTCATCCGGCCCGCCCTGATTGACCGGCGCCACCGCGTGGCCGAAGTGCAGGCCCTTGAGGGTGTCGAAGCCTTCCTGGACCTTCTCGGCGCCTTCGCGGGTGATCTTGAACTTGCTGCCGTCCTGCTCGAAGTAGATGACCCCGGCGTCTTTGTCTTCGGACACGACTTTGAGTTTGTCGATGTCGAGCTTGGCGGGGAGGGCGGTGACTTCCTTGTAATCGTCGGGCTTGATCTCGCTGGGCTTTTTCAGGCTCTCGCCGGAGTGGGCGGCCAGTACTTTGGGCTTGAAGTTTTTGTCGCCCGACCCGGCGGCTGCCAAGGTCTTGGCCTTGTTGAGCAGGGCGTCGAACACACGTTCCGGTGCCTTGGTTTCGGGGATGCGCGGCGAGGCGGCTTTTTCGGGTCGGTTGATCATTGTTCAGTCCATGTGAGTGGGGGCGCACGAGGACTTGATACTAGGGGGTGGCGGGGGGTGAAAGCGGGATTGTTGGCAAGATCTCACAAGCTTTCACAGGTGTGAAATGTGGGGGGCATTTGGGTGTGCTAGGGGGTGGGTACATATCCGTTATTTGCGTAACGGCTGCTTACGGTTCCGCCCTTACGGCGGGTCACTTTGGAAAAGCCCCAAAGTAACCAAAGGGCTCTTGCCCCAACACTCGGTGCCTCGCCTAGGCTCGGCATGCCCTCACTCCGGCTTGAATCCGTGGGCCGCCGTCATGGGCCATCCTTGGCCCAGGACGGCTAACCCGGCGTCCTGCCGGGTTACCCACGGATTCAAGCCTGCGTTCGGCCAGCGTGTTTGACGGGGCGCCTAAGATCAAAATCAAGAGCAAACGCAAACGCGGCGGCCTGGTAGCCGACCAGTATCTAACTGTCGGCCCGGGTCAACTGTGGGAGCTGGCTTGCCTGCGATGCAAACACCTCGGTACATCAGGCACACCCAATCGATGCCATCGCAGGC